>JANRKU010000055.1:0-83624 GCA_033763335.1 bacterium
GGATTCATCCGCCAGCGTGAGTTTGCGATATGCCCCTGCGATGGGATAAATGAGGGTTTGTAAAAATAATGCCGATGAATCACCGATATCATCCCATAAAATGGTGAGGGGTGATGCTCCGCGTGGGACGGTATTGAGCAATAGCCAATATACCCCGATGATAACCAATATGGGGATATAGAGTATTGCCAGACGGATAAATGTAGGGACAGGATATATCCTGTCCCTACCTATTATACCCACAAGCAATAATCCGATGAGTGGCGCGAGCAATACCCCATTTTCATGGCTAAATGTGGCGATAAATACCCCAAGCCACGCGCCGATTAACCAGCGATACCCCTGTAGGGGCGCAACATGTTGCGCCCTTACACCCACCATAGGGGTGATGAATATTGCTACACACCACAACGCCATCATCGCCCCAAATCCTGCCATAATGTGAAACATGGATGCAACCCATATCACGGCATTGTAATTGAAGGGGAACAGCACATAAATAACCCCTGCTATCCCGCCAAGCATGTCCCGATTCGGTAGCCCCATAATACGCCCCATCCGCCGAATAAATCCCCCTAGCAACACCCCTGTCATGCCATAGAGCATTACATTGAGCCAATGTAATGCGATGGGGTCAAATTTTCCGCCACCCATCAACGACTGATTGATTTCCCATATCGAAAAGACCAATGGGCGATAATAGGCAAAGGTCATTGAGCCACCCCAAATTTCCCATGATAAGGGGCTATTGGGTGGGCGTATGATAATGGCAAAGAGCAAGCCATCATCTAAGAAAAAGGGCAAATAAACGGCATAGCCATAGAGGGCAACCGCAAGCAAAAGGGGAAACGATGCCCATAACAGGCGTATGAATTTTGTTGATGTCATAAGGGGATTATCCAATCATCATTAGATGTGCAAAAGGCGACTATTACCAACCGAGCGCATAACCAAGCGCCCCTAATAGTGCCGTCAAAAAGCCATATCCCAATTCCTGAAAACCGATGATAGGGGCGCGACGTGCTTTGCGATAATCAGATAATCCAATCATCGCCCGTCCCAATAGGATGAGCATCGCCACAACACCCAAATAGGGCATGGTGCGCGACAACGCAAACCCGATGACCATTATCACCGCTACCCCATGCACCATCCAGACCGATTCGCGCTGAATGGGGTTTCCGCGTTCCAATCGCAACCGCGCCCGTACATATAAAATGGATGGGATAATACGCCCCATCAAAAATAACCATAGTATCAATGCGGGCGTAACAGCCCATCCGCCTAAAATGGCAATCATCGGCGCAATTGCGCCTAATGCAATCGCGCCACACACCTCTGGGAGCAATTTTCGGCTCTGATTTTTGGCATCATACCACAATTGCACCAATGCAAAGGGGAGTGCTATCACTAGGGGCAATAAAAAGGTTTTATCCGCCACCAATAAAAGTAATATCCCAAATGGGATAAGTGCCACCCCACCATATCCCAGCGCAAACCGTTCTGCCAAAATGGTGCGAGGTGGACGGTTGCCCTTCATGCGGTCTTTGATGGCAATTTTTAGGGGCTGGTGGATGAGGAAAACGCCAAATGCGCTGATTGCCAGCAGTAACCCTGCACCAGAAAAAGCCACCAATAGCCCCAAGATGATGGGTTCAATCAAAAACCCCCATCCACCATGTTCTGTGGGGAGTGCAACCGAGCGAATGACTTTGCGTTGATTGGGATTGGCTCTGGATGTGGTCATAAGGCACTCCTGATTCGTGATAGGGTTTGTATGGATGCAACCAACTACACCCAATACTGCCAGAAAGCTCTATTTTAGCAAAAAATCGGGATGAATTTGCCCCATAAAACCGTTATAATTCATCTTCAATTCAGCAATGATTATAAAAGGAATTTATCATTGGCAATACTTAAACCTGATGAACTCAATATCATCAGCCACAGTGACGACCAAACCCGCCGTTATGGGGCAAAATTAGGCGCATTGCTTCGCATGGGCGATGTTATCTGCCTATCAGGGGATATGGGCGCGGGAAAAACCGTGTTCACCAGTGGGATTGGGGTCGGATGGGGGTCACAATACCCTGTCACCAGCCCAACTTTTAATTTGGTGCATGAACATCGGCGCGAAAAAGACCGCCAACGCCTCTATCATTTAGATTGTTATCGCCTCAATCATGCCAGCGAAGTCGCCTCTATTGGCTTTGATGATTTATTCGATACGGGCATTTTGATTATTGAATGGCCCGAGCGCATTGAATCGGCGTTACCAGAACACCGCCTTTGGATAGAATTTCGTGTTGTAGATGAAAGACGGCGCAATATCATCTTTGAAGGCAACAATACCCGTTATCTTGACCTCATTAAACAATTTAGAGAAGCCACCTTTGGGGCATAACCTATGCTATTAGCCATTGATACCGCAACCCGTTTTATCAGCCTTGCCTTGCATGATGGTGACTCTATCCTCATGGAACAAACATGGCAAAGTGATAATCAACATACTGTTCAACTCGCACCCGCCATAGCCCAACTATTCAATTTTTGTGATACCACACCTGCCAATTTGACCGCGCTCGCTGTCGGCATTGGACCTGGGTCATATACCGGACTCCGCATCGGTGTGGCGATGGCAAAAGGCATGGCTGGTGTCCATAACTTGCCCCTTGTGGGCATGAGTAGCCTCGATATGCTCGCCTATTCGCAACCCCAATAC
Organism: bacterium; assembly: GCA_033763335.1. GTDB lineage: Bacteria > Chloroflexota > Anaerolineae > Aggregatilineales > Phototrophicaceae. The sequence goes on from JANRKU010000055.1 coordinate 2,723, forward strand.
CAAGCCAATAGTGGTTTGGTGGCGGTGGTACAAGCGGGACGTGGGCGCGTGATTGTCAATAGTTATCGCTGGAAAAAAGGGCATTGGGTCAGCCATGCTGAACCCCGCCTCATCACATGGGAGGCGCTCATCGAAACACTAGACGGCACAGCTATCATCACGGGGGAAGTGAATCCTTATGGGCGCGAGCTTTTAGACAAAGCGATTGCTGATGGCAAGCCGATTAGTATTGCCCCACCACCACATCGCCTACGCCGTGCGGGATTTTTAGCGGAATATGCGTGGGAACAATTGCACCTCACAGAGGATAAAGCCGATTTTCATCCGACAAAATTAATCCCACTCTACTTAAAAGATGAGAGCAACACCCCATGAGTGCCGTTTTACGTTATATGCACATCACAGATGTGCGCGAAGTGGTTGTTATTGACCGTTTATCGTTTAAGCCTGCATGGTCAGAACAATCTTATATGTATGAAGTGGCAAAAGCACCGAGTAGCCACATGCTGGTCATGCAAGAAGTCTCAGACCTCGCTACGGGTTGGCGACGCTTCATCCGCCCTTTTTCAGCCACAACAGGCGGAAAAATTTTGGGGTATGCCGGTATGTGGATGATTGCCGATGAATCGCATATCAGCACCATCGCCTCACATCCCGATGAACGGGGTAAAGGGGTAGGAGAAGCCTTACTCGCCACCCTCGTCCATAAAGCCATTTTGTGCCAATCGTCTTATATCGTCCTCGAAGTGCGTGTGAGCAATTCGGTAGCACAAAATTTATATCACAAATATGAATTTCGCGTGGTGGATAGACGGCGCAATTATTACCACGATAATCATGAAGATGGATTTGATATGCGCCTCGATTTATCTGACCCAGAACGCAATGCACGCCTCCAAGAACGCTATCATGCCATCATGAAAAAATTAAATTTTGTAGACCACTTTAGCAATTCCCCCCGCCCGCCCATTATTAAAGAGGATACTTTCTCATGACAGAAAATTTGCTCGTGACCACCGATTGGTTATTTGACCATTTAGATGACCCCACGATTCGCATTGTAGATATTCGTGGGCGCGTACTGCACGCCACTGACCAGCATCCGCATTATTATGCCCATTGGGACGACTACAACACCAGCCACCTGCCCAATGCGGTATTTGTGGATTGGGTGCGTGATATAACCGACCCCGATAGTCCCAATGCGGGGCATATTGCCAAGCCACAGGCATTTGCGGATTTTATGGGCAAATTAGGCATAGATGACAAGACGCTGGTGGTGGCATATGATGATTTTGGTGGGATTTTTGCCGCGCGGTTGTGGTGGGCGCTGAATTACTATGGTCATGAGCGTGTGGTGGTGATGGATGGCGGATGGCAAAAATGGACAGCAGAAAATCGTCCGATTACGGCGGAATTGCCCGTGATTTCCCCCAAGCTATTCACCCCCAAGCCAAATAATGCCTTGCGTTTGACCATTGAGCAAGTGCAGGCAGGGATAGATGGTGGCAAAATGGCGTTGATAGATGTTCGCACACCCGCCGAATATGAGGGCAAAGCATCCCGCGCCAAACGCTTTGGTCATATTCCCACTGCCAAAAATTTGCCCCGCAATGATTTGATTCGTGCTGATAGTACCATGTTGCCTGTGGAGCAATTGCGCCTCAAATTTGCCGATATGGGTATCACAACCGATGGTGAAGGGGTTGGTTTGTATTGCAATGGTGGGGTATCTGCTAGTTATGGGTTATTGGCGATGCGCGTGGCAGGATTCACGGGCGGGGCAGTATTTGACGGCTCATGGAAAGAATGGGGCAACGATGTGGAGAAGCCCATAGAGTAGAAATTTTTATGGATATGAAGAATGGTATCTACAAAGAATTCAGCCGTTTTTGCCATTCTTCATCCCACCCCTGTCGCGCCTCATTGATAGTATCTTCTAATTCCTGACCAATATCTGTCCACATGCCTTCTGTTTTATCCAGCATTTCAATATAGGCATCCCAATTTATAGATGTGTCAAGTAGTGTAATCACCACTTCATGCCGCTCTGCAATAGGGGGTACTTCGCCAATGGGGATGAAATGTCCATTTTGATACCGTAAGGTGATGGTTTTCATAGATAACCTCTATTCAATTACACAGATTGTTCATTCATATCGGCATATTCATATAAAACGAGTAATTGATTGGTATTCAATGCCACCATCGCATGGGCAACACCACGCTTATCGGCAAATTCGACTTCATAAACATCATCTGCCCATTGTTCAACGACTGTGCCGATATGACCACGTTTGAGTTTATGTTGGGGTAAATCTTCTAAAACAGCGACTAGCGAGTGTATTTTTATCATTGTCTATCCTACTATGTAACAAGTGGTGAGTCGTGGAAAATCTTCTGAAAATCGGATAATCCATGCAGTACGAATGATGGCTGTCCCAACCGATGTTGTTAATTCAAAGTCTATCACATATCGCTCGCCATAGTCATTAGAACTTTCGTGCTTGGCTTCATGGGTAAATATGATTTCTTGAATAACTTTTTGTAGAAATGGTGCATCGTTTTGGGTTAGTCCTAATGCGGATTTGAAAACTCGTGCTTTATGTTTGCCTTCATCATGTTCTGGGTTAAGCGCGTATTCAGAGAGTTTTTCTAATGGAATAATGGCTTTATGGGGATTTTGTAATTTGTTCATTTAGAATAATTCCCGCACTTGCACTACAAATGCCCCACTAGACAGATACCCATTCACCCGTAGGCGATACACCCCATCGGTAGGGATGGTGAGGGTAAAAGTGGGATTGAGTGTGCCACCGCTATCATCGGCTTCGATGAGCGTTTCGCCTGTGGGCGAAATAAGTGCCACCACGGGGTCAAAACCTGCTGTTTCGCCAATCACTTGCACCTCAATTTTTTGCCCTGCATATCCCTGAAATGGATAAAAGGCATAGGTGTCTTGTGCCACTATATCGCGTATCGTCATGAGAGGGATGGCTGGTGGTGGCGGGGTGGGTGTGGCGGCGCGGTCAATATAGCGCCATACAAGGCTATATCCGCCCAAACTAGCGGCATTTTGAGCATAAATCCGCACCAGATACAAGCCATCTTCGGCAATCATCAAACTACGGACAAACGGCGCACGATTTCCACCGCTATTATCATCAATCACCGTTAGCTCATTTGGACGCACCACTGGGACGAGTTCTAACACGGGGTCAAAGACCAAATCATTGGGTGTGGCAGAGAGGGTGATGGTATCCCCGCGCCGTAACTCCACCACCCACACATCACGTACACCGCGTTTATCAATGCGGTTGGTGATGGTTTGGTCATGTGCCAAATTCCCCATCAGGCGGTCTAGGCGGGTCGCTCCCACACCATAGGACAAGGTATAATCACCTAAGCTGGCATTTTCTTCGGATGTAATGAAAATTTGATACACCCCACTGATGGTGACAGGATAGGCGGGGATGACCGTATCGCCGTTGGAGATTGACCCATTCACGGTGGCGCGGGTGCTAATACCATCGGGGTCTACCAATTCCAAAATCAGGCGCACTCCCGCACTTAGGGGGCTTGCGCCAACGGTGACAATTGTCCCCGCATCGGCATAAAATGAATAAACCACTACGCTGGTTAAATCGGTTAAGGTGGCGCGAATCGGAACATGATTTTCGAGGCGTTGCCCCGCCACAAGCGGTTGTGCCTCTAGTGGGATATAAGCAGGGAAAGGTGTGGGTGTTGGCAAAATGGTCTGTGTGGCAATCACAGGGATAAGTCGCTCGGTTGTGTTCAAAACGAGCGTATAGGTGCTATTCCCTCCGCCGATAAGTTGAATGGTGTAGTCGCCATCGGTAGCAAGTCGAATATTCCGCAGGCGTGCAGAACCCGTTGAGCCACTCCCGCCATCGGTGGCAATCGGTGTGCCATCTGGGGCATAAAGTGTGAGGCGTGGGGTGTTTTCTGGGGAATCTGCTAGTGCTTCGAGCTGAATATAACTATCGGCAATGCCCGTGAAGGTATAGCGTTGACGCGCATCCGCCAAAATCGTTTGTTGGATGGGGGTATTGGGGCTTATTTCGCCCATCAACACGCCTAATTCTTCAAATAAGGGATTGGGTGTCGGGATTCCGACGACTTGCGTGAGTGGTATTTCGGTGGGGGCGTTGGGATTATCGCCATCGGCATAGCCAAGCCCAATTTCATACTCTCCCGCGCCCGTGACCAACACCCGATAAAAGCCTGTGCTGGGCAAAATGGCGGTGATGTCATCGCCTTGTGTGAGGATTGCGCCTTCATCGGTCATCAGCGTAAGCGATAATTCATCTTCGACTCCAACCACGCGCAACACAATATTATCGCCCGCAAAAGCGGCGAATCGCCATAGGTGAATGGCATTTTGGGGCAAATTTTGACTTTGGGCTTCCCAAAAATTGAGCGTCCCTGTGAGGGGAATATCAGTGGGCATGGGGGTTAATGTGGCAGAATCGGTAGGTAAAACAACTCGTGTGGGCAGGGGTGCTTCTGATGTGCCACATGCCGATATAAGGGGAATTATCCACAACAAAAAAATGAGAAGCGGAGAGAGTGGGATTCGAACCCACGACGGTGTTACCCGTACTCGCGTTCCAGGCGAGCGCATTAGACCAGCTATGCTACCTCTCCAAATGATGCTAAATTTGGTTAACGTGACGGGTAGTATATCAAATGAGAAAGTATTTGGCTATAGTGGCTTTAGGGGTTATAATAAAAATATTCATCTAAAAATTATAGCTTGGAATAAGAGGATACTCATCATGAGCAACGAACAAAATCAATATGCAAGCCAATTAGACCGTCATGGTGGTCGTAATAGCAAGGGTAGCACGATGGAAGTGGTGCAACTTGAAAAACAAAATGCGCCACTTCCTAGCTGGCAACGAGTGGTTGTATCTGCCTTTGCCATTATTGGGTTACTTGCTGTGATTGGTGCAATTGTCATTGCCATCGCAGGGCGCTAAAAATCGTATTTTAGCGCGTTAATCATTGCAGAAAGAGGGCGATTATGTCATCTGACCCACGTCAAAAGGCAGAAGAATTTAAGTCGCTGATGGAGGAGAAGATTCAATCCCTCGTCAGAGAATTTGCAGAAGGCAAAATTAGCCGTGAGCAATTCCATGCGTTGTATGAACGATATAGCGCCCGTCTTTCGATTGCCACACACGCGCTCATGACGGGTAATCCCGATGCGGTGAGTATTGCCGAAGGCGGACCACCCACCATTGCTGTGCGTGACGAATATATGGGTAAGGTACAAGGGCTTCTGATTTATCATAATAAGGGCGAAAAAGTCTTAGAGACATTGGGTGATTTTCCGATTCCCTTTACCATATTAGAGCCAACCCTCGAAGATTTTACCCTACAAATGCTCGCCAACCAGCTCATAGACCGTCGTATTGAAAAAATTGGCAAAAAAGACTGGTTGCTTTTTTTGCCCGGTCAATATACAACGGTTGTTATTTTATTCATCAATGAGCCATCACCATTACAAATCCGCGAGTTAGAGCGCCTGCGCCATGACTTTGAACAAGCCAATCGCGCTCAACTCGCCAGAGAACATATAGATACCAATGCACTTGCTTATCCGTTTTTGATATTTGTGAAGAAGAAATTTGGAAAATAGCCTATGTCCGATGATGCAAAAAAGCCAATCTCCAAAAAAACACCTACCCCCCCTGTGGATAATGCCCAAAAACCACCTACGGAGGAGGTTAAAAAACCAAATCCTGCCGAATTGTTTAAGACAACGGTAGAGAATAAAATTCAAAGTATCATCACAGAATTTGCAGAAGGCAAAATTAGCCGTGAGCAATTTCAGGTGATTTATGCCCGCTATAGCGAACAACTCGCTATTGCCAACGCCGCCCTCATGACAGGGAGTGAATTAGCGCAGAAAAATGATAATACCAGTACCATCGCGGTACGCACCGCGTATCAGGGAAAAGCCACTGGGTTGATGATTTACTATAATCGCAATGGCATCATTTTAGAGACATTGGGTGAACTTACTGTGCCGATTAGCGTGATTGGTCCCATGCTCAATAATTTTTCGTTTCTGATGGAAGAGCATAAGCAAACAGAGCGTTTAGTCAAGAAAATTGGCGAAAAAGAATGGTTATTGTTGGCGATGGGACGGTATACCACCATTGTCACCCAATTTAAGAATGAACCATCTCAATTGCAAATTCGTGAGTTAGAACGCCTGCATAAGCATTTTGAAGATGCCAATGCGACCCTTTTTGTCAATGAAAAAGCCAATGCCCAAAATATGGCATATCCATTTTTGGAATTTATCGAAAAACGTATCAAGGGGTAATCAGATTCGCCTATAAATATACAAAGTAGTAATGCACCTAGAGAGGGGATTAAGCTATGCGTGGTGGATGTTTATTAAGTACGATAGCCATTTTTCTGGATGGCTTTTTCTTTGTATTTTTATTTGCGCCATTGCTATTTGCAGATACCGCATTTGCTGAACAATCTAAACAATTTCAAGGCGCTTTACTCTGTGGTCAAGATACCTATTCAGTAGAGACCTTTAAGGCATCCTATCATGAACCGGGGGAAATGGGTCTTTTGTTTTTATGTACCGATAGCAATGGCAAAGAAACCGATGTCACGGGCGGGTTTATCATTATTGCGATGGTGGCGTTCATCGTCCCATTTTTGCTGATAATGGTTTTGCTCACACGCGGAACATCAAAATTAGCACAGCCAACGATAGCAAGTCAGGGCGTAGTTGTGAGTGTTGATAGCCAATTTTCGCCAGAAGTCCATGAAAAATTGAAGCAATTTGGCTTAGGTGGAATCGTTGATCAATTTAATGCCATCGCATTTGATAATATGCCAAATGGCGATAAAAGCCTCACTGAACAATTGCAAGAGGTACAAGATGCCTATGATAAAAACCTGATTACCCGTGAAGAATATGACCAATTGCGACAACGTATCATCAACAACGCCGTAGAATAGGGTATCATGAGTAATGTGTAAAAATCTCATCAAAAATGATTGACATCTTATCAATCACGCGGTACAGTAGGGATATGTTGAATAATACTAACTTGGAGAACGCCATGCTTTGGTTGCGTGCGTGTCGTCCTTATAAGCGATGAGGATTGTTTCCCGCTTATAGGACGCTGAATGAACAAATCACCGTCTTGTTGATTTTAATTAGATAAAAATCACAAAGACCGTCAGAGCGACTTATAAAAAACAACGTGGAACATCCTCGTAGGATGATACTTACCACGTTGTTTTTTTGTTGCATGGCGGTTTTTTGTTTGGGATGAACACAACATATAAAGGGATATGACACATGATTTCTGCGATGCGTACCAATGACACCTATATGCCCCATGTACCTTCACACTTGGGCATTTCTTTAGAAAAACAAATTGGCAATACCCCATTACTCGGATTCAACCGCGTGACGGCACATTTACCCGAAAATATCAAAATTTATGCCAAAGCCGAATGGACAAATCCGGGTGGCAGTGTGAAAGACCGCGCCGCCCTCAATATCATCAAAGAAGCAGAACGCGAAGGCTTGCTCTATGCAGGTAAGACCATTTTGGATAGCACCAGTGGCAATACAGGCATTGCCTATTCTATGATTGGGGCATCAAAAGGCTATAAGGTCAAATTATTTTTGCCTGCTAATGCCAGCCCAGAGCGCATTGCTATTTTACGGGCGTATGGCGCGGAACTCGTCCTCACTGACCCGTTGGAAGGCAGTGATGGGGCAATTTTGGCGGTGCGTGAACTCGTTGCTCGACAACCAGATGCGTATTTCTTCGCTGACCAATATAACAACCCTGCCAATTGGCGGGCGCATTATTATGGGACTGGCGTGGAAATTTGGATGCAAACACACGGTGCAGTCACCCATTTTGTGGCAGGACTCGGCACTACTGGCACGCTCACAGGCACTGGTCGGCGCTTGCACGACTATAACCCCGCTATTCGGGTGATTTCACTCCAACCCGATTCACCATTCAACGGATTAGAGGGACTCAAACACATCCCCACCGCCATCAAACCCGGTATTTATGACCCTAGCGTGGCAGATGAGAATATGCACATTTCTACAGAAGAAACCTACGAAATGGCGCGTCGTTTGGCGCGTGAAGAGGGGTATTTAGTGGGGATTAGTTCTGCAACCGCGATGGTTGGGACATTGAAGGTCGCGGAACGGATGGCAGAAAATGGCGAAGGTGGGACAATTGTGACCATATTCCCAGATAACGCCTATAAATACCTCAGCGAAGCATTTTGGACAAAATAACGCCGAAGCAGAATTTGATTGCTAGTTCCATCAATCGCTTTACGGCAGGCGCTAAAGCACCTGCCTAGACTCTCTAAAACCTGCTAAAGCAGGTTGTTATGCCAATTTTTAGGGAGAAATAAGGTTTTTAAGACCATTTTCTCAAGCTATTTGGGCATATCAGCCCCATTTTTGGGGCTTTGGTGTGATTAGCCAGATGCTTTAGCTTCTGGCGAGGCAATTGCTTGACAAAATTCCTGATGGATAATATAATTAGCCATGATAGCTAATAAAGTTAACCATCAGGAGTTTATATCATGTCCCAAGAAAAAATGACCCTATCGTTGCCCAAAGTAATGCTCCATGCAGAAGGCGGGGCAATGTTTATCGTCGCCTGTATTTTATATGCCCGCCTCGGCGCAAATGGGTGGGTATTTGCCCTCTTATTCTTCACATTCGACATTTTTATGCTGGGGTATTTGCGGAATCCACAATTGGGTAGCGTGATTTATAATATTGGACACACCGAAATTGTGCCATTGGCGCTCATTTTGTTGTCATCCGTCCTCACGATTGAACCTCTCATGGGATTTGCCTTTATCTGGTTGGGACATATCGGCTTTGACCGTTTGATGGGATATGGGCTAAAATACCCAACATTCTTCAAAGATAGTCATCTGCAAAGGCTTTAAGACATGCCACATCCCGCACAAGTATCACACGACCAAATTATCACCACTGCCCGCACCTTATTTGAGGCGGATGGCTACGAAGGCGTGACGATGGCGAAATTGGCGGGGGCGTTGGGGATAAAAGCGCCCTCGCTATATAAGCACTTCACCGATAAAAGTGATTTGCTCAAAGCGGTGAATACGCTCACCATGCGCGAAATAACAGAGGCGATGCGCCATGCCAGCCAAGTCACGGCATCGCCTTATGACCAGTGTATGGCTATGGCACATGCCTATTGGGAGTATGCAGTTGCACACCCCACAGCCTATCATTTGGCATTTAGCACACAAGAAAATGCCTCACCAGACCCCACATATTTAGAAGCATTGGCATTGCCCTTGCAGGCGGTGTTCACCAAAGCGATTGGGGCGGGGGAATCGTTGATTGCTTTGCGGGGCGCATGGGCATTGTTGCATGGGTTTGTGGTGTTATCGCTCACAGGGCGTTTTCAGCGTGAAGGCGATGTTTATCAAGCCTATGAACGGGCTTTTGCGGTATATTTGGCGGGGTGGGGGATTCGCCGATAGAAAATTTTGCATTAATCAACAAAAAAGCGATAGGCATAATACCTATCGCTTTTTTTATGTTCTGGGGAGGCTGGATTCGAACCAACGAGTGGCGGATTCAAAGTCCGCAGCCTTACCGCTTGGCGACTCCCCAATGAGCATGTAAAAAATATTATATCACACCGTGTCTAAATCTCAAGGGTTGTGCTACAATAAATTGATAAATTGTCTGAGAAAAGGAAATAATCTGTGTCAGAAAAAGAAATGATACCCCAAGTAGAAGAAGCACCTTATATTGCACCACTGAAAAAAGCCGAAGAATCTGCCCAACCAGAGGTATTTCGCATGTCTGGTGATGTGTTAACCACCGCCCTCATCGCCGTTGTGTTTTTGGCGGCGGGGATTTTTATGGGATTGGTCATCGCAGGATTTGGGATGAATACCCAACAAATCCGCGCCATTGTCGAAGAAACCGTCTCTAGCTCATTAGATGCGCGTCTAACTGCCCTAGAAGCCGTCATCGCATCCAGTGGGGGAAGCGATATATCCCCAGAAGAATTGAGCGCATTGGTACAAGAAGCCGTGTCGAATGTTACCACCGTCCAAAATTTCCGCGCCGATGATGACCCCTTTTTGGGTGTGTCTGATGCCCCCATTGTGATTGTGGAATTTAGCGATTTTTATTGTAGCTTCTGTCGACGGCACTATCAACAAACCCTCACACCCCTCCTCGAAAATTATGCGGGATTGGTGAAATATGTGTATCGTGATTTCCCAAGTGTTGGTGGCGATGCCGCCCAATTGACCGGTATGGCGGCGGAATGTGCCGATGACCAAGGCAAATTCTGGGAATATCACAATTTCTTGTTCGATAAACAAGATGATTTGCGTACTGCCACCACTGATGCCGATTCGCTCCGCACGTATTTGGTGCAAGGCGCTACCGACCTCGAACTCGATGTGACCACCTTTAGCAGTTGCTATGATAATCAGACGCATCTAAGCGATATTATTGCCGATTCGTCTGATGCACAGTTGATTGGCGCACGCGGAACACCTGCCTTTTTGATTAATGGTCAATTTATCAGTGGCGCACAATCCTATGAATATTTTGCCAATATCATTGATGGCAAGTTACGTGAATTGGGCATTGAACCCCCACAACGGGGATAATATCCTTATTGAGGGCGCATGATGGTGCGCCCTTCTTCGTTTTATTGACCAACACATAAGGAAAAAGATTTTATGGATATTGCACTCATTGGGTTTGGGAATGTGGGGCAGGGATTTGCCCAATTGTTGCACGATAAAGCAGAAGATTTACAAGCGCGTTATGGCATATCGCCACGCTTAGTCGCGGTGATTACCAATAAACGCGGTGCGCTCTATGACCCACAAGGGCTAAAAATCCCAGACATCATCGCTTCTATACGTGATTATGATACATTGGCACATTATCCCAAGACCGATACGCTCGAATATGGTTGGTCTGCCCTCAAAATTGCCACCGAAAGCACAGCGCAAGTCATTGTAGAAGCCAGTCCGTCCAATCTCACCACAGGACAACCCGCACTTGATATGTGTTTTGCCGCGTTGGATGCGAAAAAGCATGTTATCCTTGCCAATAAAGGACCTGTTGCAGTGGCATATGCTGAATTGATGAACAAAGCGACTGCCAATAACGTCTTTTTACGGTTTGAGAGTACCGTTATGGCGGGAACACCATCCATTCGGTTGGCGATGAATGCCCTCCGTGGGAGCAATATCACCGCCCTAAAAGGTATTTTGAACGGCACAACCAATTACATCCTCACCCACATGGAAGCGGGGATGCCCTATGCCGATGCGCTGGCAGAAGCACAACGCTTGGGATATGCAGAGACAAATCCCGATGGGGATGTGTTGGGATGGGATACGGCAGGGAAATTGGCGATTTTGGCGGCGGCGCTATTTGGGATGCAACTCAAATTAAGCGAAATGTCGGTGCAAGGTATTACCGAAATCACCCCACAAATGATAACCGATGCCCAAGAAAATGGGGAGCGTTGGAAGCTAATCGCCGAAATTAGCCCAGCAGGGATAAAAGTTGCCCCACAACGCCTGCCTATTTCTCATCCATTGGCGAATATATCGGGGACGACCAATGCCATCACCTATACAACCGATGTTTTAGGCGATATTACCCTGATTGGCGCGGGCGCAGGTGGAATACCAACAGGGTATGGCATGTTGGCGGATTTGATTGAAATCTGTGAAAAGAATAAATAATTGACGCTAAATTTGTTGCCAGTTGAGCAAACTGTCATATAATACAAATACAAAATAACGTTTTGTTATATGATAGCCGATTGAGTGAGACCAAGAATTATGCCTAAAGCAAAACTACTTGTTGTTGAAGATGAACATAACCTCTTATTAGGGATTCGGGATATTCTCGAATTGGATGAGTATAGTGTTGTCACTGCGTCTAATGGACAACAAGCCCTTGATGTCCTCAAGAGTCAAAAAAGTGGATTACCCGATTTAATTTTGTCGGATATTATGATGCCCTATATGGATGGTATTGAGTTCCTCAAAGAAGTCCGTAAAAATGAGGCGTGGGTCAAAATTCCATTCATTTTTCTTACGGCAAAAGGTGCAAAAGGGGATGTGCAACAAGGCAAATTGTTGGGTGTAGATGATTACCTCATCAAGCCATTTGATGCCGATGATTTATTGGTGGCGGTTGAATCACGGTTGACCAGACATCAGGCATTGAACCAAGCTAGTGAAGATGAAATTCATGATATTAAACGGAATATCCTCACCATTTTGAATCATGAATTTCGTACCCCATTAACCCTTGTGGTAGCATATGCTGATATGCTCAAAGATAACAATGTAGATAGAATGAGCGACAGTGAATTGCTCTTATTCCTGCGCGAAATCAATATGGGCGCAGACCGTCTGCGCCATCTGATTGAAAATTTTATCTTGTTGGTGGAACTCGAAACACAAGATGCCGCCAAAAATTATGAATGGCGTAGCCACCCCATCACCAATTTTCACACCTTGCTCGAAACCGCGTGCAATAAATACCGCAATAACCCGCGTTATACCAACACCCTAGAACTCAACCTCCCCAAAACAGTCCCCACCGTTTTTGGCGACCGCGAATATATCATGACCATGCTGTCTGAACTGATTGATAACGCTTATAAATTCTCTCCCAATGGTGAGCCTATCACGGTGGAAGTCGGGACGGTTGAAAATGGCGGGGCGCAGGTTCGCATTATTGACAGAGGGCGTGGTATTCCTACCCAAGAGGTCGAAAATATCTGGAAATCATTTTATCAGGTGAATCGAGAACAATTTGAAGACCAAGGTGCAGGCAGTGGGTTAGCCATTGTGCGTGGATTGGCACGGTTGCATAACGCACAATTGGATGTGACCAGCGAAGAGGGCAAAGGCTCTTGCTTTAGTGTTACATTCCCGCCACATCCTGCCCCCGTGACGGCATAATGATGATATAATACGTTAGACGTGTTGTGTTTAACCGAAAGGATATGAACCCGTATGGCATCATTTTTAGAAAAAGTGAGAACCCTCCTCAGCGCGAATCTTCATTCGATTGTAGATAGCGCCCTCGAAGCCAATTCTCCCAAGGTGATGGATGAATATGTCCGTCAAGCCGAAAAGAATCTTGAGGCATTAGAAGATTCTGCGGCAACCATCGGTGGCAATGTGAAAACGATGAAGCGCAAGTATGAAGAACTCGCTTCTGCGGCAGAAAAATTAGACCGCGATATTGATGCGTTGCTCCTCAAAGGCAAAGATGACCTCGCCGCCGCCGCCCAATCTGAACTGAATACCAAACAACAATTGGCGCAAGAATATTATGAGCAATGGCAAGAGCAAGAAAAACAATACCAATTGCTCCTCACCATGCGTCGCCAATTAGAAGGCAAGATGAACGCCATGAAACAAGAACGCGAACAACTCCGCGCCTTGTTGGAATTGGCAGAAGCCAAAAAGGTCGCCACCAAGACCATCAAAGGGCTTGATGGGTTGGCAAATATTGGCGATGACCAAATCAAAGGGCTTGCCGATAAAATTCGCAATAATCTTGACCGTGAAGATGCCCGTTTGGAAATGGCAACGCAAAACTTGTCTGACCAAATTGACGAAGCGGTACGTGGTGGCGAAATTGACATGCAATTGGAAGAACGTCGTAAACGCTTGCTTGGCAAGTCGTCTGAAGGCGGAGAATCCTAATTTTGCCCCTGTAAAATAATAAAAAAGGAGCGACATGCAATACTATCGCTCCTTTTTTGTTGCCCATTATCTAATCACTGGCAAAATAATATGCGAGGCTTTCAGGGCATCCCGCGAGAGTGTCCATGTGGGGGTGCCATTGCTCAGAATTTGGGCGAATGTATCCTTATCTGCGCCAGCAATGGCTACCTGTATGCAATGCCCTTTTTTGATAAGTACCGATGTCGGTTGTAACCCAATGACCAATTCGACTGTCTCACCAATGGGCAAAGGCGACCCATCTGCCCGTTTATAACTGTGATTGGGCATCCCTGTCACATAAGGCGGGGGAGTTGTGCTGATTTTGCGATGAATCCCACGCAATTGCCCTTCGGTGATATAGCGCACATAGCCGTTTTCATCCACATCTTCCAAATACACAAAAAAGGCGCTATCGGCTTCTGATGAGGCGACATATAACGTCACCACAGGATACCCTGTGATGGTCATATTGTGTCCTAATGGCGCGGATGTGTAGGTGAGCAATTTTTTATCTTCATCGGCGCGATTTGCATAGATGACAGGGCGTGCCATTTGTGTCATCCACCGATTGGTCTTGCCTGTGGTGGCATCAAAATTGACCGTATAGTGGTCTGTGGCACGCTCAATAGTCGGTTTTTGCGTGGATAGGCTATTTTCTGCGCCAAAATACCATGCTTGTTGTGCCGTATTGGGCAAGGGGAACACATCCGTTTTTGACCATGTATCTGCGCCTAGTGTATAGTAATAGAGGGTTTTTCCTTGTGGTGGGGTATCATCCACTAAGGTTTGTTGGAAAAATTGTGATAGGGCATCCCATTGGTGTTTGAGGAGGGGTGTCGGTTTGCCTTTTGGCGGATTATAGGGGTTGCCATCGGCGCTCATTTCGTGTTTCCATGCCCCGATAACCGTGATTTGTGGGTTGCTAAAGGTGTTGAAATTGCGAAGCGCCGCTTCTGCCGCCGCGCCATCCATCCAACTGCCCCATGAAAAAATGGGAACATTCCCTGCTTGAATCGCATCATTGCACCGAAACACACTAAAATCATCCATCGTTGCGCCTGTTTTGCCGAACATATCATCCCGATAGATGATAGTTGTCATGGCATCAAAAACATCGGTATTGGCTTGATGGTCTTGCAATGATTTTTTGAGCATCACCCGCGATTTTTTATCTGCATCCACTGGACGCACGCCTTTGACAAATAGACGTGCTGTGAAGGGAAATAAATTCGATGGCTTGTGGTTATCCAATTTTTTGTTGCTATCGCTCCAAGCGCGGATGAAGCCCGCATTGAGGATACCCCCAGGGAAGGCAATATCAGCATACACATCAAATTCAATTTCTTGTGGAATAACCCCTTTTATCCCCTTTACCCCTGTGGATGCCAAATAAAGTGATGTTGCGCCTTCATACGAAATGCCATACGCGCCGATATTGCCACTCGACCATGCTTGTGTTTTTATCCATTCGGCAATTTCACCAAAATCGGCGACTTCCTCTGGCATAAAGGGATGCCGATTTATCCCATGCGATGCCCCCGCGCCACGAATATCCACCACAACCACCGCAAAACCCTGTTCAATCAATATATCGGGGATGGCTTCTCTGGGTCCAATCGGTGCTTTGTTGGGTGGGTTGGGCATCCGCAATTCCATACTGCGCCAATAGCGTGCCATAATCATCACAGTGGGGAGTTTTGTGCCTGTGGGCAGGTCTTTTGGCAACAAAACATCTATGGCAATATTGACCCCATCGCGCATGGTGATATATTGTGAGGTGGCGATAACACCTTTATACCGTTTGGTGGGGGGATGGCTAAACAATGATTCAAAGGTCATGGGTGTTATCTCCTAGTGATAATTAAAATTCAGATTCAATGCGTTGGATGGTCTCATCGAGCCAGCGCAGATATTGTTCTTCTGCCAATTCCCCAAAACGGCGGGTGATGTCCCACATGAGAGCATCACGTTTGAGGGGGGGATTTTCTTGTGCCTGATTCTCAATCATGGCTTTCGTCTCATTTGCCAAAAGGCTCAATTGTTTTTTATGCAAGGCACGCTGTAGGCGTAATTCTGCGAGTATGGTCTCTTTATCCAATTGGGCAGAAAAAAAGAGTTTGAGCAATAAGGTGTCTTTACTCGGTTCAAGTTGTGTGAGAGGGGTTTCGAGCCAATCACGCAACGCATCACGCCCATTTTGCGTAATATGATACAGACGGCGGTCTGGTTTATCGTGCTGTTCTTGAATTTGAGATGTTACTAAACCCTCTTTTTCGAGTTGGTCGAGTGTGCGATAAATTTGGCTGGTTTGTGCATACCAAAAGTGGGTTGTCGAGTTTTCCATGAATTGCTTGATTTGATACCCGGTGAGGGGCATGTAGTTTAACCCGCCAAGCAGAATATACTTTAACATCGTAGAAAAAATCCTCACTATTGACTGCAATATACCACTAATTATAATCTATTTGTGGAATATTGCAAGTAATGTGTTTTAATATTGATTGTCATATAGGACAATCATACTATTCCACATAACAGCATTGTTATGAAGATATTATTTTTCCTACCCCAAAATAGAGTAAAATAGAGGGTAGCAATCATTATAAAAAGGTTATGTCTTATGTCAGAAAGAGAAAATGTTCGTCAACGTGCATTTGGAGCTGTTTTACAACGGGCGGTTTTTAGTTGGCAAATTGCCCTGACCGTCATCGTGACGCTGTTATTGGTGGTATTGCAACCTGCCCCTGTCGCCTTTTGGCAGTGGTGGTTCTGGCTCATTGGGGGAGGGGTTACGGCAGGCTTATTTGTGGTCTCTAATCTCACCGACCCACAAGCCGCCCAAGAGGCAATTTCTAAAGAATTTGAACGGCAATATAATTTGGCACAAATTAAAAGCACCGTCTCGCGTCAACATTTGCAAAGCGCGATGGAGTATCGCCGTAATATGCGGGAACTCTCAAAACATGCTAAAGGGGCGCTCCGTGTGGAATTATTGCAGACGATTGATGCCATAGATAACCAAATTAGTGGGATGTATGACCTCGCGCTCAAAATTGATGCCTTTCAGAGCAATGAATTGGCAGAACGTGACCGCAAGCGTGTTGGCGACCAATTGGATAACACCCGTATCCGTATGGAACGTGAGCAAGATTCTGAAGTGCGCCGTGATTTGGAACGGCTGGCACATCAATTAGAACAACAACTCGTCAATTTACAGTCCGTTGCCAATGGCATGAAACGTGCCGAAATTCAACTCGAAACCACACTTGCCACACTTGCCACCGTTTATGCACAAATGGCGAATTTGGGGACAAAAGAAGTGGATAGTGGAAAATCACAACGCTTACGCGAAGAAATTCAAAGTGAAGTGTTGAACCTCCAAGATACCATTGATGCCATGAGCGAAGTGCAACAACAAACGCTCCGTAGTAGATAGGGACTATCATGCCACGCATTTTCATCTCTTATCGGCGGGTAGATAGCCATATCATCACGGGAAGAGTGCATGATTGGCTGGTCTTTGCCTTTGGAGAGAAAAATGTCTTTAAGGATGTAGACGATATTCCGCCCGGTATGGATTTTAGGATGGTATTACGCAATGCACTCGATAAGTGCGATGCTGTTTTAGCCGTCATCGGAAGCGAATGGCTCGAAAATCGGGATTCACAAGGTCGGCGCAGGATTGATTTGCCCGATGATTTTGTGCGGATGGAAATCGAAGCGGCATTGAGCCGTGATGATGTGTTGGTTATCCCCGTATTGGTCAATGGGGCAGTCATGCCCACTGTGGATGAGCTACCCCTAAAATTGCGCCCACTCGCCTATCGCAATGCGGTGATTATCCGCCATGACCCCGATTTTCAACGCGATATGGCACGCCTGATTGACCAATTAAGTCGTATTCGGGGCAAAAAATTGGTATTTGCGGGCAATAAACCCGTTGCACCGTCTATCCATCCACAATTCCACACGCCCGAAATGCGGAATAGTGTCGAAAAACTCATCGCCCATCTCAATCGCCCTACATCGTATGCCACAAACGATATGCTGGCTACACCTGTGCCTGCCCTTATGACCAACGAAGCCGTTATGCGTCCCCGTGTAGATACACAACAATTGGCATTTTTGGGCATGGCATTTGTCCTCACGTTGGCTGTTATCCTCACCTTAGTGATGTTGTTGGGGCAAGCCCCAGATGTAACCCCTGTTATCGCACAATCTGTCACCGAAACCGCGACTGTGCAACCATCCCCTGCCAATTTTACCGCAGAAGTGCGGGGGATAATTCCGCCTGTCGTGTTTGAATCTGACCCCACCAAGACCTTAGAACCCACCTTTACCCCCACCCCAACCGATTTGCCATCCGATTTCACCGCAGAGCCGACCATTGAGTGGATAAATGAGGCGACAATCACTGCCCGCGCCCCACTCATCCAAAGTGCCATTCGGCGTAATAGCACGCCGTTTGGATGGCAGGCGGGCATGGATGTGGTTGTGGTACAAGATACCGCCCTTTACTCAGAAGCGGGTAATTGGGAGAGTCCGATAGGGTTATTAAATGCGGGGACAACCGTTTCTCTCCGTTTGGGCAGACATAATGGGCGGTCTTTGCTGTGGTATTACGATAGCGAGGACGTGTGGTTTGCTGTGAACACCGATACTGAATTTGGTTGGTTGCCATTACGAGTCCTCACATTGCCGAATTGAGTTTGTGCGCTAGAATAGAGAACAAAATGAGTGGACATGCACTTTTGCATGTCCCTAAACCCATTTTGTAGGGATATGGGCGACCATGCAGTCTGCATTGAAAGGCAACCAATATGCTCAATATTTATCTATCCTATCGTAAAGAAGATAACCCCCTTTTGGTCAAGCGCATTTATGACAAACTCGCCAACGAATTTGGGGCGAGTAGTGTCTTAAAAGATGTCTATGATAGCCGCGATATCCTCAAGCCATCTGCGCCAAACCCCATTGGTGAGGTGCAATGGGCGATTAATCGCTGTGAGGTGATGTTGGTCATCATTGGGCGATACTGGCTCGTTGATAAATTTGGAAAATCGTTATTAAGTAACCCACAAGACCTTATTTTACAAGAATTGGGCTTTGCTTTTACCCGCAAAGGATTGCCGATTATCCCTGTTTTGATAGATGGGGCAAAAGCACCCACCGAAGCCCAATTGGGACCCGCCTTGCGTATTTTGGCGCTCAAAAATCCCGCTATGGTGCGCGATAATGACGAATTTGAGCGCGACATGATGCGCCTGATGGATCAATTGAATAAATTGGTCTCTGGGCAAATTAGCGGGTTGCGTTCCCTGACAGAGCCAGAAGGTAAACCAGAAGAATTTTCTGCAAACATTGTCAAACGGCGACAATCTATCACCTTTATGGGGTTAGCCATTGGTGCAGGGGTTGGATTGCTTATCTTGGCGTTATTATTATTGCAAAGCGTCCCACAATAGTATTTTATGACCCATATTATTAAACAATCTCTACATATTCACGAGGGAGAAGGGCGCATGGTGGCGCTCTTTCTGATTCATTCATTTTGTAATGGCATCACCATTGGCTTTATGGGCGCATCGGTGAGTGCCTTATTTCTCACCCGATACACCCCTGCCGATATTCCGCAGATGTATATCGTCTCGACCAGCATGATTTTTGTCACGGGGACAGTTTATCATCACCTTAGCCAAAGAATTGCCTTTCGGCGCTTGCTCACCGCCAATTTGAGCTTTTCATTTATGATGATACTCACCCTCACGCTGGCTTATCACCTGATTGACGACCCATTTCCAGCCTTGCTCCTCGCCGCCAGTTTTGAACTGGTTTGGGTGATGAATAGTCTTGAATTTTGGGGACTAGCGGGCAAATTATTCGATGTCCGCGAAGCGAAGCGCCTGTATGGGTTGATGGGTGCGGGGGAGGTGGTGGCAATTATTATCAGTGGCTTTTCCATCCCCCTGATTGTGCCATTTATTGGGACTGAAAATGTGTTATTTATCGCCCTCACGGGTACAGGGTTGTCGTGGGTTATGATGCGACTCATCACCCATCATTATGCCTATCAATTGCCACAACAAAGTGATGTGCAGGGCAATGCTCCTCGTCCTGATGCGCTCGCGCCAGAGCGTCATTATATTTTGCTGATTTTTATGTTGGTGGGGTTAACGATTTCGTCTTTATATGTGGTAGATACGGCATTTTATGACCAAGCCTCGCAGTTATACCCTGATGAAGGTGAACTCGCCAGTTTTCTGGGGATATTTTTCTCGGTGGCGGGGATATTGCAACTCGCCAGCAGGACAATTTTTACAGGATTATTGCTCAGGCGGTATGGCGTGATAATCGGCTTATTGGTTTTGCCGAGCCTGCTCATTTTAGGCGGGATGGGTGTGTTCATTGGGCTAGGATTAGGCGATGCGATGGTCATCGTATCGGCGGTCATCCTCATGAAATGGGTGGATAGAGGCTTACGTTTTACATTGAATCAATCCACCATCCTCATTTTATATCAACCCTTGCCGATTCATCAGCGTGTGCCTGTACAAGCCCGCGCAGAAAGCCATATTGAGGCGATAGCGGGTTTTTCGGTGGGGGTATTGTTGCTCTTTTTGACCAACACCATCGGTTTTGGCACAGTAGAACTCATTTTGTTACTGATGGTCATTTGTGTGGTATGGATAGGCATTGTATTTGTCATTCGCAAGCCGTATGTGGGCATGTTGGTGCAAACCCTCACCACACAACGCCTGACCACTACCGATACGATGCAGGTCGAAATGATTGCGCCGATTATCGGCGATGATATGGATGTTGAATCTGTTCATCAAAAAATTATTGCAGAGGCAGAAATAGCCCTCACGCACCTAGAAAATGGGGCGCATGATGACCTTTATCATGCCAAAACGCGGATTCTACGCTGGGTGTCGCGGGTTGTGCATCCGCCAGAATTGATTTTTGAGATAGAACAGCATATTTTGTTGCCCATCAAAGAACGACGGGCATACGCATTAGAGGCGCTTGATATGTTATTGATGTCACCGATTAAGCCAGTAGTGATGCCGTTATTTGAGGAAATCCCGCCAACATCCCAAGCAAAAAAATTACGTGAGGCACTAAATCGTTTGCCAATGGTAGACTAATGCCAATATTAGTTTGCCAAATGGAGCGCCCGTTTGTGTGCGCCTGCTACACTGTCTTCATCATAACCTTTATCAAAGTCAAGTTCACTGTTTTTAAGGACACCTCGCATCAATTTGGCTAAAACTTCGAGTGTGCGAAGCCCCGATTTTTTTTCTGCATAAATCACAGTTGGCTTGAGTTTTCTATCTGATGTGATACGAATGACAGGCTCTGTAAATGCCCGTATAACGATGATGCCTGGGCTTACCCCTTTTGATAGCAATACTAAAAATGCCACTTTGGTGGCAGGATTTTTTTCTAATTGCGCCAACATGACATCGCGCCCTTGCTTGAATAGTGGATTAATACTCTTGAGGGTCAATGATTCATGATAATACGCGGCGATGATAAATTTACTTATGTTATTTTCTTGGCTTTCAAAAACATAAAATTCAATGCTTTCGGGTGTATCTTCTGGCATGATTTTTATGTATCCCAATGCCAATAATGCTTCGCGCATATCTTCTGATTGTGTTTTAACCATTTGTCCCATTTGCCTCGCTCCTCTTCTCACCAATGAGAATAATGACATCACCTATAAAAGTCATTTTGAATTCAATATGATAATTTTTACCGATTGCAATAATTTGATTTTCGACCTCATGCTTAGACCCAGTGACGTGTTTGCTCCATAGGGCTTTTCCTTCCCTGTAATGCGTGTTGTTATAAATGACAGGTTGGGTGATTGCTTTCAATAGTGACCAAAATGGAAACTTAACGCGATTTACCACACAATGTTTTATCAGATGCCATATAAAATGGACATAGCCTATGATGCGCCCATTTAACTCTTCACCAGCCTCATAAACTCTGTCTATCACCAGCATTTGTGCGCCATTGGATAGGCGCTTGGCAATATAATCTACCAAATAGATTAACCCAACTGATGGACCGACATAAGAGGCATATACTAAATCGGCTTCAGATATACTTTTATGCGCCGTCTTTTCAATTGTTTCATCATCTGACCCAATGGCGACATTCAAAATTTGGATATGCGGATGATTTTTATAGTGTTGTTGGGCATATTGAGTGGCATTAGAGGATGCTTCTAACCCGATATAATGAATATCGGTTGGGGCATCTAAAAATTGGATAATAGGTGTTGTATTGGGACCGACTTCACATAGGCGAATAGGCTTTTTGCCTGTTTTACGGATATTTTTGAGGAGGGGTTTAATGAATGGCGCATGATATATGCCTGTTGCAAATGGATAGTTTCCACCTGCCTCTTGTGCGATACGGTCATAAACTTCGGACGAAAAAGACAACATCTTATTTTTATCCATTTATAATCCTTTCGCTAACCAAAAACAAACTACATATTCATTATATGCTATATACCTAAAATTGGATGTATATGCAAAAAAACCAAAACAATCTATTCATCCAATACCCATTATGGTAGTCTATGTATGTGGGGCGCAACGAGGAATAGAAGATGTCCATTGGTCTCACTGCACACGACTTTCGTTCTGCCATTCAAGCACTCCATATGTCTGGAAAAGTCGTTTGTTTACATACATCACTGCGTAGCTTTGGGCGGATTCATGCCCCATCTCCCCAAATGGCGGCACAACTTATCATCGAAGCCTTTTTAGCCGAAGGGTGTACGGTCTTAGTCCCCACCTTTTCGCGTATTTATGAGGTATTGCCACCCGCCTCTGCTATGTTCATCCCCCACAATGCCATAGACCTTAAAAATATCAATCGGTTGTGGTATGACTATCTTGTGGCGGTGCGCTATGAATATAAAACACCCTATTTCACGCCGCAAAGCGATATGCTTGATGCCAAAGATATGGGGTTATTGCCCACCACCGTATTGAAGATGACAGGGCGCGTGCGGGGCAATCATCCCCTGATGTCTTTTACGGCGATTGGTGATAGGGCAGAATCGCTGGTAACAACCCAAACCCCACAAGATGGATATGCCCCCATGCGCGAACTCATCGCCCAAAATGGGATAGTGGGCTTATTGGGGGTGGGGTATGAGCGCATGTCGTTGTTGCACCTTGCAGAAAAAGTCGCTGGTCGGCGCTTATTTATTCGTTGGGCATCCAATGAAAATGGGGATGTCATCAATGCCGAAGTTGGGGGATGCTCGAATGGGTTTGGCAAATTTGCATCGGTGCTGAATGCCCTCTCAAAAGTGGCGATTGTGGGCAAGAGTCTATGGCGTTTTTATGACGCACAAGCCGTCCTAGAGCGTGCCAGCGCTCTCATCCGCAAAACGCCCACCATTACCCAATGTGACAATCCGACTTGTGCGTTTTGTCGGGATGTGCTATCACAAAATCTAACATCAGAATGAGACTTGCCAAATTTGAAAATAAGTTCTATGCTGATAAAAGATAAAGCGCACGCAAACAATGATAAAATCACAGAGGGATATATATGAGCGAGAAACGCCGTATTTTCATTTCGTATGCCAGAGAAGATTCTGTTGAATTAGCCTATAAATTACGCGATAGCCTCATTGCCGCAGGTCATAACACATGGATGGATACATCAGAAATCCACGCAGGAGCGAGCTGGTCACGCGATTTGGAAGATGCCATCGAGCGCAGTGATATTGTGCTGGCGCTTTTGAGTGTATCGGCGTATGTATCAGAAATTTGTCGTGCAGAGCAGATGCGAGCCATCCGCAAAAATAAGCGATTATTGCCCATTTTGGTGCAAACCGATGCTGACCGCCCTATTTATTTGGAAAATATGCACTACCTCGATTTTTCCGATATGGGTCAATTTGACACGTTACTTCATCACCTTGTTGATTATATCGAGACGGGCAAAGTGCCACCGAGTATGGTCGCTCCAACAGGCGGAATTGCGCCTGCTACGACCAATTTACCCCCTAAAATGAAAACCACTCAAGCCATTCCCACCACATCCACCGCACTCAAGCGCGATGTGCGGGCATTTCGGCGTTATATCACTGATTTGCGTGATGAAGCATGGCTTGGAGAACGTCACTGGTGGACATATTATCTTTTTCTTTATACCGATATGCCCAATGCCATTGAAATCCTCAAAAATGGGGTGATTCAACCACCTGTGAGGAAAACCAACGATAAAAATCGCTTATGGGAATCTACGGTGGTGCGCCTGCATTTTCGTCCGCGTATGCCCGAATTATTTGGTGCAGAGGGGATTCGCCCGCGTGATGTGCAACCGAAATCGTATGTTGCTACACCTGTTTTCTTTGTATTTGACCTAGAAAGTCTGCTCATCCAAGCCGATACTCGTTTTAGCGAGGGCGATGTGATGGTGAACCCCAAAACGTTCAAATCGGCAACGGCATTTCGGGATATGCCCTTTGAATTGATTTATCATGATTCACCCATTAGTGCAGAAGAACGCGATGAAATCATCTCTGCACGACGGGCGCAAGTCATTGTCCCGAATCAATTGCCATTGACCCATTTGCGCCATATTTGGTGTCGGTCAGAGGCAGAATATGAGACGCTCTATAACCTGTTGCCCGATGATTTATGGGCGCAATATGGCTCTAAATTGACAGCACGCACCGATTATGACCTGTATCATCGCTATTGGCTCTATGTGCAACAAGTCGAATTGAGCGCAGAGGGGGCTTTGTTTAGTTTTCACCCCTGCCATCAAAAACCGAATGAGCCATCACGCGATTGTACAACGCCGTTTGATGTGCGCTTAGAACTTGCTGTTAATGATGTTATACAAATGATTGAATTGGGCGAGATAACATTGCAAAAAGAATTGGCAGTGGATTTAACCGCCTATGCCCTAACCGATAGATATACCATCAAATTATTTTTGGATGATACACTCGCCTATTATGGCGAATATCGTGCGAAATAAGCATTTCCAGATTCTGTGGGGTGCTTGACCCAATAACGCTGTAAATGGGTTATAATAAGGTGGTAAATCTGAAAAAGGTGAGGATACCCCGCCGATGACTGGCACAACTGCAACAGCCCATATAGATAAACTCATTGCTCATGCCCGCGAATTGCGCCTGCGTGATGTTTCTGGTGCAATTGCCCTGAGCGAAGAAGCCTATCAGCTTTCTACAGAAGGGGAATTTGCTTCTGCACCCTATTTTAAGGGACAAGCGGGAAGCCTCATTAACCTTGCTTTGTGCAATGCCCATTTATCCAATATCCCAGAAGCCCTCACTCAAACCCTCAATGCTCGCGCCCTGTTTCGTGTGATTGCCGATGTGCAAGGCGAAATTTTGGCGCTCATTTTGCTTGGTGGGATGAATCAAGATTTGGGCAATTATCCCTATGCCCAAGAAGTCGCACTCGAAGCCCTACACCTTGCCGAGCGCACCAACGATAAACGGTCACAAATTAGCGCCGCCAATATTATTGGTCTGGTGTATTTGCAGACGGGTAATGCCGATGAAGCCCTCAAATATTTTTATAAATGCCTCGATTTAAGCGCAGAACTGGGTGTCAAACGGTCTCGTGGGGCGGTATATATCAATATTTGCCAAGCCTATATCACCAAAAAGCAATATGCCCGTGCCATGATTTATGCCCTAAAAGCCTTGCAACATTATCGTGAACTGAATTATCAACAAGGTGAAGCAGAAGTCCTCACAGAAATTGGCAAAATTTATGAAGAACTGGGCAATGATACCCGCGCCTTGCTGGTTTATGTGGAATGTTTGGTAGAGGCACAACGCTCTGGCAATCAACGGGCAGAGAGTAGCGCCCTTGCTAGTTTGGGGCGGATTCATCTGCGCCAAAACGAACTGCCCCAAGCCTTACGCCTGTTGAATGATGCGCTCAGTTTGGCAGAAACCGTGAGCGCCCCGCAATTATTGGGCGAAATTCATCAGACCCTCGCCAATGCCTATGAGCAAGAAAATAATTATGTGCAAGCGGTCTATCACCTTAAAGAATATCATCGCGTCCATACCGAGATTTTTAACGAAAATGCCGATACACGCCTCAAAAATTTGCAAGTGTTACATCAGGTAGAAACTGCCCGTCAACAAGCAGAAATTCATCAACTCAAAAATATTCAGTTACAAGAAGAAATTAAAGAACGTCAAAAGGCACAAGAGGCGCTCACCGCCGCCAATGACCAATTGCAACTCGAAATTAAACAACGTGAGCAACTGATAGATGATTTAGATGCCTATACCCATACCGTGGCGCATGACCTCAAAAACCCTTTGTCACTGATTACAGGATATACATCGCTCCTCATGATGTATCATGCCCCACACATGGAAAAAGAAGCGGTGGAGTGGTTAGAGGAAATTCAACACACGGGCGCAAAAATGAATACGGTCATCACTGAATTGTTGTTGTTGGCGCGGATTCATCAGCAGTCGGTAGAGATTCAACCCATCGAAATGGGGGAGATTATTTTGGAGTCATATAACCAACTTGCCCCCAAAGTCGCTGAATTTTCGGCAGAAGTGAGCTTCTCAGAGACCTATCCGCAAGTTTTTGGCTATGCCCCTTGGATTGAGCAAGTATGGAATAATTATATCAGCAACGCCATCAAATATGGGGGTAGACCGCCTAAAATAGAAATTGGTGCTACTTTTTTAGCCGAAACAGGCATGGTCAAGTTTTGGGTGCGTGACAATGGCGATGGACTCAGCCAAGACGCACAGAAACTACTTTTTTCGCCATTCAGACGATTTGCAGAGAAAAAAGCTGAAGGGCATGGGGTGGGGTTGTCTATTGTGAAACGCATTGTCGAAAAATTAGGTGGGACAGTCGCAGTCGAAAGTAGTGGTATTGTGGGTGAAGGCAGTATATTCAGTTTTACATTGCCTGCTGTGCTAGAAGAATCGGCTGTGGGGTCATAAAGTATATTTGGGGGATGCAACTATCAAAATATTGCAGATAGGTAACATTTTTGCGAAGAAATTTAACATTTATCTGTCACGATGGATAGATAGTTTTAGCTTCTGGCGATATTTATATTGTTATGGTTTTAGAGGAATTTCATGTTTTCATCGCTACGTACACGCCTGCTCGCATCTTATATATTACTCCTCACGATTACCCTTGCCGTGATTGTCGTGGCGCTTCTGCTCACCACTAGCGCCCGTCCTGCACCCGCTAACCAAACCTATGACCGCTTATCCAATATTGCACGCGGTTTGAATTTATCCAATTTGCTCAATGGCACACGCCTACAAAATCCCAATTCCAATAATTTAGCACAGATACTGGGTGAATTTGCCACCAGTCGAGAAGTACGGGTGATTGCCATTAATATGACCACACAAGTGGTGATGTATGATAGCAATGCTTATTTTGCTGTTGGGACACCCATCCGCATCCAAATGGATAATTCTCAAAGTGATAATAATAACCGTATGATGCCGATGGCTGACACTATTTATGGGTCATTTCCGCAAGATGGGGCAAATTGGTTGTTTTTTGGGGTGACACGCCCATTTAGTGGTCAGCAATATGGCTTTATCGTAGCAGAAATGCCACCCACACAAACCCTACAAGACACCCTTGCCAATTTTGGGAGTGATTTATTTTTACCGTTGCTCCAAGCGGCGCTCATCGGGTTGGGGATTGCGCTCATATCTTCTGCTGTCATCAGCCAAACGATAGCCCGTCCCTTACAAGCCCTTAGCCGTGCCGCCACTGATATTGCACAAGGCGATTTGCACACACCGGTGATTATCACAGGTCCCACCGAGGTGCAAACCCTTGCCGTGGCATTTAATGATATGAATACTCAAGTGAGCCAAGCCCAACAAACGCAACGCGATTTTTTGGCGAATGTCTCCCATGACCTCAAAACACCCCTTACCTCTATTCAGGGATATGCCCAAGCCATTTTGGATGGGGCGGCGCGTGACCCCAAACGGGCGGCTACCATCATTTTTGAGGAAGCAGAACGGCTGAATCGGCTGGTGACGCAATTAACCGACCTTGCCCGTGTCGAAGCAGGACGTTTTTCGTTGCATTTTACCCCCATTGATTTGGGGCAAATGGTGACGAGTGTCGCCCATAGTTTGGCGGTGATGGCAGAGAAAAAAGCCATTCAACTCGAAGTGGATGCGCCATCCATGCCCCATGTTGCCGCCGATGGTGATAGATTGGTGCAAGTGCTAAATAACCTTATCAGCAATGCCATCAAATATACCCAAGAAGGGGGGCATGTGTGGGTTAAAGCGCGTGCCGTTGAAGGCGGGGTAGAGGTGAGCATTGCCGATAATGGTCAGGGCATTGCAGAAAAAGATTTACCGCGCATTTTTGAGCGATTCTATCAGGTAGATAAAGCGCGTGGTCCCTCGCGTGGGACGGGGTTGGGCTTGGCAATCGTCAAAGAGATTGTGCAGGCACATGGGGGCAAAATTGAGGTGCAGAGTGTCGAAGGGCGTGGTTCACGATTCTCACTTTGGATGCCATCGCCCACTGCGCCAACGGTCATGCGCCAACGGCTACTATAACCTATATAGTCGCGCTTTTTGAGGCGATGCGTGCTAAACTTTGAGAAATAATGTTGTGACAATAATCACCATGATAAGGGGATAAATGATGTCATCACTTGCACCTAAAATTTGCCCACGTTGCGAAGCAGAAGGTATGTTTGCCATTTATCAAAATAAAATGACCTGTCGGCGGTGTGGGTATGTGATTCAGCATGATGAAGGGGTTTCTACATCTGCCACATCAACTAACCCGCCATCGCTCAAAAGTGCCTTATCTGCCATGTTTGGGGATAAAGCACAGGCACTAAGCGATAATGATGATGCCGTCACATCCAAAATTCTCCCTACGGAAACATTGCCTCCCCGCCAAATCAGAGCCAGCTATGGCATACGCTACATGGGGACATTGCCTCCATACGCCCGCGCCGCCTTTAATAATGCACAATCGCTGATTGAGCGAAAATTGTATCAAGATGCCAAAGATGCTTTTTTGCGTGCGGTGCAAATCCAACCCGATTTTTTTGAGTGTTATTATTGGTTGGCACTTCTGTCTACAGACCCAACCGAAAAACGCGATTATCTCACCAAAGTCCTTGCCTATATGCCCAATCACGGCGAGGCGATGCGCGAATTGATGCTTTTAGATGGCAAACTCACGCAAGCGCAATCAGATGCGTTGACGAATCCCTATTTAGAGCCAGAAAAACGCCAAGCAGGGGGCGCTGTGGCTGTGACGACCAAAAATATTCGTTGCCCAAATTGTGGGTCAGAGCGCATGACGGTGGATGAGGTGACTGGTTTGCCCTATTGCGATTCGTGCGGGTATATCGAAGAAAAACCGCGTTCTGCCACGGGTGGGGCGGAATCATCGTTATTCATGGCATTGTTGCAACGGCGTTCACAATCGGTTGTGTGGGAAGTGGGGGAGCGCCTGTTGTTGTGTAATAGCTGTGGTGCAGAACGCACCATCCCCAGCGAAAAACTCACCGATTATTGCCCCTATTGCGGGTCTACCCATGTGGTTGTTCATGATGCGTTGGGCAGTTTTAGTCAACCCGATAGGCTTATTCCGTTCAGCCTCACGCGGGTGCAGGCAGGGGAACGGATAAAATCGCAACTCAATTCGCGTTTGGCAAAAATGCGCCGTTGGGTAGATAACAATACCGTTGAACGCGCCACCCTAGAGGGTCACTTTTTGCCCTATTGGGTGTTTGATACCACCATACAAGTCCGCCGTAGTGTGATT
Organism: bacterium; assembly: GCA_033763335.1. Taxonomy (GTDB): domain Bacteria; phylum Chloroflexota; class Anaerolineae; order Aggregatilineales; family Phototrophicaceae. The sequence goes on from JANRKU010000055.1 coordinate 32,386, forward strand.
TATACCGAAGTGGAACAAGACGCTAGAGGCAATTTTAGTAATCGGTACAGTCAACGCTATGAAACAGAAGAATTTACCGAATTAATGGATGATGTATTGGTTTGTGCGGTAAAATCACCGACAAAATCACTCACAGATAGATTGGGAAAATATAATGTGGATAAGGCGATAGATTATACCCCCGACCTCATCACTAAAAACCCCACTCAGATTTATAGCATTGATTTTGACCGCGCATCGCTAGAAGCACGCGCATTGGTGAGCCGTTATATGCGCGAAAAACACGGTGAGGTATTAGGGGGCAATGGGCGTGTCCAGAGCATTAGTGCCTCTGCTACCGATATGAGCTTTCAGCTTGTCCTGATGCCTGTATGGATTGCCACATTGTATGAAGAAGATGGGGATGTGCGCTCCGCGTTGGTGAATGGTCAAACAGGGGAGGTGGTCTTTGGCAAATCGCAAAAACCACCAAGCTAGGTGTTATTTATTGTAAAAATGCTACCCGAACAATGCCGATACATCCACCAATGCGCCATTGAGTGTTTGCGAGGTGAATTTACCGCCTAGTGTATACCCACCCTGACGGCTGAGGACACCTTCTTTGCGGATATAGACCTCTATCAATTGTTCTTGGGGGTCTACTATCCAATATTCCCCCACACCATGCGCGTCATACAAGTCAAATTTGGCAATACGGTCTTGCCGATGGGTACTAGGGGATAAAATTTCTATAACCAAATCGGGTGCGCCGATGAGCCTCTTATTGGTAATGTCGCAGTGTGTATTTTCTGGCGACACCCATAAAATATCAGGTTGTACCAAATCATCGCCTAATAGCAGGTCTAATGGGGCAGTATATAAACCCTTAGCCCCAAAAATGCCACCGATAAATAACATCATGCGCGTTATAATTTCTTGATGTAACGGCGATGGGGATGGCATATTCCCTTCCTGCCCATCGTAGACATATAAAATCCCCCCAATCAATTCCATATGAATATTGGTCTCTGGCAGTTGGAGATATTCCTCAAGGGTCATTTTTTGCCCGTGACGGAATAAATCACGGGTGGTTTCTGGCATGTTATTAGCCATTTGATTATCCTTTCAACGAAATAGCCCATCCTTCAATGGGGCGGGCATCGGCGGGAGGATGTTCCATCTGACTTTCCATCGTTTCTAACACATTGGCATCAAAATAACGATGACCACAGTTTGGACACACCAACGCTTCGACATTTTCAAAGACAAACCACTTGCCTTTTCGTTGTCGACTCACCGTGACCAATTTTTTCTCTTGCGAGAGGGTCGTATCACAAAATTCACATGGGTACTGATGGCTAGACATTATGCTCACCTATAAATCAACAACATATACTGTGATTATAATCAACAATATGCCCTCTTGATTAAAACGGCATACCACATCTATTTCTAACTTCTCGATATCACCTCGAATAACATAGCGTGTTCCACGAGGGTCATCGGTGAATATCGAATCTAAATCACCATTGAGCAATACCCATACAATATCAGATACGCTTAAATCATCATTATCTGCTTCTTCTAAGGCATGGTCAGTAAACATATAGCGTTTTTCTCTGACAGCTTGATGAACACGCCTTAAAATAGCATCATTCATTTTAATACCTCATAACAATTTGGGCTGTTTGGTGGATGATGTATTGGGATGCGGATTTTTTGCTTTGCGTGTGCGTGCCTCATCCAAAATTTCTTGGGCGCTTTGCTTGCTTCCTTCACCCGTTGCACCAAGCATTTCTGCCAGTTCTCGCACCCGCGCCGCATCTTCATCCAATGATAGCACTTCGGTTGCGGTACGGTCTTTAATCACCTTCTTGCGGACATGGAAATGCTTATCGGCATAGCCAGCCAATTGGGGCAGGTGGGTGACGACCAACACCTGATGCCCATTGGTGAGTTCCCATAATTTTTCACCGACTACCGTCCCCACACGCCCGCCAATACCTTGGTCTACTTCGTCAAAAATAAGGGTATGGGTATGGTCGGCTTGGGTGAGTACCCGTTTGAGCGAGAGCATAATCCGCGCCGCTTCACCGCCCGATGCAACTTTTGCCAATGGGCGCAATGGTTCACCCGGATTTGCGCTCATCATAAATTCCACATGGTCTATGCCTGTATAATCGAATTTATAGCGTTTATCGCCCACAAAACAGCCTTGTGGGTCTTCTGTATGTTCCAGACGGACTTCAAACTGGGTGCGTTCCATTCGCAGGTCTTTGAGTTCTGCGACCACCCGCTTGCTGAGTTGCTCGCCAATGCTTTTGCGTACCTTGCTAATATCGGCGCTGATAGCCCCAATTTGAATGAGCAATTCTTTTTCTTTTTCGCGCAATTCTTTGAGGTGTTCTTCGCTATTTTCGATGGAATCGAGGTCTTTACGGGCTTTTTCCCCATAAGCCAAAATTGCCTGAATGGAAGTGCCATATTTACGGCGCAAATTGGCAATTAATTCCAGCCGTTCTTCGATTTCATTGAGGCGTTCTGGGTCATATTCGATATTTTCGGCATAATCCGCAATTTCCCCCGCCATATCTTGTGCCTGTTCGCTGAGATTTTCGGCTTGGGTCGCTAATTCGTTGAGGGCAGGGTCTAGTGTGGCTAATTTTTCCAGTAATACCGATACACGCGCCAATGCGTCCACTGCCGAAATTTGCATTGTCCGCGCATCATCCGCGCCACTGAGCAATACACCTGCCTCTGCCGAGAGTTTTGCGATTTGCTCACTATTGGCAAACCGATTGCGCTCTTTTTTGAGGTCTTCATCCTCATTCGGTTTGAGTTCTGCGGCATCAATTTCTTCTACTGCGTGGCGCAACATCTCTAAACGACGTTGCATAACCGCTTCGTCTTCCATCAATCCGCGAATATCCCTGCGGACTTCATAGACATGCTCTGTTACGGTGCGGAGTGCTTCGCGCATTTCCATCAAATCGGCGTAGCGGTCTAGTAAATCTAAATGGTGGGGCGGATTAAACAAGGTGAGATGCTCACTTTGCCCATGAATATCCACCAACAAATCACCGACAGAGCGCAAAATCTCTTGGCTAACGGTGATGCCATTCACCCGCGCTGTAGAGCGTCCATTTGAGCGTAAATCACGCGATAGGGTGATAAATGCTGAATCTGTGTCATCGGTCAATTCTTGACGTTTGAGCAAGTCGAGGATATTGGTCTTGGCGGGGGATTCGAGCGAGAATACGCCCTCAATGGTGGCTTTTTCTGCGCCTGCACGCACCATCGAAACATCCACCTTGCCACCGAGAATGAGTTCGACGGCATCCACGATGATAGATTTACCTGCGCCCGTTTCGCCCGTAATGACATTTAACCCTTTATCAAATTCCAATTCAAGGGCTTCGATAATTGCAAAGTTTCGGATGCGTAATTCTTCTAACATAATCTATGATTTCATCCGTGCATAAACAGTGATAGCTGTTACTCCGACAAAAATTAACACCCCAATAGACATTAAATTTGACAGTATAAAATCACCTAATGGCATATACATATCACTTCTAAATTGCATTTGTGCGACAAGTTCTTCAACACTGATATTGAGCTGATTTGCCCAGTTGATTACTGCCCGATAACGGTCGCTATGAGCTAATACACTATAAATCACAACGCCCAAAAATCCACCTATAACAGCCCCAACCGCGCCAACTTGACCCGTGTTGCGTCCGCGCCTGCGCTTGGTTATGCGTAAACAGGCTTCTCCGATGAATCCCGCCCAAAAAATGCCCAGAAAAAAGGATAAAAGGATAAAATTGGCGAGTAGGGCAATAATCCCACCAATCAAATTTAATCCCATGCTGATGGCAAAAACCACCACATAATCGGTAGTTGTGCCACTAAAAAATTTATCTTCGACTTGGCGGACACATTCCCGACACCGATACCCCACAGGGGTACTCACGGCGCATTGGGCGCACATATAGCGGTCACATTTATTGCACCGCAATTCTGTTTCGCGGTCTGGATGTACCTGACAATAATGAGTTTCGTCTTGTGCAATATCTGACATCAATTTTTTTGCCCCTCCCTACAGGTCTGCTTCTTGTTCAGAACGCCCAACACGCGGTTCTAAACGGTCTAATAATGCCCTATAAAAATAATTGCGTCCACGTAGCCGAACAAATTGTGACGCATTTTCGCTCACTTGAATATTGACTACATCGTCTGTTTGAAGTTCACATAACGTTTGTCCATCCACCGAAATGAGCATGTGGTTGTCGTTGATAGCGGTTGGATGTACCACCACCCGCGCCCCATCTGCCAAAACAATGGGGCGTTCCATGCTCAAATGGGGTGCGGATGGCACAATGAGGATATTTCGCAATTCTGGGGGCAAAATGGGACCGCCTAGCGCCAACGCATACGCTGTTGAGCCTGTTGCGGTGGCAATTACGAGTGCATCTGCGTGATAGGTGGTCAGCCAGTCGTTATCCACATAGGTTTTGAGTTTTATCATGCGCCCAACGGTACTGCCACTGATGACCACATCATTAAGGGCATCACTTTGGGCGATGAGTTGGTTGTTACGGCGTACTTGGGCATGAAGCATCGCACGGGTTTCTATCCAATAATCACCTTGCAACACGGTTTCGAGCTGATTTTGCCACTGGGTATAATCCATAATTTCGGTCAAAAATCCGAGTTGCCCCATATTAATCCCCAAAATGGGGACGCTATGTGCCGCACAAACCCGCGCAGAACGCAACATCGCCCCATCGCCACCAATGGCAATGACCAAATCGGCGTGGGGAATATCATTGATGACATCTTCTGGTCTCCATGCCGTATAGCCCCATGTCTCAATCCCACGACTCCGAATGGCGGCTTGCAGTTGCTCCGCGATGGGGTAGGTTTGGGGGCGTAGAGGATGGGCTAATACGCCAATACAGCGTAACGGAGTTGCCATGTGCATACCTTTTTCTCTATTCTCATCTGATTTTATCTAACGCGCATCATGCACACAAACACTCTTATAGGATAGCACGATTGTTCGCAAAAGGAAAGTCCTCTGTGCAAATTTTAATCATTTAATGTTGCCAAAACCGCATCTTGCGCCTCATAATTTGGCTCAAATTGTGGTGGGAGTGTTGGCAACGGATTGGCTATATCCCACGCAATGGTGCGGGCTACACCGTCATCAAAAGTCACATCGCGCACAAAGCCCAATTCACGCTCAATCCGCTCTGAAGATACTTGTAATGATTGCGGTACACTGCCAAACCGCAAGACTTCGGGTAATTGGTCACCGGGTAATACCACAAAGCGCCCTTCCCAATTTAGCACGCTTTTGACCTTTTGCGCCATGCTCAAACTATCAAAAATGCCATCTGCGACATTATAAATGCGCCCACTGGCGCGGTCATCCAAGCAAGCCAGCGCCATCGCTTTAGCGACATTTTCCACATACCCATAAGTCGAGCGCCATTTGGCATAATCTTCATCCATAACAATGGTTTTTCTACCCGATTGCATTTGGGTCAGAAATCCATAGAGGCGACGTTGCTTATCGCGCTCACCAATCACCATTGGCAGGCGTAACACCGTCCCTTTGATAGCTGGCGTATGGAGGAGAATATCTTCACACGGGATTTTATCGTAATGATAAAACAGATGGTTGGGGTCATCGCCAGAGCGACTCCGATGCGGATATAACACCGTCCGTAGGGGCGAGTCTTCGGTGAGGATGTCAGTTTCGATGGGAGACTCTTCGATGCCCAATAAGCGCCCAAAATCACGATAAACATCCATGCTACTGGTCATGACAATGCGGGATACCATCCCAGAGAAGGTATCTATCAATTGATTCACATGATTGGTGTTCATCACCATGTTGTGCAAGACGATATCGGGGGCAAAAGTGGCAAAATCGGCGCGAGAATCGGTTAGCTGATTCATATCGCCTAAAATACGCACGACACCATCGGGTAGGGGGGTATCGCTTTGCCCGCGATGAAAGACCCCAACCGTATGCCCCATCGTGTGTAACTGGTTCACCAACGCCAAACCAATGAAGTGTGTACCACCAATAACTAAAATTCGCATGTATTTTTCCTTTACGTAGTTTATTCAGCTATCCATTTGAAACTATTTGAATAACTATAAACCAGATTAGGGGTTGGTGCAAATGAGGTAAAAATGAGAGGAATCAAAAAAGAGATGGCAACATGGCACATCTCTTTTTATTGATTGTATGGGGAAGGAAGTTATGCGTTGAGGGTATTGGGTTCGACACGCACACCGGGACTCATGGTGGATGTCACCACGACACGGCGGACATAAATACCCTTCATGGTGCTTGGATGTTGTGCTAACACGGCATTAGCGACAGCTTGGGCATTTTCAATGAGTTTTTGGACATCAAAACTGGCTTTGCCCAGTGGAATGTGCAAGTTACCTGTTTTATCGTTGCGGAATTCCACGCGACCTGCTTTGAGTTCATCAATAGCACGTCCCAAATCTTCTGGTTGAACAACGCTTCCTGCTTTGGGGTTTGGCATAAGCCCACGAGGACCCAATACACGCGCCACAACACCGACTTTCTTCATCATAGATGGCACAGCGATGGTGGCATCAAATTCCAAGAAACCTTCTTTTAAGATTTTTTGGATCATTTCGTCATCACCAACGAGGTCTGCCCCTGCGCTTTCGGCGGCACGAGCATCTTCACCTTCTGCAAAGACCAATACGCGCACTTTTTTGCCCAAGCCATGTGGCAACAAAACGGTGCTACGGACTTGTTGGTCGCTATGACGGGGGTCAATCCCTAAGCGGAAGTGGATTTCGAGGGTTTCATCGAATTTGGCGGTTGCCATAGATTTTGCCAATGTGACCGCTTCTGCCAATGGGTAGTATTGGTCACGATTGAATTTCTTGAGTAACTCGGTATAACGCTTTCCAGACATGATTTTCTCCTGTGGTCAAATGGGCGTTTCTGCGCCCTCCCACGACTAAAAAAACTAATCCTTAACAGTGATTCCCATTTGACGGGCAGTACCTTCAATTTGGCGCATAGCAGAATCAATATCGAGGGCGTTCATATCCTCACGTTTGATGTCGGCAATTTCACGCACTTGTTTGCGGGTAATGCTACCAATCAATTGCGTATTGGGGGTTGCAGACCCCTTATCTACACCAGCCGCCTTCTTAATCAAGAAAGAGGTGGGTGGGCTTTTCAAGATGAACTTGAACGAGCCATCTGTAAAAACGGTGATTTCAGCAGGGATGATTTCACCAATGCGGGCGCTGGTACGGGCGTTGTATTCTTTCACAAACGCCATGATGTTGATATTGTGTTGCGCCAACGCCGGACCGACGGGGGGGGCGGGATTGGCTTTGCCAGCATTGAGCTGGAGGGTGACAATCGCTTTAACTTTCTTTGCCATCTAAATCCTCTTCTGGCTATAAACTCGTGTTAATGACTGCGGTGGGTAAATTTACCCGAAAATCGCAAAAATCGCCATAGCCAATCATACGATTTTTGCTTATACCTTCTCAACTTCTAAGAAATCTAGCTCCACAGGCGTTTCTCTACCAAAGAAATTGACCATGACGCGCACTTTGGACTTATCTACATCAATATCTGCTACTTCGCCAATGAAGTCATTGAATGGACCGTCCACAATGCGGACACGTTGTCCAATTTTGAAATTGACCTTGATTTTTGGCGCTTCATCGGACATGCGCGACATAATTTGGTCAACTTCTTCTTTACGGAGTGGAGTAGGGTCGTTGCCCATGCCCACGAATCCGGTGACACCGGGTGTATTTCGCACCACATACCATGAATCTTCATCCATTTTCATCTGGACGAGGATGTATCCGGGGAAAATGCGCCGTTTGATGGTGCGCCGTTTGCCATCTTTGATTTCGATTTCTTCCTCTTCGGGAACAATCACATCAAAAATGCTACCCGTCATGCCCATGGTTTCGATACGTTGTTCAATGGCATAACGGACTTTTTCTTCGTATCCAGAATAGCAATGTACCACATACCAATATTTTTGTGCCTCAAGATCGCCCACAGGGGGGTCATCTAAAATTGGGTTGGCATCATACTCCGTTGACAAGTCAATGGGTTCTGGGTCGTAATTCTTTTTTGATTTTTCTTTCTTTTCTGGCATGGGTGGTTGTGCCTTTATTCACTCTAAATGATTTAGTAGGGCGATGTATCGCTACTCTTTAAGATGCGACCTACCACAAAATAAATCACACCAACACCAACAAAAAATAGCAAGAACACGATGTTGTTGTTAAAGCCCTGAACAAACAGTTCGGTAAAGACAAACGACATAACCCCAAGTACAAGTGCCGCAAAAAGTGTCACTACCAAAATGATACGTGCCAAACGGCTGAGTTCTTCACGGGTGGGCCACACCACTTTTTCGAGTTCTTCTTTCACACCACGTAAATATTCACGAAGTCCTCTAAAAAAACGGACAACAAAATTGCCACGTTCTTCGGTTGCTTCTTGACGACTCCGCTTGCCTGGGGTAGCGCGACCTTTACGCTCGGTATACCCTTTGCCCTCAGATTCATCATCGTCGAGTTCTTCTTCAAGTTCCTCGACTTCTTCTAATTCTTCTTCTGCCACGCTACCGCGTTTGCGAGCCTCTTGTGCCATGAGAAGGATGTCTCCTTTAATCACTCTATTTTTATCATCAGTAAACAGATATGTGTCTATTGTACACTGTGGATAGTAACTAAAACACCGTCAAATTGACGGTGCTTTAGGGTTTTTGCAGGGGTGGCAAGACTTGAACTCGCAACCAATAGATTTGGACTCTACTACTCTGCCAATTGAGCTACACCCCTATATCCTACCAGTATATCACAAATGGCGTATTACCGCCACAACCTATTTTGCTTCTTTATAAACGACATGACGGCGCACAAATGGATCATATTTCTTGAGTTCCAAGCGTGCTGGGTCATTACGGCGGTTTTTATAGGTAATGTAGATGTGACCGCTTTCACTGCTACGCATTTTCACAACGATGCGATTGCCTTTTTTTGCCATGTGACCACTTACTCCTCAAAAAAACAATTTTACTCAGTGATGACAAAAGCCTATGATGGGGATTGAACCCATGACCTCTTTCTTACCAAGAAAGCGCTCTACCACTGAGCTACATAGGCAGTTCTATTTGGAACATTGTTCCAGTGGGCCAGGTAGGACTCGAACCTACGAAGTGTAAACACAAGTAATTTACAGTCACTCCCCTTTGCCGCTCGGGACACTGACCCATATTTGGTTGTTAACATTGTAACTTGAGACTCAATAGCCCTCGATGAGACTCGAACTCATAACCGCATTATTACAAGTAATGTGCTCTGCCAATTGAGCTACGAAGGCATTCTGACAAGTTACAAGTTTTTCTTCATGATGAGGATATTATAGCATCAACAAGGTGCTTTTTTCAAGCCTCATATTTGCGCCCATTGGTTTGGGTTAGCGCGTGGAATTATACTCCCCTTTTTTTGCAGGTGTCAATGCTCTATAATCCGAATTATCCGACAAACTTACCCACAACTGAAGAATACTATGTTATTGACCATTAGCACGACCCATCAACCTGCGACGGATTTAAGTTATTTGTTGCATAAACATCCTGCTCGCTTTCAGACGTTTGAATTGCCATTTGGCGATGTTCACGTGTTTTATACTCATGCCACCGATACACTTTGTACTGCTTGCCTATTTCTTGATATTAATCCTGTGAGTTTGGTACGGCGTGGCACAGAAAATAATTTTGCCCTGCGCCAATATGTTAATGACCGTCCGTATGCCACTTCCTCATTTATGAGTGTGGCAATTGCCAACGTGTATGGCTCGGCGCTCAAAGGCAAAAGCACAGACCGCGCTGATGTGGTCAATATACCCATTCCCCTCACGGTTCAATTGGTGGCTGTGCCATGCAAAGGCGGGGCAGAATTGCTCTATGACCTGTTTTCGCCGTTGGGATACGACATCACTATCGAAAATTACCCACTGGATGTTGCATTTCCCGCGTGGGGAGATAGTGATTATTACACCCTTACCCTGAGTATCACCGCGCCACTCAAAACGGTGTTATCGCATTTATATGTCCTTATCCCTGTTTTGGATGATGAAAAACATTATTATGTCAGCACTGATGAAATCGAAAAATTGCTCCGCTATGGCGAATCATGGCTGGCATCACATCCGCGTTATAATCTCATCACCAAACGCTATTTGCGCCATCAACATAGCCTCACCCAACAAGCCCTTGAACGGCTCTTATCCGAAGATAGCCCAGATGATGATGTGCCGTCTCCTGAGCAAAGCCTCGAAGCCCCCATCAATTTGCATCAAATTCGTCTCATATCAGTGGCTTCGCGCCTCAAAGCGTTGGGTGCAAAGCGGGTCTTGGATTTAGGTTGTGGAGAAGGGCAATTGCTCGAAAAATTGCTGGCAGAGGCTCAATTTACTGAAATTGTGGGGATGGATGTTGCATTTCGCAGTTTAGAACGCGCTCAACACCGACTACGACTCAAAAATATGCCAGATGACCAACGCGCTCGTATTCAACTCATTCATGGGTCGTTGATGTATGATGACCTGCGTCTTATAGGCTATGATGCCGCCGCCATTGTTGAGGTAATAGAGCATTTAGATGCCCCGCGTTTGGTGGCATTTGAGCGTGTGGTCTTTGATGTGGCACGCCCCAAATACGTCATTATTACCACGCCGAATAGCGAATATAATGTGAATTTCCCCATGCTCCATGCAGGGGCATTTCGCCATGCTGACCATCGTTTTGAGTGGACACGCGCCGAATTTGAAGCATGGGCGCAGAATATTGCCCAAAAACATGGCTATAAGGTGCAATTTGCTCCGCTTGGAACACCAGACCCCCTTGTTGGCGCACCGAGTCAATTGGCACAGTTTGAGAGGCAATCATGACGACCATCGCTATTCCTGAATCTTGTTTGGTGGTATTGATTGGTGCTTCTGGCAGTGGTAAATCCACCTTTGCCCATCACCATTTTTTACCCACCGAAATTTTATCATCCGATACACTGCGGGCTTGGGTATCGGATGATGAATCTGACCAATCTGCCAGCCAAGATGCCTTTGATGTGTTGCATACTATCGCCAAAAAGCGCCTTGCACGCATGAAATTGACGGTGATTGATGCCACGAATGTGCAACCAGAGGCACGGAGACGATTAGTAGAATTGGCACAGAGCCAACATACCCTATCGGTTGCCATTGTGTTGAATATGTCTGAGAAGGTGTGTTTGGAGCGCAATATTGGGCGTGCTAACCGTGATTTCGGCGACCATGTGATTAAACGGCAACGGCAACAACTCTATCAATCGCTTCATGGATTAGAGCGAGAAGGATTTCGTGCGGTGCATATCCTTAAATCGCCTCAACAAGTGGCGGATGTGAGCATTATCCGTGAGCCGTTGTGGTGCAATCTCAAACACGAAACAGGTCCTTTCGACATCATTGGCGATATTCATGGATGCTATGATGAATTGGTGCTGTTGCTCAAAAAATTGGGCTATGAGGTCAATTCAGAAACACATCATGTCATTCCCCCAGAGGGGCGTAAAGCCATTTTTGTAGGGGATTTGATAGACAGAGGACTTAGAACACCCGATGTCCTCAAATTGGTCATGAATATGGTCAAAGAGGGTCATGCCTTGTGTGGTTGGCAATCATGATGATAAACTCTCGCGTAAATTGCGCGGACGCAAGGTTAGCGTCACACACGGGCTAGAAAAAACACTGGAACAATTGGCGGGCGAATCCCGTGAATTTATGACGCAACTCTCGACATTTTTGCATGGATTGGTCAGCCATTATGTCTTGGATGGTGGGGCTTTGGTGGTTGCCCACGCGGGTATAAAAGAGGACATGATTGGGCGGGCATCGGGCGCGGTGCGGGCATTTGTCATGTATGGGGATACAACAGGCGAAACAGACGATTTGGGATTGCCTGTCCGTCGTGATTGGGCATCGGGGTATCGTGGGACTGCGATGGTGGTCTATGGGCATACACCGATTGCCAAACCGCAATGGGTCAATAATACGCTCAATATTGATACAGGATGTGTATTCGGCGGGGCATTAACCGCATTGCGATACCCAGAAAAAGAGGTGGTGTCTGTACCATCTATCCAACAATATGCTGTGCCATCACGACCTTTTTTGGTGGATGAAACCGCTATATTGACCATCCAACAACAATTAGATGACTACTTGTCTATTTCTGATGTGTTGGTGGTAGATGACCCGATGGGCAAGCGATTTATTGAAACCCGTCTGGACGGCAAGGTGCAAATCCGCCAAGAAAATGCGACAGCCGCCTTAGAGGTGATGAGCCGATTTGCGGTGAATCCAAAATGGCTGGTTTATCTTCCACCAACGATGTCGCCTGTGGCTACCAGTGAATTGCCAAATTTGCTCGAACATCCCGCACAAGCCTTTTCGTATTATCGGGATATGGGTGTGCAACAAGTCGTCTGCGAAGAAAAACACATGGGGTCGCGGGCGGTGGTGATTATTTGCAAAGATGAATCTGTCGCACAAACCCGCTTTGGGGTGATGGATGAGGGGCGGGGCATCATCTATACGCGCACAGGACGGCGCTTTTTTGATGATAGTACACTCGAAAATGCCTTGCTTGACCATCTGGACGGGGCAATCACCCGCGCCAATTTATGGGATGAATTTCAAACCAATTGGATGGTATTGGATTGTGAACTGATGCCATGGTCGGCAAAAGCACAAGCCTTACTCCAAGACCAATATGCGGCGGTAGGGGCATCTGCAAGTAGGGCATTAGGGGCGGTTATTGGGGCATTAGAGACTGCCTCGCCCAATTATCCAGAAATTGCACCCTTGTTGGATAAATATACACGGCGGGCGGGTCATATCAGCGATTATATTGAAGCGTATCGGCGCTATTGTTGGGATGTGCGCGGTGTGGATGATTTGCGCCTTGCACCATTTCATCTTTTGGCGACAGAAGGTGCTGTGCATGTGGATAAAACCCATATTTGGCACATGGAGACCCTCGCCAAATTACAAACCACCGATGATAACCGCATTTTCCCAACCGCTTATCAGGTGGTATCGCTAAATGATGATGCCAGTGTAGAAGCGGGTGTGGCATGGTGGGGTGCTATGACAGAACGCGGTGGGGAAGGCATGGTCGTGAAGCCAATGGACTTTTTGCACATGGGCAGTCGCGGGGTGATTCAACCCGCCCTCAAAGTGCGTGGACGTGAGTATCTGCGGATTATTTATGGCGCAGAATATGTTGACCATCTGGATTTGTTGCGGGAGCGCAATATTGGGCGCAAACGTAATTTTGCCCTGCGCGAATTTGCACTGGGGATAGAGGCATTAGAGCGATTTGTAGCACATGAGCCGTTGCGCCGTATCCATGAATGCGTATTTGGCATTTTGGCGCTCGAAAGTGAGCCGATAGACCCGCGTTTGTGATGGTAGGTGATTTGTGGCGGATTAGCGTGAAGCGTGTATATCCGCCATTATAAAACCCGCTTATTTGATGCGTAATGGCGGACTAAAATCGCCAGATTTGTATGTCCGCCACCTTTCCACATCAAGAACATCCCCATTTTTCTCTTATCGGCTATAATTTATTCATATATGGGATTAAGTGAGAAAATTATGGTTCAATTGTGTATTGAAATCACAAAAAGCCAATTTGAGCGGTTACAAAAATTGGCGCATGAATATGGGCATCATTCAGTAGAAGCCTATATGATGCGAGTGGTAGAAGAATTAGAGATTGAGCCAACCAAAGAAGAAATTTTAGACGATATTCGTGAATCTATGTTGGCTATTAAACGTGGTGAACCTATGATGACAATTGAAGAAATGTGGGCAGAAGTAGAAAAAGATGATGATGAATAAACGATTTTTTGCCTATATCACCTGTTTAGCCCTGCTAGTCGGATGCACCCCACGCGGACAGACCCCCGCCGATTTGCCCACCCGTATCCCCTCTGTGGATGCACTCGAAACAGCAGTTATCCAAACCCAAAATGCGCCCCCTGTGCCATTCAATAATGGCGTGACCTTCCCCATGATTGATGATAATCTGCCATTGCTTCCAAATTGGCGCTATGAAGCCACCATGCGCTTCACGGGTGTTTTTTCTAATACACCGCGCCCTGTCGAATTTGAAGCGGGGTTACAGGTATGGTTTAATCAATTGGGCAATCAACGGCGCACCGTTATATCGGGTGTGGGGGAATTATTTGGCGAAGCCGATGGGACGGTATTAGAAGGGGTGCGATTGGGACAAAAAACGTTCATCGTGCGCGAAAATACCTGTTTAACTGATATTCAAGATGAACTTGCGCCCCTCGTGGCAGATTTACGTGCAGGCGATTTGCTCGGTGGGGTGACTTTTGCCACACCAGGGGCATCTAAAGGGGTATTAAATGGGGAAGAGGTGTGGCGCTTCGACATCACCGCCGACCAACTGGTCATGCCACAAGTGCAATTGGGCGAATTTGGACGCATCATCACCATGACGGGCGAATTATGGATTGCACCCAGCCGAAATGCCGTTATTCGCTATTATGTCAATTTGGACGTGGAAAATGTGCTGATAACGCTATTCGATTCCACACTGCCCCTCACAGGTCAATTATTTTTGCGCTATGACCTCAATGCCATTGGCGAAAATCCGAATATTACAACCCCCACAGGATGCTAAATCATGGGATTAAAAGGCTTACTCACATCTGATATATTCCGCCCAATAGTAACTGTACTCGTTTTTACGGTGATTATGGTAACTGTTAAGTGGGTTTTATTTACACACTTATTAGGCTTGCGCGAACCACTACAGGCTACAATTATTGGGGTAGGTGCATTTCTTTTAGCAATTTTTATAGGGGCTTTATGGCTGATATGGCGAGCAAATGTGACAGGAAATGGTAGCCCTATGCTCATTATTTTTCTGTTTATCTGTATAGCCATCGTCATTACTTTACCACTTCCCCCACAACCCGATACGCCAGAGAAAATCCATTTCCTTCAGTATCGTGCCGATTATGAGGCGGTGGTCGCATTGGCAAAAACACGGAATTTATCTCAACCTGTTTGTGACCCACCATTACCCCTTTATCATGTGTCGAGTATTGGATGTCTGCACGTAAATTCTGATGACAGAGGGCTAACAGTCGCTTTTTATCCATTGGAATTATTTAATTACTTTGTGCTTTATGTCGAAATTGAATCCGAAATTGAAAAAGATGCGATATGCAATGATAGCAATAGCTCTTCAATGATTTATCTAAAGCAAAAAATAGAACCCCATTGGTATGTTTGCACCGCCCACATGCTTTTTTTATCGAATCCGGGTGATTAAGATTGAGCCTAGATGGAGCGTAAGGGCGCAACATGTTGCGCCCATTCTCATATTAGGTATAGGATAATTTTTACCCCATGAATTTTTTTAATTGTTGGGTAAATGTTACTGTGTCTATCGGCTTAGAAAAATACCCCACAAATCCGCTTTTAAGGGCTTCTTCGCGTGTTCTGGATGAATGATAGGCTGTCATTGCCACACAGGGTAATTCTGCTGTAGCGGGGTTGTTGCGAATGGTACTCAATAATTGCCAGCCGTCCATTTCGGGCATAGAGAGGTCAATGATTGCCACACGATAGGCATTGGCTTGCTCTGATAAAAATTTTAGGGCTTCTTTGGCATTTTTCGCCACATCCACTGGCATGGCAAGGGTTTGTGTGACCACATGTGAGACCACGACTTGCCCATCGGGGTCATCTTCAACGACTAAAATACGACTAAATTCTAACATGGTGTGCGTTTCTTCCTTTTCTATTAGATGGCGGGTTTGCCATCTTTATCTACTGTGGGCATGAAAACTCATGCCCTATAACTCGACATGCTTAAATTGCCCCTCAAATTGCGGTATATCAATCAATAACCGTACCAATTGCGCCATAAAGGTGCTTGGGGTGAGGGGTTTTATCAGATAATTATGAAATCCGGCAGAAATTGCCTTTTCTCTATCGCCACGCATCGCATGAGCGGTGAGTGCAATCACAGGGACATCTTTTAGGGCGACATCTTCTTGGATTTTGGCGATTAACGCCCATCCGTCCATTTGTGGCATCGAAATATCGGAGATGATGAAGCGTGGGCGCACCGTCTCTAATACTTTGAGCGCATCCACACCATTGATAGCGGTATGCACGGTTGCTCCATAAAAAGTGAGGATATACCGTGCGACTTCGAGGCTATCATCTTCATCATCTACCACCATAATTTCCCAATTGGCGAGTAAATCTTGTGGAATAGTTGTCATAATGTCAACACCCCCGCAGTTTGTGTTTCGGCTGATTTGAGCGGTAATGTCACGATAAACGTACTACCCTCACCCAATTCACTCTCTAAGCGGATTGTCCCTCCCATCAGGCGCACCAATTTTTGCACAATGGCTAATCCAAGCCCTGTCCCGCCATATTTACGGGTAGATGACCCATCTACTTGGCGGAATTCATCAAAAATATAATCATGGGCGTGGGATGGGATACCAATGCCTGTATCACTGACGATAATTTGCCAATTGTCGCCATCACGCTTTAGGTCTAATGTGACACGTCCTTGTTCGGTGAATTTGAAGGCATTACCGAGCAGGTTTTGACCAATTTTGCTGAGGGCATCATCATCTCCCAACAAACGGGCTGGTAGGGATGGGTCTACTGTTACGGTGAAGAGCAAGTCTTTTTGGTCTGCCAAAACGCTCAATTGCCTGCGCCATTTTTCGACCAAATCACTGGGTGAAAATGGCACATCCACCAAATCCATGCGCCCCGATTCAATACGCGATAAGTCGAGGAAGTCATTTACCAAATCTACCAACCGTTTACTGTTGGTAGAAATGCGCTCCACCATCCCACGCGCTTTCATATCCAATTCAATCCCCATCCCGCCCAACATAATCCCCGTAAATCCTTCGATGGCATTGAGTGGTGTGCGGAGTTCGTGACTCATGGTAGACAAAAATTCAGATTTAAGACGGTTATTCTCTTGGGCAATCTCTTTAGCATCAATGGCTTCATCACGGGCATGACGCAAATCCTCATTATTTTTATTGAGGGCGGTGGTCATGGTATTGAAGGCACTGGTTAACAAGCCAATTTCGTCCATACGCTTAATCGGAACTTGCACGCTCAAATCGCCTGCCGTGACCTGATTGGCGGCAGTTTGTAATTTTTCGATGCGTGAGAATACCAACCGTTGTAAAAAGCCGATGGTGAATAAAATTACCATCACAAATAGTAAAATTAAGCCCCCACCCAAAAAGACAAGTGCATTACCACTGGTGGCATAGGCTTCTTCTTGCTCGACTTCGGTAAAGACAAACCAAGTTGTCCCTTCAATCTTTAGACTAGACCCAATCACTTCTTGCCCCAAAAAGTTGAAATAGGCGCTAAAATTAATCCCTTCTTGGTTGAGTGCTTGTTCTAATTCAAGCCGACCAGCAATGCTGGTGTTGCGCTCTACGATGCTAAAATCATTATGCGCCAAAATCTGACCATCACTATCGGCAAGATAGGCATTACCTGTATCGCCAAAGCGAATCCCACGTACCACCTCATTGAGGATTTCCATATCAAGCCGAATGGCGATTGCTCCGCCAGTCCGTTCAAATGGACGGGCAAGGATGATATATGGCTTATTTTGTGCAGAAAATTGCAAGTTACCCAAGTAGCTATCGCCTGCTTTGGCACTTAAAAACCAATTCGATTGTTGAATGGTGAATAAATTGCTTAATACAGGGGTATCTGTGGATGAAATAGCGAGGATATTGGCATCGGCATCGAGGACAATGACTTCTTGAATGGTGGGATATTTGCTGGCGATATTTGAAACAATATCGGAAAAATGTTCATCATCATCTAAATCGTTGATGATGTCTAAGAAGGCGGCAGATTGGCGCAAATTATCGTTCACCAAACGGGCGGCGGTTTGTGCAAAATCGCTTTGACGACCTTGCCAAAGGGTTTGCTCTGAATTAAAAATGAATACATATACACCCAAACTGATGACCAGTAGGATGACCAAAAACCCAATGGCTTGCGCCAAAATGACCGCTCGCCTCAAACTAAGTGTTTTTTTTGTTGCGGGTGAGGATTGTGTCATGGCATTTCTCCTGCCACAAATAATTGCCAAATTTCGGCATAGCGGGCTTCTATTTCTGTCGGAAGTGCCAAGAGTAATGAGGCATCTGATAAAACATCATTCGGCGGAAAGATGAGTGGGTCATTGCGAATTTCTTCTGCGACCAATTGCGCCACCCCTTCATTGGGGGTCGAATAAAAATTATATTCCAGAATACTCGCGGCACTCTCTGGACGCAATAAAAAGTTCAAGAAAACATGCGCTGTATAGATACTGGGGCTGTTTTTTGGGATGACAAAATTATCACCCCAGAGCAATGTGCCTTCTTCTGGCAGAATATACTCAAAGGTGAATCCTTCGGCTTGGGCGGCAAAAATATCACCCACATAACCGAGTGCGATTGCACCATCGCCTGTGGTGAGAAGTGGCACAACCTCTGCACTTGCCCCAACAAATGTCAAGACATTGGGGCGCAATTCCATCAATTTGGTTTCGACTTGTGCCAATTCGTCTAAATTGGTCGTATTGGCATTATAACCAAGCGTCTTGAGTGCCATCCCGATGAGGGTTCTTTGCCCATTCCAAATGACGATTTTGCCTGCCAGACGGCTATCCCATAAATCTGACCAACTGGTGATTGGAAAATCTATTTTTTCTGGATTCACCACCAAGCCCACAGTCCCCCAATTGTAAGGGATAGAATGGCGATTTTGTGGGTCATAGGCGAGGTCTCTAAAATTGGGTGAGATATTGCGGAAATTGGTCAAAATGCCAAAATCGAGCTGGGCTAAACGGTCTTCTGCTATTGCCACCGCCACCCATTCGTTATTGAGAATGACCACATCATAGCTATCGCCATTGCGTAAATTCGTGATGGCTTCATCTTGAGATTCATAGGTGGTCAGTTCAATACGGACACCTGTTTCGGTTGTGAAGGCATCTAAAATTTCTTGTGGAATATCATCTTGCCAGTTATGAAGGCGCAAGACATCGGCTAATGGCGGTGGTGTGGCATTTTCTGGCTCTGGGGTGTTGGGGGTGCAAGCGATGAGAAAAAATACACCAATCAGAATAACAAACAAGGATGTACTATATTGCTTGGTCGCGGTTTTCATAAAATCATCTCACTTTTCCAAACAAAAATTGCATTTATTGTAGCGTAATATGCAAGCAGATATGATTGAGGTGAGATTTTAGCAGATATTGTGTTAATAATGCTAATCAATTTTTGTGTCTTTTGTTACTAATTTTTTCTAATGACCGCCAATATATCATTAGCAAAATTACGGGTATTTACAGGTTTCGTAAAATAGCCATTGAAGCCTGCTTCTGAGGCTTGTTTTTTGACTTCGGCGGAGTGAAAAGCAGTCACAGCAATACATGGCAAATCTTTGAGATGGATGTTGGCACGAATTTCGCTCAATAACCCAAATCCATCCATACCGGGTAGGGCAAAATCAATGATAACCGCATCATACTGGTTTTGTTGTAATTGATGGATAGCTTCTTCGGCACTCATAGCGCCATCACTTTGAATATTCACAAATTTGAGCAAACTACTCATCACTTGTAGGGTATCGGGTTCATCTTCAACAATTAATAGACGCATATTAGTTATCTTCTTCTAAAGCGGAGGCGAGTTGGTCGTGTAAATCTGGCACATCCAATAACAATTTTAACAAATTTTGGATAAAAGTTCTTGGTGTAAGCGGTTTTGTGATGTAATTATGAAATCCCGCCGCAATAGCCCGTTCACGGTCTTTTATCATGGCGTGGGCGGTAAAGGCAATAATGGGAATTGTCCGCAAGTTAGGGTCTTGTTGTATCAGTTCATTCATGCCCCATCCATCTAAAACGGGCATAGATAAATCAGATAAGATAAAATGTGGACGGTGTTTTTCGATGAGGTCATAACCCTCTTTGCCGTTGACTGCAGTCAAAACTGTTGCCCCACAACGCTCTAATAACATTTGTGCCAGCATAAGACTATCGGGTTCATCATCTATAACCAAAACTGTCCAATTTTTGAGTAATTCTGCGTTGATTTTGAACATGGCTGTGCCTCCTCATGTCGTTATGCGCTTTGTTCAATAAATGGTAGTGTCACGGTGAAAATGCTACCTTCATTGATTCTACTTTTGACCGTGACCTTACCTCCTAATGCCATAGTTAACCGACGTACAATAGCGAGTCCAAGTCCTGTTCCGCCATATGACCGTTGGGATGAACTATCTACTTGCCTAAATTCTTCAAAAATAATATCCTGCATGTGTGCAGGGATTCCAATACCCGTATCGCTGGCACGGATAACGAGCATGACATCTTCTTTGTACAACTCAATTGTAACAGACCCCTCATGGGTGAATTTGATGCCATTAGAACATAGATTGGTGATAATTTTGATGAATGAATCTTCATCTATGAATATCTCTTTGGGTAGTTGCTCATCTATGGTATAGGTAAATGCCAAATTTTTTTCTTTTGCCAATATTGCTAATTGTTCATGAATTCGTTTAATCGTTTGTTCGATATTCAATTTAACAGGATGAAAACTCATGCGCCCGGCTTGGATGCGGCTAATATCCAAAATATCATTGATGAGGTTGAGCAATCGCTCGCTATTGGTCTCGATACGTTGTACTTGAAACGCTTGTTTTTCGTTTAATTCGTTATCCATCAATAAAACACCAGAAAAGCCCATGATGGCACTTAATGGGGTGCGGAGTTCATGACTCATAACCGCTAAAAACTCATCTTTGAGGCGTGAGGCTTCGATGACCTTTTCATTTGCCAGTTGCAATTCATTATTTTTGAGGTTAATTTCTTCAATGCGTGTCTTGAGGCGTTCTGCCATTGCATTAAAGCCTTCTGATAACTGCCCAATTTCATCTTGACTACTTACCTGACTCCGAATATTTAATGCGCCTGCACCAAATTGCTGTACCACATTGCGTAAGGCAATGATGGGGCGGGCGATTTGCCGTGAGAGCAATAGACTGATGAGTGCCGATACGACAATGGCGATGACCAATCCCAGAAAAATATTTTGAACAGCTTGGGAAATGGGCGCAAAGGCTTCCTGTGTGGGGCGCTCGACCATTAATATCCAATTGGGTCCCATAATGGGTTGTGCGCTCCCCACAACATTCCCCCCAATGGGGCTATTATACTGATAAACAACACCTGTTTCGTCACGTAGGGCGGCGACAAATGGTTGCGAATCTGCCACATTATAACGGGCATCTACCACCGCACTATCACGATGTACCATGACATTTCCACGCCTATCCAGCAACATGGCATATCCTGTTTGCCCCAATTGCAAATCGCGGATAATATCCCATGCTGTTTCTAAATCAATAATTGCGCCAACCACTCCAACAAATACCCCTGCATTATCATAAATGGGGACGCTCAAGCTGATTTCTGGCGACTGATTGATGACCCGCACATTGCTAAAATAGGTTTCGCCCCGTTTTGGACGAAAGAAAATTTCATCTTCTGCACGATTCCGCATGGTCTCTTGTGACAGGCGTTCCCCGTTGAATATACCCGCAATTTCGTTACCATCGGCATTCATCAACCAAATACTACGATAAATTGAGGTGTCATCGCCTGATGGTGAGAGGTAATTGGCAATATAATTATTCAATTGTTCAGAATCAAACGACACTATAAAGCCAGCACGCCCAATGACTTGTAGCGTACTTGTAATATCTTTAACAAATAATGTCACTTGTTCGGAGATGATATGGGTGACTTCCGTTTGACGGGCTTCTACTTCTTCTGTAACAAGGTTGGTCGTTGCACTATAATTGATGATGGAGACAACGCCAATTGGTACACTCGCCACCACAATAAGCACGAGCAACAAGCGAAATTGTAGGTGGCGAAAGAGGCTCATCATTGGGACTCCGGATTAATCCACTTATTAAACAACTCTTGAATGTTGCCATTTGCTTCTAGGGTTGCCAGTGAGCTATTGATAAAATTGAGTAAATCGGCATCACCCGCTTGCACCGAAATTCCTAGCCCCGCAGGTTGTAAAATGTCGCCTACTACACTCACATTAGGATGTGTTTTGATATATTCTAGGGTATTGATGTAATCGTTAAAAACCACATCCACCAACCCCGCATCTAAATCGTCTAATGAGTCGAGGGTGTCTGTATACCGTTGCAATTCCAACCCAATACCTTGTTCATCACGCAGGCTAATGGCATATCGCTCGCCTGTAGACCCCTCTTTAACCCCCACTGTACGCCCAGCGAGGTCTTGTATGGTGGCAATATCGGTAATTCCTGCGTGGGTTGCCATGACCAAGCCTGTTTGCACATAGGGGTTGCTCATATCCACCAATTCTTCACGCGCTTCCGTGATATACATCCCTGCAATCACCGCATCCAAATTACCTGCCTGTAGTTCTGGGAGCAAATCGGCAAATGCCATTTCACGCCATACAATTTCTATGCCCAACGAGCTGACGATAGCAGTCATCAAATCCACATCGAAGCCGATGAGTTCATTTGTTTGTTCATCACGATATTCAAAGGGGCGGGTGATGGCTGTACCAATCACAATTTGACCACTAGCCTGAAGTTCCGATAAGCGAGAACTACTTTGAGTAGGAACAACCGTCGCTTGGGGCGAAGATGTTCCAGTACAAGCAGTCAACAATATAAGGATGAGGATGATAGACAGTCGGCTCAGAGAAATTTTTTTCATTTTTACTTCCCCTCTCCATGCTACTTTAACTAACAATGACTATTGTTGATTAATAAGAGTATAGCACAGGCTAAGAAAATTCAGAAAAATACAATATCCATAATGCCCAATATGCGTTATCTTTATAGGGATAAGCTGAAAATTTATAGGAATCGAAATGTCACACTATCAAAGAAAACGCCCAAGCGGGTGGGATGCAGTCGCCAGTTGGTATAATGGATGGATGGGTGAAGGGGGCAGTCATCATCACCAAAAAGTTGCCGTCCCCGCCGTATTAGACCTACTCCAGCCACAACCCAATGAGCAAATTTTGGATATTGGTGCCGGGCAAGGCGTATTGGCACCCCATATTGCCAAAGCAGGCGCAAAATATACAGGCGTGGATGTGAGTCCAAAATTACTGGAATATGCCCGCAAACATCACGGCAAAAACGGACGATTTTTGCAATGCGATGCCGCACAGCTTGAGAATAATCAATATTTAGAGGCTGGCTCGTTTGATGCCATCGTCTTTTTGCTCAGTATTCAAGATATGAACCCGCTAGAGGATGTGTTGCGCTCGGCAGTATGGGCATTAAAACCGCGTGGACGGGCGGTGTTATTTATGACACATCCCGCATTCAGAATCCCCCGCCAAAGCGGATGGGGTTACGATGAGGGGCGAAAATTGCAATATCGGCGTGTAGACCGTTATATCACCCCGTTGCCTGTGCCGATGAAATCGTATGAAGGGCAAGATACAGGCGTAACGATTAGTTTTCATCGCCCCATTAGCGAGTATATCAACAGTTTGGCGATGCAAGGGCTGATGATTGACCGTATGGAAGAATTGCCCATCGGCGCAGATAGCCTCAAGCAAAATCGCACCCGTGCGGAAAAATTAGCCGATTCAGAAATTCCGTTATTCTTGGGATTACGGGCAAGGCGTGTTTAGTATATATGGCGGTAAGGGCGTAACATGTTGCGCCCTTACCTGTTAGACCAATAAAATTATTTTGAGGATATAAAATGATGTTTCCAAAAAATTGGCGCTCTACCACTTGGGATAAATTGGGAGAAACTTGGGATATTATCGTTGTAGGCGGGGGGATAACGGGCGCAGGGATTCTGCGTGAAGCCACTCGTGCCAAAATCAAGGTATTACTCGTTGAACAGCGCGATTTTGCGTGGGGGACGAGTAGCCGTTCTTCAAAATTGGTGCATGGGGGGTTGCGTTATCTCGCTACGGGGCAAGTTGGACTCACGCTTGAATCGGTGCGAGAACGCGAAGCCTTGTTGGATGATGGTGTGGGGTTGATAGACCCGCTTGGATTTTTGATTGCCACCCATAAGGGCGATTCACCGAGTAAATTGACTTATAGCGCGGGACTCGCCATATATGACCTCTTGGCATTGCAATGGACACATCGCTATTATAAGCCAGAAGAATTTCGGATGCTGATGCCTCATATCAACACCGAAAATCTGAAAGGGGGCTTTCGTTATGGCGAT
Organism: bacterium; assembly: GCA_033763335.1. Classification (GTDB taxonomy): domain Bacteria; phylum Chloroflexota; class Anaerolineae; order Aggregatilineales; family Phototrophicaceae. Next base: position 56,820 of record JANRKU010000055.1, read on the forward strand.
GCCCAAACCGATGATGCCCGCTTAACCCTACGTGTGATTCAAGAAGCGATAGAAGCGGGTGGACATGCCCTTAATTATGTTCAAGCACAAGACCTCATCCGCGAAAATGATAAAGTGGTGGGGGTCAAAATTTGTGATGCTATCACAGGGCAGGTGGCAGATGTGCGGGCAAAGGTGGTGATTAATGCCACAGGTGCATGGGCAGATATGTTGCGCGGAAAAGTGGGCGCAGAGCCAAAAATGCGCCCCTTACGCGGGAGTCATTTGGTATTTCCTGCATGGCGGTTGCCTGTCGCGCAAGCCATTGGCTTTGCTCACCCGTTGGATAGTCGCCCTGTGTTCGTACTCCCATGGGAAGGCGCGACATTCATCGGCACAACCGATATTGACCATCCCCAAGACCTGAATATCGAGCCGTGTATCAGCCCAGATGAAGTCGCCTATCTCATGACGGCGGTGGCACATCAATTCCCCTCACGGAATATCACGCTTGATGATGTCCTAGCGACATGGGCAGGTGTTCGCCCTGTCATCGGCACAGGCAAAGATGACCCCAGCAAAGAATCACGCGATTATGTGATATGGCAAGAAGATGGTCTGCTCACGGTGACAGGCGGAAAATTGACCACCTTCCGCGCTATTGCCCAAAATGCGCTCAAAGCCATTGCCGAATTTGTGCCAAATATGCCCGCCATGAGCCGAAAAACCCCCGTCCTTAATCCGATAGAAGTGGATTTGCCCATTGACCTCGATGACCCCATTCGTCGGCGGTTATTGGGGCGCTATGCCCGTAATGCGCCGATGTTGGTGAGCATTGCCTTGCCTGATGAATTGGCATTTATCCCCAACACCCATACCCTGTGGGCAGAATTACGCTGGTGTGCGCGGGCAGAGGGTGTGATGCACCTCGAAGATTTGCTGTTACGGCGCACCCGCATTGGGCTGTTATTGGCGAATGGTGGGGCAGAATATCTCCCTCGTATTCGGGTAATGTGTCAAAAAGAATTGGGTTGGGATGATGAAAAATGGGAAGCCGAAGAATTGGCTTATATCACCCTATGGAATGCCCATTATAGCCTGCCTCCGCGCGATTTAATCCCAAATTGGGAGACCATGCTGGCTAACCGCCCAATGGGGGATATAACCCCACACGAAACACAAAAACGGCGTAAACTGCCAAAATGGGCGTGGATTGTGGTCGCTATTGTGGTGTGGCGACTGGTGCGAAATCGGCGTGTTGGGGATATTGTTGGCTAATTGAAAGATTATAATGGGTTGATTTATTCAATAGATAATAAATTAGCCCATGACCAACTATATATTTTTTACAATATAGTTCAATCCGAGTACAATTATTTCTTCTAACCAATTTTCATAGCGCCGATTCAAACTATCATTTTCCTCATTTAATGTGATTTCAAATGTATGACTAAGGGGTGTTAAATTTTCAATGCTAGGAAATGCCCCATCTTCAGAGGGACTTTCACGCCATATACATGATGAAACTATCATCACACCACGAACTTCTTGACCCAACATATGAAATGAAATAAGCAATTTAGTTGTTAGGTCGTCATTTTTAAGCGACAAACATACCCACGATTTATGAACATCAAGATTTGCGTAATAGGTGTGATATTTCGCAGTCTCTATAATTTGGTAGCGATAATAATGCGATTTGTCACTATTATTATCGGCAGAATAAACCCTAACATCGGGTGGGTTTAATAAATTTTGAAAACCGACTCTCATATCCTGACTGGCTCGATTAAACCGATATAACCCTTTTTCAAATAATGAATCAGTCCGTTGTTTAAGATTAGCCAATTCTTCCTCTTGGCGATTTTTTTCCTTGTCTCTTAAACGCTCAAACATCACACCCAATGAGGCTTGATAATTTCTGGCAGTATTCAACACATCTTCAGACAAACTTAGACTTTGCATGAATGCTTGTTTTTGAGATTGGGCAAATAAATCAACTAATGGCTCTAAATCACCATCATCGGCTGTTTCCAGTGCTTCAATATAATTTAACCTTCCAATTGTTTCATCACCATTATTAAGAATGGTCAACGGAAACCACCCCGCACGAAGAAATATTAATGTCGCTAAATTGCGTGCAACCCGCCCATTGCCATCCTGAAATGGATGAATTTGGGTGAAGCGATGATGCAACCATGCGGCTTCAACTTCTGGACTAATATCCGCAGTTAGATGTTCTAAATGCCATTGGATGAGGTTATCCATCTCTGATTGCACTTGCAATGGGGGGCAATATTCATGAAATGTGCCATCTGCTCGTTGTGGGTTATTGACTTGTTGCTTCCAATCACCTCGCAGAAGGGGAAACTTGCCCCAAGTGCCAAATTGGTCTTTGCCTTCGGTATATTCCTGATTGCGCGTGAGTAATTGATGCAATTGTTTAATGAATGATGTGGATAAATCACGCTGTGCGCCCACAAAATTGAATACTTGCTGAATAGAGGCTTCATGATCACGGATAATTCGCACAATTTCCGATGCAGGTTTATCGGTTGTGCCATGTGGAATGAGCGATTCATCTATACCCTGTTCAATGAGCAAATAGGTAATCCCCCTGTCTATGGTATATAGGCGCTCAATGACACCCGTCTCTATAGCAATTTTACGGCGTAATTTTTCCATGAATAATTTATAACTATTGGTGTTTTCTAGTTTTTGGCGTTGTTCTTGCCAAACTTTAACCAATTCATGAAGCCCACGATGTTTTTCTATCATGGTTTGCCAATCATCGGGTAAATTTGTTATCGGTTGCCAATTCATTGTAATTATCCTCACATAGTTACTCGCATAAATTATAACACACCGTTCATCAAAATTTTATCTTACCTACTTGACAAATAAACCGTCTGGACGGTATACTAGGAAAATATTGTGTACCGTCTGGACGGTTTATTATTGGGATAGCAGATGACCAAAGCAGAAACCACCAAAATTCACATTTTACAAGCGGCTAACCGTGTGATTCAACGCGATGGGGTGTCTAAGCTCACCCTCGAAGCGGTTGCTACCGAAGCCAAAGTGAGTAAAGGCGGGTTGCTCTATCACTTTCCCAATAAAAATGCGCTCATTACGGGCATGATAGATTATTTTCTGGGCAATTTTGAAGGTATTCTCGATTCATCCAAAACCGAGAATCCGCGTGAGTGGTTGCGTGGCTATGTGCGCTCCACATTTGATATGACCAATTCGCAACTTGCAGATAGTCGTGCGCTCATTGCGGCAGTGGCGAATCAGCCTGAATTGCTCAATAGGGTGCGGGAGAAATATGCCGATTGGCAAGCCCGTGCCGAAGCCAGTGGCATAGACCCTGCCCTCGCAACCGTGATTCGGTTGGCGGCGGATGGGCTATGGTTCACCGAGTTATTGGGGATAAGCACCATTTCCGATGCCTTATACCCCGCAGTAGAACGCGCTATATTGGCGCTAATAGATAGTCATGGAGGATAACGAGATGGCTATGGTACAAGAATTAGATAACAAAGCACCAAAATCAACAATTTTATGGGGATGGATTGCGATTGGATTCATCATCACAGGCATTGGGTTTTTTGCCCTATATGCTCTCACACGGGATGCACATCAAATGGGCATTGTCGAATATGGTGGAAAAGCATTCATTAGCTGGTTTATGGGATTTTTCCCCGCATTTGAAATTTATGGGGCTGTTCCAGCCAGTTATGCACTCGGTTTAGGAGTTATTTCATCGGTTGTATGGGCTGTATTTGGCAATTTGTTGCCTGTATGGGTCATTCATTATGGCTATGAATATTTGCAAAACTATCCACGCATTGACGCTTGGTTAGACCGCTTGGCATCAGAAAAAGTTCAACAACGTATGAATCGCTATGGCATTATTGGGGTGTTAATCCTCACGCCATGGGTTGGCATTTGGGCGATGGCATTGACCGCCCGTGCATTGGGCATGAAGGTTGGACGACTATTCTTATTTGCCAGCATCAGTGTTATCGGCTATGCGATTATTATCGCAGTGACGTTGGATGTGGGGGTGAAAGCTATCAATGGCGGATGACGATAGATAGAGGGGCGAAATGATTATTTCGCCCCGCAATAACGTTATAACAATGGGGATTTTTCGAGTTGCGAATACTCACACGCGACTTCATTCCATGCTTTGCCCAATCGCTTGAACCCTTCTTCTATATCCACAGGTTTGTGAATCCCATAATTCATCCGAATTCTATAATTGCCACCATTATTGGTATAAAACACATTGCCAATGGCATACGCCACATTGTTTTGAATGGCGGTGATATACAATTCTGCTGCAGTGGGTCCGTTATGGGGCAATTCTATCCACAAAAATAACCCGCCTGTGGGGATATTCCATGTACTGCCTTCGGGTAAATAGCGTTCTGCCGCCAAGAGTGCCGCCTCGCGCCGACGCAACAATTCACGATTATTCCGTTCCAATTGACCACCCAATAAGCCACTTTCGAGCATGAGGTGAATCACCCGTTGGTTTAATCCCGATGTGGATATATCGGCGGCTTGTTTAACTCGTACCAACCGTTGATAGTATGTGCCATCTGTAATCAGGTAGCCAATCCGTATCCCTGGGAGGAGCATTTTGGTATAACCACTGGCATGAATGACAATGCCTGTATCATCCAATGCTTTGAGAGGGGGAAGGGCTTCTCCTTCAAATCGAAATTCATGATAAATGGCATCTTCTAGCACAGGGATGTTGTATTCATTTGCCAAATTGAGCAATTGTCTACGTCTGTGCATGGGCATGACATGACCTGCTGGGTTTTGGAAGGTGGGCATCACATAAATCAGTTTTGGTGCATGGTCTATGATGAAATTTTCGAGATGGTCAAGCCGAATTCCGTCTTCATCGGTGCAAATGCCGTGAATTTGGACGCGCCGTGTGCGGGCAATATCCAACATGCCAATATACGTTGGGTTTTCGGTGACGAGCATATCGCCTTCAGACAGTAGGGCTTGAATCACCAAATCTAGCCCCTGTTGTGTGCCACCAGTGATAAGGATATTATTGGGGCTACATTGAATGCCCAATGCACTCACATAATCACGTACAGCCACACGCAAAGGCGCATACCCTTCTGGTAATTCATAATTGAGCGCACTGGCACCATCACGGTCTAATACCTGATTGATGGCATCACGCAAATTTTGCATGGGGAAAAATTCGACTGGGGGAGAGCCACTGCTAAAGCTGACCACACCCGGTTTACGCGACATCCGCATCATTTCTCGCAATGAATTATCTGGAGAAATGTTTTCGGTGACGGTATTCATCACAGGGACGACTTTTTCTATGGATGTGTTGGGGGCTGTGCCATTTCCCTCTTTCGAGACGAATGTCCCACGCCCTGCATGGGCGCTCAAAAAGCCTTCTGCGCGTAATTCCGCATACGCATTGACCACGCTGATGCGACTAATATTGAGCTGACGCGCTAAATCTCGGCTTGCGGGAAGGCGTGTGGCGGCGGGGAGTTCCCCACTTTCGATTTGTGAGCGAATGGTACGAATCAATTGCCGATAGATGGGTTCTTCACCATCTCGGTCTAACGCAACCAAGAGTTGCGATGGGTTAAACATGGTTACTCCTGTTTATGTTAATGGTGGTTTTGATGGTCATATCCCGTGCGCTTATATCATTGTATACACACATTCACAAATAAATCCGTAAGATTGTTTCCATTTAGTGCCATTATGGACTTATTAGGTGAGGTGCAAATGAATTGTAGCTAAAAAATGTAAAAATGTTATGAGGATTGTGCTTATTTTTCACTAAATAAGCGGGTCGCCTACGCCTACCCTATGCCCTGTTTATAAACGACTATTACAGACTACAATGTGATTATCGCCCATTAGTCACAAGGATAATCATCATGCGTGTAATGATTGTTATTTTATTACTCCTATTAATCAACCACTCCCCCATTCAAGCAGATAGCATCACCCAATGCGATTTTGCATCACTCCAAACTGCCATCGAAACTGCTAATAATGGTGTGGGAGGGGTTATCACATTCGATTGTGAAGGGACAATTACCTTCACACAAGTGTTAGTCATCCAACAATTTATCATCATCAAAGGAGATGGAAAAATTGTTATAGATGGTGCGGGGGCAAGTCGGCTATTTCGGGTGGCAGAAGGCGCATCGCTCACACTGGATAATATCACCCTGCAAAACGGTGTTAGTCCATCTGGCGGGGCGGTGTTTAATCAGGGCTATTTGACCATCACCAACAGCACCCTTAATAATAACCAAGCCTTATCATTCGGCGGGGCTATTTATAATGAGGGAGATGCCGTAACCATCCTGAATAGCACACTTAGCAACAATAGCGCAACATCCGATGGTGGCGCAATTTATAGTGATACATTCATGACAATAGATACCAGCACATTCACCAATAATACAGCACAAAATGGCGGAGCAATTTATAGCAATTCGGCTACCCTAACGATTGCAACTAGCACTTTTACCAATAACGAAGCGTCCTTACGGGGCGGTGGGATTTATAGTAGCCTTGTCTCAAATTTATTGATTGATTATGGCTCATTTTCGGAGAATACGGCGTTAGAAGAGGGCGGGGCAATTTTTAACGAAGATACTGCAAGTATTGGCGGCGTACAATTCCATAAAAACAGTGTCACAAAATATGGCGGGGCAATTTATAACAGTGGGAAAATGTTTTTAAACGGCGGACAACTCACTGAAAATTCATCATTAATCTATGGCGGGGCGATTTACAATGCGTATATTCTATGGGTGAATCATGGTGATTTTCGAGATAATGTCGCAACTGGATTTGGCGGGGGAATTATCAATCGGGGCAATTTAACATTACAAGATACCGCCTTTTATCGCAATTCGGCATCGGCTGGTGGTGCGGTGTTTAATGAAGATATTCTCATATCCAACAAGACACGGTTTTATGATAATGTCGCATCCGATGATGGTGGCGGATTATATAATGTGAGCGAGACCATTGTGATATTAAATGAAAATCGGTTTGAGGATAACATCGCCACAAACGAAGGTGGTGGTGTTTATAATTTTGGCATTATCTATAGCCAAAAAACCATTTATGAAGATAACACGTGTGCGGGGAATACCATTTTGGATATGAATGGCAACACATCTGAACGCGCAGAAGGGTGTATTGGTCGTGTAGTGGAATAAAGTGGACATAAGGGCGCAACACGTTGCGCCCTCTGAATATGTATATTAGGCTTCTACTGCGGTAGATTCGCCCAATTCTTGTAATTGGTCTTCGTGTTCTTCGAGCCAATGAATGGCGCTCATCGCCGCCGCACATCCTTGACCGACGCTTGTTGCCACTTGTCGCCACAATTCGTCTTGGATTTCGCCCGCCGCGAATATGCCTTCTACGCTGGTACGATGGCGTTGGTCGGTGATGATATACCCGTTTTCATTCAATGCCAATTGACCATCGAAAAAGTTGCTATTGGGGATATGCCCCACAAAAATGAATATGCCGTCAGTGGGTTTTTGCCATGTTTCGTTGGTTTCGACATTGCGTAAATTGACATGGCTCACTTTGCCATCTGTGCCAACAATTTCATCCACAACGGTGTTCCATGTGAAGCTAATTTTGGGGTTTTTATCGGCACGCGCCCGTAATGCCACGCCTGCGCGGAGGGTATCACGGCGGTGAATGATATTCACACTATTGGCAAAACGGGTGAGGAAAATGGCTTCTTCGATGGCGCTATCGCCACCGCCGACCACCACCACATCTTTTCCTCTAAAGAAAAAGCCATCGCATGTCCCGCAATAACTCACACCGCGACCTGTTAATTCGCCTTCACCGGGGACTTTGAGTTTGCGTGGGTCTGCGCCGATGGTGACAATCACAGAATCTGCCAAATAGGTGTTGTTATGAGTTTTGACGGTGAATGGTGAGCCTTTGGTAAAATCTACCTCTGTAACGGCATCAAATACCATCTCTGCGCCAAAATGTTCGGCTTGTTCTTGAAAACGTTGCACCAATTCCATCCCACTCAACGGTTCTGGAAAACCCGGATAATTTTCGATTTCATGGGTTAGCCCCAATTGCCCCCCAAGCGTATTCCCCGCGATGACCACAGGGTTCAGTTGCGCCCGTGCGGCATATAAGGCGGCGGTTAAGCCCGCAGGACCAGAACCAATGATAACAACACGTTTTTTTTCCATGAATTTTCACACCTTTAGATAATCACAATACGGATAAATGAGCGTATATAATACACGCAATGGGTTATACAGAGAAATTGTCTCTATGGTTGTTTTTGATTGGTAACGCTCTCGACTAATTTGTCGAGTGCGTCGGTCATGGTGCCATCATCTTCTGCTTTTAGCACCGCCACTAATGCGTCAAATTCTTCTCTGCAATCGTGCCAGTAATGGAGATAATTTTCCAATTCAGGCAAAACATCAGAGACACTTGCGCCTTTGGCGACCCGTTCTGCCAAAGATGCCAGCCTGTCGCAATCGCTACAATCAATATGCGCCACATACTCATCTTCTGGTGCTGTTAAGAAGTCGAGCATGGGATTCAAGTCATCTTTGTTGCATCTTGGCATAGGTCTTTCCTTTGGTCTTTATGGTTGTTGTTTTCTACTATCTTTGACGGACAATTGATGGTGGTTCTTACATTAAACGGCAGTAGCTAACACAAATCCACCAATACCGCCGATGATTAATGCCGTTACCAGACCCAATAGCATCACAATGAGTCCCGAAAATGTGCCAAACCGATATGATTTTTTGATGGTTGTCGCGCCTGTGAGCAGGGTGAAAAAGGCGAAAACGCCAAAAATTACGAGGAAAATGGTTGCCATGCTCATATCTCCGCCACCACCAAAATACAAAATGATGCCCACAAAGCCAATTATAGCAAATAAAATCGCCCTACCTGTAAAAAGGGTGAATAAGCGATGTGCCGTATAAGCAAAACGCCCATCGCCCCCAAAGAAGGTTTTTGCGAATAAATGCACGACACCCACTAGGCTAAAACTGGCGATGAGTAATATCACCCCAAACCCAACCCCGCGCCCTATCACGCGCCCAATGCCCAATTCTGCCCAATAGGGCATGGTGGTTTTCTCAAAAAGCTCGGTGGGTTTCATGACTTCGGTTTTAGGCGGTTGTTTGGCAGGGAGTGGTTGCGGAGCGGTTTCATAGATAAGTAGCGCATCTTTCGGCTCAAAATAGAAATTCACATCATCTTTCCAAACGATGCGGGGGGTGCCTTCTTCTGCTAAGGCTGTTTCAAACAGTTTGCGGTTGGCTTCGAGGTTGGTCTTATATTGATTTGCCTGATACACCGTCAAAAACAACAGGACTACCGCGCCGACAATGCCTATCATCAGATAAAGCCCCATATCAAATAACACATCACGCCGTGAGGCTGTGTTAATCTCATCTTGGTGGGCTTTTTCTTCTTTATCCAATTTTACTTGGACTTGTTTTTGGGCGGTTTGCTCGATGTTTGATTCATCTTTAAGGGCTTTAATTGCCGCCATCCCCTCAAGGTTAGTGAGCGATTCGCTTAGGCTCATATAAAAAGTATCGTTTAGCAAATTGGGGTCTAATGTAGCGGCTTTGACGAGGGCTTTCATGGCTTTGGCTTTATCGCCGTTTTCGCTTTGATAGCTGGCGTATGTCATCAGTTCTTGTGCTTTTTTGGCGTTCACATCATCTACTTGAACCCGTTTGGACGATGATGATTTAGGCGGTTGTGGGGTTGGTTCTGGCTCTATATCGCCTATTTTTTGGCGGATATACACACCCGCTTGTTGTGCCAATTTGCGAATTTCGAGGTCTGGGTCATCAGCAGACATGACCGCCAATTGATGTAACGCGGTGCGGTCTAATGATTTTGCGATTGCACGAATAGCCGTTTTGCGTTCTGCTGGGTCTTTGCTACGCAATTTTTTAATATCATCTTTTGCCATGATTATTTTACCTTATGTTGAATGAGTGGTTAAAAAGAATCATAGCATGGATATTTAGCCTAGACCATAAAGTTATTGAAATAATGTGAGCATATATTCCATCGAAAGCCCTTGCGATTCTAAATAAACGCGCAATTTTTTGCGAGCATCATGCAATAATTTATATAAGGCATTGCGATTTGTCCCCATTTGCTCCGCCACAATATCCATGGGAATCCCTTTTAGCGCAACCGCCGCAATCACTTGATATTGGCGCTCTGTGAGAGCTTCTTCGAGCGCGGCGTTGATTTTTGCCAAGACATCTGCCCGTTCTACCGATTCTTCTGGGGTAGGGCTGTCATTTTTCTCGGCTTTGGCGGGGAGTAAATCGCCTTCTGCGGTCATATCATCGAGGCTAAAATCTTTATAACGGGCGCGACGCAAATCGCTAATGGCTACTCGAATAGCAATACGATTTGCCCATGTGGTGAATAGGCTTTCTCCACGAAAATTTTTGAGATTGTCTATAACCCGCAAGGTCGCATCTTGCGCCAAATCATCTGCCATTTGCTCTAATTCTTGTAACGACAACCCGCGCAAATCGCTACGCTCTTGGCTCAGATAATATAAAATGCTTCGTCTGAGGCGGGTACGCAGGTCTTCCAACGCCACCGCCTGACTCTCTGACTCGCTAGTAGATAACTCTTCTAACCATTGCTCATTGGTGCGTTGTTCGCTCATTGAAAACTTTTCAGTGAATTAGAGTTGCTCAAAAGTAATTCGCATCATCAAATGTCCCAAGCGCACATCATCGCCATCACGCAAGACGCGCTCTTGTTGTGGGACTAATTTTTGCCCATTGAGATAAGTGCCATTGGCGCTACCTTGGTCAACGAGATATAAAGACCCGTCTTTACGATTGATGATGGCATGTTTGCGCGAGACACCCTTCTCTACTGCCCCATAATCTGACAAATTGATTTGGGGGGCTTCGCCAGTTTTGGGGTCTGCGCGTCCTAAAACCAATTCTGTAATATCGTTGGCATTAAAGGTCAGGGAGCGCGTTTCCCCTTCAATCCCTAGTACCAAATGGGTGCGTGGGGTAAAACGTGCCGACCCCCAACGGGGTGTGCCTTCTTCGTAATCGGCATCATCTAGCCCTTTTGTGGCAATATGCTCAGTTAAGTCTAGTAATGCCCCACAGAATACACAAATCTTTGCTTCATCTTCATTCAAGTTACCACATTTTACGCATTTTATCATGGTGGATTCCCCCTTAACGGGTTCTGATTGATTTGCCATTATCTTAACATCCTATGCCAAACTTACACCATACATATTTCATAATTACCTCTCTAATTTATCACAGTTTCTTGAAAACGAGTACCGCATCTGAGGAGAATTCATAAATTTTTAGAATCGGAAATGAGGGATGGATGGATAAATATACAAGGTTACATAAATAATTTGCCACCATACATGCTGATAGGGGGTAATTTAGGGGCAGATTAGCCAACCGGTGACTATCTGCCCCTAAATATTTGTTTATTTATGGTGCTACCTGTGCAAATTGCGGGCAGGTCGGGCTATCGTCAGTGATGCCATACTGAGCGCGTTCTACTGTGGTCAAATCACGTACCATGCGGGTGCAAGCATATTCCTGTAAATTGGGATAATCTTGCCATATTCGCAACGTTGTATCCCTGCTCCATGACAAAATACGCCCATCATTCAATTCCAATGCTCCATTTACCGAATCAGAATGACCTTGAAAAGTGGTTATTGGGTTGCCCTCATTATCCCATATCCGCAAGGTATTATCCCATGCCCACGATAAAATACGTCCATCACGCATTTCGATTACCTCATCAATGATGGATGTATGCCCTGTGAGGATTTTGAGCGGGATGCCATCTTGACTCCATAGGCGTATATCATCGGGACTCCAAGATAAAATCTTTCCGTCACTTAATTCTATTGCCCCAAATACCTCGCTCAGATGCCCAGACATCGCATTGAGCAAATTACCTTCGCTATCCCATAAGTGCAGATTACCATGTATTCCCCATGATAATAATCGCCCATCGCTCAATTCTCTTACCCCTGTTACCTCTGCTTGAATGGTCTTGAGAGGGTTTCCCTCATTATCCCACAGGCGCATTATTGAATCTACAGCCCACGATAATAACCGTCCATCGCTTAATTCGATTGCCTTATAAATTTCTCCCTCATGCCCAGAAAGAATCGTGAGCAGGTTGCCTTCATTATCCCACAAGCGCAAGGTAGCATCCCTACTCCATGACAAAATATGTCCATTGCTCAAAATAATTACCCCACTCACCAAATCAGTATGTCCTTCAAGTGTCTTTAATGGATTGCCTTCATTATCCCATAGGCGCAATGTGCCATCTCTGCCCCATGACAAAAGTCGTCCATCACTCAGTTCAATGCCCCCATATACCCAAGCTGTATGCCCCTCAAGTGTCTTTAATGGATTTCCATCGCTGTCCCATAAGCGCAAAGTAGCATCACCTGCCCACGATAAAAGCCGTCCATCACGCAATTCAATTACCCCTGTGATATCGGTTTGACCAACAAGTGTGGTGACAAGATTGCCATTCGCATCCCATAACTGCAAGGTATTATCTCGACTCCATGATAAAATGCGTTCATTGCTCAATTGGATGGCATTTGTAATATTATTGGTATGTTCTGTGAGTAGCTTACTCAAAGTGTTGCCACTATTCCATAAGCGTAGGGTTGTATCAACACTCCAAGACAAAATATTCCCACCTTGCAATTCAATAGCACCCGTCACGACATCGGTATGACCAGAGAAAATAGCCAGTTCAGCGCCATCTTTATCCCAAATACGCAGGGTGCGGTCTTGTGACCATGATAAAATACGACCATCGCTTAGTTCAATCGCATCAACGATTAAATCCGCATGACCTATGAGCGTTTTGAGTGAGTTGCCGTCACTATCCCATAGGATAAGGTTGCCTTCGCCCCCCCATGACAAAATGCGCCCATCACGTAGTTCTCTTGCACCACTTACAAAATGCCCATCGCTACTCATGGTTCTGATAGGATTTCCCTCACTATCCCACAAGCGGAGGGTATCATCATAACTCCACGATAACATGCGCCCATCCTGCAATTCAACCACATCCCAAATATTATCAGTATGACCAGTGAGTGTGTTAATTAAATTGCCCTCACTATCCCATAAGCGCGGGGTGCTATCAGCTCCCCATGACAAAATCCGACCATCAGGTAGTTCCCTTGCACCACTCACTAAATCGGTATGACCTGTAAGTACCTTGATGGGATTGCCTGTACTATCCCATAATCGTAGTGTATTGTCTTTGCTCCACGATAAAATCCGCCCATCAGCGAGTTCAAGTGCGCCAAATACCCAATCGGTATGTCCCGTCAGTACGACAAGCGCATTACCCGCATTATCCCATAAGCGCAATGTGGTATCTGCACTATATGACAATATGCGCCCATCGCGTAATAGGACGATTCCATTCACAAAATTGGTATGTCCTGCCAACATCCCAAGTGGGTTGCCATCAGTATCCCATAAACGAGGTATGGCATCTCCCCAAGACAAAATGCGCCCATCATCGAATTCTATAGCATTAGAGACCACACCAATATGTCCTATGAGTGATTTTATGAAAGTGCCGTTTTCATCCCATAGGTTTAGTGTTCTATCTTCACTCCAAGATAAAATGCGCCCATCTCTTAATTCCAAACCGCCTCGCACGGAAGCGGTATGCCCTGTGAGTAGCCCATTAATCAAACGCGGGATAGTCTCATATAATGCACGATAGGCTTGTGGGGAATATCCCACATTCAAGGCTCGAATGGCAAGCAACGCCGCTGTTTCTGCATTCCCCCCTGAGTCGCTGATAATTGCAGAAGCCTCACCCGCAAGGCGTAGCGATGCAATCCGAGATTCGCCCAAAATGACTTGTTCCGCCACAGTCGTAAGCTGAATATTGGCTTGTGCGACTTGTTCCGCCACAACCGTCAATTGCAAATTCGCCTCTGTCACCTCTGCATTGGCAACATTAGCCTGATTTTGTGCGGTAATGACTTGTTGCCCCACTTCGGTGAGGGTAGGTGGTATGGCGGATAGTTGCAAATTGGCTTCTGTTACCTCTGCATTGGCACTATCGGCTTGTACAAGTGCCTGTTGTGCCTGATTTTGTGCCTCATTAGCACTATTAGTCGCATTCACCCCGATAACCGATGCGACCACCGCAAATATTAGCGCCAAAATCGCAATCAGCCCCGCGCCGATACCCGCCCGACGGATGGCACGTAATCGCGCCGTCCGTGCGTTTTCTGCCAATCGGCTGGCGGTGATAAAATCGCTATGGAGTGGCAATGGCTTGGGTTCAATGGGGGGTAAATTTTGCCCCTCGCGGGTTATTTTGGATGTCTCCCATGCTGATAGCCAATTTTCTGCTTCGGCAATTTCGCGCCCAATGAGCAAGTTATCTTCGCGCTCACCAGTGGCTTTCCATTCTTCGGCGCGGAGCAAATAACGGGTGTGCTTGCGTGAATGGTCTGGGTGTTCACGTAAAGTTTTCAGGAATCCGATGAATGCCGTTTCAAAATCGTCGGCATCACTTTCGATACCATCGCACTCTGGATTGATAATTTCACGGGTGATTTCATCAAAATCGCAGTCGTAACCTGCTTTTTTGCGGAAAAAGATAAAATTGAGGTCATCTATTTTGTCCCAATTGGCGCGGGCAATCGCTTCCCAATCCTTGCCAAACCATTCCCCTGCCAGCGCCTTAATATTGGGTTCGCGGCGGACAATGGGGATGATACGCTTGTTATGTTGGCGGGCAATTTCGATTTCGAGTTGGCAAATTTTACTGGTCATTGAATCGGGGGAAATGATAAACACAAAATTGTCGGCTTGGATAATGCCTGCGCGGATTTCTGACATCCACTCGGCGCTATAGGGGATACCTATCCAATCTGCCCAGCTTGAATATTGTTCTGCTTTGAGACGGTCAAATAAACGCCGTGCAAATATTTTATCTTTGCGCGAATAGGATATAAATACATCACTCATAGAAATATCCCCCCATAGGGCTATTTATTTTCTCTTATCATAACCAGATTCACTTATAGGTGCAAATTTTATGAGCGATTTATCGTATTGTGCGAATAATCAGTCGCCCCTGTGTGTGTATTAGCAATTGCATAAGAAGTTTGCTAGAAAGATCCTTCTCACATTGACGAAAACTGCCTCTCATGCTATTCTTTGGGTATAAATTAGCACTCGCATGATGAGAGTGCTAAATGAATTGAAGGATAAACACACTGAGATTCTCAGGAGGAATTAAATAATGGCTATTTCTATCCGTCCTTTGGGCGATCGCATTTTGGTTGAACCCGTAGAAAAAGAAGAAACCATCGCTGGTGGCTTGTTGCTCCCAGAAACTGCCAAAGAAAAACCCCAACAGGGTATGGTCTTGGCGGCTGGTGAAGGTCGTCGTGATGATGATGGAAAACGCATCCCCATGGATGTTAAAGTCGGCGATAAAGTGCTATTTGCCAAATATGCAGGCACCGAAATCAAACTTGAAGGCAAGAAATTGCTCATCATGAAAGAAACCGATATTTTGGGGATTGTCACCGAATAACACAAGGCAACTGCCTTTAAGGAGAAATGAAAATTATGTCTAAACAAATTATCTTCAAAGAAGAAGCTCGTCGTAAATTGCAATTGGGCGTGGACGCAGTTGCCAACGCTGTCGGCACCACCTTGGGTCCAAAAGGGCGTAATGTGGCACTCGACAAAAAATTCGGCGCACCCACCGTCACCCATGATGGCGTGACTGTCGCCAAAGAAATTGAACTCGAAGACCCATTTGAAAATATGGGCGCTCAACTGCTCAAAGAAGCCGCCATGAAGACCAATGACATCGCTGGTGATGGTACAACCACCGCCACCGTGTTGGCACAAGCCATCGTCAATGAAGGCTTGAAGAACGTCGCCGCAGGCGCTAATCCCATGTTGCTCAAAAAAGGCATTATGGCGGCATCTGAAGTCATTGCCAAGAATATCTTGGAACAAGCGACCCCCATCGAAACCAAAGAAGAAATTGCCAACGTTGCCAGTGTCTCTGCACAAGATGACATCATCGGCAATCTTATCGCCGAAGTGATGGACAAAGTGGGCAAGGATGGTGTTGTTACCGTCGAAGAATCTCGCGGGTTGGAATTTGAAACCGATTATGTAGACGGTATGCAATTTGACCGTGGCTATATCAGCCCCTATTTCATCAGCGACTCCGCAACAATGGAAGCCGTGATTGAACAACCCTACATCCTCATCTATGACAAGAAAATCAGCGCCGCCGCCGATATTATTCCACCACTCGAAAAATTGGTGAATATTGGCAAACGCGAATTGGTCATTATCGCAGAAGATGTTGATGGCGAAGCACTCGCTACCCTCGTGTTGAACAAATTACGCGGGAATTTGAATGTGATTGCTATCAAAGCCCCCGGTTTCGGCGACCGCCGTAAAGCTATGTTGCGCGACATCGCCATCCTCACTGGTGGTACTGTCATCAGCGAAGAAACTGGTCGCAAATTGGAATCTGTCACCCTGCAAGATTTGGGACGCGCCGCCAAGGTTGTGTCTGACAAAGAAAATACCGTCATCGTTGATGGTGCAGGTAGCCCAGAAGCCATTGAAGGTCGTGTTGCAGAAATTCGTCAAGAAATTCAAATCAGCACCAGCGATTATGACAAAGAAAAATTGCAAGAACGCCTCGCCAAATTGAGCGGTGGTGTTGCAATTATTCGTGTCGGTGCCGCAACCGAAACCGAATTGAAAGAAAAGAAACATCGTGTGGAAGATGCCCTCAGCGCCGCCCGTGCGTCTGTTGAAGAAGGTGTCGTCCCCGGTGGTGGTGTTGCATTGATTAACGCCATTGCCGCCCTCGTGAACTTCAAAATGGGTCACGAAGATGAAAACACTGGTATCGCCATCATGCGCCGTGCGCTCGAAGCGCCAATGCGTAAACTCGCCGCCAACGCTGGCGAAGATGGTGCTGTCATCATCGAAAACGTGCGCCGTATCCAAAAACAACGCAAGAATCACCGCATCGGCTACAATGTCATGACCAACGAATATGTTGACATGATTGAAGCTGGTATCCCAGACCCCGCCAAAGTAACCCGTGGCGCAGTCGAAAATGCCGCTTCTATCGCTTCGATGATTTTGACCACCGATGCCCTTATAGCTGACAATCCAGATGATAAGAATAATATGCCTATGCCCGGTGGTGGCGGTGGAATGGGCGATTATTAAAAATCGCTTTTCCCCAAGCTATCAACAACAAAAACACGGCGATTGCTCGCCGTGTTTTTATTTGCAAAATAGCGTAAATCGCATAACATTAGGTGTATCTCTAAGATAGTGATAGGGCTTTTTTGATGGCTAAAAAAGACTCTCCCCAAATCCCGCGCCTTCGTGCGATAAACCCTGCCGATTGGATACGCCTGCTCTGGTGGGGATTGGTCGCGCCAGAAAACCTGAAATTACATCAAAAACAGCATGGCAAAAATGCCCATAAACGCACCGCAGGGTTCATCATGAGTACCTTGCTATGGTCGCCGATGTTTATCGTCATGAGTGCCACCGCTATCAATCCAAATTTAATCACGAGACCCAATATTTTCCGCGCAACACCTGTTATCCTCGCAGGGGTTATTTTTGTGTTATGGGGCATCACATGGGCGCTCATCACATCGCTCGAAAAAAACAAAGAAGATGCCAGTTATAGCCCAAATAACATCTTGCCATTGGGGGTTTCGTTCTTATCTGCCTATATCGCCCTAGAAGGCATGTTGGGCGGGTGGCGTGGGGCGGTGCTGATGGTGATTATCGGTATTATCACGGTGACGATATGTGATGTGCTTGGCGAAAATATCAAAGTCAATAGTGAGAGTATTATCGCATTAGGTTTATTGACAGGCGCAATTTATTTGGGGATAAGTGCCTTATTGGGCGGACGCTATGGTGTGCCAGTAATCACCAGTCGCCCCGAAGATATAAACCCGATTGGGTTGGTGATAGGTGGTGTTGCCATCCTCATTGCCCTTTTGGGGGTGTGGCTGGTGTCGGCGGGGTTGGAATCGTTCATCAAAAATCTCCATTTTGGGGGTAAGGTGATATTTTGGCTTATCCCGATATTGTTGGGCATATTAATATGGCTATATTATTTGGGCGGGTGGATGAATTTCTCATATTAGACCACCCTTACCTTTTAGTGTGAAAAAGAGGATTTGCTTATGCAGGTGATACAATTCCCCCCTTTTTTGTGTGCTTAGAATGGGCTAAGATGGATAACATCTATAGTCGCTGTACGTTAAAGTAATTAGGATGTAATCATTATGCGAATCATGTATATCGAAGATAATATCCCCAACCGCTCCCTCATTGAACGGATTACTTCGAGTGGTAATCACACCTTGCAAACATATGCCACTGCCGAAGATGCGCTCCATAACTTTGCCCAAGATGACCCCCATCTCATCTTGGTAGATATTGAATTGGCTGGTCAAATGACTGGACTCGATTTTGTACAAGCCATTCGCGCAGAAGGCTTGAGCCTCCCTGTGATTGCCGTTACATCCGCCACCAATGAACAAATCTGTATGGAAGCGGGTTGTAATGCCGCCTTCATCAAACCCATTCCTGTGCAACAAGTTTGGCAGATGATAGAAGACTACGCCCAAATCCTCGACTAAGCAGGGCAATATGCGCCTGTCAATAAAATGGCAATTTCTCATCACCGCTTTCCTCATTGGGATGGCATTTTTTTTGCGCCTGTGGCAACTAGACACTGTGCCATTACGCGGTGATGAAGCCTTTACCGCCATTCACTGGACAAATCCCCCCTTTTCTGAGCGTTGGCTCTTTTTTTTGGAATATGAACCCAACCCCGCCTCAATGGTCGTCTATTGGGCATGGTCGCTTGGGGCAGGGGTAACAGAATTTGGCTTGCGTTATTTTTCTGTCCTTGCCAATACGCTCGGTGTGGCAGTTATCATCGCACTCGCTCGGCGTTTATTTACACGCTACGATATGGCACTTTGGGCGGGATTTTTGTGGTCAATTCATCCCTTTTTGATTTGGCACGCGCAAGATGCCCGTCAATATGGCTTGTATGTGACCCTTTCTGTGGTCAATATCTACCTGCTTCACCGCGCTTTGCATGAGAAAAAACCGCGCTGGTGGGCATATATCCTCTTTCAGACCTTCACCCTCTATCTCTATTATTTTGAATTATTTGTGGTGGTCGCACAGGCGCTTTATGTGTGGATGAATCATCGCAAGCAGGTTTGGCGATTTTTGCGTGTATGGGTGATTATCGGGTTTTTACTCATCCCACTTGCCATCCAAACCTATGTCGTGTTATTTGGGCGCGATTATGCAGGCACAGCCACAACCGCCGATTTTGGCGCACTATTCACCCAATTTATCCCCACGTTGCTGGTTGGCATTAGTGCTATACCCCTATGGTTGGGGATGATTATTGTTTTGGGCATGGTCGCGCTTGCTTGGATGAGACCCGCGCTCCGTTGGTTATTGGGTGGTTGGATGCTCATTCCGTTGGCGCTGTTATTCATCGTATCCAACTTCACGGCGGTATTTTTGCCCCGCTATGTCATCGCTGTGACCCCCGCGCTTATTTTAATCGTGGTGACGATGGCGAATATTGCCCGCACACGGCTTAAACTTGCCCCGATAGGGATATTTTTGGTGATAGGCGGGTTATCGCTCATGCAGATTTACAATTATTTTTATGTTGACCCGCCAAAATCATTCGATTGGCGCGGATTAATGGCGCTGGTGGAAGTCCGTTCATCAGGTAATGACCTCATTATCAACGACACCAGTGATACGGCGCTGGAATATTATAATAAGGGTGAGATGGACATTTTTTTCATCCCAGAAGATAATCCGCCCATAGAATCTTATTTGCCCAATTTGCTAACTGCCCACGACTCCATTTTTCTGCTCAATGGCGGGCGTACAGGGGATGCACGCGCCTATCTGACCGCCAATGCACAACGCTTGCCCATCGCATGGAATGGCTTAGACCAATTCCGCAAATGGGCTGTCAATCCATCTGAAATTGAAACTGTGCTGGATATACAAATTGGTGATGTGGCAAAAATAGTGGGGTATAGTTGGCTAGGGGATGATGTGATTTTGCTGTATTGGGAAGCACTCCGCCAAACGGATACTCCGTTGAATATCCTCACACACATCACGCCTGCGCTAGATAATCCCCCTACAGTCGTCCTAGACCATCAAGTGGCAGATAGCACCATTTCTACCAGCACATGGACTGTGGGAACGGTGTATCGTGACCCCATCGTCATCCCAGCCGATTTAGCGACTGGCGATTATTTTATCCTCGTGGGGATGTATGACACCACGCCACCTTATCCGCGTTTGCCAATTTTTGGCGCGACGGATGAAGATGGGCGCGTGGTGTTGTTGACCATTAGCCGATAAAAAAATTACACATCCAAAATCATTTTTACATCAAGCGTCCATGCAATATACAGGGAATGGAGGAGTTCTTTCAATTCGCGGATAGTGACATCATCGGCGGGGTCTGGCTTGTATAAAAATGGATATTTGGCGATTTTTTCTGGGGTGGCGGGGACGATGTGCATAATATCATCGGCTTCGACCTCGCGGGGGATGGCGTTGAGGAATAATAGCAATAATGCCCCATGGTTGGGGGTTACACTGCCCACCGAAAAAATCATCTCGAATAGCTGATTACTCTCAATGGCAAATTCGCCCAATTTGCGTTGGATGACGAAGGGATTTTCAAAATAGATGCCTTCGTTATTGCGTAGTGGGCGGATGGTCTCGCCGTCATAATCAAATTCTTTGATTCCCTGACGCAATAATAACCAGACGAGGGGTTCATCTGGGACAGGCAGGCGCTCTATCAGCCAGCGTTCTGCTTGGGCAGTGATGGGATATTGGATGAAGCCCATGCACCCAAAACGTTTTTTGGTGCGATTGGCGGGGCAATTTTGGCAGTGATGTTCGAGTGGCACGAGGTCTTGAGAGGCATCGAGCAAATCTTGAACGACGACGACAATCGTTTCTTCTTCGCCATCGGGGGTACTACGGGTAAATTCAAACCCCATTTGACTAGGGGGGCGGTCATCGCCATTTTTGCGAAATAACCCGATGATGGTGTTGGCGCGTTGTTCGCCTTTCACCCGTTCCAGAATGCCTTCGGTGCTAAGGGTACGCTTGGGAACACAATCGTAATTGATGATATGGTCTATAGCCATTGGTTTACCATTGTCCTAATTTTTATTTAAGAGTTGCCTGATAGCCTTTGATTAGCCTTTATATTGATGTTCTTTTGTATCGCCATCGCACGTACCTTTAATAAAGAAAGCATAAGGTCAATCTCTATCATTTGCTCTAATTCGGCACGTTCTTCTCTGTTAATTTGACCTGATTTATTGAGTTCTGTAAGTTCGTCTGCACGTTGTTGAGCATTGGATGATGCTTTGAAACTGAGAATATCTTCTGGTGACAATTTTTCAAGCAAAAAATCCAGAAAATCCTCATAAATCATCGGTAACTTTGCATTCAACATCTTACAATCCTCATTCACACATTTAGGGGCATTATAGCATAAAAAAGGGGCGCAATCACGCGCCCACCTAGCAAAAGCACTCATCTGCTTCTTATCTATTTTACGCGCAATTCACCAAATTGTCTTGTTCAATAGAATGAAAGGTGCTTGATATGAAAAAAATACTGTATTTGTTGGGAATATGCGCTGTGTTACTATTCACACTCAACACGGTTGTTGCCCAACGAGGAGAAGATGTGACCAAAGAACAATTTGAAGGACGTACCGATTTGCCCTTACCGCCCTTTCCAGATGGGTTAGATTGGCTCAATGTGTCTGCCCCATTGCGAACAGAGGACTTGCGCGGGAAAGTGGTCTTGCTCGATTTTTGGACGTATGGGTGTATCAATTGCATTCACATGATACCCGTTTTTAAGCAATTAGAAGAAAAATATCCCGAAGAATTGGTGATTATCGGCGTTCACTCCGCCAAATTTGCCAATGAGGGTGAAACCGATAATATCCGCCAAATTATTTTGCGCTACGAGATAGACCATCCCATCATCAACGACAGTGATTTTCGGGTATGGCAATTGTATGGCGCACAGGCGTGGCCCACCTTGGTCATCGCAGACCCACGCGGGAATGTATTGGCGGCAGATGCGGGTGAAATCCCGTTTGAGGCACTCGACACCATCATCGGGGGGATGGTCGGCTATTTTGATGATCTGGGCGAAATTGACCGCACACCGCTCCCCATTGCCCCTATTCGCAATAGTGTGATTCCATCAGCATTGGCATTTCCGGGGAAAATCCTCATTGATGCCCCCAATAATCGCTTATTTATTGCCGATAGCGGACATCACCGCATTATCATCGCTAATTTGACTACTTATGAGGTGCTAGAGGTCATTGGAACGGGTATCAGTGGCTTGGATGATGGTGATTTTGCCACCGCAACTTTCAATCAGCCACAGGGGATGGCGCTCAAAGGCGATAAATTATATGTCGCAGAAGCGAAAAATCATGTCATCCGCGAAATTGACCTGACGGCGCGTACTGTCGAAGTTTTGGCGGGTACAGGCACACGTGGAGAGCGTATTTTGGCATTTTCGACGCGCATTACCGAGCCACGCGCCTATGATATGCGGAGTCCGTGGGATTTGGCATTTGGTGCGGGAGATACGCTGTTCATCGCTAGTGCAGGCACGCATCAGATTTGGGAGATGAATCTGCAAACGGAGGTGTTGCGGGTATCTGTCGGCAATGGGCGCGAAGCCATGCTCAACACCAAACTAGACACATCAGAACTGGCACAACCAAGCGGGGTCTATTTCCGTGATGGCTTGCTCTATTTTGCCGATTCAGAATCGAGTACATTGCGCGTGGCAGATTATACCAATAACACCGTCATGACCATTTCTGGCACGCTAGAAAATAATTTATTCCAATTTGGCGATGTGGATGGTGCAGTGGGGACATCACGTTTACAACACCCATTGGGGGTAACGGGTGCGCCAGATGGCACGATTTATATTGCCGATACCTATAATAGCAAAATTAAGGCGGTGGATGAAACCCTCACCACCACCACCATTTTTGGATTATCGGGCAATGGTGGCTTTGCCGATGGCGATGCCCAAACTGCTCAATTCGATGAACCGGGTGATGTTAAATATCACGATGGCAAATTGTACGTGGCAGATACCAATAATCACGCCATACGAGTCATTGACCTCACCACCAATATGGTCAGCACCATCGTTTTTCCAAATCCAGAAAAATTACGGATTGCCCAACAAGTGACCGTCATTGGTGGCAATGCTTCATCAGCAGAAGCCGTTATTTTGCCCTCACAAGCGGTAAAAACGGGTGACATAGACCTCATCGTGCGCTTTACCTTGCCCGAAGGGTATAAAATCAATGCACAAGCACCAAGCCTTGTGCGGTTAGCCGATTTTGGCGATACATCGCTCACCGAATTGGAGACGCGCATCACCATAACCGTTGCACCCGACCAAGCACCCATCATCGGCACCATTGACCTATTTTATTGTGAGGCGGTAGATGAGAGTTTGTGCTTTATAGATACGTTCCGTATCGAAATTCCGCTAGAAGTGAGCGACACAGCAGACGGACATGAAATTCTATTAGAACGTACTATCACACCCCCGCGTTTGCAAGGATGATGGGTGTTGTTATAATGGTATTCAGTATTTTATAGCATAAATAGAGGAGCATTGGGATGAAATTCAAAACTTATTTTTGGCTTGCTGTAATGATGGTAATGATGGTTGTTTCGGTGAGTATGGCACAAGAAGAGACACCAGAACCTGTTGAATTGCCCGATTTAGAGGGGCGTGTTATCACCGTTGCAGTCGAAAATGTATATCCCCCGTTCAATTTTTTGACCGATGACGATGAAGCCATGGGTTGGGATTATGATGTCATGGCAGAAATTTGCGCCCGCCTCAATTGTGTGCCAGAACTCATCGAAACCTCGTGGGATGGCATGATTTTATCGGTCAGCACAGGCGAATTGGATATGGCGGCAAATGGCATCACCATCACCGATGAACGCAAAGAAATTGTAGATTTTTCTGATGGCTATGTCACCCTGACCCAAGTGTTCCTCATCCGCGCCGATGAAGACCGTTTTGCCACAGTAGAGGAATTTTTGGCAGATGAAAGCCTTTTTATCGGTGTGAATCCCGCCACGACCAATTATGATACCGCAGTGGCATTGATTGGCGATGAAAATAGTCCGCGCTTGTTGGTGATTGACCAAGATGTCGCCGTACAAGCCCTACTCGCTGGTGATGTGGATGCGGTGGTGGTGGATGGATTTGTTGGTGAACGCTATGTGAATATTTATCCTGATGAATTGTCATTGTTAGATGAAGTGTTAACTGCCCCAGAAGAATTGGGCTTTGTGTTCCCATTGGGGTCAGATTTGGTCGAGCCGATTAACCTTGCGCTAGAAAGTATGCGTCAAGATGGTACATTAGAAGAATTAAATGCCTATTGGTTTGGTGGTGAATATCTCCTCGAAGAAGAAGCAGAAGCCACCCCCGTAGTCACCCCAGAGGCATAATATCGTTTTTTAATATGCAATATCTTTTGTGGCTGACATACGAGGCTAAAGCCTCTAGTCAGCCAGTACCCCCTCAAAAATAGGCAGGATTGTACTGGCTGATTAGCGCAAAGCGCGTATATCAGCCACAATTTATTTTGCCATATTAATTATTTAGTCCCCGTACACCCTATACATCAATAGAAAGTGAGACTCCCCATGTGGCAAGATTATAAAACACTCGTGACACAACATACGGTGGTAGGCGAATTACTCGTTTATCACAATTTATTCAGCCCACAACTCAATAATGAGCGCAACATCTCTGTATGGCTACCGCCGTCTTATCGCACATCCAATAAACACTATCCTGTTATTTATATGCACGATGGTCAAAATTTGTTCGATAAGCATGTCAGTTATAGTGGGGAATGGGAAGTAGATGAGACCATCACCGCCTTGAGTGCCGAAGGACTCGAAGCGATTGTGGTCGGCATTCCCAACGCGGGCGAGATGCGCCGTGTGGAATATAACCCCTATCCGACTTCTGTGGGCAATCATTTTTGGGATGGGCGCGGATATGCCTATATTGCCTTCATCACCGATACCATCAAACCCCTAATAGATAGCCAATTTCGCACCCAACCACAACGCGAGACGACAGGCATCGCTGGTTCATCTATGGGCGGATTGATTAGCTTGCATGGGTTTCTCACCCGCTACGATATTTTTGGCTTATGTGGCTCATTTAGTCCTGTTTTTTGGACAGGGTTGCAAAATACGGTAGATACGCTCGCAAAGGGCAGTGGCAAAATTTATTTGGATATGGGTGGCAAAGAAGGGGAGGTCATTTTGGGGATTGCGCCCAATATGGCAACTACCCTAGAACATGCACATCTTGTTTATTTAGAGGGTGTGCGCCGTTTGCGTGATGGGTTGACCCAAAAAGGCTATACATCAGACACATTGCTCTATGTCGAAGATTTAGATGCGTATCATAATGAACCCGCATGGGCAAAACGCCTCCCCAACGCGCTACGTTTTCTACTCAAATAGGATAATTTTATGTGGCAAATTGCCGATTTAGAACGTATTTCAATGACGATGTGGAATGCCGCCGAAGAATTGCCCTATGACGGGTGGATTTTGCGCTTTGCAGGTGGTTATTCTGGACGGGCAAATAGCGTGCAAACCTATGGGGTGTCCTCCCTGCCATTAGAAGAAAAAGTTGCCTATTGCGAAGCGATTTATGCCGAGCGCCACATCCCCATTTTATTTAAGCTGACGGATGCCACCCAACCACCCGATTTAGACGTATTTTTGCGAAAACATGGGTATGCCTTGCGAAATACGACTAGTGTGCAATTGCTGGATATAACCGATAAACCGTTTTCGATGGATAGCTCATTTCGAGCTTTGGTGGGGAATGCCGAAAATGGCGTTTTTTCTGCTGATATAAGCGCATGGATGGATTATGCTCAACAGATAAAACAATTTTCTGTAAAAGATGATGCCTCACATCGCACCATCCTCTCTTATTTGAGCCTGCCTACCGCCTATGGGGTTGTTCATGACACAACAGGGAAGGTGGTCGCGGTTGGGATTTGTGTCTATGACCCACAAGCCAAATTATGCGGGATTTTTGATATTGGCGTTCATTCGGATTATCGGCGTAATGGCTATGGACGCATGATGACCACCAGCCTCATCGCATGGGGAAAATCACAAGGGGCGATTACTGTTTATTTGCAAGTGGATTTATCCAACGAAAAAGCCTTGCCCTTATATGCCAGTTTGGGATTTAAGGAATTTTATCGCTATTGGTATATGCACCGCCCGTAACATATAGGCGTGTTGGATTGTAGGGGCTTGGTATGGCTGTAGGGGCTTGCCATGGCTGTAGGGGCTTGGTATGGCTGTAGGGGCTTGCCATGGCTGTAGGGGCTTGCCATGGCAAGCCCTTACTAGCATATCTACCATTTTTCCCAATGGGTAATTTCGGTTAAGGGGTTGCGCCCGCCCATTTTGGCGACCACATGCTCTGGTGAGGGGTAGCCAAATGATAAAATGACATGTAGGCT
>JANRKU010000056.1:0-18921 GCA_033763335.1 bacterium
CGCCTGATAAAGTCGGTTTAAACAATTCTGCCTACTCCGCTACCAACGGATAAGCTGTTTTATTGTTATTTTTCACTTTTTTATATCAAAAAACAGCCTGTGAAACTCTCACAGGCTGTTCATAATGCCAAAGTTCAGGGCATGATATATCATGCCAATACACGCCTAAAATAGGCAGGTTTTGTAAGGGCGCAACATGTTGCGCCCTTACAGGCATACACCGTCTTTAATTATGAATAACCATTACTAAGAGTGTCAGATTTTGTCTTGACGATTTCACATAAAATGCGCTGTCAGCAGAAGTGGTTCCAAAGACTCCATCGAGACATTGACCTGTATTTCGACCATCATCTCATCTCCGATGAAATGACAGACAACCGTGTGAAAAAATGGTGTCTCATAAAGTCGGACAACCATAGTAAAGGTGCTATCGGCTGTC
This sequence comes from bacterium, assembly GCA_033763335.1. Classification (GTDB taxonomy): domain Bacteria; phylum Chloroflexota; class Anaerolineae; order Aggregatilineales; family Phototrophicaceae. Next base: position 440 of record JANRKU010000056.1, read on the forward strand.
CACGCGCCACTGATAGCCGTTGGTGTGCGGTCAAATAACAAGCGTTGATGAAATAAGGTGGTGTCACCAAGTAGCCATGTGCCATAACCGCAAGGAATTATCTCTTCCCCGGTTATTGTTTTGACCCTGATGGTACAACCTGATTCGGTAAAATCTAGGCGCATCGTTTCGATGGTCAACGAATTTTTATCAACGGCATAAATTTGACCAGATACCTGTAATGCAATGGGTGATGTGGATTTGCCCTGTACGGTCTGCATTGCCAGCTTCGATAACCTGTCCGTTAGCATATCATGTGCTACTGGGTCATCGGGAAGCGGGTCGGGTGACATGGCGGGAAGCAATATATCCCAAACCAGATTTAACGGCTGTTGCATATCAAAAATATCTATGCCACTGGTGATAGCCAAAACAGCATCTTGTTCTGGCATAACAATACAATACTGACCAAACACACCGTCCGCCCGATACGCGCCGTGGCGCGAGCGCCAAAATTGATAGCCATACCCTTGTGTCCAATCAATTTGCATTCCGCTACTCAAAATCTGAGCGTCTGTCGCGGCTTTAACCCAGTCTGCGGGCAAAATCTGACGACCCTGCCACATCCCTTTTTGTAGATACATCTGACCAAAGCGGGCGACATCCTCTGTTTTGAGGCTCAATCCAATACCCCCCGCCGTAATTCCTTGCGGTGATTCTTGCCAAGTGGCGTTCTCAATTCCGAGTGGCTCAAATAGTCGCGGTTGGAGATAATCAAGCAGTTTCATGCCTGTCGTTTTTTGCACAATCGCAGAGAGCATATAAGTCGCCCCTGTGTTGTAAAGGAAATGAGTCCCCGGTGTGTGGAGAACAGGCACATCCAGAAAGCCTTTAATCCAATTGCCATCTGGTCTATCAACCATATACGACCATGTATCTTCTGCCTGCCCTGTTGACATAGATAGCAAATCTCGCACGCGCATCATCGCCAGCAAATCACTTACTTCGGCGGGAGTGTCTTCTGGGAAAAAATTTAGAACGGGGTCATCAAGCGAGAAGCGTCCTTCGGTGACGGCTAGACCAACGGCAGTTGAGGTAAAACTTTTGCTGACCGAAAACAACACATGAGGATGTGCATGGCTATATGGCGACCACCAACCCTCAGCAATGACGTTGCCATGTCGTAGCAACATAACGCTATGGATTTCGTGAATTTGGCTTTCTAGGGCTTCGACAAACCGAAGAATAGCAGAGGAAGCCATGCCGTGTTTTTCAGGCGAGGTGCGCGGTAGATGGTGTTCGGTTGTGGAAACCATTGATGTCACTCCATTGGTCACTAGGGTGCAAAACAGACATGATTATATCAGTGTCGGTTTTTGTGTGCTAGTGGCGAGTGAACTTTAGATAATCACTATGACAATTTTTGACCCCTAAAGACCTTGTATAGAAAATTTTCACCTGTTATTATAGGGGCATGAACCATCCGTAGCAACTTAACCGCAATATCTCTCTTTTACCTCACCCCCCTGCCCGCTCTCCAAATTGGTTCACTGCACGACACAATTCATATTTGAAAATCGGTGTGATAAAAATAGGCAAATTTTTGGGATACGGCAGGCGGTGAACCACCTGCCTATTTGACCTAAGCCCCATAAATGGGGTTGGTCTGCCAATTTGTCTCTGAAAATTGGCACAATGTACGGGCTTGCCATGGCAAGCCCCGCATCATCAAAGCTAAAAATCGGGCATGACATGTCATGCCCTTACGCCATACCAATTTTTTACGATAAAAATAGGCAAAACAACCCCGTTATTGGTCTGTCTCATAATTGATGCGGAATTCGCCCCACCCCCAACCCCCTCCCCACTTTGTGGCTGAGGGGACTTAAATCCGCCCATTTGAATGGTTTTCACCCCCTTTCTCCATGTAATGGGGAAAGGGGGCTGGGGGGATAGGGGCTGGTTTTTGCCTGATTATTTATGAGACAGACCAATAATGCAAGTTAGTTTTTTAATACGGATTATCTTTTGTGGCTGACATACGAGGCTGAAGCCTCTAGTACAGCCATTACACCACCTAAATAGGCAGGATTGTAATGGCTGACTAGCACGCAAGTGCGTATGTCAGCCACAGACTAAAAAATATTTTACGCCGTCTTTATTTACTAACAATCATAACGGGGTTGTTTTGCCCATTTTTATCGTAAAAAATCGGTATGGCGTAGGGGCATGACATGTCATGCCCGATTTTTAGCGTTGGTTATGGTGGGCTTGCCATGGCAAGCCCGTACATCATGCCAATTTTCAGGGGTAAATTGGCAGGGCAACCCCATTTATGGGGTTTCGGTCAAACAGGCAGGGGGTTCACCGCCTGCCGTAGCACAGAAATTTGCCTATTATTTCCAAATACATAGCTTAACTTGATGCCGATGACCCCTCAACTGACCTACCATTTTATAACCAGACTCTACCCGTTTTGTTGCTTGAAAATGTTAATGGGATAGAATAAACTTTCCTTTATAGAACAAATGAATAGGAGAAAAGTGCTAAAATGGATGTCTTACCCCCATACGATTTTAACCAGCCCCCAGAATGGTGGGCGCAAAGCGAAACCCAATGGTGGGATGATGGGCATCGGCTCATTCATCGCCCCACAGAAGACAACGCCTTATTGAAGATAACGCTCAAAAATTGGGCATTACGCGATGGGCATTATTGGGAATTGCTCCATGCAGATGAAAAACAATTGCACCTAACCGAATTATGGCTGGTTCGCTACCTGCCTGCCCTGCCCCACGCACAAGCCCGCGCCAGTTGGGTACACACCACGCTCTATCCACACCTGAGCGTCGCGCAGATTATCGCTATGTGGGAGGTCATAGACGAGGTATTATGCAGTTATGCCCATGCCAAATTGAGCCTAGAGGGGTTGTTATATGAGCTATGGCGCTAGTTATGCCACTGCGAGGCGGAATCCAAAGATACTGCCCTTGCCCAATGTGCTTTCGACCACCATGCTCCCCCCATGTTGTTTGATGATGGTGTGAACAATGGTCAACCCCAAGCCTGTGCTATCGCTTTCCAGTTCATCATGTGCCTTATAAAATGGCTCAAAAACCAGTTCCATCTGTTCTGGGGTTAAGCCAACGCCCGTATCTTTTATACGCACGACCACCTCTTGCTTGTCGTTGAGCGATTCTAATACGACTTCGACCATCACCGCGCCCCCGTTGGGTGTATATTTGATGGCGTTACTGAGCAGGTTATCTACCACACGAGCGAGTTGTTTTTCATCGCCCAAAACGGTGGTGGTATCTGGGACAAAGGGGGTAAAGGTCAGCGAGAGGCTTTTTTCGATGGCGAGCGATTGCATATTTTCGGTGAGCGATTCGACCAATTTGACAATTTTCACGGGTTTGCCATCTATGGCGCGACCCGTTTCGAGCCATGCCAAATCGAGCAATTCTGTCACCAAATCTTTGCTCCGCAGGGTTTGATGCCGAATTTGTGCCAATGCGTTCATCACACGGGCAGGGTCTTTATGCAATAATTTTTCTGCGATATTCACATTGAGCAAAATAATAGCGAGGGGGTTCTTGAGGTCGTGACTGGCTTCGCGGATAAATTTGTCTTTCATCTCGTTTAGTCGCACAAAATATTGTTGGTCTTGTTCGCGCAGGTCTTCTAATTCTTTGCTCCGTAGGTGATAAAATTCTGCCTCTTTGCGAGCGCCTTCCACTTTATACCGCGCTTCGAGTTGTTGCATTTTGGTCTCGCTCTCTTCATTATATAAGGCGAGGCGCATTTCGTGATATTGCTCCAAGGCGGTGAGTGCTTTTTGATAATCACCCTTATTTTTATACAAGCGCGAGGCAAAAAAGAACAGTTGATAATTACTCATTTCGACATCATATTGCTTTGCCAGCGCCAATGCCTCTTGTGCATACGTGAGGGCATACTCTTCTTGTCCCATATCGGCATGAATTGTGCCAATATGATGCAATAATTGGACAATATCGTTGCGGGCATTAAACCCATGTGCCAGCGCCAGTCCCTGATTGGCAAAATGCAATGCCTTTTGATAATTTTTGAGGTCATAATACACTTGGCTAATGCGGATGCACGAATTGATGATTGCCACAGGGGGTTTATCCATTTTTTGATACAGCGCCCAGCTATCGAGTCCATATTTGAGCGCCATCTCGCGGTGTCCGAGTGCGTTATATTCCGCACACAAATTGCCCAAAATGGTCGCCTCTTGGGCGATAAACTGCCCCTGTTGGGCAATCGTGAGCGCCTCTTGTAGATAATTGAGCGCCACCCCATGTTGATGTGAATTGCCATAGATAGAGGCTAATCCGTTGATGGCGCGAATTTCTGAGAGGGCATCAGATACACTGCGGGCGGCGGTCAATGCCTTGCTAAAGGCATCTATGGCAGATGAAAAATCGCCAATTTGCCGAAAGGTGATGCCCATGATATGCAACGCACGCGAGCGTTTGATATGCTGTTTGGTGCTTTCATACACCGCCAACGCCTTGCCCAATTGCATGAGTGCGGTTTCGTAATTGGCATAATAATAATTGACTTGTGCTTGTACCAATAGGCTATCGGCAATACCCATATCGTAGTGTGCATCGGTGGCAATGTGAAAGATTTTTCTGGCGAGTTGCATGGCTTCTTCAAGGTGTGTCTGGCATATCTCTAAGGCACGCGCATTTTCTTGGTCAATGTAGGTTTGGTCTATGGTTGTGTGGGTCATGCGACTTTAGTCCTATATTTGTCTTGTACTCCTTGATTATAGTCCCTTTTAACTAAAAATTAACGGAATTTTTTATGAATTCTGTAAATTTTTCTTTATGATTTTTGTAACATTTCCATATATTCACCATCAAACATGTTTTTGTAACGCCCTAAACATGTGGCGGACATACATGCTTCGCATTAGTCCGCCATTACACATCTGCCTGTTTTTGTGGATGTAATGGCTGTACTAGACCCTAAAGGGTCGTATGTCAGCCACAAAATTGCACATAAGGCATGATATCGTCACCAAGAGGGGAAAGATGTCATTTTTTGTTTACTATTACAAATGAGAAATTGGTTTTTAATTAAAATAGGTGCATAATAAAATGATACTGGTCTTTTTAATTATGTGAAGAAAAGTTTTTATGCCGACTATCAATTCCCCTCCCACACAAGCCATTATTTTGCGTTATGGTGCATTATTAGAGCAAGCCCGTGACCTCATCACAGTCATGAACCTAGACGGTTATTATATCGCCGCCAGCAGAACGGTGAAAGAGGTGTTTGGGCTAAGTGATGAGACACTAACTTCTTTTAGTTATCGAAATGTCTTGCCACCTGATGAAATCGCTAAGGCAGAAGCGGTTTATAAGCGCCTGATTGGGGGGGAAGATATTCCCACCTATGAGCGCACCTTTTTGCGCCATGATGGTGTGCCGTTTATTGGCGAAGTAAATGTGACACTCATCCGCGATGAAAAAGGCAATCCGCACGAAATTTTGAGCATCATCCGCGATATTACAGAACGCAAGCGCATCGAAAATGAATTACTCGAAAAACGCTTGCTCGATGTGCGCCTACAAAAAGAGCAAGAGCTGAGTCAGATGCGGGCAGATTTGCTCATGAAGATTAATCACGAATTTCGCACCCCGCTTGCGATAATCAACACCTATGTCAGCCTGATGGAGCGCCATTTTGAGCGCCTATCGTCAGAACGCCGTAATGAGTATTTGGTCAATGTGCGCGATAATGTGCATCGTATATCCGATATGTTGGACGATTTGTATGTCATTTATCAGACCCAAAGCGGTTTTCATAAAGAACGGGAGCTGGTGAATATGGTCAAATTGACAGAAGACACGGTGGCACAACTGATTAGCACCGAGGGGAGTGAGCATGATATTGTCATGAATATACAAGGCACGATTCCCCCATTTTTAGGTTATGAACGGCTCTTATGGTACATGGCATATAATGTGTTGCATAATGCGGTGTATTATTCTGCACCAGAATCACAAGTGACCATCACATTACGCTGTGAGGTGAACAAACTCGTCTTTATTGTGCGCGACCATGGCATTGGTATCGCAGAACATGAACAAGGGCGCATCTTTGAGCCGTTTTTTAGGGGCGAAAATGTGGGGGTGATTGAAGGCACAGGTTTGGGGTTGAGCGTGGTTCAAGAGGCAGTCCGCGCCCATGAAGGCATCTTGACGCTCGAAAGTGAATTGGGCGTTGGGACAACCGTCATTATCATGTTGCCTGTGCAATGAAAGCACCCCCATCCCCAACCCCTTCCTAAAAGTTGCCTCGCCAGAAGCTAAAGCATCTGGCTAATCACACCAAAGCCCCATAATGGTCTGTCTCATAATTGATGCGGAATTCGCCCCACCCCCAACCCCCTCCCCACTTTGTGGAGAGGGGGCTTAAATCCGCCCATTTGAATGGTTTTCACCCCCTTTCTCCATGCAATGGGGTGTAGGGACACGATATATCGTGTCCGCAGGGGGATAGGGGTTGTTTTGCCTATTTTTATCGTAAAAATTGGTATGGCGTAGGGGCATGATATATCATGCCCGATTTTTACGGCTGGTTACGGCGGGCTTGCCATGGCAAGCCCCTACATTTTGCCAATTTTCAGGGACAAATCGGCAAACCAACCCCATTTATGGGGTTTTGGTCAAACAGGCGGGTGCTTCAGCGCCTGCCGTATCCCAGAAATGTGCCTATTTTTATCACACCGATTTTCAAATATGAATTGTGTTGTGCAGTGAACCATAGGCTCACACCTGTGAGCCATATTTACCACTGCTTAGGCGTTCTATCCGACTTTCTGCCACATCCATTGTCGCAAACTGGATAACCTTTGCCCGTGAGATTGAAAACGCCATCAATGTAATCAGGCGCATGAGCTTGTTATCGGTGACGATGTATGCCGAGTCTATTTTATGATGATTCATATATTGTTGTGTATCGCGCAAAAGCCCTGTCGTTTGATGTGTCGCAGAAAAATGTGTCACATCAATTAAGATATTCACCCGCGCCCGTAGGGAATCGAGAATACCCATAACTTCTTGATTCGCCGTTTCTAGCTCGTCCATAGAGAGCTGTCCCTCTAATTTTAGATAGAGTATGGTCTCTGGTTTGTACCATGATAATTGGTAAGGCATTTCGTTTCTCCCGCATGTTGTCTGCGATGCAAGCTATTTCGATAGGGCTATTCTGCTTGAATTTGCCCCTCCAAGAGCAATGAATTAAAATAATCTCTCTAGTTCTCGTCCCAATTGTGTACCATCTATGGGTTTTGGAAAATAAGCGATAAAGCCTGCCCGCAATGCCTCTTCACGGAGTTTTGAATTATGAAAGGCTGTCACGGCAACACACGGAATCTGATAGGTATTGGGGTTGTTCAAAATTTCTGCCAGTAATTCCCATCCATCCTTACCAGGGAGCGCCAAATCAATGATAATCGCGCCGTATCTGATTCCCGAATTAAAGATAATATGCGATGCTTGTTCGCCATTATCCGCCGTATCAACTGCAAAATTCATATGTTGAAGCATGGTTGTCACCATTTCTTGACCATCAGGGTCATCCTCAACGACTAAAATCCGTATTTCTGCCATGATGTGTCTCCTAGATGTTTAGATATTCGACTAATTCGGGAATGTCAATCAAGAGTTTAACCAAGTCTGCCATAAATGTATCCACTGTCAGAGGTTTGGTCAAATAATTATGGAATCCTGCCCTAATCGCCCGTTCACGGTCGCCAATCATGGCATGGGCAGTCAGGGCGATGACGGGAATTTCTGTCAATGCGTCATCCTCTTTCATGGCATGGATAAAGCCCCAGCCATCCATAACAGGCATAGATAGGTCAGAAATAACAAAACGCGGTCTAACTCTATTTACTACTTCTAGCCCCGCTTTACCATTTTGTGCGGTATAGACATTGGCACCATATTCCAGCAGAATCACTTCTGCCACTTCTAGGCTATCATCCTCATCATCGAGAACCACGATATCCCATCCAGTCAACAAATCTTGTGGTATATTTTGCATTGTCTACTCCCTATGCCAATTCTTTTTGGATTTGTATGGGTAAAAGCACTGTAAAGGTGCTACCGACGCCGACTTCACTTTGTAGTGTAATTGTTCCGTCCATTTCACGCGCCAGTTTTTGCACAATTGCCAAACCCAGCCCTGTACCGCCATGCACCCGCTTTGACGATTGGTCAACCTGACGAAACTCGTCAAAGACGAATTCGCGGGCGTGTGGTGGGATGCCGATACCCGTATCCTGAACAATTAATGCCATTTTATCGTTTTGTCTTTCTAATGATAACGAAACTGTGCCTTTTTCGGTAAATTTGATGGCATTGCCAACCAGATTGATGGCAATTTTAGAAATAGATTCTTCATCCCCATAGACCGTTTCGGGTAGGGTAGGGTCTACTTTGACATTAAATTCCAACCCTTTAGTATCTGCGAGGACAATCAGATTATCGCGCCATTTTTGCACCATCTCGGTTGGTGATATGGGCAAATTTGCCAATTCCAACCGCCCCGATTCAATCCGCGACAAATCCAGAAAGTCGTTAATCAGACCCAGCAGGCGTTTGCTATTCGATTGCACTTTTGTCAGATACCGCTCGGTTTTTTCGTTGTATTCGACCCCCGCCATCTTTTTGAGCATAATCCCTGTAAAGCCTTCAATCGCGTTCATGGGAGTGCGGAGTTCATGCGACATGGTAGATAAAAATTCCGATTTGAGGCGTGAATTTTCATTCGCAATCCGTTGCGATGCCAGCGCCTCATCGCGTGCGATTTTGAGCGATTGATTCAAATTGACCAATTCATTTTGCCGTTGTTCAACCGCATCCGCCATATGATTAAAGGCTTGCCCCAATTGACCAATTTCATTTTTACGGCGGATTTCTGCTCGTTGTGAATAATCCCCTTTGGCAAAAGCCACCGCGCTATGTGCCAAATCAATAATAGGGCGTGAAAGCCAACGGGCAAAAAGAACACCAATAATAACCGCACCAACGACAATAACCGCCCCAATAACGATGTTCACGGTGGTCAAATTGCGGATACTGGCGAGTGCCTCCTCTTCTGTGATTTCTGCCAATAACCCCGATTGTAATTCGGGTATCCACCGATACACCCCAATCACGGGTGTACCGCGATAATCGAGATAGTTGCCAACGCCATTTTTGCCCGCTAAGGCTTGTGTGATGCCCTCGCTCCGATAAGACCGATTGAGTTCATATCCTTCAAAACGGCTTTCTGTGAGCAAGTAACTATTTTGCAGGCTAATCAGATACGTTTCACCTGTTTCACCAAGACCATTAATGGTCGTCATGATTTGTGATAAGACCGCCAAATCTGCCCGCCCCGCCAATACACCAACGATTTCGCCCTCTTCATTGGTGATGGGTACGGTAAAAATCATGTTCAAATCGCGTGTGCTAATTTCATAGTAGGGGGGCTGGATATACCGCTCTGATAGGCTCGGCTCAAAATAGGGCAAATTGCTCACCCGTTTGTTTAATTGGGTTGAATTGGTCGAGACATGAATAATACCTTCTTCGCCATAGATAAAAAGCTCGCGGAAGGCAGTTTGTGCCGCTAGTTTTTCAGATAAATACGCTGTGAGCAGTTCCGATAATTCTGCTGTGTGCGTTGCTTTATCTTCTGGTAACGATTCAATGGCTTCATAAAGTTCTTCTTCAGAGACGACGATTTCCAAAATTTGTGACAGGTTATCAAGATACGACTCAATTTGTGCCGTTTTTAATTCTGCAACCGATTCAAACTGATTTTTTACCTGCTCATCTGCTTGTTGTGCCGTTTGTCCAAGAATAAACGGCACTAATAGCGTTGGCGGGATAATTGCCAAGATGATAAAGGTCAGCAAGAGGGTAAACCGAATGCGTCCACGAAATTGCGTTTTGTTATCATTTTCCATTAGGTCATGCCCTCTTATTCGGCTGTGTATATTTTTTCTATGAAGTCGTTGGTAAAGATAGTTGTCAAATCAATCGGCACAGCTAATGCTTGTTGTTCGAGTAAAATCGCTTGGCTTTGTTCCCATACACGCATATCCATCAAGCCGAGTGGCGTACCGGGTGGGTTAATCAGGGGCAACATCGCCTCTAGGCGTGCCAATTGCCCATCTAAATTTAAGGTGCTGTCATATTTGAGGACATATTTTGCCGCTTGGGTGGGATTGCCGATGGTATCTTGCAATCCAGCAAGGTAGCCACGCAAAAAGCGTTCAACGAGTTGGGGTTGGGTATCTAGCATCTCTTGTGATGTAAAAATGACAAAATCATAGTCATCTAAGCCATAATCACTCAACAACATAAAGTTAGATTCAAAACCCGCTTCTTCTATCATAACGCCTTCATTAATAAGCCAACCTGCCAGCACTTGTGTTTCGCCGTTGATGAGGGGTTCAACACCAAAGGTTGTGCGTGGCAGAATTGTCACCGACTCGACATCAATGCCTTGTTGTGTCAAAAAGGTGATGAGGAGTGTTCGCGCACCACCATCAGACACCATGATTGTTTTCCCGACTAAATCGGTAGGGACGACGATATTGCTATCTTTGAGCGACATCAATGCCAATGGGCTACGTTGCAAAATGGTGGCGATGCCGACCACTTTTTTGCCTTCGGCTTGGGCTTGTATCAGACCTGTTGAACTGGCAGTGCCAAAATCGGATTCGCCACTCAGCACTTGTGCGATTGGCTCAATATAGCCGTCTGCGCCAAACCCACCAACGGCGATGCTGACATTCAGGTTTTGCGCCGCAAAATGCCCATTTTCGACTGCCATATAAAAACTAGCCGCCGAATATTCATGAATCCAAGACAATTGGAAAGAGATGGTGTCTGCGGGGGCTTTTGTTGGTTCAACAGCCGTGCCATTGCACCCTGCCATGATGACGAGCATTGCCACCATGATGGCGAATAATAAAGAACGAGTAGGATACATTTTTTGATTCATGACGGGTCTCCTGTGCGGGAATATAGACTTTTATAAGATACTTCAAATTTATTGCCAAATGCGATGAAAAGTATATCTTCCTTTTGACCGCTATATTTATATCAATATATACATATACGGTTTTTAATAAAAAAATAAAGATTGTGATAAATAAAAACCGCAGTTTACGTCTCACATTAAACATTAGTTTGATTATAAACGAAATCGGTTTAGAATTTTTGCCATGCGCGATAATTTCGGAGAAAATTCATAACTTAAACCTATTTATGATAGTTGTGTGTCATAATTTATCTTTTTATTATACTTTCTTAGAATATCACCTTAATTGCTAGTTTCATCAATTGCTTTACGGCAGGCGCTGAAGCACCCGCCTGTTTGACCAAAACCCCATAAATGGGGTTGGTTTGCCGATTTGTCCCTGAAAATTGGCAAAATGTAGGGGCTTGCCATGGCAAGCCCGCCATAACCAGCCGTAAAAATCGGGCATGACATGTCATGCCCCTACGATATACCAATTTTTTACGTTAAAAATAGGCAAAACAACCCCGTTATTGGTCTGTCTCATAATTGATGCGGAATGCACCCCACCCCCTCCCCATAGTGGAGAAGACGTAAGGGCGCAACATGTTGCGCCCCTACACCCACCCATACATGCGGTTTTCACCCCCTTTCTCCATGCAATGGGGTGTAGGGACACGATATATCGTGTCCGACAGGGGGATAGGGGCTAGTTTTTGCCTGATTATTTATGAGACACACCCTTAATGCGCTTGCTCAACCACCGTCTGGTGGGCAGATAGACCTTATCATACAGGCGGCGTTTGATGCCATAGGTATAAAATGAGACGATGAGCCACAAGTGATTATTTCGATTCAATTGTGGCGGGGCAGATGAACGGGGAGCGGGGTGATAAGTGAGCGCCTGTTGATAAGCATCGTGGGTGGCTTTTGCCAATGCGTCCAAATTGAATTGTGAGGCTTGGGCATATCCCCCTTGCCGATAGCTTTGGCGCAAATCGGCATCATGATACAGGCGGTGCATGGCATCGGTCATCGCTTCGGCATCTTCTGGATTCACCAACAAAGCCCCCTCCCCCGCCACCTCTGGCATAGAGGCGGCGGTGGTCGTAATCACGGGCGAGCCACACGCCATCGCTTCGGCAATCGGATAACCAAACCCCTCATAGCGCGATGGATACACGGTAAACAGCGCCCCATTATACAATGCCACCAGGTCATCTTCTGGGATTCTGCCCGTGAATATCACCTGCCCATCCACACCCAATTCTTTGGCACGCGCCATAAAGCGCACGCGGTCTTTTGGATAAATATCAAAGGTGACGATGAGGGGTGTGGTGAGGCGCAAATCGGCAGGCAATTGGGCATACGCCACCAACAGCGTGTCTAAATTTTTGGTATAAAAATGGTCGGTCACGGTAAAAATATAGTGGGCAGGCGCGGGAATCCCCAATTTTTGCCATAGCGCGGTTAGCCGTGCCTGAATGGTGGCATCATCGAGGCGCATGAAACTTTTATCTACTGCGGGATATGCCACACCAATGCGCTCCGATGGATACCCCAACAAGCGCACGGTATCGTGTTTGGTGGCTTGCGAAATGGCTATCAGATAATCTGCCGTTTTATAGCGTTCTATGCCAAAATCGTATAGGGCTTGTGCCACAAGTGGTTGTGGAAAATGCTCGGCAAAAATGAGCGGGATGAGGTCATAGACGGTTGCCACCACCGCGCACGCCGTCATCTGAGTGGGGATGGGTTGGATAAAATTCATCATAATGGGGATATGAAACACATCTATCTCATACTCCCACGCCACTTTATCCAACATTTGCGTAAGGGTGTCTAAAAAGCGCGGTGCTTTGGTAAAGGTATGCAAATTATAGCGGACGAATTGCTTGGCAAGGGTGACATTGGGATATTTCTCAAAGGCGCGGAGGCTTGGTGGCACTTTTTTGAGGCAAAATAGCACATAGTGGTGCTGTGGGGTTGCCAAAATCACCGCGTGTAATTGTTGGAGCGTATAGCGCCCCATACCCCGTTGAAATAACTCCTCTATCAAGCGTACATCAACACCAATTCGCATGGGTTATCCTTTCCTGCGGTTTTTGAGCCAGCGCAAGGGCATAAAAATTGCCCATGTAGATAGCATCCGCCGATAGTACGGGCGGTTAAATGCCTTCCATTCATTCCAAAATGCCAGCCAGTCCAAATGATAGATATCGTTCTGCCGATTTTGTTGTTGAAGCCCCATATCTTGTTGTTTTGCCACATAATTGAGGGTGGTGAGGATACTCGCCAAACGCGCATCTATTTGACCAATGACCACATCGTTATGGGTGCTACTCAAGCCACTGGTCGTCCCAGATTGGGCGGTGCGGATGGCTTCATCGAATAATTTTCCCAAGCCCGATGTATCATGATAGGTGATGGTCTGAATATCGGTGAAGCCTTCCACAATTTTGACATCTTTATCTACCAAAATGCCCCCCCATTTGTTGACCAATGCGGTCACATCGCCCAACCAACGGTCAGAGGGCGTGGTGACTTGGCGCATGGGGTGTGTGGGGCAATGCAACATCAACGCTGTTGGGCATGGCAACACGGCATAGCCCGCATGGATGAGCTTGTAGCAAATATCGGCATCGGCGGCGAAGAACACATACGTGGTTTCATCGGCATAACCGACTTGTGCCAGTGCTTCCTTATAGTAGATACCATGATTCAAAAAAGGATGCCCAAATAATTGGCTAATTTTATACGTATCGGCAGGGTCACTATCCACATCATGAAAATAAAATGGCACAGCGCCAATTTTTTTGCCTGTTGCCATCTGGTCACGGAAAAATTGCAACCCGTTTTTGACTGCCCCATCATGAAAAATGGTGTCATCGCTCATCATCAAGACGGCATCGGCTTGGGCGCATTTGAACACCAGATTCATAAAATAGCCCCATGAACGGCGTTCAATCGGCTGGTCGCGGAATGTTCCCCGATTATATTGGATGATGGTCACGACATCCTTTTGCAATGCCAACCATTCCAATGAGCCGTCATCACTGCCACCATCCACCACCAAAATTTCATGGGGAATGGTGGCGGTTTCTTTGCGGGCGCTTTCGATGGCGAGTTTGAGAAAATCTATGCGGTTATAAGAGCCTAGCACAATGGAGACATCGGGTTTGGTCATGGTGGGTTATCCTTTATCTGCAAACGTCGCTTTGAGCGGATACTCATCCGCCACTGTGCCATCGGGCGCGTAGCCCCACGCATCCATCACCGCCTGATAGCGGGTATAAATGGCTTCTTTCATGGCATCAGTGAGTTTGGTCGCCAATTGGCGCTGTTCGCCTGCGCGTACCATTTCAAAACCGGGGATAATCGCCCCTTTGTTATCCAATTCGCGCATACTCTCTTGGCTAGAGTGAATCCGCACTTGTTCGGCTTGGGCATCATCCACCACCACGCCCAAAAAGCGTCCTGTGCGTTGAATATAGGCGATGGGATGCTTTTGCACATCCTCATACCGCAAAAATAGCACCGATTGGGCATATTTTTGGGCATATTGCCACGAGGTGACATGCTCACCCCAGCCGCCATAATCAAAGGCGTTGTTGAGTACCATATCCAAAAAGGTGTCTAAATCGGGCAAGCCACGGCGCGAGACATTCGTCTCGAAATGATAATACGATTCAATCACCTTAAACGGATGACGTAGCACATAGATGTATTTTTGATACAAGGCGGTGTTATGATGCCCGTGGCGGGTGGCGTATGGCTCATGGCTTTTGAACACACGCGGGGTGCTATAGCGGTCATGGGTGGGCAATTTGACGTATAAATCGGGGACGTATTCGTCTAAATCTTTGAGTGTTTGCATGGTCTGTGCGGGATAGAGCAGATAGGCACAAATCGCCCGTAGCCATGTGTTGCCAGAGCGCGGATACGACACCAAAAACACATCATCGGGGCGGAGCAAGCGTTCATAATGGGGGACGATGACCATTTTGCCGTCTAATAGGCTATCCACTGTGCCGATAGCGGGCAATTGGTCGCGTAGGTCTGGGCTGATATGGGCGGCAATCAGTTGTAGGGCTTGCATGGTCTGATGATGGCTCGCCCGTGCCAATTGGTTGGTCTTTTCGATGTCGGCTTGTAGCGGGGTGAGTTGTGACGCAAAAAAGTCCCGCGCTTTTTGTTTGATGGTGTTGATAAAAAATGCCATGTTATGAGTCTCCTTCAATCGCCCACTCCGAATATGCCGTGACCACGCCGACCATCGCCAACGGGGGCGCATCTATGCCATAGGGGACATTGCTCACCATCAGGCGATGCACACGGGGCAAATGGTCACAGATAATGCGGTGCTTATCGCGGATGAGGAGCGTTACCTCATATTCAGCAGGTTCTAAATTCAATTTTGGGATGGTGCAGTTGATGGTCAATGGGGCATCGGGCGAGATGCTATACCACTGCTGATAATCACTGCTCCGCACCGTTGTGACGGCGATATTATCGGTGGTCTCTATGCGGATAATCACATCACAATCGCTCACAGGGCGCGTGCTTTCTATATCCACCCGAAAGCGCAACGGCTCACCGAGTTTGACTGTGCTAGTTGGGTTGCCAATATCATCCAATACCGTTATATGTGCCAAACGGGGTGCATCTCGTTGCACATCGGCGGGGCGTGCGAGTGCCAATAGGCTATTATCGCTAGTCGTGCGCGTGGTCTGGGGTTTTAGGTAATTTTCAATCACCTCATTGGGTGTGCCATCGCCCAAAATTTGCCCCTTACTGAGGTAAATGGCGCGGGTACACAATTGTTGCACCGTCCGCATGGCATGGCTGACATAGATTACGGTGCGCCCTTCGTTGGCAAGGCTGTTCATTTTGCCCATAGACCGCCGCCGAAATTCATCATCGCCAACTGCCAAAACTTCATCAATAATCAAAATTTCGGGGTTCAAATATGCCGCCACCGCAAACCCCAAGCGCAAGCGCATCCCACTGGAATAACGCTTCACAGGTGTGTCTATAAAGGCTTCTACCCCAGAAAATGCTACGATTTCATCGAATAGGCGCGTAATGTCGCGGTGCTTTAGCCCCAATATCGCCCCATTGAGAAAAACATTCTCGCGCCCCGTGAGTTCATCATGAAAGCCTGTGCCAACTTCTAATAATGCCCCTACCCGCCCGTGCATGATGGCTTTGCCCTGTGTGGGCGCGACAATGCGCGATAAAATTTTGAGTAAGGTAGATTTTCCTGCGCCGTTTTCGCCGACAATGCCCAAAATTTCGCCCTCATGGAGCGCAAAAGATACATCCTTTAATGCCCAAAAATGGCTATCGGGGCGGGTATCTTTGCGGAAGGGACTGGTGATGGCACGCAAGACATCGCCCGCGTTCTGAATCCGCCCTGCCTTGCCTCGTTCATAGCGTTTGCTGATGCCCATCACTTCAATCGCAAATTTGCTCATAAGACATCCATCATGGTGGTTTCTACACGCTTAAAATAATATGCCCCCACCAAAAAGATGCCGATGGCGACGAGGCTGGAGAGTAACCATGTGGGGGACGGCGCGGGCAATCCCAAAAATGCCCATCGGAAACCTTCGACCACACCCGCCATGGGGTTTAGCCGATTCACCCACCCATCCAGCAAATTGAATTGGGTGGTGCTATATAAAATAGGCGTTCCCCAAAATCCGATGTTGACCAATACCGCCAAAATGCGCCCTGCATCCCGAAATTGGGCATCCAACGCGCCAAAGATGAGTCCAATGCCCATGCCCACCGCAATCACTTGCATCATAAACAACGGCACGAGCAAAATACCCCATGTGGGTTGAATCACAAAAGGCGCTGGGAGGGGGAAGGCGGTCATGGTGAGCAACTCCGCACCGAATACAAAGCCACTGGGGGTAGATAGTGCGTGCAAGAGCATAAACACGATGAGGATGAGAAAATAAAACAGAAAATCGAACAGGCTCACACACACATTGCCAAAGGGCAAAATAAGGCGTGGAAAATACACTTTTTTGATGATACTCGCATTTTGGGTGAGGCTGGTCATGCCCCCTATGGCGCAGGCTTGGAAAAATGTCCATGGGACGAGTCCGCAAAATAAAAATAGCGCATACGGTACACCATTACTAGGGAAGCGTGCCAATACACTAAAGACCGCGCTATAAATAATCATGTTGACCAACGGATTGATGACCGCCCACAACACGCCTAATACCGATTGTTTGTAACGGGCAGAAATTTGGCTACGTGTCCATACCCATAGCAGGTCGCGGTATTGCCAAACTTCGGCAAAGTTAAGGGCTTGCCAACCGTGTGGCGGTGTTATGATTGTGGTGTAAGATTTAGGCATAAGCGAGCTTAGGGATAGGGAAAATAATTCCGACATTTAGGTTAAATATGAGGGGTAAGTGTAGCATTGAAAAAATTATCTCACAACCCCACAATTAAAATGGTGGTGTGGGATACACAGAAGCGTCCTTATCCACAAACTGCACAATACAATTCATATTTGAAAATCGGTATGATAAAAATGAGCAAATGGGCATTGCTGTCCTGTTTACTAACATCATCCGCATTTTAGTTTACCAACATCAGACGCGCCCTGATAGATTAACAGGTGGCGGACATACGCGCTTGGCGCTAGTCCGCCATTACATCTCGCCTATTTTGAAGATGTAATGGCTGTACTAGACCCTTTAGGGTCGTATGTCAGCCACAAAGATACCAAAAATACGCTCTAGCCCAATTTTGCCCTGCGTCCGATGTTCATACTCTGTTTTGCGGTTGATGTCGGGAAATAGCACAATTGCTGTAGGGGCGCAATAGGTTGCGCCCACCGTAACCAAATCATAAAAATCGGGCATGACATGTCATGCCCCTACTACCAAAATAGACTCACATAAAATTTGATAGGAGACTTTTGAACCCAATGACGTATGACGAGTATCTCAAGCAAGGGAACGACCACTTGTATGCGGGGCATCCACAACAAGCCATCCCCCATTATGCCCATGCCATCGCGCTCAATGAGCATGATGAGAGGGCGTATATCCAACGGGGCAATGCCTATTTGGAATGTGCCAATTACACCCCTGCCCTATCCGATTTAGACGAAGCCATTCGCCTCAATCCATTAGCGTGGCTGGCATTTTATTATCGCGGATTGGCGTATTATCGGCTCAAAGATTATCCACAGGCAGGCGAAAATTTTGCCGAATCCATCCGCTTAGAACCGCATGATATGGCATCGTATCTGCAATATGCGCTGATATATGCCGATATGGGCGATTTTTCGCGTGCTATCGAAATTTATGATAGTGCCTTGCGCGTTAAGCCCGATGATAAGATGGTGACGGTATTTAGGATGATGGCGATGCGAAAATTGGCGGGGGGATAACGATAGGCATCGCCATTGG
>JANRKU010000057.1:0-31019 GCA_033763335.1 bacterium
AAGTTAGTTTTTTAATACGGATTATTTTTTGTGGCTGACATACGAGGCTAAAGCCTCTAGTACAGCCATTACATCCTTCAAAATAGGCAGGATTGTAATGGCTGACTAGCACGCAAGTGCGTATGTCAGCCACAGAATAAAAAAATATTTTACACCGTCTTTATTTACTAACAACCATAAATGGTCTGTCTCATAATTGATGCGGAATGCACCCCACCCCCAACCCCCTCCCCACTTTGTGGAGAGGGGGCTTAAATCCTACCTATTTGAATGGTTTTCACCCCCTTTCTCCATGAAATGGGGTGTAGGGACACGATATATCGTGTCCGACAGGGGGATAGGGGCTGGTTTTTGCCTGATTATTTATGAGACAAGCCATTATCATGCCCGATTTTTAGCGTTGATTATGCGGGGCTTGCCATGGCAAGCCCCGTACATCCCCCATTTACACATCATGCCTCTCTATTCCTAAAAATTGACAGACCACGCCCGTGGATAGGGGTATTTCGCCATATGACAAACACACCAACAATCCTAACCCCAAAAAAATGCCTGTGAGCCAACGCGGTATACATTCTTCATAATTAATTTCAGATATAGGCACATTATGTTATAAAACATTTACAAAACGGGGTTTGGGGCTACAGGTGGCAGGCTTTTCTGAATTTTATACGAATTTTTTGTCATCTCCCGTCTATAGGAAAAAAGTCTGTGTTAGAATAAGGTTGTAAATAAGGGTTATAAATGCTTTGAAATGCGTTGCATCAGTTAATTGACAAAGATAAGGAATCCCCTTAATTTTGAAAAATTTCTGAAAAAATACCCGCAACAGTTAAAGAAGTGTTGTTTATCCGTTATCATGTGTTTAGCTATGTGATTTGTCACAAATTATTTTTGTAAGGAGTAAGGGAAAAGCGATGAAAATCTCCAGAATTTCCAAAATACGGTTTTTGGGATTTTCGCTCATCCTCATTGTTGCGCTTGGGATTGTGGTCAATATCGCCACTGCCAACACGCCACAAACGGGACGGGAAGAAATCTCTGTAAGTGTGGAAGAGCCACAATTGGCACAAGAAGTCACCCCAGAAGTGCCAGATGTGCCACAATTTACCCAGACTTCGTGCGCGATGGCGATAGATGATTTGGGCGATAATAACCCCTTCACCTATAGCTTTAGCGCCACGAATGTCAACAATATCGCCAGCTATGCGTGGAATTTTGGCGATTCAACACTTGGGTCTGGCACGCCTGCCCCACACACCTATACAGCAACAGGGACATTCAATATCACCCTAACCTGTACCCCTACGGCGGGATTTGGCTCGGATATTGTGTTGACGGGCAGTATATCGGTCACACAACCCCCTGCTCCCGGTTTTTATTTAACCCCCGGT
Organism: bacterium; assembly: GCA_033763335.1. Classification (GTDB taxonomy): domain Bacteria; phylum Chloroflexota; class Anaerolineae; order Aggregatilineales; family Phototrophicaceae. The sequence goes on from JANRKU010000057.1 coordinate 1,395, forward strand.
CAAGTGGTGTCGAGCAGTGGCGCGGTCACATTCAACGCCATCAATACCAGCAGTCCTGCGGGTTTAACGTATGATTGGTGCGTGACAACTTCTGCGGCTCCCCCCGTTGCCTTTGATGCGGGGAATTGTCCGTTATATTATGCCACCAGCACCGATGCTAGTTATAACCAAACGGTGTTTGGAGTACCCCATTATTTTTATCTGAGAGCAACCAACGCGGGCGGACAATCGGCAGTCGCTAGTTTGTCATTTGTGGTACAAGCCACCCAACCCACCGCCACCTTCACCGTGACCCCCCAAATTGGGGCGTTCCCGTTGGATATTTTTGTAGATGGCACCGATTTAATGACGGGTCCGTTGTTCCCTGGGGCGGCGGGTTGGCAATATACGGTGACTGGTCCGGGTGGTCCTTATACCTTCACCACCCAAGATTTTAATATGACCGGATTAGCCGTTGGCTCGTATACCATCCGCCTCGATTACGCGGGTCCGGGTGGGTCTGGCTTCCGTCAACAAACCGTGGTGGTCTATGCTGTAGAAAGCACCGTTAATGCCAGCTTCACCGTTGAATTTGAAGACAACGTGGCGGGCGGACGGCGGGTATGCTTTACCAATACCAGCACAGGCGAATATCAATTTAGCTATTGGGATTTTGACAATGCCCTGAGTGGCAATGCACCCATCCCTGCTGGTGGTTTCCCCGCCAGCCCAAATACCACACCAGAAGGTGGCAATTCCAACGCCAGCCGTGTGTGTTATGTGTATGACTCTAGCAAAATCGGGACGAATTTGTCTGTGCGCTTGCGCGTAGAAGGCAATGACCCCGGTATCAACTCCAATGCCATTCAAACCTTTGTGTTGCAATTGAAACCGACTGCCCATTTTACATGGACACCCGGTAGCCCAACATGGGGTCAATGGGTGACATTTAACCCCGATACCAGCACGGGTCAAATCACCAACCCATCGGGATATGATTGGCAATTCGATTTTAATAATGATGGCACGATTGATGCCACCCGCGACAATGTGCGCTATCCGGGCGATGTGCAATTGCCAGTGGGACCCACCCGCGTCATTTTGACAGTGACAGGTCCGCAAGGGTCTGATACTTATGAAGATGTGGTCGTGGTGACACGTCGTGATTTGACCTGTAACGCCATTGGTGGGACATTCTTTGTGACACCCGCTATGGGCGCACAAAACTATACCAGTAACGTTACCGGTGCCAATGGACCCGATTATGGGACGCGCACGGTTAGCTATTCATGGACAATCACGCCCAACAGCACCCCCCCATTGGCTTTCCCAATTACCACCCAAAATTTGACTGGTATTGATTGGTCAACATTTGGGTTTGGGAGCTTCAATATCAGCCTGATTGCCACGACAGCCGATGGTGCATCGTGTACGGTGGATGCAACCGTTGTGCGCGATTGGACACCTATCCAATGTAGTGCGACTGGCAATAGCGCGGGTAGCGCCAGCTTCTATGCGTCATCTAGCCCAGTGACATTCAGCACCAATTTTAACAGTGGCACGTTGAATGGTCGCACCATTTTGGGATATGAATGGTTTGTAAATGGGGTTTCGCAAGGTGCGCCTAGTTTGGCACAAACGACCTTCGTGCGGAATTATACCAACCCTGTGGCGGCATATAACGAAACAATCCGCTATCAGGTGTATGTGGATAATGACGGCAGTGGCACATTTGTCCCTGCTTTGGATGCGAATTGCTTTGAGGACTTAACTGTCACCATCAATCCATTCCCATTAGCAACTTGTAGCATCAATAATCCCTTCATGTCACCACAATATGCCGATGGTCTAAATTACACCATGACGGCATCGGGTGGCAATTTATTTGGTCGTCCTGTCATCAATTATGATTGGTATGTGACCTTCCCACCTGCTGGCGAAGTGGGACCTGTCCAAAGTGGGGCAAGCAATACCTATACCCATACAATGACGACAGACCGCACAAACAATCCCGATTTTAGCTATCGGGTCGAAATCACAGTAGACAACGGCAACGGCACATTTGATGTCGTGAGTTGTAATCGTGGTGTTGGTGTTGACCCCTACCCTGCACCAACCTGTAGTCTCACGGGTGGCAGTAACAATCCGTTGCCTGTATTGGGGAACACAACACCCCCCGTATCGTCAACCGATACCAGCGCCGCACAACATAACAACACCTACACCATGAACTTTAACCTTGCTACGGCGAGTGGGATTGTGGTAGGGACGCGCACATGGGCTTATAGCCCTGCCAATTTGGTCAGTGGTGGTGGCGTGGCGAGCGATAATGTCACCGTGAATTGGAATGCGGCAAATGGTAGCCTGCCTCCTGGAACACCACAAGTCATTGATTTGACCGTGGCATGGACATATCCCGATTTAACAACAGACAGCATCAACTGTGTTGACCGCAATGTGAATGTGCGCGTGCCGAGTGCGGTGTGTAATGCCCCAATAGGCGATACGACACCACTACCGGGCGATAATAACATCTATACCCGTCAATTGGCACAAAGCCCCAGCTTGGGTCATGGCAATGCGCCAATTTATGGTCGCGCCAATTTCACCACATGGTATTTGGAAATTGAAGATTTACCATTGGGGTCAAATACATGGACAGCCGTCCTCGACCCTGTTGCCGCCGATACGGATGGCACACCGGGGAGTCCCTATGTGTTAGCCAATGAGACGACTGCTATTCAACAATTGAACTTTAGCGCCTTCTTGCCCGACAGACGGTATCGGATTAGCTATCGCTTGGATATTACCAACGATGTGATTGATACCTGTACCAGTGGTTGGGTAACACTCAATGCAGTGACGGCTGGAACAGGCTTCACCTGCGATTTATTCCCAAATGCCGCACCGAATGTCTTCACTGTGCCAGATGCGACCGGGAATCGTGTCGTGCGTGTCAATGTGGACAATGGTAACGGCTACACCTTGCGTTATGACTATTATTTGGTCGGACCGGGTGCAACCCAAAATCTGATTTATACCACCACCAGCGCGTTAGATGGGAATGTGGACTCTACCATTCTACGGACGGCATTTGCGCCCCCATCAAGCCCAACCAACGGCAATGTGGGCAATTACAACATGCGCGTAGATGTGACCTATGTGAGTGGTGGCGTGCCTCCCACAACCACAAGCTGTTCACTCAATTCGCCCCAACGCTATATCGTGGGCGCGGTGGATAGTGTGTTGAATCGTCAAGCATACCCCGGTGGGCAAGTTGGTTTCGCCGTGGGGACATGCTTCACCTTCACCAATGCCAGTGTGACCAATTCTGGTAGTGCGTTGGGCGACCCTGCGACCAATTTGTTGTATAACTGGACGATTAGCGGTGGTGGTACGCCAGCAGACAACAATTATGCAACCAACGCATTCAGCACCTATCAATTGCCCGGTTGTATCAGTTTTGGCACACCCGGTAACTATACAATGACGTTGGGCGCGACCAATGATTTCCAAGGCGATACAAACTTCCGCCAACAAGATAGCGCGACCAATAACTTCCGCATTTGTGCCTTGCAAGGCATGGGTGTAACCCGTAATGGTAGCAGTGGCGATTTTGCCTTCACCAATCAATCCTTCACTGCCTCTGGCTTTGGTGAATTGACGGGGAATTATACCTTCACCGTGCGCGATGCAGGGACTAATGCGATTGTGTTGGGACCAACCACGCAAGCTGGTGCAAATTTTAGCTTCAATTCACTCGGTGGCGGTAATTATTACCTCGAAGTGACACAAGGTGGGTGTTTGGGGACGGCGTATGCCCGTGTGGACTTTAGCCTCATCCCAACGGGCGGTATCATCGCTCGGTATAACTTCCGCGATAATTTGAACGCGGGCGTTGCCCCCTTGACTGTGTGCTTCAATGACACCAGTGTGAGCAATGGTAGCCCCATCACCCTGTGGGAATGGGATTGGGAAAATAACGGTAGCTACGACTATAGCTATGTCACTTATGAAAGCCAAGCGACCTTGTGCCATACCTACGCGGCGGCGGGTGTGTATTATCCCCTGTTGCAAGTGACGAATGGTGCGGGGCAACAAGTGACGGCACAAAACCCTGTGCGCGTGTATACGGCATTAGAAGGTCAAATGAGCTTCAATGCGTCACCGCTCGGTGGTGGTCAATGGTGCTATACCCCCAATATGAGCCTTGCTCCTGCGGGGACAATTGTCCAATATTGGGAATTTAATGCCAATCAACTACCCACCCCCACCCAAACCCCTGCGGTTGGCGTAGATGGTGCTGGTGTGATTTGTCATACGTATGGGGCGGCGGGGACATATTATGTCAATATGTGCTTCACTGGTCCTGCACCAGCAAATGAACCCGGTTGCGTGATGCGTCCGATTATCGTGGAATTGCCCGGTGGCGGTGTGCCAACCTTAACAGGTAATGGTAGCTGTTCTGTGGCACAAACCGCGACCTTCACGGTGAATAACACCAGTGGCAATGCGATGACCAGCCCCGCGCAAGTGATTTTCTATAACAACGGAACACCGTATTCGTATCAAACCGTGCAATTGGGAGCGGGTGGCAGTCGTACATTCACCTTCCCCAGTGTATCGGGTGTGATTCGCATGGTGATTGGCGATTATGGCGTAGACACTGGTGCAAGTGTGGTGTGTACGTATCCACCAATTCTCAATATCACATCACAATGCGGTCCTGGTGTGCCATCGTTGCCTGTGTTCACGCTGAATAACGCAGATGAACCTGCTGGCGATAACCCCATGTTGACCACGCAAGCCTATACCATCTTCAACAACAGCACCAACGCGGTTGTGGGCAGTGGGAACTTGCCATTGGTTGGTAATGGACCTGCCAGCTTGCAGATTAGCGCCTTAACAGGTGTTGACCCGTATGTTGGGTATCGGATTGTGACAACAGGGTCATTGTTAACCCAGACCCTCATCCAAAATCCGTGTAATCCAGCCCCTGTGCTGAGTGTATCGCGTAGTTGTGCGAATCCAACACAATTCACGATTACCAATACTGGTGGTGATTTGGTCTTGCCACAAAGTTTTGAAGTGGTCGGAACACCAATTACGGGTGTCATCCCTGCTGGTGCTGGTGGTACGCCAATGGTCGTTAATTTGACTGGTGTTGACCCATACGCTGGCTATACGGTTCAAACAACGGGAGCAACGCAAGGATTTGCGACACTGAATAGCGTGTTTGCGGCGTGTACGCAACCAACATTTAATGTGACACGCACCTGTGCCAACCCCACCGAAATCACGATTAATAGCACCTTGCCATTGGCTGTTGACCAAGGATTTGAAGTGGTCGGTAATCCCTCTATCAATGGCACTATGGTGGCGGGTGCATCTAGCCTGACGCTGACATTGACTGGTTTAGACCCGTATGGGACATATCAGGTCACTACGAATACTGCGCCGAATGGGTTCTTGACCTATCTGAGCAATTCGACAGCATGTACCCGTCCCGATTTGGTGATTACACATGACTGCGCGAATCCAGTAACGTTCACTGTAACAAATAACGGTGGCAACATGCTTATGCCATCCACTGTGAATTATGTCACGGGTGGCGGTAGCATTAGCCCAACGACAATCCAATTGGCTAGTGGTGCAAGCGAAGTCATCACAGTGAGTCCATCCACACTTAACCCGTATACCGCGTATGAAATTAACATCAACGACTTCAATACGAATGGTGTTGCTGTGGTTGATACACGCGACTGTCTTGACCCTGTGTTGACGGTAACGAACAATACCTGTGCGACCTATCCATTGACCTTCACTGTGACCAACACAGGCGGGACGATGGCAATTGGTCAACTGTATGAAATTCGCAATAGCGCCAATGTGGTGGTATTGAGTGGGACGTTGAATATCGCAGGCACTGGTGGGACACAACTCATCACCATGACCGGCATCAACCCCTATGATACCTATACCATCAGTAGCACGGGCTTTGCGGGTAGCTTGAGTGGTAGTGTTGTAAATGCGTGTACTGCGCCTGTATTGAGCGCGGTGTCTACCTGTGGGTATCCCGCGACCTTCACTATCAGCAACACGGGTGGCGATATGATAACCACCCAAACCTTCGCTGTGACCCATAAAGATGGCACTGATGTGACTGGTGATGTTACCCCTGCTGGCAACACATTTGACATCAACAACGGTGGCACATTCGTGGTTACATTGGATGCGGCGGGCGACCCGTATGGGTTGTATACGTTGACCAGCAGTGGTTTTGCGGGTGGTGTGACCAATACACAAGATTGTGAATTGCCACAATTGCAAGTGACGAGTTCGTGCTTGTTCCCCGTGCAATTCTTGGTGAAAAATGTCGGTGCGCCGATGTTGGTAGACCATACCTTCACTGTGACCAACACACTGGGCTTCGATTTGACACCTGCACCTGGGTTCTTCAATTTGGCAACTGATGAGGTGTACTTGGTGGATATTCCTGTCACCGACTTGTCGTTGACCATTAGCTTCGCTACGAATACCTATGGCATCTTCAACACCACGCAAGTGACCTGTATCTCTGGTGGCGGTGTGACGAAGAATCCGGTGGTAGATTTGGGTGATGACCCACTCGCACCCACCATCACACCGATTAGCATTGAGACGATTTTGCTCAATCGCTTGTCACCCGATGTTTTGGGATTGCCTGCATGGGCTGGCGTGCCAACCTGTGGTCATGGATGCCCCATCTTCCGCTTGTATCACACAAATCAATCGGGCGATTGGGACATCTGGCGCTTAGATGGCGCGGATATGGAAGCTGAAACCTCGTTCCATACCAACCTGACAGAACTCGATAGTGTTGATGGTGGCAATGCAGAAAATGTGATTGACATTAGCCCAAGCCTATCGCCCAATAACGATTACTTCGTGTTCTCTAGCGACCGTGATGGCAACTGGGAAATCTATGTTGCGCCAACCGATGGCGATTTGAATACAGCCCAACGGGTGACATTCAACGAAACTGCCATTGATACCGACCCAACATGGGGTCCCAATAACTATATCGTGTATGAAAGCAGTCGGAATGGCAATTGGGATTTGGTGATGGTGGATGTGACCACGGGTGTGGAATATCAAGTCACCGATAGCCCATCCAATGAAATGAACCCTGCTTGGTCGCCTGATGGGTCTAAGATTTTGTATCAAAGCGATGTGAATAGCTCGCCATTGATTGTGGATTGGCAAGTCTTTGAACTTGATTTGACCACCATGACGGTGCGCCGTTTGACCTCTGAAGAATTTGGTGCGGTAGACCCTGCTTATTCGCCCGATGGCAATCGGATTGTATATCGGACTCACACCGCCATGACCGATAGTGTCATTAAGGTGATGAATGGGGATTTGAGTGGGAATGTGGCTGTGACTAGCACGGTAGAAAATGCAACCACACCGGTATTCTCGCCCAGTGGTCGTTATTTAGCCTATCAATCGAATGCCGATGGCGACTTGGACATCTATGTGCATGAATTTGCAACTGGATTGACCCGCAAGCTGACCGACAACACGATTGACGATTTTGCACCCACTTGGTTGTGCGGAGATGACCGCTTGGTCTTTACCAGCGAAATTTATGGCAACCCCGATATCTTTGAAGTGGATGTTGAACCCATCACTGCAAGCCCAATTTTGGTGGAAGAGGACGCATTCCAACTGACGTTTGAAGAATTCAACGATGTGTATCCGATGATGAATCAACCAGAAGAAAATGCCAGCCGCGAAGACCAAAAGGTGATGGAAGATACGCAATATCAACGCGGGTTGTTCCGCACAGGCTTTAGCATGACCCCACAAGATAGCTCAGTGGACTTTGGTCAACGGGAAGATTGGGCAGAATTGAATGTCTGCCCAGCCAGTGACCTCGCCATTGGTGGTGGTGGTTGATAAAAACACCCGCTCTTAGCCCCCTGTGGATACGCTATATCGTGTCCCAACCCGCTAATTAACGGGGAACAGGGGGTTGGTGGGCGGGTACTTAAAACTTAGCCTATACCTCCCTTATCAGGCTCATGGGTTCACACAAAGCAAACGAGCCAATAAGGACACGATTTAGGGAACGGGGCGCACCATCCATACCATCCCTAAAGGGGCAGACAAGGGAAACAAAAAAGACCAGATAATCTGGTCTTTTTTGTTGGGTGGGATTTTTAACCTCACCCCTAAATCCCCTCGCCAGTCTAGTTCACTGCACGACACAATTCATATTTGAAAGCGGGTGTGATAAAAATAAGCACATTTCTGGGATACGGCAGGCGGTGAACCACATGCCTGTACCACTAAAACCCCATAAATGGGGTTGACTTGCCAATTTTGAGGGGTAGATAGGCATCATGTAGGGGCTTGCCATGGCAAGCCCCTCATAACCAACGTTAAAAATCGGGCATGATATATCATGCCCCTACGATATGCCCATTTTTTACGATAAAAATAGGCAAAACAACCCCGTTCACGGGGTTTCACAGGCACAGACGGGTGGTTCACCGCCCGTCGGCAGGCAAGGATTACATATATTTGACCCTATAAATATCGTATTTTCCCCCCTTTATTACATGTGTCGTGCAGTGAACCAGTCTGGCGAGGAGACTTAAACCGACCCTCAAAATCAAAAGAGAACTATCATGCCTAATTTTTATCACTGGTTACGGCGGGCGCAACATGTTGCGCCCCTACAGGCATCCATTGTAAATCATCCTTTTTTGTATCCGCGTAGGAAGGTGCTGATAAATCCGGCTGGTTTTTTGATATTTTGGCGGGTATTGAGTGTGCGGATGGCATCTTCAATCCCTGCTTGCGAATAGCGATGCACCAACCGACGGGCAGATTCGCGGGTGATTTTGCCCTCTGCATCCACCGCACGGGCATTTATCGCTTTTTGCAGGCGGATGGTGAGTGCCTCTTGCGATTCATCGGCAAAGGCACGACGGAAGCGGTTGCGTTCCAGAAAATCGGGATTTAACCGTTTTGGCGCGGTCGTGGTGATAGGCATGGTGGGCGATAATTTGGGCATCCCCTGAATCAATGGCGGTTGATGGATGGCGCGATGGGTGGCAATATCCCACGCGGGTGCGATGAGGGTTGGCGGGGTGAATGAAATGTTGAGGATAGGCTGATTCACATCCACCACAGGCGCGACATCCCCGCCTTTTTCATCAGCAGAAGGGGTTTCACGGCGCAAATAGCGCGTATGGGCGAATTTTTCACGATGAATATCGTCTACCGCACGCCTCACATCGGCAGGATATTTGGCAGAGATGGGTGGCATATCCGCGCCATACCACCAAAAATTGGGAATACGCTCATGGAGTTGCACCGTTTGACGTTTTGCCAGCAATATTTTGGCGATACCCGCTTTGGCGGGATATTTTTTATCCGCAGAATCGGTGAGGAAATAGCCTTTATGCGGAAATTCTTCGGCGAACAGGTCATTGATGCCACTCCAACGCACCAACGCACTATTATGAAGGGGAACACACCGGAAATTTTCGTCTATGCGGTGATAATTGCGGATGGTGCGCGTGGTCACACCCAACCGACTGGCAAATGTGCGGATTGCCCAGCGTCCGGGGATGCGGGTCAAAAAGCGTTGATGTAGGGCGAGGCGCACTTTCCGCACATTTTTGAGGTCATCGAGGGTCAATGGGTCGGCTTGTTTGGTGGGTTTTATCCCAAAAAGGGCGATGAGGTCATCGTTGGATGGCATGGTATACAGGGCGGATGGGCGACCTTTGGCATTTTTTCCTGATTTTTTCACTGTTACTAATTCGCATGAATTAGTGACCAGTAGGTTATTTTCAATAGCAATACCATTCGGTACAAGGGGGGTGCGGGGGGATTTGAACAGCGATGCCCCGCCGATGGGTGCTGTGGCATTCAGCGCATGGCGGACGGTATCCCTGCCGACTGTCCCGTTGGTATGGACAAGTGCCTCTGATGCGGTGAATTGGGTGTTGGGCGCGATTCCCGCTAGGCGTAGGGCTTCGATGGTGCGGATGACTCCCATCATGCCGATTTGAAGCATGGCTTCTCGCAGGCAATTGGGCAATTGGGGTGTGAGTGGGTTATGTTGCTTTATCGGGCGCGGTGGACGGCTATAGGCGCTGGCGATGGTGGCATGTGCCTCTCTGACACGGGTCGCATGGGTCTCATTATGATGATGGCGGTTGGTCGCTGGTCGGCTGGCATGGGTATTGACCAATTGGGCGGTGAGTTGGGCTTGGCTGATGCCATAATCACGCGCAAGGCAGGATACCCAAAATAGCGCGTTATTGCGTCCCATGTGTAGGGAATCCAAATAAAGGCGTTCTAAGCGTTCTGTGGTCATATACGGTTGTGTGGTGATGGTTGGCGGGATGGGCTTGGCAGGTTGTTGGATGCGATTAATTTTGATATAGGCTTGGATGAGGGCGACCTCGGCGGGGATGAGTTGATGGAGTGGTGCTTGTTTGGCGACTGTATAGGTAAATCCCGCGATGGTGGTGGGTGGTGCAACGACATACGCGCCTTCTGATTGCAAATCTATCCCCGCGCTGTGCATGGTTGGCGGGGCGTGTAGGGTTGGGATGAGTGAGTAGTAGATGTGCTTGCCGCGCCTGGTATTGACTGTATAGGATTGGGCAAGGTGTGGGTGCTTGGCGCAAAATTCCTCATATAGGTATGGTGAATCAAAATCGAGGACGACCAGCCGTGATAAATTCCCCGTCACGATGGCTATCCCTGTAAGACCGCTTGTAATAAACCACCCTTCCAATTCGGATTGATGAGGTGGGCGCGTTTGATATATCTGCCAGCGCACAGCAGGATGTTTAGCAAATTCTGGGCGAGTTTCAGCAAACACTGGAAAAATTGACCAATGTTCGTTAAGATAGTGAATAGATTGTTCAAAAACGTTTAGCGACATTTTGAACCTTTCATGTATTCGTTTGACTGTGGCGGTTGGTGGCTCAGGAAAATTTGCTGGGGAAAGCAAATGGATTTTCCTGAGTTCCCGCCCACTCTTTAAGTCAAACTCCTCAAGCGGATAAATTTTTAATCGTGATACAAAACTACTTCCTCATGTACTTTTTTGCCGATTTTTGCCGAAAATTCGTATCCTCACCAAATGTTTACAAAATCTTAACCTTTTTTGTTGACCAAAATAGGGAATTTCTCCTAAATTGCCCTATTTTGGGTATGTTAAGTAGTGACAAATTACTCATCATTTGATATAATGAAGGAGTAAAAGCTAATTATCATGGATACGACTTCGGCAAAAGTCCCATGAGTTGCAAGTTGGTGTAGGTTTTTGTGAGAGTCCGATGCAGAAATGTATCGGATTTTTGCATTTATAGGCATATAGTCCCAAAAACCTAATAGAAATTATACACCTACTTTCAATCAGATGCAAGCGGTTTTTTGAGAAACTTTGTTAAAATTCCCGAAATTGGCTAAAAAATTGAATTTTATAGGGAATTCGGGGCATGTAGTGGGGTATTTGCGCGGTTTAAGTCATATCCCCTGCCCTATTTACCTATTTAATGGATAGATACATTTATGATAAAAAAGGCGCTCGGTGTTGTGGGTTTGCCATGGCAAGCCCGTACATTTTGGCAAAATAATCCCCTGCCCGATTGCCATTTAAGAAATCAACCTCACCCCCTGCCCCCTCTCTTGTATGGCGATAGAATAAAAACGTTTTGTGGATGTGAGGACGCGCAGAAGCGCGTCCATACCGCGTGTGCGGAGGAAATTATTTTTTTAGGGTAGATTCCAGAGGATGACGGTGCCGTTATCCATGCCTAAGAGGACGGCTGATTCATCGGGGGTGCTGGCGATAGCACGGATAAAACGGTCAGGGATGATTTGTTCGGTGATGAGGTCGCCTGTTGTGCCATCCCATAATCTGACATAGCCATCATCTCCACCTGTGATGATAATATTGGCATTTTGAAGCCATAGTAGTGAAAAAACTTGACCGATATGTGCCTGAGTGGTCATGAGGTTTGCGTTGACGGCTAAATCCCAAATGATTAATAGCCCATCACTGTCTACAGTGGCGATGCGGTTGCCATCTGGACTAAAACTCACTGCATTGACAGAGGCATCGTGTTGGATAAAGCTGGCGAGCTTATCACCTGAATTGGTATCCCACAAAACGACTTCGCCATCTTCTGCCCCTGTAAGGATTTGGCGACCTGATGGGCTAAAGGCGAGTCCGCGAATGGATGAACTGCCCTGCCGTAAGGCGCGAATGGCATTGCCTGTGCGAACATTCCAAAGACGCAAGAAATTATCTGACCCGACTGAGGCGACGATGCTATTGGATGGATTGAATGCAACACGCCAGACATACCCATCATGATTCCATGTGTAGCGTACTTCGCCTGTGGATAAATCCCATAATTTGACTTCCCCGGCAAAATCGCTAGAGACGAGGTAGCGCCCATCGGAGCTGAATGCTACCCCCATCCCTAAATCGCTATGGGCATATTCTGGTGCGCCGAGTTGTTGTAGTTCCGCCCCTGTATTAATGTCCCACAGGCGGACGGTTTGGTCACTAGCGGTGGTGGCGATTTGTGTGCCAGATGAATTGATGGCGACTCCGTTCACAAATGTGTCGTGTCCCACAAATGCCATGCGTTGCCCTTCGACGATGGGGGTCAGACGCTGATTCTCGAAAGTTGGTAATGGGATGGGTGTGGATGTGGCGAGGCACCCATCGAGGATTTCACTGATACGCATAATATTTTGATTGAGGTCGCTGATTGTCTCGATGTTTTGAGATTCTGCGATAATATCTAAGACGGCTGTGAGAGAACAACTGCGTGATGTGGAGCATGGACTTATGAGTACGCTGATACTGGATAAATAGAGTTTTGCTTCGGTTATATCATTGCGTATAAGGGCATTTTCCGCGTCATTTATGAGTTCTTTGGCACTTTGTACCAGAATGTTGCAATCTTGGGCAAAAACGGCGTTAAAATGCGAAAAAAGGGCTATTAGGATGATTATAAAAAGGTGCTTTTTTTTCATGATAAATTTGCTCCTCTATATTCTTGTGTAAGCGAATAGACGTAGCCAGATACGCCATTATGAAATTGGATGATACGGTGCTGTAGGATGCCCTCTGCGACTAATTGGTCTAATAGCGTATTGAGGTGTGGCGATTTTTTGCGGTTGATGGCGCGGGCAATTTGAGTGCGGGTCATCTCTGGGGTTTGGATGAGCGCCTCAATAATCATGGTATAGGTATGGGATTTTTGGCGATGTTCCTGCATAGGCTTGTGTGAATAAGTCTCGGATAACGGATATAGACAGATGGTAGCGTAAAATGCGATTTTTCGCACGGGGGGAAATGATTAAGTATCTGCCCTGCCCCAAAATTAGCAGGCAGGATTTAACTAGGTTATAATGTCCCCCATTCAAACTTTTAACAATCGGGTAATTCATCTTATCAGAGGAAATATACCCGCACATTTGACGGGTATATTTATCATGGGAGTATAGGTATGAGTGGAGAGGATGTTACAACGAGTCAATTGGGGGGCAACGGGACACCATCGCGGTTTGTGCGATTCATCACCGACAATACCATCAAAAATCCGTTACGGGGTGTTTTTATTGCCCTGTTTGTTTTTCTGCTCTATATCTCGTTATCGCGGGTGTTGGGTGGGGAATATACGCCACAACAAATTATTCAGCAATTTATATTTGGGTTGTCGCAAGGGAGCATTTATGCCCTCATCGCGCTGGGTTATACCTTGGTGTATGGTATTTTGCTGATGATTAACTTTGCCCATAGCGAAGTCTTTATGATGGGTGCTTATGGCGGGTTCTTTGCGATTTATCCGATGGCAGAGAGTGGGTTTTTGCAAGAACACACATTGTTGGCATTAGCGATTGTTTTCCTCGCGGCGATGGTGACTTCGATGGTCACGGCGTTGTTATTGGAGCGCATTGCTTATCGCCCATTGCGGAATGCACCGCGACTTGTGCCACTGATTACTGCGATTGGGGCATCTATCACCTTACAAGAATTGGCAAAACAACTGTTTGGGGCAACTGAACGGCGTTTCCCTGATGTGAATTATTATGTGTTGCCAGAGAATTTTACGACTTGTAAAACGGTTGCACGCCAAGAAACCTGTACACCGGGTTTGGATTTGATTGGCGGGATTTATGAGGTGGATATTTTGGGATTGGAATTGCGGATTCGTCCGTTATCGTTCATCACCCTGATTATTGCCTTTTTATTGATGTTTGCCTTGTGGCGGTTTATCCAAAACACAAAAACGGGTAAATCTATGCGGGCTGTGGCAGAGGATAAAAATACCGCCCAGTTGATGGGTATCAATGTTGACCGTGTGATTGTCGTCACCTTTTTGCTGGGTGCGGCGTTGGCGGGTGCGGCATCAGTGTTGGCACGGTTTATCCCTGGTAACAACATTATTAGTCCGTATATGGGATTTTTGCCCGGTGTAAAAGCATTCACGGCGGCGGTTGTGGGTGGTATTGGCAATGTGCCTGGGGCGATGTTTGGGGGGTTATTTTTGGGTGTGGTGGAAGCGGTTGGACCCGGTTTGTTGGGGTTGGATAATCAATTGCAGGATGTGATTGCATTTGGGTTATTGGTCTCGATATTGATATTCCGTCCAACTGGCATTTTTGGCGAAGTGATTGCAGATAAGAAGGTATAGGCAGATGATAAAAAAGAGTACATTTCAACGGAGTATTTTAGCCATTGGCATCGTCATTCTGCTCACGCTGACGGGTATCTTTAACACCTTTGCTGAACAAGCGGTTATCCCAGACCAATTGAGTTTGAACACGGTGATTTTGGTGATGATGGTCGGGATGACGGGTTATGCGTGTGCCTATCCATTGCGTAAGAAAACGCCATTGGATGCGATGGCGAATGCCTTGGTGGGGACGCTGTTATTGGCTGTGGCGTGGATTATATTGGTATGGTTGTATAGCACGATTGATATGCGTTTTGTGTTTCGGAATTTGACGGGGTTGAATCCTAGCCCATTAACATTTGGCGAAACGGTGCGATTTGTAGCCACTGATACGGAGCCGATTCAACTCAATGGCTTGGTGACGCTGGTTATCTTTTGCGCGATGATGGGTGCTGTCACGGGATTTGCGGTATTGCTCTCGTTGCGGATTCAGCTCATTATCGGCATTAGTGCGGTGTTGACGGTGGTGCTGGCGCTGATTTCGACCAAAATCAACGGGATTATTTCTTTGCCTGATGCGTTGGCATTTATCGGCACATTTGCCATTGCGTATATCGTTTCGTGGTTTCTCAATCATCAAAGAAAGGATGCTTTAGCCCAGTGGCTTCTGATTGCTTTAGGGGCGGTTTTGGGTGCTGGGGTTGCCGTCCTCTTGTTATTTATTGGCACAGAAGAGGCATTCGCTCGTGGTGGAATATTGCGTGGGTTGGGCGATGCCCCCCTCATCATTGATATGGGAACACGAGATTTGGCATGGGGATTGATGCTCATTTTTGGCATTACAGGGATTGCGGGTGCTATTGCCCCCAAAGCGGAACGCCTTAGCCATAATACGATTGTCTACTTTATGCTGACCTTAGCATTATTGGGATTGCTCAATAGCGCAGGACGCATTTTGCCATTGGGAACGGCTGTAGCGATGTTTGCGTTATTGGTGATGGGAATGACAATTACACCGCCATTAAGTACGCAATCCCAAACTCAATTTGCGACTTTGCCCCGCGGTGGTAGATGGCAATCTCGCGGGACATTTTTATTCGTCTTGGCGGGTGTTGTCTTGGCGGCACCACAATTTATGGGTGTGTCGCTGGCGAATAATATCAACCTCATTATCTTGTATGCAATGCTCGGCATTGGGCTAAATGTGATGATTGGGTATGCAGGGTTGCTCGATTTGGGTTTTGTGGCGAGTATTGCCATTGGTGCGTATACCGTTGGGATTTTGACCGGTCCGAATATTTTGACCTGCAATGGTGTGGCGATTAACCCGAATCTGATTACGCTGGAAGAAATCAATGTGCTGTGTACCGGTCGGGTTGATTTTTGGGGTGCATTGCCGTTTGCGGTGATTTTCTCTGCATTAGCAGGGGCGTTACTTGGTATCCCTGTGTTGGGCTTACGCGGGGATTATTTGGCAATTGTCACACTTGGGTTTGGGGAAATTATCAACCGCATTATTTACTCGGATAAATTCAAACCCCTCATGGGTGGCGCACAAGGGTTATCACCCATTCCTGTGCCAGAAATCTTTTTGCCTGTGGGCAATGAGGGGGTGACGCTTTCGTTTGGGAACGCCACCAGTGTCTTTTATTTGTATATTTTTGGATTCCTATTGGCGATATTCGTCACCTACCGATTATCTATTTCCCGACAGGGACGAAGTTGGCGGGCGATTCGTGCCGATGAAGATGTGGCAGAAGCGATGGGGATTCATACCATCCGCACGAAGCTGATGGCATTCGGTGTGAGTTCCGCCATTGGCGGGCTAGGCGGTGCTATTTTGGCGGCGCAATTGCAAAGTGTGACTCCCGAAAATTATAAATTGGCGTTCTCTATCAATGTGTTGGCGTTGGTCATCATTGGCGGGATGGGGTCTATCCCGGGTGTGATTTTGGGTGCTGTGGTGCTGGCAGGCTTGCCTGAGTTGCTCCGTGAATTGGAGAGTTATCGGTTACTTGCCTTTGGGGGGTTGTTGGTGTTGGTGATGTTGGTTAAATCTGAAGGATTGCTCCCACCCGCACCGCCACGACTCAGCGAACAAGCACGATTATTGACGCAGACAGAATCACAACCCACAGGGACAGATTGAGGAGGATGTTGACATGACTGATTTATTGCTACATGCGATGACCATTACCAAACGCTTTGGCGGGTTAACGGCTGTGAATGCCGTTGATTTGAGAATTGAACGCGGGATGATTGCCAGCCTGATTGGACCAAACGGTGCAGGTAAAACAACCTTCTTCAATTGCATCACCGGATTTTATACGCCAGAAGAAGGGCGTATCATGTTCAACAACCGCGATATTCGTGGACTCCGAACCGACCAAATTGCCCATCGTGGTATTGCGCGGACATATCAAAATATCCGTTTATTTGGGGCGATGACGGCGCTGGAAAATATCCTCGTTGGGATGCACATCCATCTCAAAGCGACCCCTATTGGTTCTATTTTCGGATTTAGCCATACGCGACGTGAAGAACGTGATGCGCTCAAAGAAGCCTATCGGTTGTTGGAATATGTTGGGCTGGGGGATAAAGGTGATTTGCTGGCGAGCAATCTTGCTTATGGCTTCCAACGCCGTTTAGAAATCGGCAGAGCGTTGGCGCTCAGACCACAACTCCTTTTGTTGGATGAACCCACGGCGGGTATGAATCCACAAGAAACGGATGAAATGATGGGCTTCATTCGGGGTTTGCGTGATAAATTGAACCTGACTATTTTCCTCATCGAACACGATATGAAATTGGTCATGAGCATTTCTGACCAAGTGAGTGTGATGGACTACGGCACAAAAATATCTGAGGGAACACCTGCCCATGTCCAAAAAGACCCTGCGGTTATCAAAGCCTATTTGGGCAGTGAACCCGATGAAGTGCTATCGGCTGAGGCATAATCGGTAGAGAAGGGCATGTATAAAAAAGGGCATGATGATGAGTCATGCCCTTTTTTTGTTGTGCGTAACGTTCTCCCAATAGGCACTCATGAAAAATTGCCAATTTTGAGGCTTTTTTTGAGGATAGCGTTACGGCAGTAACGGTATAAATCCCTAAATCCTATACCTTAGCGTTACGGCAGTAACGCTTGTGGATATATGTTCTATTTCATCTTCTCAATTTCATCAGCCAGATGACGGAACATGACCGCCATTTTTAGTCGCTCATCGGCTTGCATTTTCTTCGCCAAATCGCGGTGTTGTTGGGCGACTTTATACCAATTTTGAAAAAATAAATGCGGCTCTGGTTCTGGTGATGAGGATGCCTTTTTACCTGATATACCGGCACCACCGCCACTAGAGGGGGTTAAGCCCATGCGAATCATCTCGCGTAATTCATACTCGCTGATGTCGTTATCATCGGCAAAATCCCATAAATCAGGTGCCATCCGCAATAATGCGCGATGTTGACGGATTTGACTGGCATCCTGTAATCCAAGCATCGTCATAACCTTTTGTGTTTCGCCTTTTATAATACGCCATTCCTGACCATCGGCGACTTGGGCATAATAATCTCGCTCATGTTCAAAAGTTTCAATATGGTCAAATTTCACACCTGTTTCTTCATACATCTCCATGACCAATAAGGCTAATTGGCGTGCTTTGGCGATGGCATTCAGATTTTGCCGAGCATTATTCTCAGATGCTTGTCGCCAGACACTGGCTTTATCAACCACCCGTGCAGGGATTTTTCCCCATTCATCTCCATAGACATAATGGAGTAGATGAAAACTCATCCAACGCCGTTCACCCGTTTCGATAATATACCCATTGCCCTCTTTGCTAATGGTGATAGGGTTTGTTAACCCGTGTTCTCGTATACTGGCGGCAAGGCTGACGAGGTGCATGAGTGATGCTTCGGTGCTAAATTTTGACAACTCAACTTTGAGTTCTGCGCTATTCGGTGTTTGGAGCAAATGTGGTCTTATACCTGACGTATTCGCCGCTAATCCCGATTTTGCGAGGTCACGAGGGTCAATCCTCACACCACGCTCTGTTACCCAAAAACGGGGCATACGATGTTCTTCATCATAATTTTTGGCATGTTCAGCACTCGGCGATGGATTTTCATTCTCAACCATTTCGAGCGCCTCATGTAAATTGAACGGGGGATAGCTATTGGCTTCACGGTCTTCATTGACCAATGCTACCCATTGCTCAAATAACATGGCTATTTCTTGTGGATTCCCATGCCACATACGTCGTAACTTGCTTGGGATAGTTCTGCGGGGTTGTCGCAAATCGGGGCGGATTTTGAAAATATCAATCTGCTCCACACGCAAGGTTTTAACTGCTTCCACATCCATGAATTGACCAAAAAACGCCGCATTGGTCTCCTCATAACTGGCATCCTCACGGTTGCGCTCATTTTCGCCCCCAAAATGATTAAAATCTGACCCCTTTATTTTGCGTTTTCCCATGCCAAAATCTCCTTTTCAAACCGCTCGACCAACGCCCACATAATCCCTGCTTCAAAGCTGGTCGGTGCATACGCAAAAACCGCCTGCTTAAAATTGGTCGCCTCAGAGAACACCGTCCGCAAGGGGATAGCATCCCATACCGCCGACCCAAACGCATCATGCACATATTTGAGATTGCGCTCATGGTTTTCTGTTTTGGCGCGGAATTTATTTGGCACAATTCCCAAAATGCGATTGGGTGGCAGGTTATAATCGGCACGCCGACTCTCAAATTCGCGGATTTGGTCTAACCCCCGTTTGAGACCATCAAACGACAGCGCCTCACACTCTGTCACATATACAAATGCCCGCGCCGCCATATAAACCGCACCATCGAACATGGTGGTCGTTGGCGCGGTGTCAATAATCACATAATCAAAGGCTTTTTGGATTTCATCCAGCCGTGCTAAAAACGCAAACGGATTTTTTTCCAGTAAGGGAATCACACCCGTTTTTTCGTCACTGGGCAAGACGAATAACCGCCCTTTGGCAGGATGGTCTGGCACACTATAAGCGGATGCTGGCACAGGGCGTAGCACATCCTGAAAATCTTTTTTGTCTACCAACAAGTTAAATAATCCGGGTTGTGGAGCAATCCCTAATGAATACCCCGCATGACCTTGTGGGTCGGTATCTACCAACAACACATTATGTCCTTTGCTTGCCAACCCTGTTGCAATATGCACCGATACTGTGCTTTTCCCCACGCCACCTTTTCGATTGGCAATTGCTACAATTCGCATAGTATACTTGCTCCTTAGATAATCCTCACCATTTTTTGATATGTGGATTGTATCGTTAAATCGTCAATTTGTGTAGAAACCGTATTCATTATGACTGTCATCATTTTTTATGTGTTACCTCCCCCACCCCACCTATTATACCCCTCTTTGGGGAAAAAGTATCTATACTGTATAGATACTTTGCCTATTTTCTATTGCTAATGGCTTAAAAGGACGCTTATTCTCATGACTACAAATGATTGGCAAACCGAAAAAGAACAACTCTTAAAACAAATCCAAATTGAACGCCTAGAGCGCGAACTGCTCTTTCAGATTGCCCTTAACCTGAGTGCCGCCACCTCACCAGATGACCTTGCAGAGCTGGTGTATAAATTTGCATCCCAATATGGGGCAGGTGCAGTCAGCCTGTTTTACTTCGACCTTGATGACACAGGCTACCCTGAATGGGCAGAATTAGTCGCTGTCAAAAACGATGGCGCAGAAATTCTGATGCCAGTCGGAACGCGCTTCTATCTCCCCGAATTGCCGATGGCGACCATCTGGCTTAACAATGCGTCCAATACCCAATTCATCGAAGATGCCCATACCGATACCGAAATTGACGACATCACCCGTATGGTATTCACATCCGTAGATGCCATCGCCACCGCCATGGTTCGCCTATATACAGGTGTTGCCAATTGGATAGGTGTGATGAATATCACCTGGGATAAACCCCATACATTCATCCAGCTAGAAAAAAGCATTTATAAAACCATTGCCGTTTTACTCGCCCCCACAGTCGAAAATATCCGTATGCGATACACCCTCGAACAGCGTGTAGATGAACGCACTAAAGCCCTCCAAGTCGCCACTCAACGCGCCGAAGAAAGTTCTCGGCTCAAATCCGAATTTATTGCCACTGTCACCCATGAACTCCGCACACCCCTCAATGCCATCGAAGGATTTTCCAGCATCATGCTCAGTGGCATGGGGGTCGAATTGCCTCCCCACGCCCTGCGGATGATGGAGCGCATCAGTGTCAATAGCAAAAATCTGATTGCCATCATCAACGACATTTTAGACCTCTCGCGGATTGAAGCAGGTCTCCTACAACCCGCACGCTTGCCCTTTAAGCCCGCCTATTTGCTGATAAAATGGCAAGAGCAGATTCGTATCCTCGCGCAACAAAAAAATATCACCACTAGCTTTATCCTCGACCCCAATCTACCGACCATATTATTGGGCGATGAAGATGCTATTGGCAAAATTGCCATGAATTTATTGATGAATGCCGTCAAATTCACCCCGTCTGGCGGATTCATCACCCTCACGTTTGCACCAGCACCAGAGCCAAATTATTTCCAACTCATTGTCACCGATACAGGCATTGGCATCCCCCCAGAGGCGCATAGCTATATTTTCGATGCCTTCCGCCAAGTAGACCAATCCTCAACCCGCGAATATGGCGGGACAGGACTCGGTTTGACCATCGTCAAAAGATTGACCGATGTGCTATCAGGCAATATCACCCTCACCAGCACCCTCAACGAAGGTACGACCTTCATCATTAACCTACCCATGTATACCATCGAAAATCAAGGTCAATAATTTTATGATAAATTTCGGAGGCATATATGGCACTGCCTAATGTCTCCCTATATCACAAAACAGGCATGATTGAACTACGATTCAAAATTAGGGATGATATAGGGGCGCAACATGTTGCGCCCACCATACCATATTTTAGGGGTGTAGGGACACGATATATCGTGTCCATTGGGGATAGGATAGGGGATTTTTATGCAAAAAATCCCGATTCGCTGATAATCTCCATAGCAGGGACAAAGGTCGCTTCTGCCACCGTTTTCCCTGTCCGCTCCAAATAGGCTTGCACGATATGATAGCCAATGGCATACCCCGCGAAATTTGGGACACCTGCTTTGGGCAATCCCATTGCATCCGACAGGGCATCGCCAAAAATATACCCGCGCACCTCATTAAATCCCGTGACGGTGAGCGCCGCTTTGATGATGGCTTTGGTCTCATCCAACCGCGATTGGTCAAAATCGGTCACATAAAATCCGACCTTATCCGCGCCATACAATTCCTTAGAAAACGATTCCGCCAGCCCCTCCGCGATGATATATTCCGCCAGCGTCACCTGCATCGTGAACGGGAACAGTGTAAATCGGATGTTGTGATGAAATTCATGCACCGTTGCCCCTTGTAGCCGACTCAAACTATAGTCGCTGGCTTCCCCATACAGCGTCATGATATACCCGGGCATACCGCCATTCCCACTATAACCCCGTTGTAACGGCATTTTGTTGATGTCACAAATCAACAGCGCAAATACCGCCGATTCCAACGGAATTTTATCCGCATACGGGGCAAATGCCTTGTTTGCATCATCCAATGCCTGCGATGCCAAATCCCACGCCCCATAAGCCGTTAACCCGTCAAACACCTCACATGCCCATGCACGTTGGTCGCCTGTGAAATGGTCAGCCGATATTAGCCATTGCCTAAACATCGCCACACCATCAGTCCCGCCAAACCGATGGACTAATCCATCAAACGGCGCGACAATGCCCTCACGGAACAGGGCTTCGCGTTGTGCATCATCACCATCGTTTAGTGCCAATAGTTGCCGATAAACAGCTTGTGTATCGAGTATGGTTATTTTCATGTGTCAGTTCCTCCTCATTTTTTGGGATATATACCCCCTAAAAATCAGTGTAAACCATCACGTAACGTCAGGCTCAAGAGGCAATTTTTATGATAAATGGGGATGTATAAAAATGTAGGGACACGATATAAGGCTTGTCCGTAGTTAAAAAAGTGTATTTCTCGACCAGAAGGGGTCGTTGGTGGCGGACTAGCACACAAGTGCGTATGTCCGCCATTACACTTCTGCCTATTTTGAGGGGTGTAATGGCTGTACTAGACCCTTTAGGGTCGTATGTCAGCCACAAAACGCTACTCAAACGTGAAAAATCAGGCAAAATCATCAAAACAACTACGGACAAGCCCTTATATCATGTCCACAGGGGGGATAGGGGATGATTTTAAGAACTAATTTAGCATATCCAATGGGAATAAAAAAACACGGGACTGGTTGCCCAATCCCGTGTTCGTAATAATTATTTTTGTGGTAGGGGCATGATATATCATGCCCTACGCATCGCTATCGGTAAATTATTCGCCCAAGCTGGGGGGGAACAACACACCGTCAATGACGTGAATCACGCCATTGGTAGACATCACATCAGCCATGACGACAGTGGCTTCGCCACCATTCAACACGACCACACCATCTACGACTTCGTAGGTGATTTCTTCGCCAGAAAGGGCGACGATGGTGCCACTACCAGCTTCGACCAACGCGGCGGCGAGTGTTACACCGTCAACTGCATGGTACATCAAGATGGTGGTGAGCATTTCGGCATCAATTTCTGCAACGCTGGTGATGCCAAGTGCTTCGAACACGGCATCAAATGCGGCGTTGGTTGGGGCAAACACGGTATAGGTTGCGCCTTCGGCGGTCAATGCTTCCAAGACGGCTGGGCTGAGGAGGACAGCTTCCACGAGGACGCTAAAGTCTGGGTTCATCATCGCAACTTCGGCGATAGACATGGTTGGGGCTTCTGCTTCGGCTTCGCCACCAACAACCTTGACTTCGACAAATTCGCCAGATTGAACTTGTTGGAAGGTAACAATGGCTTGTTCGGCGGTGAAGAATTCACCAGTGCCATCGCTGTTCAATACGCCAGTCAGACCTTCAAATTCGGTCACGCTACGGACATAGGCTTGCAATGCCGCACGGTTGATGACCAAGTTGCCATCGCCATCAATCACACCAACAGCTTCGATACCATCCAACAAAACGTTGTAAGCATCATAAGCATTGGCATGGAAAGGTGCGGGGGGTTCTTCACCATAAACTTCGACATAGGTGGTCAAGAAGTCTGCCATGGCATCGGTGGCGGGGGTGGTTGCGGCTGAAGCATACACGCCTTCAGAGAATTCACCAGCCAAATTGACAAATTCTGGGCTTAACATGCCGTCTGCACCCAAGAACAAAGCACCTTCTAAACCAGCGTCTGGCATTTGTTGAACCAAACGGGCGGCTTCTGCGGTGAATCCACCGAAGTAGATGAGTTCAGGAGCGCCTGCGGCGAGGTTTTCTAATGTCGAGCGATAGTTGGTTTCGCCAACGGTGATTGCATCTGCACCGACGATTTCGCCACCCAATTCAAGGAAGGCTTGGCTCATGACGGTCACGAGACCTTCGCCGTAGGGGCTACCATCGTGCAAGGTTGCGATTTTGGTGATTCCCAAATCGTTGAAAATGAATTCTGCGGCGACAACACCTTGGAAACCATCCGATGGGACGGTGCGGTTAAAGCTGGCAAAGCCACGCACGGTCAACAATGGGCTGGTGCAAGAGGGGCTGATGGTTGTAAAACCGGCGGTATCATAGATAGGAGCGGCGGCTAAACAGCTTGATGAACACATGTGACCAACCACACCGGCGATGGTTTCATCGGCAGTATAGAGGTTAGCAACGGTTTGTCCACCAATGGCAGAACATTGTTCATCTTGTGGGTCGAGTTCGACAGCAAATTCCACACCACCAACAACAACGGTTGGACGGTCAGCTTGTGCCAATTCAACACCGCGTTGAATATCAATCCCCAATGGGGCGATACCTTCACCGCTCAAACCACTTGCCACACCAATACGCACAGGCGCATCGGGGGTGACAATGACATCTTCACCTTGGGCAAATGCCATAGAAGACACCATCAACAGGGCGACTACGACCAGTACCAATGAGCTAAATTTTTTAATCATATTTTTTATATTCTCCTCTGAATATCGAGATTGTTTTGTGCTGAGTGGATTTTTTATTTTTTCAACACATCGGCTAATTATAACGAAATATTTGTCATTTGCCACTTTTATAAGCAATTGTTAAGGAATTGAAACCTATTTCATGCCATTCCGCCCCTATATCACCTTATTTTTCATATAGTCAATAAACCCTTACCCAAAATTGGTTTAACCTCCCCCTAAATCCCCTCTCCAGTGTGGAGATGAGATTTAGGGATGAGGTTCAATTCACCTTCTTGTGTAACTGGTAGGAGATAAAATCAGTGTCAAATTTTTGGCGCGATATGATTGATACAATCCATAAAATGATTTTCGCCCCTTCTCCAATTTTCAGGGGCAGATAGGCATAATGTAAGGGCGCAATATATTGCGCCCGCCGTAACCAATCGTAAAAATCATTTTGTTGGTGGGTGTAGGGACGGCATTCTTGCCGTCCAACCCATCAGAAGCGATTACAAACGGAGAGGGGATTTAGGGGTGAGGTTGATTTCTTCTGTGCATGGGGATTTATTGCCCCACAGGTTCATATACCACGCTATTCAAAATGGCGATAATCACCGCTTCGGATGTCTCAAAATCGGCGGTTACGCCAAATATCACCAGAATATCATCCGCATCACCGACGCTCATCACGATAAAAAAACGCATTGACGGGAGCCATTTCGCTGTTAAAGGGCATATACATCGCCTCATAGGGCAGGTCAACATAGGAATAAATTGTGGACTTAAGTCGCAACTCATCGCGCAGGGACGATATCACGCCTATCACAGTCATATCGGCAATATCTATACTCGCTATCTGGTGCCGAGGTAAGAATCCCATCAAAATTTCACCCTCTGGTATCACATCACCAAACGTATATGAACTCATGAGAGGTTCATTGGTGGCAATCTTGAATGTATCTGCATCATATACCCATGTCGTAGGGAGCGAAAAGCTGATGCCTATATCATCAAAACTGACTGCTTGCGTCAATTCCACCGCGTCAGTATCGGGTATACGACGTGATTGCATGGTGATGAGGGGTTCAATTGTTAATTCTGGAAATGGCTCAATCGTCGTGAATGGTTCTAGTGTGATTTCCACATCACTGATGACCATCGTGCCGATAATGCGCTCCATCAGCGCGATTTCTGCCTCGACAGGAAATGTCTCTTGCATAATCAGGTTGATAATGAAAAATTCGCCATCCACATCAAAAACATACACATAATTGGTGAAGTTGTTACCGCTTAAGGTGAAGGTCAGTGCATCATATCCCGCGAAAGTCGTCTCACTGACGGCTTCTTTGTACGGGTGGGTATTCTCTAAGAAAGGCGCAAACGAATTATAGGCACTTTGGGCAGTTATCTCTAAGGTGTCGTTGGCAATCTCATAGTAGTCAAGGGCTTGTGGCGGGTTGAGTGCAAAATAGTTGGCGAAATTTTCATCAAAGCCAAATATCAGTTGGTTATCGGCTTCTGTGACCGTCAACCCAGATGGATAATTCACTGTGATATTTTGCATGGTATAGGTTTCGGTCAAATCGGCTTCTGGGTCAATGGGGGGTCTCTTGGGCATAAAGCGGGATGCTGATAAGAAAGAGTGTGAACAGCGTGATGAGGCGGGACACGTGGCGCATCAGGGTTATCTCCTTAATAGGTACATATTCCTTTTTATATGCCACATCTCCAAAAATCACAACCAACGACTTACCTATTTTTTAACCTCATCCACCTCTCTCATTTTCATAGATAAATCGGCACGCGGTACGGGCTTGCCATGGCAAGCCCCCATCATTTCCCCAAAATCCATATTTCATGACACATTTCGCCATAAAAGGGGATGAATTTCACCTGTCATCACCCCCTCTTTGCCCTATAGTAAGGGTATAAACCAGATGTTATCCCAATCCCTCGTCAACATGGGTAAGTGGCGTAAGGGCGCAACATGTTGCGCCCTTACATCCCTAAAAATGGTTTCACCCCATTTCCTCATGTAATAGTGACAGCGACACGATATATCGTGTCCAATATAGGGCGGGGAATACTATACATATAAGGAACGAATCACATGACCTATTGGCGCACACAACTCCTCACGGCGGATGAAGCCGCGACACTCGTTCAAAATGGCAACCGCGTATTCCTCACAGGCAACTGCTCTACCCCACAAGAATTTTTACGCGCATTGGTGCGCCGTTATGAACAAGTCGAAAATGTGGAAGTGGTGCAATTGCTCGGCATGGGGACGGGCGATTATATCACCCCAGAAATGGCGACCCACATCCGCATCAACAGCCTATTCCTCGCGCCAAATGTGCGCGTGGCGGTGGGCGATGGTCTGGCAGATTTTACCCCCTGCCACCTGTCACAAATCCCCTCGCTATTCCGTAGCGGACGGCTTCCGTTGGATATTGCCGTCATCCAAGTATCCCCGCCCGATGAACATGGTTTTTGCTCGTATGGTGTGGAAGTGGGGGTGACAAAAAGTGCCGCCGAGAGCGCCAAGCTGATTATCGCAGAGGTGAACCCCAATATGCCCCGCATCTTGGGCGATAGTTTTATCCATGTGAATCACATCAATCATTTTATAGAGGTCAATTATCCCCTGCCAGAATTGCAACCACTCCCCGCCAGCGATGTTCAAAATAAAATCGCTTCGCATATCGCCCCACATGTCCCCGATGGCGCAACCCTACAAATGGGCATTGGTGGCATCCCAGACGCGGTATTACGCCAATTGACCAACCATCGGGATTTGGGCATCCACACCGAATTATTTTCGGATGGGGTGATGGATATGATTGAGCGCGGGGTCATCACCAATCGGCAAAAATCATTTCATCCGGGCAAGGTCGTGGCGGGATTTGTACTCGGCACGCGCAAGCTATATGACTTCGCGCATGATAATCCCATCTTCGAGCTTCATCCCACCGAATACGTCAATGACCCGTTCAATATCTCGCGCAATGATAAAATGATTTCGATAAATTCTGCTGTTGAGGTGGATATTACCGGGCAGGTGTGTTCGGATAGTATCGGCACAAAATTTTATTCTGGGGCAGGGGGGCAACTCGATTTTGTGCGGGGCGCGGCGCGGAGCAAAGGCGGAAAAAGTTTTATCGCCCTGCCGAGTACCACCAAAAACGATACCGTCAGCCGTATTGTGCCACAACTGAAACCGGGCGCGGGTGTTGTGACCACGCGCTATGATGTGCGCTTTGTGGGGACAGAATATGGTGTCGTGGATTTATGGGGCATGACATTGCAACAGCGCGTACTCGCATTGGCGAGCATCGCCCATCCCGATTTCAGAGATGACCTGTTGGTCTATGCTCGTGACCAACATTATCTGAATAAGATGATTTTTTAGACTATTTTTTGTGGCGGACATATTAATCCGCCATTTTTATCACCAAAATCGGATTATCGTAGGGGCATGACACATCATGCCCGATTTTTAATCTTTTACCTCATCATAGGGTGGATAGACGAGGCATCCGTCCCTACATCCCTAAAATTCTTGTAACCTGTACGGGACGATTAGCGCAAAGCGCGTATATCGTCCCTCTGCCTGCCATTTGCCTATTGCTCAATCCCATTTAATTACGGTCAAGCCTTATATCGCGTCCGCAGAGACGACTTATGATTTATAACCATTCAGGTGGAATATTCTTGAGTTGTTCCTCAAGATTCCAATTTTCTGGCTTTTCTTTGGGAGAAAACCATTTTGCCCCGCCATCTAACCATTTTTGCCTATTTTTATCGTAAAAAATCGGTATATTGTAGGGGCATGACATGTCATGCCCGATTTTTACGGTTGGTTACGGCGGGTGCAATAATGCAGGTTAGTTTTTAAATACGGCGTATCTTTTGTGGCTGACATACGAGGCTAAAGCCTTGTAGGGACGCGATTAATCACGTCCGTACAGCCAGTACATCCTTCAAAATAGGCAGAATTGTACTGGCTGACTAGCACGCAAGTGCGTATGTCAGCCACAGAATAAGAAAATATTTTACACCGTCTTTATTTACTAACAACCATTATGGGGTTTCGGTAGCGCAGGCGGGTGCTTCAGCGCCTGCCGTATCGCAGAAATTTGCCCATTTTAAGGTTGGTTTAAGTCCCCTCTACAGACTGGAGAGGGGATTTAGGGGTGAGGTTTTATTCCGTATTAAAAAACTAACTCGCATCACCGCCTGCCATAACCCCGTTTGAAAATAACCACATCTTACGATTTTGTTAGTTTTTTTCTCCAACATTTTACTTTCTTAAGAATATGCGTTAAAATACCCGCAATCCCAAAAGGGAGATGTGACCAGCGTATTTGCGCTGGTTGCTGTTTGCTCTACACACAACACACAAAGAGGATGCCATGAGAACACCCCGTCCGTTATATGAGGTACTCATCCAAGAAAAGACCTACCGTGTGGGTTGGTATAACCCAGAACGCACCATTATGGTCTTTGATGTGATGGGACCATGGCACTTAGAAGAAGCGGTGAATGCCATTCGCTATGTGCGTGAAATGATGGCGGCTCTTGGGCATTCTGTCCATACCATTTTTCAATATGATACCGATTACGCCACCATCCTACCCAGAGGCGCAACCGTTTCTCATGTCCGCCAATTGATAGAAGATGAAATCCCCAATGGCAAATTGGTGATTCTCATTCGCCAAGATGCGCTCACCCGCACTGTTTTCAATATTTTGCGAAAGCATTATTCCGTCCGTCAAATCGCTACGCGCTATCGGTTTGTCAATTCATGGGATGAGGCAATGGTGCTAATTGACCAGCACCAAGCGACCGCATC
>JANRKU010000058.1:0-4083 GCA_033763335.1 bacterium
ACTATCTACCAAGATTTCGACATTCACAAGGCGCTCAATCACACTGCGTTCAAATGCGTTATGAGGAAAGCGCGATAAATCACCGAGTTGTAAAATGACATATAAACCATCTTCGCGTTGTTCTGGGCGCACCATCAACACCGCACGGGCATCATCTGTCCTTTGTATAACTCCGTCTATCAGTGGCAGTTGTGCTTGCCCTTCGCCTACAGAGAGGGTTCGTGGGGTTTCTGCGATAATGCGAATATTAGAGAAGGCAATATCTGTCTCAAAAATGCCCGCCAACACCTCTTGAATCCGCAATTGCAAGGTGGCATCTTCAGAATTGGGACCCGTACCGGGCAAAATCATGATTGGATATTCGCCTTCTTCAATCGGGGCTTGTGGGTTTGCATCTATAAAGAGTGAATTATTGGGCAGTAAATTTTGCAAAATACCATCGCCATTCGGTGGGCGCACGATGGTAATATTGGTATCGTTATCGTTAAATCGTGGGCGTGTCATGATAAAAATGCCGATGATGAAGGCGACTACCAACAATACACCCATGATAACGGGTAGCCGATTGGCAAACCGTTTTGGCATCATCACATATTCTTCGCCTGTATCAGATTTGACGATGGTCACACCATGCCGAGATGTCCCCGGTTTAATAAGTGGTGTTGGGGCTGGCGATGGCGTTGGGGTATCGAAGCGCCCTTCTACCTGTGCCATCATATTGCGCTTAAATTCGCTGGTGATTTCGACATCGCTATCCGATTGGCGCAAAATATCTTCTAATTCACTGCCCACTTTGCGGATACTATCCACCCGTTTTTCGCGCTCTTTGATGAGCATTTGCTCCACCAACCGCGCCAACATGGGTGGCACATCGGGGCGCAATTCGATGAGGTCGGTAGCAGGTTTGGTGAGGATGGCGGTGATGAGCGCAGTGGTACTCTCATCACTAAACGGACTACGCCCCGCCAACATTTCATACAGCATGATGCCAAACGCCCATATATCGGTGCGTTCATCTATGGGGTCGCCGTTGAGTGCCTCTGGTGAGAGGTAATTGAGCGTGCCAACCACCGCCCCTGTGCGCGTCACACGGGTTTTATCTTGGATTTGTGCCACACCAAAATCGGTTAGGCGTGGTGTGCCATCATGGGCGATGAGGACGTTGGCGGGTTTTAGGTCACGATGAATGATTTTTTGCCGATGGGCGCGGGTGAGCGCATCCGATAAATCGAGCGCGATTTGCAACACACGCGCAATCGGCATGGGCTTGTTGTTTTGCATTTCTTCCCATAACGAGCCACCACTCACATATTCCATGATGAGGTAATGCGCGTCATCATCGGCAATCGTATCGAGTACCGCGACAATATTAGGGTGATTCAATCGGCGGAGCGCCTCGGCTTCGCGGTTAAATCGCTCTACAAAATCGGGGTTGTCTTGGATAATATCGGGCTTCAGTTGTTTAATAGCGACTTTTTGCCCTGTTGTGGTATCTATGCCCACATAAACAGTCCCCATCCCGCCCCTGCCGATAACATCGGTCTGACGGTCAAATTCGTATCTATCGCCAATGCGTTGTTTCATAGTTGTTCCTTTATAATTGACATCGCTAGATGGTGGACGGCATGTTGGTTGTTAGTTTTTTAATACTGAGTAAAACCTCACCCCTAAATCCCCTCTCCAGACTGGAGAGGGGACTTAAACCGACCTACAAAATGGTTTTCTCCCCCTTCTCCAGACTGGAGAAGGGGGTCGGGGGGATGAGGTTAAAGAAATTGTATACACCGTCTTTATTTACTAACTTCATTATGCCGTCCCTACAAACTACCTATAAAATGGGGCGAGGCGTAAGGGCTTGCCATGGCAAGCCCCTACACATCGCGCTTAACTACCCATCGTTGTAGCTATATCAAAAAAGCCCGCGCAGGTTTCGCTAATATTTTCAATATCTGCGTTGGCTGTGATGGCAATATAGGCATCTATTTCTGGTGATAAGCCTTGTGCCAATTCTCTATCGGCGGTGGCTTTATCGGTATCGCCTTGTGCGCGATAAATCTCGCCTCGCAACAGGTGAATGAGGTGATTGCTTGGGTCTACCTCTAAGCCTAACCCATAGGCTTCTAACGCCTCATCAATGCGATTCATGGCACAAAATGATAATCCACGCATCAAATATAAATCGGCAGTTGGAAAAGCGGCGAGTTCGGGCATGGTATCGGTGAGTGCTATCACCTGCTCATATTGCCCAATGAGCAAACTACCAAAGGCAGTATAAAGCGATGTGCCTCTGGGCATAGAATCGCCAAAGGTGACTAGCATGGCGCGGTAGCCGAGTGTTGGGTTGGGGAACATCCGCACCATATCGCCTAAAAGTGAGGTGGCATAGGCGATTTTTCCCTGACGGATAGCGATGATGGATGCCAATAAATGGGCAAAGTTGCTATCGGGTTGAAGCGCCAATGCTTGCTCTAATGCCTCATTTGCTTTAACCATGTCATTGGCGATATAGCTACTATGGGCAATTATCAGATACAAAAACCAGTCATCAGTACGGGTCGTTAGGATGCTATTGAGTATGTCGTAGTTATTTTCGCGTTGTTCTAGGATATACACGCCATATAACGGAAATGCCCAATTGGTCGGACCTAAGCGTTGTGCGGTGAGCAAATTGCTATTGGCACTCTCAAAATTGCCATCGCGCAATTGCAACAGGGCTTGATACATAAATACCAATGGATTGCCACCATCTTGGCGAACAGCCTCTGCGATAAATTCGGTGGCGGCGGCATCATCAGTCACAAAATTGGTAAAATAGCCATATATCTGACGGCTCACCCCCTGACTCATGATTTGACCTGTGGCGGGGGGTAAATCGGTTAAGATGGTTATCATCCGCATAAATTCAAATAAATCGCCATTGGCGCTATGTACCATCGCCATCGCGCTCACCAGATACGGCGCAAGGTCTTGGGGTGTATTAACCACGACTTCCAAATTCACGAGGCGCTCTAATGAGGGTCGCTCCAGTGTGAGGTGTGTGAGGCGTGATAAATTGCCCAATTGGATAAAAACCTTGATTTGGTCGCCTTGCCGTTGGGGACGCAAGAAAAGAATGCCACGCGCATTATTGCCCAATTGCCCCAGTTGCTCTGGCGATGGTGGAACACCGCGTAAATTGCCCAATTCTAATTCTGGTGATACCGCCACAGGGACGAGGTTGGCATATGAAACATTGACCCTAAATACCTCATCTAATTCTGTCAATAATTGCAATTGCAACGCGGTTTCTGGGTTATTTGGGGTGGTACCGGGCATAATAAGGAAGGGGTATTCATTTTCTGCGATGACGGGCGGTGCTGGCAACGGCGAATTATTATTATTGCGATTGGGGTTATTATCCTGATTGGGGAGCTGTGTGGGCAACACATTGCGCTCATCGGGCGGGTTATTGATGGTCAAAATCGGTGTGGTGGGTTCATCATTTGGGCGGGTGGCAATAAAAATGCCGATAGCCCCGATAATCACCACCGCCACCATCACCGCCAAAATCACCCACATGCGATTGGCAGTATTTTTGGATACAAGGATAAATTCTTCGCCTGTCTCCGATTTGACCACATTCATGCCCGTTTTATTCACAGTCGAAGCGGTCACTGGTTTTGGCATGGTTGCGGATGAGATGGGGGTATCGAATCGGCTACTCCGCTCAATAATAATTTCGCGCTTGATAGCGATGGGAATATCGGTTTTGCTATCTAAACGGCGAATCATATCTTCAATTTCGCTACCGACCTTGCGGATGCTATCTATGCGGTCTTCTGGCTCTTTGATGAGCATATTCCCCACCAAATTCGCCAATTGTGCTGGCACATCGGGGCGAAGCTCGACAACATCCAAGACGGGTTTGGTCAAAATGGATGTGAGCAACAAGGTTGGGTTGTCATCTGGAAAGGGATTGCGCCCTGTGAGCATTTCATAGAGGATGACCCCAAATGCCCAAATATCACTGCGCTCATCAATCGGCTCGCCATTGAGCGCCTCTGGTGAGAGATATGCCAATGTGCCTATCATCGCCCCTGTGCG
>JANRKU010000059.1:0-29285 GCA_033763335.1 bacterium
GGTGGCACACAAAATGAATATGGGGCATCCCTTTTTAGTAATTTGCTGGTGAATCGTGCCTATGCTTATATCAGCGCCATCCGCCCCGATGTCACCGCCCGTCAATTCGTGATTGGGGGCAATTCTCCCCTACTCGATTTACATTGGGATAGCGAAGACCCCTATAACCGTCAATTGGGGGCTGGTGCTGGCGGAGACAGCGCAGGCGATTATTTCTTCCTCTATGGCGGGTTGGTCGTCCAAAATGCCGAAGCAGGGATTAATGCCATTGTGCCATACGCCGCTTTTGCCAGTGTCGGCGGAGAAACTGCCACCGCAGGGGTATATCCCCCCTATCGCGGGGCTGGTGGTGGCGGAACAGATGGGGCATTGCTAACATTTGGCGATGATTCTTATGATGTGTTCTTCCATCCCACAGGCGTGCGTCCCTATCAAGTATTAACACAAGGGGCAATGCTCACCCTAGCGGGGCAAATTGCGCCAACCCTCTTATCACAAGTGGATGTGGTCATCACCTCTCCTAGTGGCGAAAAAACGACTTATCGTGCCGATAGCAACCCACTCGGTTATTTTTATCATCCCAAATATGACCACGAATTAGATGAAATTGGTGTGTGGACAGTCGAACTCACTGTAACGCCAATCGGCACATCTTCCGCAGGGACATTAAATCTGCCCATCCCAACGGGGAGTGTTTTGGGCGCACAAAATAAGACCTTCTCGGTGTATGTCATCGCGCCTGATGCGCCCGTTTTGGAATGGTCACGCCCAGAGGGAAAAATCGCGGTATCGGCAGGAGCGCCATTGAATTTTAGCGTGACCGCGCCCAGCGATTGGTCTGGTTTACGCGGATTTGTCGTTGTTAGCACTGCATCCAATATCCTACAAGCCGATTCGCTGACCATGACAGGGCGCACCGCGTCCTTCCAATACAACCCCACCACCCTTAGCGCATCCTTCCCCAATATCGAAGCCGAAGGACGTGGCACAGGGGCATGGGCATCTGATGTGGTGACGATGACATTCATCATCACAGGCACCGATGGCGAGGGCAACCCCAATATCATCGTCAGAACGACAACACTTTTTCATGACACACTCTATTCTGTTGACACAGAACACCTAGGGGGATAATTCGTACATGGTTATTCGTGCTTCTCGTTGGATAAGTTTTGTCATGATGTGCCTCATCTTAGGCACAGTATCGGCGCAAGAACGCCCCCTCTATGCGTTGCCCGATGCCAATACCCGCACCGCACATAGCGGTAGCATCGCCCTCACCACAACCGGACGTGTGATTGCCGTCGCCAATTTTCTCAATGACACCGTGTCGCTATTCGATTTGCAATTACGCACCAGCATTGCAGAAATCCCTGTGGGCGATGACCCGCGCAGTGTGGCTTTTTCGCCAAATAATCAACTTTTATTGGTCATCAATCGGGGTAGTGGCTCATTGAGCATTATTGATGTGCCAAACCAAATTGTGACCAACACCTATGAACTCGGTATTTTGCCCTATGGGGTCATCACCGCCAACGACCAATTTGCTTATATTACCCTACAAGGCACAAATGAAGTCATCCGTATAGATTTCACCACAGGGCAAATTGTAGAACGCATCGCTACCCCGCCGAATCCGACAGGGTTGGCAATTTGGGGCAATTTGCTCTATATCACCCATTTGTGGAGTGGCGATTTTTCGTTGATATACACCCCACAAGCCCAAGTCGTGCGCGTGATTAGCACAGGGGAAGATATTAGCCTCGCGCAATCGGTCATGATAGACCCTGCCAGCGCCCGTGCCTATTTGCCCCAAAGCCGTAGCAATGCCAATGCCACCAGCATCACCTACGACACCACCATTTTCCCGGTGGTGAATGTGGTAGATTTGCGTACCATGTCGGTCATCCGCAACGCCAGAATCGCACTAGATGTCGCAGACCGCCCCGTTAACATGCCTTTTGGCTTAGATATAGATACAGTGCGTGGGTTACTCTATGTGGTCAATGCAGGGACAAATGATGTCTCTGTCATCAACCTCGCTACAGGATTAGCAGAAGGGCATGTGGCTGTGGGCAACAATCCGCGTGGGGTGATTCTCAATTTAGATAACAGCCTCGCCATCACCCATAATGCCATAGATGGCGCATTGAGCCTCATTGATACCCGCGATTTTAGCATTAGCACCACCGTCCCTGTCAGCGACCTGAATATCCCTATTGATGAAGCCATCGGCGCAGAATTATTTCATAGTGCCAACGACCCTCGCATGAGCGCCAATTGGGTGAGTTGTGCCAATTGTCATTTTGATGGGCAATCGGACGGGCGTGCATGGCGTGATTTTAACGGGGAGATAAAAAACACCCCCGTGTTGTATGGATTGCTCGATTCTGCCCCCTATACTGCCACAGGCGATTGGGATGAATTGGCTGATGTGGAACTCAAAATACGCTCATTGCAAGCAGGCTACGGACTCATCGAAACAGGCGTTAATCCTGCATTAGGCGACCCACATAGTGGTCTCTCCATAGACCTTGATGCGTTGGTCTTATATTTAACCACGCTCAAAGCCCCACCCACCCCAATCACACAATCACCCGACATGGTCGCATTGGGGGAAGATATTTTTACAGAACTCGACTGTGCAACCTGTCATAGTAGTGATTTGGGACAAGATGGCATGAGTCATGACGTTGGGACAGGTGGCGATATTGATACCCCTACCCTCAATTGGTTGTGGATGAGCGCCCCCTATTTGCACGATGGACGCGCCCAAACCTTGCAAGAGGTCTTTTTACTCACTGGCACACATCAAATTATCGGTGAAAAATCACTCACAGAAATTGACGCATTGGTCGCCTATTTGCAGTCTTTACCGCGCTAATGCGTTATAATTGGCAATATCTTGAATAAAATTTAACCAGAGGACTTATATGCACAACAAATTGAGAATAGGTCTTTTTTTGGCATTGTTATTGCTCCCCTTCGCAGTTTTTGCCCAAGAGGATGATACAAACGAGCCAACAGGTAATTTGGTCTATAGTGTTTTTACGCCTGATGTTGATACAGCCTTAACCCTTTATTCGATTGATGATGAAACAACCAGTCGTATTTCACCAGAGGGTGTTGGACGAAATGATGTATTACCTATTTTTTCGCCCGATGGGGGGCGCATTGCCTTCTTAGCCGATGGCATGTTATCTTTTATTGGGGCAAATGGTGAAGGACTCCTCACCACCAGTATCGAAAATCCACTCTATCTCTCATGGGCATCAGATAACTCACGAGTCATGTTTTTGGCAGAAACAGACGATATTTATACAATCAACATTTATTCGGTTGATACTGAAGAAAATCGTGTCTATGAATCGGATTTACTCATCTCAATCGAGAGTACCCCGTCATGGTCAGCAGATGGCACAACCATTTTTTTTGCGGCGCGTGAAGATATAAATACGAACAATGATATTTATACCCTCTCTGCCGATTTTGAGACGCTCACCAATCTCACCAATTCACCCACTACCGCAGAACATAGCCCCTCTGTATCACCCAATGGCATGTTCATCAGTTATAAAGTCAGTGCCAGCAATGGACCGTTGGCTTATGTGATGGTGATGAACATTGATGGCACTGATGTGCGTCAATTGACCGATTTTAAATTACCGCTTGGGTCACTCACAAGTGTTCATATGTGGTCACCAGATAGCAGTCGCGTCATGATAGAAGATGCGGGTCAGGGAATTGCCATCATTAATGTCATCACAGGTAGTATCGTAGAATTTGAGGGTATTAATGCAGTATGGTCGCCAGACGCGCGTTGGGTTGCCTATACCCGCCCACAACCCAATAGCAAAGGTGTGTTAGCCTATCAAATATGGATTGCACAGTCTAATTTCGCCTCAGAAGGGACTATAGTCGTTTCGGGTGTAGTGGGTAAAATTGCATGGCAACCAGACCCCTCTATTGAATTTGAAACAGTCGAAATCCCTAGCCCTACCCCAAGTGCGACAGATACCCCATCTGCCCCTCAATCGGTTGTAGAATCGGTATTGGTAGAAGGGCAACAAAGTTCATGGTATTTTGATGGTGATGCAAATTTAGCCGTGACCATCATCGCCCAAAGTGACGCATTTGATACCATCGCCCAATTGTATACATTGGATGGGACACTCCTCATTGAAAATGATGATTTTGATGGCACAAATTCGCAAATTGATTTTACATTGCCCAATGAAGCCGTCTATCAAGTGGTCATCACCTCATTTTATGGCGATGCCAGTGGAGACTACACACTCACAGTCATCGGCATAGAAGAAGGCGATTTAAGAGAAAAACCACAAGGCGGGGATATTGCTACACCTACGGCAACTGCTACCCCATCGCCAACATTTACCCCAACCGCCACATTGAGACCAACATCAACTCACACGCCAACGGCTACCTTCACCCCAACCATCACCCCAAGCCCAACCTTTGGCTTTGACCGCGCCCAATGCCCCGCGAATCTGCCCCCACGCTTGGCAATAGATACACGCGGGCGTGTTTTACCGGGTGGCACAAGTGCTGTTTATGACCAACCTATTGCCAATTCCACCGTATTGGGCGAAATACCGGGCGGTGTGAGCTTTACAGTGTTAGATGGTCCTGTTTGCACCGAAGGCTTTATTTGGTGGCAAGTGGAATATCGAGACATCACTGGCTGGACAATCGAAGCAGGCGCTGGTGAATATTTCTTAGAGCCATTACGCCGATAAGCATCAATAAAATTGCATATTTTATCCGTGTATCCCCCAAAAACTGGGGGATTTTTTATCCCCTAGCGGGTGTACGATTTGACCAGTAGTAAACATTCGGTCAAAAAGTCAGAAAGGACAGTATGGGCAGAGCGCAAAAATCAGACAATAAGACCCGTGAAAAACGGATTTTAGAGGCAACCGCACGATTACTCCTGCGTTATGGCTATGACAAAATGACTATCAGCGATATTGCAGAAGAGGCGGGCATCTCTAAGGGTGCAATTTACTTGCATTATCCGAGCAAAGAAACCCTTGTAGATGGGCTGATAACGCGCCAGACAATCGAATATGCAGATGACATTATGACCATCTTGGAAAAAGACACAGACAATTGGTCGTTTATCGGTTTATATCGGCACGCCCTTGTAATCCTGCCAAAGTACCCATTACTGACGGGATTGATGCGTAGTAGCAAGGATATTTTTGGGACTTATTTTCAACGGACAGCACTCGACATGATGCAACTCAAACGGCGGTCACGCCCAGAATTACTACAAATGATGCAACAAGCGGGCGTTATCCGCACAGATTTAGACCTTAAGGTTGTGGCATATACCCTCGACTACATGAGTTATGGGTTACTCAAGATTGAGGAAATCGTTCCCCCAGAAGAGACACCAGACTTTGGCGATGTGGTGAATTTCTTCGCAGAAATTATGGAAAAAACCTTTTTACCCCCCGATGGCGGGAATAAAGAGGCGGGCAAAGCCATCATCATGCAACTCATTACAGCATATAAGGCGCAACTTGTGGCGCAAGAAGAAACACAAGACTAAAGGAGACGGCACTATGAACGCAATAATCCAAACCAAAGCCCTCACCAAGACCTATACAGGGCGCGGGAAAAAACCATTCACCGCCTTAAATAATCTTGACCTCACCGTTCAAGAAGGCGAAATTATGGGCTTTTTGGGACCCAACGGCGCGGGAAAAACCACCACCATCCGCATGTTGCTCGATTTTATCCGCCCAACCAGTGGACATGCCACCATTTTTGGCAAAGATGTCCGCGAACACAGCGTAGCGATTCACCAACGCATTGGCTATTTGCCCGGTGAACTCAATTTGTGGAAAAACGAGTCCTCACTCAACGTTATTCGCTATATCGGCAAAATGCGCGGTGGCGTGGATATGCCCTATGTCAAGCAATTGGCAGAATTATTGGACTTTGATGTCACAAAACGCATCCGTGAGTATTCAACAGGCAATAAACGCAAAATTGGGCTTATTTTGGCGATGATGAATCATCCCGACATCCTCATTTTGGATGAGCCGACCAGTGGCTTAGACCCACTCATGCAACAGGTCTTTAACAAACTCATGCTCGATTTTAAGGCATCTGGCAAAACCGTATTTTTGTCATCGCATGTATTGGGCGAAGTCCAAGAAATTTGTGACCGTGTGGCGATTTTACGTCATGGCAAACTCGAAACAGTTTCGACAGTAGAAAACCTAACCCATGTTGATTTCCGTTGGGTTACGCTCACCTACAAAGAACCTGTGAAAATTGCTCGTGAATTAAGCGCCGTAAAGGGCGTTTATGACCTAGACGTGAAGGGCAATGTGGCAAAATTCCGCATGAGTGGCGATTTTAGTCCATTGCTAGAAGTGGCAAGCCATCAATATGTGGTGGATATGAAAATACAAGAAGCCAGCCTAGAAGAAGCATTCTTGACCTTCTATGGCGACACAGCAAAATCGAATGGTAAAGCAATACAATCACAAAATAATCCCGTAATGGAGGTGGTATCATGACTGGGACAATTTTTCTCGAAACGCTACGCCGTAGTTGGAAGCAAATGATTTATTGGGGCTTGGGAGTTGGTGTATTGGGCATCTATATTTTTAGCGCCCTCCCTAGCTCACCAGAAGGCTATGAGGAATATATCAAAGTCATCGAGGATATGAAGCCGGGTGCCTTGCAATTGATGGGTGTATCGGATATTTCTGCCATCATGACCCCAGAGGGATTCATCGGTTTTGCCTTCTTTGGGTATATCTTGCTCATTCTTGGCATTTTCGCTGTCATCGCAGGACTCAATGTGAGTGCGGTAGATGAAGATAATGGCAGTATGGATGTGTTGCTCAGTTTGCCCGTTCCCCGTTGGCAAATCATCGTAGAAAAAATTCTCGCCTATTGTGTGATGGGTATGGGTATTTTGGCGATGGCATTTATCAGCTTAGTCATCGGCGCACAAACTGCTACAGACCGTGTTAACTTGCCCATTGAAAAGTATTTGACAGCAATCATCGGCTTAGCACCCGGTGTCATCTTGATGATTACCATCACCGCTTTCATCGCTACTGTATTACGTCGGCGGTCTACTGCCGCCATCGCCGCAGGTGGATTCATTGTTGGGAGCTATTTCTTAAATATCCTAGCAGGTCTGACCAATGCCGATTTCACCCAAAATATGCGCTACTTGTCGTTCTTCTCTTATTTTGAGGCGACAAGTATCCTAAAAAGTGGCATTTCAATTGGTTCAGCACTCGCCCTCGTCGTCATTTCGATTGTCTTAGTTATCGGGGCGGTTCGGATGTTTGAAAACCGAGATGTATCGGTCTAACACTCTAAAATCCCCCAAATCATACAGAGGCATGGCTATCATGCCTCTTTTTATTTCATTTTGCGCTATATTTGTTAAGATTGCACATCACTTTCTAATGATTGAAGGTTGCGAAAATCCTCACAAGTGTTAAGATTATATGCTGGTGATTAATCACCACCCCAAACATATTTTCAAAAAAATGATTCGTGGTGAGAATTCACACTGTGTCTAAATTCGCCCACATCATGTATACACATGGAGGCTCAATGAAAGCAAGAAATCGTATTTTATTAGTTTTATCGTTGGTATTTGCGGTTGTGTTAGGGGCTTGTGCCACTGGCAGTACCACAGAAACACCAGCAACCCGTACCCCACGCGCCGCAACTGCAACACCAGAAGTAACACCAGAACCTGTGGATACCATCACTGATGCCACAGCCGAAGCAACAACTGTTGCCGAAGCCACAGCCGAAACCGCCAATATTGTAGAAACCGCCGTTGCTGGTAGTGACTTCACCGTTTTGGTGCAAGCCATCGAAGCCGCTGGCTTGGTAGATGCCCTGAGCGCAGACGGTCCTTTCACCGTTTTCGCCCCCACTGATGCCGCATTCACTGCCCTCCTCGAAACATTGGGGCTAACCGCAGAAGAATTGCTCGGCAATACCGAATTGCTCACAAGTGTGTTGCTCTATCATGTCGTGGCTGGTTCTGCCAATGCCGCCGATTTGACCAACGGGCAAACCCTCACTACCCTCTCAGGGCTTACCCTCACTGTGACCATTGATGGTAGCACCGTCATGATTAACGATGCGACTGTTGTCCAAGCAGACATCGCCACCTCGAATGGTGTCATCCATGTCATTGACAAAGTGCTTGTGCCAACCCAAATGACCGAAATGGCAACTGCCCCCGCCGAAATGACTGAAATGGCAGAAATGACCCCAGTCGCAGAAGCCACTATTGGCGAGCCATTTGTAGATGTAGTCTCTGGATTGGGAGAATCAACTGCCGAAGCCACTGAAGCTGTCGCTGTTGTGGAAGCCACAGAAGTCGCCGTAGAAGCGACCGAAGTCCCCGCCACTACCACCGTCATTAGCAATGTATGTTTGGTTGCCGACCAAGGTGGTATCAAAGACGGTAACTTCAACGCATTGGCAAATGTTGGGATGCAACGTGCCGAACAAGACTTTGGCTTGCAAACCCAAATCATCGAATCTGATGAACCAGCCGACTACGAACCCAACATGGAAACCTGCATCCGCAATGGTGCTAACGTGATTGTTTCTGTTGGCTTCACCCAAACCGATGCCGCCCGTAATATCGCCATTGCTTACCCCGAAGTATTCATCATCGGTGTTGACCAATTCTATGGCGAAGGTCAACCTGCCAATGTCGTTAGCTTGCTCTTCCGCGAAGACCAAGCAGGCTTCCTTGTCGGTGTGATGGCGGCTCTTGTCACCAAAACCAACATCATCGGTGGTGTGTATGGACGTGATGTCCCCGCCGTCGTCAAATTCCGTCACGGTTTTGAAGAAGGCGCTCGCTACATCAATCCCGAAATCGTTGTTTTGGGTCAATATACCGACCGTTTCGATAACCCAACACTCGGCGCAACCATCGCTGAACAATTCATCGGCGAAGGCGCAGATGTTATCTTCGGTGCAGGTGGTGGTACAGGCACTGGTGGTATCCAATATGCCGCCGAACAAGGTGTCTATGTCATCGGCGTTGACCAAGACGAATACCTCACCAACTTTGGTGCTGGTGATTCCCCCGGTGCCGAATTCGTCATTTCTAGCGCCCTCAAATCGGTAGATGTCGGTGTGTATGATATGCTCGCCGCCCTGTCTGGTGATACCACCAAGACCTTCTTCGGTGGTGGCACCTATATGCTCGAAGCCGCCAATAACGGTATCGGCTTTGCTGACCGTCACGACTCAGACTTGTCTGATGAAGTGGTCGCTCGTGTTCAAGAAGTCTTTGAAATGCTCAAAGCTGGCGAACTCGAAACCAATGTTGACCCCGTAACTGGTGCGTTCTTGGTACCACCCGCAGACATGACCCCAGAAGCCATGATGACCTCTGAACCAGAAGTCGAAGCAACCGAAGCACCTTCTGTTGAAGCGACTGAATCAGCATCTGTCGAAGCCACTGAAGCCCCTGTTGTTGTCGAAGCCACTGAAATGGCAGTAGAAGCAACCGAAGTCCCCGCCACCACCACCGTCATTAGCAACGTATGTTTGGTTGCCGACCAAGGTGGTATCAAGGATGGTAACTTCAATGCGTTGGCAAATGTTGGTATGCAACGTGCCGAACAAGACTTCGGTCTCCAAACCCAAATCATCGAATCGGATGAACCCGCCGACTACGAACCAAACATGGAAACCTGCATCCGCAATGGTGCTAACGTGATTGTTTCTGTTGGGTTCACCCAAACCGATGCCGCCCGTAATATCGCCATTGCTCACCCCGAAGTGTTCATCATCGGTGTTGACCAATTCTATGGTGAAGGACAACCCGCCAATGTCGTTAGCTTGCTCTTCCGCGAAGACCAAGCAGGCTTCCTTGTCGGTGTGATGGCGGCTCTCGTCACCAAAACCAACATCATCGGTGGTGTGTATGGACGCGATGTCCCCGCCGTCGTCAAATTCCGTCACGGGTTTGAAGAAGGCGCTCGCTACATCAATCCCGAAATCGTTGTTTTGGGTCAATATACCGACCGTTTCGATAACCCAACCTTGGGCGCAACCATCGCTGAACAATTCATCGGCGAAGGCGCTGATGTCATCTTCGGTGCAGGTGGTGGTACAGGCACTGGTGGTATTCAATATGCCGCCGAACAAGGTGTCTATGTCATCGGTGTTGACCAAGACGAATATCTCACCAACTTTGGTGCTGGTGATTCCCCCGGTGCCGAATTCGTCATCTCCAGCGCCCTCAAATCGGTAGATGTCGGTGTGTATGATATGCTCGCCGCCCTGTCTGGTGATACCACCAAGACCTTCTTCGGTGGTGGCACCTATATGCTTGAAGCCGCCAACAATGGTATCGGTTTTGCTGACCGTCACGACTCAGACTTGTCTGACGAAGTGGTCGCTCGTGTTCAAGAAGTCTTTGAAATGCTCAAAGCTGGCGAACTCGAAACCAATGTTGACCCCGTCACCGGTGCGTTCTTAGTCCCACCCGCAGACATGACCCCAGAAGCCATGATGACCTCTGAACCAGAAGTCGAAGTGACTGCCGAAGCAACCCCAAGCAACTAATCAATATCATCAATCAGGGTGTAGCAATACACTCCGATTGATGCCTAACAAAAAAGGCGTATCTATAACAGATACGCCTTTTTATTTATGGACATGATTAGTGGGCGGACATACGCGCCTAATGGCGCTAGTACCGCCCCTACAATCCTTCAAAATAGTTGGGTTTTGTACGGGACGACTAACGAAGTGTATGTCGTCCCATTGCCTATTTTTGCCTCATTAATTATGAGACACACCCTTATATCACACCCTACTTAGCGATTTCGACTGACCGCGTTTCACGGATAACTTGCACTTTTATTTGACCGGGATATTGCATCGTTTCTTCGATTTGTTTGGCAATATTCCGCGCCAATTGCATGGCAGAATATTCATCTATCTGCTCTGGACGTACCAAAATCCGCAATTCACGCCCTGCTTGTAAAGCATAACTTTGTTCAACACCCTCAAACCCATTAGCGAGTTCTTCGAGTGATTTCACACGGCGGACATACGAATCTATGCTTTCACGGCGTGCGCCCGGACGTGCGCCCGAAATGGCATCTGCCGCTTCCACAATGTACGATTCGATATATTCTTGTTCCACTTCATGGTGATGTGATGCCACAGCATTGAT
Source organism: bacterium (assembly GCA_033763335.1). Taxonomy (GTDB): domain Bacteria; phylum Chloroflexota; class Anaerolineae; order Aggregatilineales; family Phototrophicaceae. The sequence goes on from JANRKU010000059.1 coordinate 11,228, forward strand.
AATGCGTGGGTCTTTGATACCATATCGCTTGAGGAAATCTGCCCCAATCAGGGCATGTGTGCCTTCGACCTCATGGTCAATGGCTTTGCCAATATCGTGTAATAACCCGCCTGCTTTGGCAATTTGGACATCTGCACCGAGTTCCCCTGCAATCATCCCCGCGATATGAGCAGTTTCGATGGAATGGGCATGTTGATTTTGCCCGTAGCTATAACGGAATTTGAGCCTTCCGAGCAATTTGATAATTTCTGGATGCAAGGCATGGACACCTGTTTCATAAGCGGCACGTTCCCCTTCATCGCGGATGGTGCGCTCAACATCGGCTTTGGCATCTTCGAGCAATTTTTCGATACGGGCGGGATGAATCCGACCATCCACGACCAATTTCATCATCGCTTGTTTGGCGATTTCACGGCGGATGGGGTCAAAGCTGCTGATGGTGATGGCTTCTGGGGTATCATCTACCACCACATCCACACCTGCCGCCAATTCAAAGGCGCGGATGTTACGCCCATTCCGTCCAATGATACGCCCTTTCATTTCATCACCGGGCAATGGCACAACACTCACCGAAATTTCGGAGATATGCTCACTGGCGAGGCGTTGTACAGCCAACGAAATGATATTACGGGCGCGGGTATCGGCTTCTTCACGCGCTTCTGCCTCAACTTGACGGATGATACGGGCGATGTCGTTGCGGGCATCACGTTCTGCCAATTGGAGCAATTGCACACGGGCTTCATCAACCGTCATTTGGGCAATGCGTTCCAATTCTTCTTGGCGGGTTTGCTCTGTTTTCTTAAAATCATTTTCACGCTTATCGAGGGCGCTTTGGCGTTTATTCAGGTTTTGTTCACGCTTTTCGAGTTTATCAAGGCGCACATCAAGGTCTTCACGGCGTTTTTGTAGGCGTTCTTCTTCTTTATCGAGGTCGCGTCTACGCCGTTGTAACACGCCTTCGGCTTCTTCTTGAAATTGTTGTACTTGTTCTTCACTTTTTTGGAGCAATAATGCCGATTGTCCACGAGCATCTGCAATAATAGTCTTGGCTTCTGCTTCTGCCATCAATTTCCGATTTTTGCCCTGACGGTTTTGCACATTGGTGAGCAAATATGCCCCAATAGCCCCGCCTATCAAAAAGGCAATAATTCCTTCTATCACTAAAACGAGTATGTTATCCATTGCTTATAGCGGGCTTCAAGTGTTTCTTCCCCGCCTATCTCCTTTCTGGTGGATGACCCATTTATAAGAATCATCTGGTCTCAATAAATTTTGTTCAAAAAAACATACGATTAGAAATCGTCTGTAGAGTCATCCGCAAAGAAATTTGGGTCTTCCTCGACAATTTCTTCGATAAGTTGCACAATGACGGTCTCGCTAATGCGATAATCGAATCCCCTACGCGCCAAAAATTGCCCCACTTTATGCTTAAATTCTGCGCGTGACTTGCCCTGATAGCGCCGTGCTTTGGTTTGTGCGGCACGATACGCATCATCATGCGTGTCTTGCTCTTCCAAGACGAGGCTAATCACAGCATCGGCAATACCTTTTTGACGCAATTCAGAACGGAGCGCACGCGCCCCGCGTGGCTTAAATTCACTACGGTTTGTCACCCAATATCGCGCAAAGGCTTCATCATCTAAATAACCCTGTGCGACAAGTTTTTCTATGCTGGCATCAATCGCTTCATCAGAATAGGCTTTATCAACCAAATTTTTGCGGACTTCGGCGGTGCTACGGGGACGATACCCCAAAAAAAACACCGCATGGTCATAGGCTTTATTCACTTCGTCATCGGAGCGCAAGTCAGTAATTTGTGCATCTGTGAGGACTTGCCCTTTTTTGAGTTTGGCGGCTTCGATGAGGGTTAATCCAAAAGCAAATTCACCATCTAAATACACATTAACGCGCTCTTTATTGCGTTTTTGGACTTCTAACGCTGTTATTACCGCCATTGGCGCGTCCTCATTAAGCAAGCAAAAAAGCCGTAATCCGTCTAGTGACTACGGCTAAAAACTTGAACATGCCTCACATAAGATGCAATCATCAATTCCATAGGCAAACACGCCATAAGGAATTGCTACAATATCAGATGATGATGGTCACTGATGACCATATTTGATAGATTTTATCCCTAAAAATCAGCCCCTTTGGGTGTTTTAATGGGTTTTTATAGACATCTTATCTGCCCTCATTACTCGTGGCAGGTTGTTTTTTCCAAGTTTTTTCTAATAGCCGTAATCTATTGTGTTCTTTACACTAAAACACATCTAAATCTTATTATAGACTTTAACGAAAAATGTGAAAATAATCAAGTGCTATGGGCATATTCTTAAAAAACCGCATGACAAAGGGTGGGACATGATGTATCATGTCCCTACGAATGGTAGCATTCCAGATAGGATAGTCCATGCAAAATTACACTCAACGCCCGTTATTGGTCATTGGCGGTGGCACATTTTTGGGCAACAGCCTCATCGCGGCGTTGTTATTAGAAGGCGCAGAAGTGGCGACCATCGTCCGCCCAGATGCCGAAGCCAAGTTAGGGGTCTTGCACGACCAAGTGCGTGTCATTTTGGGCGATGTCTTTGAGCCAGCCAGCCTACGCGGACGCGCCAGAGGATTTCAGACAGCCATTAACGCAGTAGGAAGCCTCACTGCCAATCCGCAACGCGGACTCACCCATCAACGCCTAAATTTTATCTCCATCCGCAATATTTGTGCCATGTGCATTAGCGATGGGGTGCAACATCTCATTTATATGAGTAGCGCCAATGCCTTTTGGCTCAATCGGGGCTATATCCGCGCCAAACGCGATGCAGAGGCACATATCCGCCGTGTTGGGTTACAAGGGACAATCATCCGCGCCCCATTGACCTATTCGTATGGCGACTATCGCCCACCATTTTTTGAATTCATGACCCTACTAGGGAGTATTCCCCTGCTCAATCAATTTCGTATGAAGCGGATTGCACCCATGCCCATAGAATGTCTGGCGCGGGGTGTGGCGCGGGTAGCATTGATGGAAGGACGCAGAAAGCCAATTTATTATGCGCCCGATTTACGGAGATTGGTCAAAAAAGAGGAACGGCGCGAATCATTATTGCCTACTGATGTATGGGATATGCCCAGTGGGGTGAGTGATGATACCCCCCCCACGCGCAAACAATATAACCCGATGGCATCATTGGATGATGATGCACCGTTTGGATGGATTCCACCTAATAACTCACAATGAGGCTATTTCGACAGATGTGCCATAGGCGATAAACCCGCTATCGGCTTTGCCAACAGGCACATCCACGCGCATCCCGCCGATAGGTTGAATATCGCCTAATTCGCCCAATTGGTATACCTCAAATTTGAGCCGTAAGGCAGATGTGGTGCTACGGATTGCCACAGGTTGTTGTGCATAATCGCCTGTGAGAGAAAATAGCACATCTTCTGGCGATTCTGGCGCTCCATTGGTGGCGCTCACACGCACGACCACTTCGGCAGATGCCAATCCGCCTGTATCACCTGCATGAAATCCGACAACCACATGCGAATCGCTATTTGCGCCAATCACTTTTGGCACAGCGACCACCAAACGGCGCGTGCTGACCACATCCACTTTACGCGGTGTATTCACTTTTTTAACGCCACCCGTGGCTTTATCATACTCACGGAGTTCTTCCACACCTTGTTCACCGAGCTGGGTCAGCCGATAGACCATATCGCCTTCCATGCTCAAATAATCTTTGGTCACTAAACGGCGAATCGCTTTAGAAAAGCGACGGTCACTCATATCCAAGTCTTCACAAATTTGGTCAGCATCGGCAGTTTCGCCGTCTAAATCACCAAAATAACGCAAAATATCCAATGCCCCTGGCAGGGGTTCTAAGGTTTTGAGGTGAAATGGTAATTCCATAAGGTCACATCCCTAATGATATAAATAATGACTATAGGGGTATTTGTAGGGGCGCAATATAGTGCGCCCTCACACCCAACATAATTGTCATTATAACCCAATTATTCGCGCCTTGCCCGTTAATTTACCAGAAGCATTGCGGGTATCGAGTATTAAACGGCTATTTTCGATGACATGCGCCCAATCATAGGCGCTATGGTCGGTGATAATGACCACACAATCGGCATTTGCAAGGGCTTCTGCGGAATACGTGATGCTATTGACCACATTCCCATTATGAGCGCGAAAATGTGCGATATGCGGGTCGTGATAACTCACAGTTGCCCCTTTAGATTCGAGCAAGTGATACACCTCTAAGGCAGGGCTTTCACGCACATCATCAATATCACGTTTATATGCCACGCCCAAAATCAACACATTAGCCCCATTGAGGGCTTTGCGCTCATCATTGAGGGCGTGCATCACCTTATCCACCACATAAGCAGGCATGGCAGAATTAATTTCATCGGCAGTTTGGATAAATTTGACGTTATAGTGCAATGTTCGCATTTTCCACGCCAAATAATGCGGGTCTAATGGGATGCAATGCCCACCGAGTCCGGGACCCGGATAAAATGGCATAAACCCGAATGGCTTGCTAGAGGCGGCATGAATCACCTCCCAGACATTGATGCCCAACTTATCACACATGACCGCCATTTCGTTGACCAAGCCGATATTCACAGCGCGGAAGGTGTTTTCGAGTAATTTAGACATTTCGGCAACCGTTGGTGATGACACCAGCACCACCTGTTCAACTGCCATCTGAAAAAGTTCATACGCCACTTCGCCACACGCGGGGGTAATGCCCCCAATGACCTTTGGCGTGTTGTGAAAGGCATATTTTTTATTGGCAGGGTCTATGCGTTCCGCCGAAAAAACCAAAAAGACCTCTTCACCGACCACAAAACCCTTTTCTTCTATGCTCGGACGCAACACTTCAACGGTTGTCCCCGGATAAGTGGTGCTTTCCAAAGAAATGAGCATGGCAGGGTGCAAATAGGGTGATAAAGATGCTAACGCGCTCAGGACATACGATAAATCGGGGTCTTTTGTGGCGCTGAGGGGTGTGGGAACACAAATAATGACGGCATCGGCATTTTGGGTGGCGCTATAATCTGCCGTCGCCCATAAGCGCCCATCTTGTACCAATTGACGTAAGGTATCGGTGGAGACATCCACAATATAACTCTCACCCCGATTGATGTGGTCTACTTTGTTGGTATCGAGGTCAATTCCGACAACCCGTAAACCCGATAGGGCAAATTCGACAGCCATCGGTAAGCCCACATAACCGAGTCCAATGATAGCAACTTGTGCTTGTTTTGTGCGTAATTTATTTAAGAGTGTTTGTTTGATAGACATTTATGCTCTCTTTTGTGTAGAATTTCATTATAGACGGTGGTTTTAGTCAATTCAAGCATGGCATTTTGCCACAGAAGGACACATCCATGGGTATCTTTTTCTTCTTTTTATTTGCCTTCACCTTATTGGGGGTTTATATTGCCGTCCGCAGGCAACTCGCGTCACCGGGGGTTATCGGCGCGTTGGGGATGATTGCCAGCATCGCATTCATGACATTATATTTGCTCAGTTTTGAGATTGTCATGATACAAGGGGTTATTTTTGGGGTGGTGATTGGGATATTATTCACAGGGGCAACCCTCGCCACAGCATTTTATTTCCTCAAGCAAGAGCAAAAATCGTAATGATGTTCATTTTATGAGGCGGTGGGCGCAACATGTTGCGCCCTTACATGCCCCTTTTTAATAATTTACCCCTTCGGGATTTTGGCAATCACCGTCACGCCCATACGCTCTAACTCATCAGCATAATGCACCACTGGCGAGAGATATTCCACCAAAAACGCCAATCCCAACCCTGCTAATAATGCCAACCCCAAGCGTAAAAATCCGCCAAAACGGTCTGTGAGGGGTGGCGGTGCAGAATTGATAGTGGGCATATCCAAAAAGACCACATCGGCGGCGGTATTGCCCAATTGAGGAAAATACGCTTGTGTGCGCGTGGTCAGGATAGTCATCACGCCCTCTGTAACCCGTTCTAAGGCATCTGCATCGGGACTAGAGATGGTTATCACCCCTACACTGCGTTCATTATCCGCCGCGAGTGTCCATTGGGGTGCATCGGTGAGCAAGGTATTCACCTCATCGGCGAACCGACTAGTACGCACCCAATCGGTAAGGGCATTGACCAACAATTCAGAGGCGAGCCACACATCTTGATAATCACCCAAGCGGTCGGGAAATGCGTCCAGTTTCTGATTTGCCGTATAGCGCAAGGTGACAGAAAAACCACCCTCGCCACGAATCCCTGTACGGAGCATATCTGGCACAACAAACACCGCCACCACCGCCACGGGGAGCAATATCAACCACCAACGGCGCATAATCACACGCCACATCGCAATCAATTCCATATCGTCACTCCTCAATCATATGCAATCTTTTGTGGCTGACATACGACCCTAAAAGGGTCTAGTCAGCCATTACGCCCTCAAAAATAGGCGGAATCGTAATGGCTGACTAGCGTGAAGCGCGTATGTCAGCCACCGACCAACCATCGCATTCATTTATTAACCTGCATTAAAAGGGTTGTATCTTTCAAATTCGCATACAATAGGATAGCATTTTGAAAATAATTTGCATATATAGGAAAAAAAATGACACCGATAGAACTCATTGCCATTGACCTTGATGGCACACTGCTCAATAGCCAACACCAACTTTCAGACCGCAATGCCGAGACTGTTCGCAAAGCCATTGAACGGGGCGTGAAGGTTGTTTTGGTCACAGGCAAAACACATCATAGCGCCAAGTTCCTCATCGAAAAACTGGGACTCACAACACCCGGAATTTATAATCAGGGACTTATCACCGCCCTACCCGATGGCAAAGTAACCCACCAAGCCATATTAGACCCAGAGGTCGCACGCTATGTCATCACGTATGCCGAAGACAGAGGCTTTGATTTAGCGGCATATAGTGGCAATAAAATCCTCGTCAAACGAGTCACACGCTGGTTTGAAGATTTGAATAAAAAATACCATGAACCCATGCCAGAGGGCATCGGTCCGTTACAAAATATCCTCGCAGACATCCCTATCAACAAATTGATGGTACTCAAAGAAGGCGACCCGCAAAAAGTGAAGGCGCTCCGTTGGCAATTTGAGATTCAATTGGCAAATAAGGCACGGATGTTGCAACCGAGTTTTAACGATATGATGGAAATTTTGCCACCCAATACGGGCAAAGGCACGGCACTCAAGCAATTGCTCAAAGATTTGGGCATCAAACCCGAAAAAGTCATGGCAATTGGTGACGGCGAAAATGACATTGATATGTTTCAGTTGGTCGGGCTTGGCGTGGCGATGGGCAATGCGTGGGATATTGTCAAAAGTGCCGCCAATGTCGTGGTCGGCACCAATGATGAAGATGGTGTGGCACAAGCCATCGAAAAATTTGTCTTGAATGAGACACTCCCCATTGCGACAGAAACCATAACACCAGTCGAAACAGCACAAACGCAAAAGGAAGGTGAAGCATGAAAAATATTTTAGTCACAGGTGCGGCAGGATTCATCGGTAGCGCCTTTGCGCGGTATATGGTGGCAAAATATCCCCATTACAACATCATCGTCTATGATAAATTGACCTATGCGGGTAATATGGACAATTTGTTGCCCATCAGCGATGAAGAAAATTATCGCTTTGAACGTGGTGATATTGCCCACCGCGAGACGGTGCATACCATACTCAACAAATATGCCATAGATACCATCGTCAATTTTGCCGCAGAAAGTCATGTTGACCGCAGTATCCTCGCCCCCGATGCCTTCATTCATACCGATGTGGCGGGGGTCTTTGTGTTGTTGGATGAGGCGCATAAGCATGGTATTGGGCGCTTTTTGCAAGTTTCGACAGATGAGGTCTATGGCGATGTCCATGAGGGTTTTTCGGTAGAAACCGATAATTTTTTGCCCAATAGCCCATACGCCGCCAGCAAAGCCGCAGGTGAATTGATGGTGCGGGCGTACCATGTCACACATGGTATGGATACGGTCATCACACGTGGTAGCAATACTTTTGGGGCATATCAATATCCAGAAAAATTACTCCCCCTCTTCATCACCGAAGGCATAGATGATAAGCCCCTCCCGCTTTATGGCGATGGGATGCAAATCCGCGATTGGTTATATGTCGAAGACCATGTAACGGGCATTGATGTGGCATTACACAAGGGTGTGAGTGGCGAAGCCTATAATATTGCGGGCGAAAATGAAAAACACAACATTCAGGTGATAAAAGCCATGTTAAACTTATTAGAGAAGCCAGAATCACTCATCAAACGTGTGCCAGACCGTCCGGGTCATGACCGCCGTTATGCCATGAATTGTGACAAGTTACGCGCATTGGGCTGGAAACGCGCCTATACCTTTGAACAAGCCTTAGAAGCGACTGTCAATTGGTATCGGAATAATGAGTGGTGGTGGCGCAAAATTAAGACAGGCGAATATCTCGATTATTATAAAAAACAATATGCCGAGCGCCTCGCCAGCGCCGAGTAATATCATTGAAGGAGTTTTATGTATGCGTCGTGTATGGATTGTTGTAAGTAGTCTCATCGGTTTACTCTTATGCCTATCGCCTGCGATGGCACAAAGTAGGCAAACCATTTATCCAGAATCACTACGCTATAGCATCGAAATTCCCACCAATTGGGTCTATGATACACGGTCGAACCCCAATTACTTTTTCATTGGCGAATCGTTACAAGCCGCCGATTCGCCACAAGTCTTGGCAGATTATTTCGCTGGCAACCCCGTCAACGGTCAGCTCATTTTGCTCGATTTTTTCCCACTTAGCACATTAGAGGCATTTGGCTGGCAAATCCGCGATATTGATGAGCGCGAATTATTGCTAAATGCCTTTGTGGGTGTCTATACCGAGCAAGACCTCACTTTTTCGGATATTGCAGGCTATCCCGCCGCCACTGTAGATTTAACCGCGACAGGCTATATTGATGGCGGATTTGTGTACCAATCGTTGTTATTGGTGGGGGATGTGGTGGTCACGATGGTGACGGTATCGGGCAGTCCACAACAAATTGTGGAAATGGACAGATTATTGCCCACCTTCCGTTTTTATCCCGAACAACCCGCTTGCTCTGCCGATTTTAGCCTGCGACCACCGCTTACACTGGAATCGGGCAAGGTCAAATTGCCATTGCAAACCTGTTGGCTTGTCCGCACAGAAGATGTGATGAACAGCCCATTTAATCTGCGCCAATTACCAAGACCATCCGAAGAAGATACAACCCCCAAGCCCTACTATCACACCATTTTTTGGGATAACCCAATCGAATTTATGCGCCGTGTGGATGCCTCTTATACCAATCCAGAAGGGATGTCAGAACGCAACCTCATTGGGGGCATGATACAAGTGGGGGTCTATCCCTATACATGGTTCACTGGCGACCCCGCCACTGATGCAACACTTGGCGAATTATTTAGTCAAATTGGTGGTTTCGCAGAAGATTATAACATTAGCCAAACACCAGTTTATACCATCACGGGCAGGGTTAGACAGGTATTTGATGACCCAGATAATGTTGGGCGGTTTATGATGATTGCCGATGGGGAGCATGTTTACCTCATCATCATCGCCACACCTAGCGCCCTTTGGTCACAATATGCGCCACTGGCAGATGACATTTTGGCACAGGTAGAAATCGGGGCATAACCCTTGTATCGGTATGCAGTAAGGGCGCAACATGTTGCACCCTTACAAAATTGCCTATTTTTGAAGCAACTAACCACTCTTATTGTCCCTAACCTACTCATAAAAGTTAATCGTGGCTAAATTTAAGACCATCGGGCTTGAAAAATAAATTTATACCCGCTATATTTATGATATAAATGATAAAAATTCACAATCAGGATATAGTGGCATGACCGCAAGTACCAAAATGCAAGATTATCTGGCGGAAGCCTATCGCATCACCCAGCATCAAGCCACGCCCTATGTCTCGACATCGGCGCTTGCTGAGGTATTAGATGTTTCTGCCCCCGCCGTCACACGAATGGTACAGCGATTAAAAGAGGCGGGCTATATTGAGCATGAACCCTATCAGGGTATTTTGCTCACAAAATCGGGCGAACACGAAGCATTGATGTCTATCCGTCGTCATCGGCTGGTAGAACGCTTTTTGGTGGATGTGATGAAATTTGGCTGGCATGAAGTTCATGATGCCGCCGATGATTTGGGCGCAGTGGTTAGTGATATGCTCGTCACCCGTATGGAACAATTGGCGGGTTTTCCGCGCCGATGCCCACATGGTGAGCCAATTCCATCGGCAGAGGGCATTATGCCCAAAATAAAAGATATCCCTCTCACCGAAGCAACAGTTGGTGTAGAATACGTGATTAGTCGTGTTAATTCACACGACAGCGAAAAGCTCAAATATTTAGCAGATTTGGGCATTTATCCCAGCATCAAATTCACCCTGCTAGACCGTTCCCCATTTGAGGGACCACTTCATATCCGTGTGGGCGAGACCATCCACTTCATTGGGCATGGGCTGGTGAAAGCCATTCGCGTATGCCATGAATCCGATTATATACTGGTGTAATTAACTGAAACAACATTCCCAATCATAAATCCATAGAAATCCACTGTGACCCATTGTACTACTTGACAATGGTGTCATTTTTTGATTTAATATCATCGTTATGAACCATCATGAACCGTTGAGGACTAATTAGCATGAGTATTTTAACCGCGCAGAATTTAAGCAGAGTGTATGGCGCAAACACAATTTTCACAGGGATGAGCTTCACTATCCCACATGGCGCAAAAATCGGTATTGTCGGTCCCAATGGTGTTGGCAAAAGCACCCTGCTGGGGTTGATTAGTGGGGTAGATAGCCCGACTACAGGCGTCATCACACGCGCCAATGGGTTGCGGGTGGGGTATTTGTATCAAGAAGCCATTCACGCCTTTGGCGATGTGACTAGTTCTGTCTTTGATGAAATGAACAGTGTTTTTGACCATATCCACGCCCTAGAAGCACAAATGCGCGACCTAGAAGAAAAAATGCACACCGATTCTTCTCAGGAAGTGCTAGAGGCGTATGGCGAAGCATTAGAGGCATACGAAGAAGGCGGTGGCTACGATTTTGAAACGCGCATCCATCAAACCTTAGCAGGTCTTGGATTTGGCGAAGACCATTATAATACCTCCATCTCGCATTTGAGTGGTGGGCAAAAAACCCGCGCATTGTTGGCAAAATTATTGCTCCAACGCCCCGATTTGCTCATTTTGGATGAACCAACCAACCATCTGGATATTTCTGCTATTCAATGGCTCGAAAAAGCCTTGTATCGTTGGGAAGGCGCACTCATCATCGTCAGCCATGACCGCTATTTCTTAGATTCTACTGTGAATCAGGTTTGGGAAATGAGCAAAATGGGCATGGAGATATATAAGGGCAATTACACCGCCTATTTGCGCCAACGCGAAGAACGGCATGAACGCACCATGAAGGTCTATGAAAGCGAAATGGAACGCCTGTGGAACGAATTTGAGTTCATCGAAAAAAATATCACCACAGCGTTTAATAATGGCATGGCAGTAGGCAAATTAAAACGCCTCACCCGCGATATTATTGGTATTCAGACATTGGGCATTTTGGCATACCGCGAGATGACATGGTCAGAGACCAACATCGGTGCATTGCGCCCCATGACGGTGCGTGAGGCACGAATCGCTATCAATTCGATTCCCGCGCCCCTGCCCCGCACACCAAAATTACGGATGGCACTCAAGCCTGTCCATAAGAGTGGTGCTGTCGTTTTTAAGACGACAAAATTAGAAATTGGCTATGCAGATGCCGATAAGCCCTTATTCCGTTGCGAAGATATTCAACTTCACAACGGCGAACATGCCGCCCTCATTGGCGATAATGGCACGGGAAAAACGACCTTCCTCAAAACGCTGTTGAGCAAAATGGATCCCCTCAGTGGCACCGTTACCTATGGGCATAATGTGAAGGTGGGTTATTTTTCGCAAGCACATGATGGTCTGGACACCGAAAATACGGTAGTGGATGAATTGATACGCCATCACTACATGCCTATCAGTGAGGCACGCCATCATCTGGCACGCTATTTGTTCCGCAATGAGGATGTACATAAGCGCGTGGGCGATTTGAGCGGTGGTGAGCGTGGACGGTTGGCGCTCTCGATATTGGCATTGCATAAAGCCAATTTCTTGCTCCTAGACGAACCCACCAACCACTTGGATATTGCCGCCCAAGAGACCTTGCAAGAGACGCTCGAACTGTATGAAGGCACATTGCTCTTGGTGACGCATGACCGCTATTTGGTCAATGCGTTGGCGACTCAGGTTTGGGAAATTGAAGATGGTGTGTTGCACATCTTCAAAGGCACATATGCTGAATATCTCGAAAAAGAAGAAGTTAGCACCCGCACCGCCTAATTGTCTTTATTATGGTATAGCCGACTTTCTGATGCAAAATCGGCTATACTATATAAAAATACATCTCCTTATGACCACCCTCACCATTGAACTCCCCGATGACATCATCCAAAAATTACAAGCCCGTGCCGATACCCTATCAATTCCATTGACAGACTATATTCAATCCACATTGGTAGATACTGTGATGGATGATGATGAACCCACCGATGAGGAAATCCTTGCAACCCTCAAAGAAGCCTTTTTAGAGGCAATTCACGGGGATATGGGTCGCCCTGCACATGAAGTATTAGATGAACTCAAAAAAGAATTTGGGCAATAGGCACATCATCATCCATTTTGCGCTATAATCATCGCATATCATGAACACATAAAGGATATGCGGATGCGCGTAGGCGTAGATATAGGTGGTACATTCACCGACATTGTGATGAGCGATAATGGTCAATTGACCATTCATAAATTGCCCACCACCCCTCAAGACCCGTCCCTTGCCATGTTAGAAGGCATTAATACCATCACCCAAAATGCCATTGACCAATTAGAATGGGTGGCACATGGCACAACAGTCGCCACAAATGCCATTTTGGAGCGCAAAGGTGGCGTGGTGGCACTCATCACCACACAAGGCTTTCGTGATATTCTGTTTATTGGCAGGCAAAATCGCCCAGATTTATATGCCCTCACGCCTACCCTGCCCGCCCCACTCATCCCCCGTGACCTCTGTTATGATGTGGCAGAACGCCTTGACTATACGGGAAAAGTCCTCAAAGCATTGGATAACGCCTCGCTAAATGACATCATAGACGACCTCGCCAAACGCAAAGTAGATGCGGTGGCGGTTTGTTTGCTCTATAGCTATCTGAATCCCGACCATGAACGGCTGATTGCCGAAAAAATTATCCAACGCGGAGTATTAGCCCGCCATCAAATTGTGCTATCCCACGACGTATTGCCCGAATTCCGAGAATATGAACGCGCCAGCACCACTGCATTAGAGGCATATGTCCGCCCAACAGTGAGGCGCTATATCGAAAATTTACGCAATAAACTACATGCCCCACTGCGTGTCATGAAATCAGATGGCGGATTGATGAGCGCCGAGCGCATTGGCACACAGACCATCCAAACCGCCCTCAGTGGACCCGCCGCGGGGGTCATCGGAGCATATAAAATCGCACAACTAGCGGGGATAGAAGGCATTATCACGCTGGATATTGGTGGCACATCCACCGATGTCGCGTTATGTGCGCCCATACCCCTCTCGCGCCCCCAATCCGTCATAGATGGCTTACCCCTTCGTACCCGTTTGTTGGATATAGAGACCATCGGCGCAGGTGGCGGGAGTATTGCTCGTGTGGATGCAGGCGGTGTCATGCGAGTAGGACCACAAAGCGCGGGCAGTATGCCCGGTCCTGCGGTATATGGACGTGGTGGCATCGGTGCTACGGTTAGTGATGCGCTGGCGGTATTGGGATATTTAGACCCTGCCCATTTTTTGGGCGGAAATATGCCTTTACACCCGCAATTGGCAGAAAAAGTCATCAATAACCTCGCCAAAGAATTGCATAAATCGGTCATCGAAACCGCAGAAGGCATCATCGAAATTGCCAATAGCAATATCGAGCGTGCCTTACGCCGTGTGAGTGTGGCGCGTGGTTATGACCCGCGTGATTTTACGCTGGTGGCATTCGGTGGTGGTGGGGCATTACAGGCGTGTGCGGTGGCAAGTCGGTTACAAATTCCGCGTGTGTTGATTCCACAACATCCGGGGGTGCTATGCGCTTTGGGATTGCTCATGGCAGACATCAGCCTCAATTATAGTCAAGCCGTGATGACACGCCTCGACCTGCCACAAGCCGATTCTGCCCTACGTACTGCGCTCATGATGTGCTACGACACAGCGCAATCGGATTTATCCGCAGAAGGAATTCCAGACCAAGACCGCGTATATATCCCCAGTTTGGATATGCGCTATGTGGGGCAGGCACATGAACTGAACATCCCCTATGACCAAAATAGCGACTTAGCACAAGCCTTTTATCAGGCACACCAAAAGGCGTATGGTCATGCCTTATATGACCGCCCCATTGAGGTCGTCACTGCCCGCCTAAAAGCAGTGGGAATGGTGACACATCCCCACATTAAACCAGAAGCCATCAGCCAAAATCCATCGCCTGATATTGCTTTATTGGGCGCAAAAGTGACGGTGCGTGGCGAAAATCTTCGCCTATATGAACGGGGAAAATTGCCCGTTGGAGCAGAAATAAACGGCTCTGCACTCATTTTTCAACTGGATAGCACCGTTTATATCCCCACAGGTTGGCGTGCCAAATGTGATACATTCCGTAACCTGATTTTAGAACCGCAATGATAAATATTGCCCAATATGGTTTGTAGGGGCTTTCCATGGCAAGCCCTTACGAGCAGTTAAGGATTGATATGCCCGTAGATGCCATTAGCCTTGCTGTATTCCGCAATTTATTTGCCTCTGTCGCAGAAGAAATGGGCGAAACACTCCAACGCGCCGCCTTTAGCCCCAATATCCGCGAAAGGCTCGATTTTAGCTGTGCGGTATTTTCTGCCGATGGGCGTATGGTGGCACAAGCCGCCCATATCCCCGTGCATTTGGGCAGTATGCCTGCGTCTGTCGCTTATGCCCTAGAGACGTTTGTCGGCAGTGATGTCGGGATTCAGCAAGGCGATGTGATTATCCTCAACGACCCGTACCGAGGTGGGACACATTTACCGGATGTGACGATGGTATCGCCTGTATTGGGTGGCGGGAAAATCGCCTTTTTTGTGGCAAGCAGAGCGCATCATGCCGATATTGGCGGTATGTCTCCAGGGTCATTACCCCTCAGCACCGAATTGTATCAAGAAGGGCTGATTATCCCCCCTATCAAGCTCATGCTCAGTGGGTGGTATAACGAGGGGGTAATGGCACTCCTCACCGCCAATAGTCGCGCCCCACAAGAACGTATTGGCGATATTGAAGCACAATTGGCGGCGCATCGCGTGGGGGAAAATCGGCTACATGACCTCATCATCGCACATGGCATCACACAACTCATAGACCATGTTGAGGCACTTATCGCTTACGCCAGAAAAATGACCGAAGCGACTATTTCCACCATACCATACGGGGTGTATATCTTTGAGGATATGCTCGAAGGTGATGGTCAACGCGAAACATCCATCCCCATCAAAGTGCGATTATCGGTACTCGAATCGCAAATGGTGGTGGATTTTAGCGAAAGTTCCCCACAGGTGGTCGGCAATGTGAATGCAGTAGAGGCAATTGTGCGCTCGGCGGTTGGCTATGCGGTGCGCCTCCTCAGCGAAGATGACATCCCCATGAATCACGGCAATTTTGAGCCGATTAGTGTCATCACGGCAGAAGGCAGTGTGTTGAATCCGCGTTTTCCTGCGGCGGTAGCAGTAGGCAACACCGAGACCAGCCAGCGCATTGTGGATGTGGTGCTAGGGGCATTGGCACAAGCCCTACCGACTAAAATCCCGTCTGCCAGTCAAGGGACGATGAACAATCTCACGGTGGGGGGCATTATTGACGGGCGACAATTCGTGTATTATGAGACGATTGGCGGGGGGCATGGCGCATCTCCAAATGCCGATGGCATCAGTGGCAAGCATAGCCACATGACCAACACGCTCAACACCCCCGTGGAGGCGCTTGAACCGAGTATTCCTGTGCGCGTGGTGGCGTATGGCTTGCGAGAAAATTCGGGCGGGAGTGGCAAATATCACGGCGGTGATGGGATTCGGCGCGTTTATGAATTTTTATCCCCCGCAACCGTCACTATCAACAGTGAACGCAGATTGCGTGCGCCATATGGCTTAGGGGGCGGTGGTGTGGGCAGACGGGGTGTGAATACATTGGTACGGGCGGGCAAGGCAAAGGTCATCGGGGGAAAAGCGACCTTCGTGGCACAAGTCGGTGATTTATTGGTAATAGAGACCCCCGGTGGTGGCGGTTGGGGGAAATAGGGTTAGGATTGGTTAGCCATCGGCGCATGATGAAGATGAAGCAATTGGTCGGCGCGGAGAGTTACTTGGGCATATACAGCACCATTATCATCATTGAATTCTACCTCAAAGACATCATCTGTCAATTTTTCGACAATTGTGCCAACTTGCCCACGAAATATATTTTCGCTAGGCAAATCTTCTAAAACAGCAACGACATCCATATTTTTCAGTTTTTGCATGGCATTTTGACCTTTATAACACATAACAAGACACTAAACGCGGAAAATCTTCCTCTACCAATAAAATCCATGTTGTCCGAACAATTGCTGTGCCAACATCAGTTCTCATTTCAAAGTCTACCACATAACGTTGACCATAGTCATCACCTTTAGATGGAATCGCTGAATTAATTTTAATGGCATTCAAGATTGCTTGACGCAAAATATAGGCTTTATCGGCAGTTATACCCAATGCACTGGCAAATACCCTTGCTTTATGTTTACCCCGTTCATGGTCTGGATTAAGTGAATATCCGACCAATTTCTCATCATCAATAAAGGCATTCTCCATGTTAGGCAAGCGCATTAATTAATCTCATCCAACAATTCATGAATAGGGCGACCAAAATCTCCTTGTTCAACAGATATAATACCTTCTCGTATCGCATTGAGAACATCCTCTTTGGTGGGTTCATCATCTTCTGCCACATCCGATAGTGTCGCTTCAATATAGGCTTCTAATGCCATGTGACGGTCTTTGGCTTGTGTCTGTAATTTTTGTAGCACATCATCCGAAAGATTGACGGTTATGGCAGTCATAGGTATATCCTCATTGTATTTTTTCATTATTATAACCGATTCTTATCCATAAAAAATTAGCTTTTATGCACTGATTTAACAATATAAAAGCCGAAGCCATAGCTATAATCCCAAGGGAAACAATGATTGCGACGTGTATCACATGACTTATCAGGATGAAATGATACGCCCCGTAAAACTCGAGGTCTATCCCCTTCTATATCATTACTCCCAGTCTCAAATGCTGTTCGGGTATAATAATATGTGAGGTAATCCATATCCATCACCCCATAAGGGTTTGCACGATAAGGGTAGCGCCAATCATCTTCTAAGCGTTGCCATTGCTGGTCTGTTGGAAGAGTAATAGTTTCGCCTGTCATCTCTGATAACCAATTGCAAAAAGCAATTATTTCATACCATGTTAGGCTACCTGCATAAGCTAGTTGAATACGTTTCTCATCTATCCAATGGTGAGGCTGATAACGTGGTTGATAAACACGTTCCCACTCATGACCATTTTTAACCCAAATATGAGATTTATCTTCCCACCCTGCATCTGTCCACCAACGCTGTTCTTTGTACCCCCCTGATTGAATAAATTGATAATATTGGGCATTGCTAATGGGATATTTCGAGACAAAAAACTCTGGTACATGATAAGTCATTGGCTGTTTGAGGTATCCACCTTTTATATCACTATCTTCTGGTATCAGCGTAGTTGTGCCTTCTGGAATATGTAACCATATAATAGGCGGATGCAAAACACCCATTTCTACTCCTTTTAATATATCTTCACCACATAAAGCC
>JANRKU010000060.1:0-50985 GCA_033763335.1 bacterium
GGCGTGGCGGACATACACGCTTCGCGTTAGTCCGCCATTACACTCCTGCCTGTTTTTGAGGTGTAATGGCTGTACTAGAGGCTTTAGCCTCGTATGTCAGCCACAAAAGATACGCCGTATTTAAAAACTAACTTGCATTATCAAGCCCCTACGATGATATGTGATTTATGGCAATAGCCCTTGTTGCTCAACACCCAATTGTTGAATATACCGTGAACCGCCACCCAATCCCGATACAGTGCGAATTTGCACTGCATTGTGTGTGCCGATAAAACGGGCAAAATCGTCTGTTACCTCATAGCGGGTTTGTCCGCCAACGACAAAACCAACCCATTCCTCATTTTTCCAATCCCATAATTCAATCGTGTTGCTAAGGCTGGTGCTGGTGCGTTCAATGATGATGGTGAGTGCCGTCACTTCTTTGAGCCGTGCGGTTGCCACTGGGGTAAATCGGAATGCCACAATGCTATTATCAAGTAAGGTGGTATTGAGGTTGGCAGGACTAATATTGCCAATTTGCGAATCGGGCAATGCCGCCCACGTAAATTGGTCTTTGGTGATGATGACTGATTCATCCGTTGGGGCAATTTCGGTTTCGAGTTCAATGATATAAAGGGTCGTATCTACTGAACTATAGGTTTGTGACCCCATATTTTCTTGTGTGGGGCTAGAATTTGTCCATCCAAGCAGGAAAACACGATTTCCCCGCGCACGACTGCCATATTGGTCTACCATAAAGGCAGAAACAAGCGCACGGCGTTGATTTTCTAATTGCACAGCTTGTTCATCGCCAGTTGTATTCGGTGGTATAAACCCTTGTGAATCGAAGGTGGCATCGCCTAAGAAATCTCGCGCATTGAGCAAAGAACGGGTGACATTGCTCCGAGAGAGGATGTTGGTGGCAAAATAGGAGAGTGTTTCATCTGCCCGCGCAAACTCTAGGGCAGAAGGCATCGCTGTCTCACGGACAAGCACAGGTGAATCGGTCTCAAAGGTGACGACCTCATCTGCTTCTAAATCGCCAATTTCGCGCACGACCCCACGCGCCAAAATGACCGCATCTGTAAGGGTTATATCGGTATTATTGCGAACAGACCCGCGTAATAAGGGCGACCCATTGCGATAGACCCATGTGGCACTACCATTAATATCGGGTTTTTCTGTCCAGCCAGAGGTGTTAAATGCAGAGATAAAACTGGCATCCACAGGCACATCTACGGCGGCGAATTGGCTTGTTTGGCGGATTTCGATATTGGTTTGTGGCACAGATAAATCGAACACATCAGGTGGGGTTAAAATGGGGCGTAAGGTGCGGTCATCATCCATAATCAGGGTATAGTTGCCTCTGCGGGGTGCGAGTAACCCTATCAATTGGTCTATGTGGGCTTCATCGGCATTATGCCACGATTGCACCACTGTAAGCCGATTGAGACGTGCATCTGTCCCGCGTAGCTCAATCCCCACTGACCATGCGAGGATGGTGAAAACGATGATGAAGATGGGGATGGTTATCCATGCAAATCCACGCCGATTGATGGCGCGGAGGAACATATAATTGACGGGTCCAATGAGAAAGACGTATGCCGCCAAAAATCCCACCAGCGAAAGAACCGCAGGTAATAAATCTATACCGGGTAAAATTTGTACGGCAAATTGGGCATTACTCCAATCACTAAAGCCATACGACCACCCGACAGGTGTTTGCGAAGAACTGAGCAATCCAAAAAATATACGTGGTAGGGCTTCCCATGTTGAGAAGGGCGGTGCTTCTAAATTGGCGGTGATATAATCTACTGTGCCATTGCCGATGGTGTGGCGGATGGCGAATGGTGCATCGGCAGTTCCAATGATGATTTCACTTCCATCACGGACTGTCCCCTCGGTTTGGTTATAATCGGTGGTGAGGGATGTCGTAAAATCGCCCGCAAAATCCAAAAAGGCTTGTGCATCGCTGATGGTGGTGCTATTGGTCGGCGCGAATGGCAACAAATCGGTTAAGCCACTGGCGGTTGCTTGCCAATTGCCCCCACCCATGACCACCAAATGCCCGCCATTGACGACCCATGAGCGAATCGCTTCCCGTTGGGGGAGGGTGAGTTGGTCGGTGTTGATGTCATTAAAAATGAGCATATTCACCGATGTTAGTCCTTCGGCGCGGTCTGGGATATTGGTCAAGCGCCACCGTACCTGATAACTGCTATAACCTGTAGGGTGAATGGTACTCATATCCAGTTGGCTATTGGTTGTGCCACTCACGACCACGAATAAGCTATCCCGTGCCAATAGGGGGCGGAGGGCGCTATCGGTGCTGATGAGGGTTCTTTCTGATTCATCCACCAATTCAACCCGCACATTATTGGCGAGGTCTCTGGCAGTGATATATAAAAATAACGATTGTCGCCCTGTGGGGAGTTCAATGGGCGTGGTGTAGGTGTGTTCAATTCCCAAGCCCGATGTGGCGGGGCGCACAAGCAAACTTCCTCTGATGGTTTCGCCACGATTTTCGATTTCGATACGGATGGGTGACCAAGAATCGGCGCGGAAAAAAGTATCGTAGCCTGCGCTAATGGTCATGGTGAGTAAATCTGCCAAGTTGCCTTGTGCGCTGATGGGTGGCACAACGGCAAAGACGCTACAGAGTAGCGCGATGATTATTCCAAAACGAAAACGCCTCAACATCCATATTTTCCTATATTTGATGCCAATATCTCTCTATTTTAACACGCCACCCCCCTCATGCACCTATAGCGATAGATGATAATGTGGAAAAAGTGTTAACTTTTTGCGGGGATTTGATGGAGATGCTTATAAACCGCCACCGTTGCCGATGCAATTCCCTCATGGGTGAAATGTGACCGAAAACGGGTTAGCCCCTTTTCGATGAGGGATTGCCGATGGTGGTCATCTTCGCGCACACGTCGAATGGCATCGCACAAGGCAAATTTATTGCCCTCTGGCACGATAACCCCACTATCACCAATCACGCTGGGGATTGCGCCACTATCTGACCCAATCACAGGCACACCACTCGCCATTGCCTCTACCATCACGCGCCCAAATTGCTCTTTCCAATTGGGACGGGTGAGCGATGGTAAGACCAACACATCCAAATCATGATAATAGGGCGGAATTTCGATGGATGGCAATTGTCCATCAAAATGGACTTTATCGGCAATATTGAGTGCTTTGGCTTGTGCTTCTAATTCCGCTAATTTTGGACCTCCGCCTAAAATCCGCAGTTGCCAATAGCCATCCAGTTCTGCCACCGCATCTAATAACAGCGATACCCCTTTTTCTTCTACCAAGCGTCCAACATAGCCGATGGTGAAGCGGCGTTTTGGGCGAATTGGCAATGGGAAAAATAAATTGGGGTCTGTGCCAAATTGGGCGATGGTTGTCATTTCCCCTTTATAGCCTTTTGCCCGCCAAACATCGCCTGCGCTATCCGTCCCCATAATGGCATAATCCACATTGTTGAGTACCCACCGTTCTCCCAATGAAAATGGCAGTGGATAGCGACGGTGGATATTCTGCCAGCTAAAAAATAGGCTTTTGGCATGGTTTCGTTTGGCATGATATAAGGCTTGCCATGTCGAGAGGTTATAGGGTTCTTCGTCTATATGGATAATATCGGGCTTAAACTCGCGGATTTTTCGCCCTAATCCCTCATAATAATGCAGATGAAAATTACCATTTTTGCGAATAGGTAACACCGTGAGGTCATAGCCAGTGGTGAAGGCACGCTCCAAGAGCATCTCGCCCCGTTCATCTTTCCATGATGGCGGGGCAACCGCACATAGGGTTATGTTTTTTTGAGCGATAAGTTCTAATTTGCGTTGATAAATGCCCACCACACAGGCTTTCGAGACCATAAGGACGCGAATATTGGTCATATCATATTGCCCGTTTTCTGATGTGTTTCATCACGTTTAACCGACTCAACAAGCGCGGGGTGATAATCCCTTGTGGAAAAAATAGCGCCGCCCCTGTGAGCAACATGCCATAGAGGATGAGTCGTCCATCTTGTAAAAAAGTATTGAGCCATTCTACACCAGATGCCCCACGTAATGCCTCTGGCAAAATGGTCAGGGCAATCGCCGCAATCACGGGACCCCAGATGGTACGTGAGCCACCTACCACCACAAAGGTCAGATATAACACGCCAGCATCAAATGTGCCTTGTCGCGGATTCCATGTATTGAGGAAATGGGCATATACTGCGCCGACCATCCCCGCCAACATTCCCCCCAAGGCAAAGGCAATCACCTTATAATAAGTGGTATAGACCCCACTGGCAGAAACAGATAATTCATCTTCGCGGATGGCGCGGAATGCCCGCCCCATTTTGCCCCGTTCTAACCGATAGACGATGAATAGGCTGATGATGAGCAGGGGAATGGCTATCCACGCATAATCAATTTTGCCCACGAATGGTTGTGGGATGCCAAAAATCCCACTCGACCCGCCAACAATATCGAGTCCTTCTGCTAAGGTGCGAATCACCTCTACAAAGGCGATGGTGGCGAGTGCCAAATAAATCCCGCGCAGGCGAATGGCTAAAAATCCCACAATTCCCGCCAATACAAGGCAAACCCCCGCCGCAATCGTCATTTGGATGAATAAAAAAGAGAGGGGGTAGTCATTATTGTATTTGGTGGTTTGGAGGAGGGGTGATACGATATTTTTTGAGATAGAATTGGGGATTGGCAATAAAAACGGTTGATAAAATTGATTTAATATATTTGTAGAAAAAAAAGCGGATATATACCCGCCAATGGCATAAAATCCCGGACTCGCCAGTGATAATTGCCCTGTGAGCAAGGGCAGATACAGGGATAAGCCCAATATGGCGGCGAATAAGGCTTGAATGAGCAAAAATCCATACGTAGACAAAAAATCGGTCATGATGCGCTATACCTTCTGCTGAACCTTTTGCCCAAGAATCCCTTGCGGACGCACCAATAAGACGACAAATAAAATGCCAAATGCCACAGCATCGCTATACTCAGATGGCGCAAAGGCTTCTGCGACACCAATCACCAACCCGCCGATGATTGCCCCCGGAATATTTCCCAATCCGCCCAAGACGATGACCGATAAGCCTTTTAATCCAAATTTGACCCCAAAATACGGGTCTGTGATGCCAGAGCTAACATTCCATGCCACCAATGTCCCTGCCAATCCTGCGATGAATCCACTGAGGAAAAAGGCAATCATGATGAGGCGGTTGGTGTTAATCCCCATGAGGCTGGCGGTGGTCGGGTCTTCAGAAATTGCCCGTAAGCCACGCCCTGTTTTGGTCTTGGTGATGAACAGGGTCAACAATACAGCGATGACCACCGATACACCCATCACGACTAAGGTTTTGGTGCGGATAGCGACTGTTTCGTTGAGTATGTCAAATTTGACATTGGGGGGCATATCGCCCAAAACTTTGGCGGGGAAACTATAAGAATCTGTGCCAAATAAATATTGGATGCCATTCACAAGGATGATGGTGATGCCCAAACTGGTCACAAGTGCGAGGAGCGAATCGGCTTTGCGGCGGCGTAGGGGACGAAAGGCGATGGAATCTATGAGGACGCTGATGAGTCCCGCTAAAAATGCAGAAACGAGCATGGCAACGATAAAACTCATCTCGAAGGGGAGGTCTGTGCCTGCCATTACCCCACTTGTGATACCTTTACCTATCAATAAATAGGTCATATATGCGCCAAGTGTGAAAACGGCGGCATGGGCAAAATTGATAATGCCTAAAATGGAAAAAACGAGTGTATAGCCTATTGCGAATATGGCATACGTGCCACCTGTTGCAAGTCCGCTGACCAATTGAAAAATCACGGATTTTCCCTCTGTGGCGCGATATATATAAAGATGATGATTATATCGCTATTACATATATCACGGTAGGGGCGAGGCACGCCTCACCCCTCGTAACAAGCAATAAAATTAAGATTCTGGTGTAGAAACGGGTTCTTCGGTAGATTCTGCGACTGGGGCAGATTCTACGCTCACCAACAATTCAAATGAGCCAGTTTCGCCATCGTCATTCATCGCCACTTGTGCGACATAGAAATTGCCTTGAATAATTTCGCCATCGGGGTCAAAGCTGATGATGCCGATGGGGGTGTCATATTCCAATGAGAGAAGGGTCTCATTGAGGGCAATACGCAAAGCGGCGAGGTCATCGCCAAAGCTATCGAGTCCGACCGTGTTGTCAATTTCGATGAGGGATTCCACGAATACTTGAATCCCAGTGAATGCTTGGGCAGGGAATTGACCGGGCAATTTGCCTTGTGCTTCTTCATATAGGGCGCGGAAGGCGAGGTTCATTTCCCCTTCTGCTTGGTTGTTATAGGCTTGGGCGACAATGATGCCATCGCAATATTCTTGGCAGATGGGGAAGATATTGGGGGTATTAAACCCGTTCCCGCCCACAATCACGCCTTCATAACCCAATTCGCGCAAGGTACGCACCAATGTGCCACCATCTACCGCCAAACCAGAGATGACAATCACATCGGGTTCGTTGCCAATGGCATCGCTCGCCAAAATATCGAAGCTGGTATCGGTGTTGTCATATTCCAACACAGCCGCCACTTCAAGTCCGATTTCTGCCGCCGCCGATTGGAACAAAACCGTTTCGGATGAGCTAAAGGCATCGTTACGGGCAAAAATCACGACTGCACGGCTCACACCTTCTAATTCCACTGCGGTTTTGAGCGCGATGGGGGCAAGCACGGTCACAGAGGCAGAGACACGCGCATTGAATGGGCTAATTTGGGGGATTCCCGCCGCCGTATTGGAGGGGGCAATCACAGGGACACCGACACGGTCTGCTTCTGGGACGGCGGCAAAGGCTTGTTGTGAGAGCGTGGGTCCCAAAATGCCGACCACATTATCTTGGTTCATCAACAAATTAAAGGCATTGATGGCGGCATTTTCGTCTGTACCCGCATCTTGAAACACGAGTTCAATGGGGACACCATTTACCCCGCCGAGTTCATTAAAATAGGCTTCGGCGAGTTCTGCGCCGATGACTTGCTCAACACCAAATGCCGAAGCGGTGCCACTTTGCGCGACTGCCACACCAATTTTGATGGATGCGGCTTCTTCTTGGGCGCTGATGGATGCGATGCCGATGACAAGGGCAAACATGGAGAGAAGAACAAGTGCTAAAATTTTTCTGCGATTCATAAAAAATACCTCTGTATGGTTATGTGAATGGACGGTAAAAAACATATTTTTACTGAAATTGATTGTAACACTGTGAGGGTTAAAATGCGAATAGGCTTTATGGTATATACTGATAAAAAATGATTTATTTGCGGGGTATGGTTATCATGAAACGAATTTTGATACTTTTGGGCTTTATTTTAGTTTTATGTATGTCGTGCCAAATTTTGAGCTGGAAGTGGGAAGCTGATAGTAGGTTTATACCACCAACGCCCACACCATAGAATTTAGCTATTTTCGATTTTTTGCACTTTGCCGAAACGTCGCGCATGGCGGTCTTCTTCGCTCACTTTGGCATTGAGGAACGCCAATGCGAGGGTTTCTGCCACATTTTGCCCAATCACCCGCGCACCCAAACACATCACATTCATGCGGTCATGCTCAACGCCTTGTGCGGCGCTATAGGTATCGTGGGTGATACTGGCATAAATGCCTTTCATCTTGTTGGCGGCGATACATGCCCCCACACCACTCCCACATAACAGGATACCGCGTTCTGCCTTGCCAGAGAGAATTGCTTCGCCAACGGCTTGGGCGGCATCGGGATAATCGGCGGGGGTATCGGCATTTTCGACACCCAAATCGAGTACCTCAAAGCCGTGTTTGTGCAAAAAATTCACCAAATGGTGTTTGAGGGGAAATCCTGCGTGGTCAGATGCGATGGCAATTTTCATGAGACAACCCTTTTTTTATGAATAGGTTACATGGTCAAAATGAATGGTGGTGTTGTAGGGGCGCAACATGTTGCGCCCGATGGTATTCTAATTCCCGTCAATAATTGCCTGAACATCGCTACCGATGAGGATAATCACATCGGCACTGGTTTGGATTGCCCCACCCGCACCCGGTCGGATGACTGTTTCGGGCAGTCCCATCAATTGCGCCAGATATTTGGTCGTCCACGGCTTGCCCGTATAATCCAAAATGGCAATTTGTGGCACATTGGCGGGTGGGTTGGTACTGCCAATGGCTTGGATGACAACCCCCTGTGCTTGTAACCAATCACGGGTGGTGGCGGCGAGTCCGGGAATATCGGTGTTGTTATACACCTCAATTTTTGCCGCCTCTGCTTGATAGCGGGTGACTAAATCGGCATCGGTCATATTGGTGGGTGGGTCAAATGTTTGTTGTACTACTGTGCGGATTTGTACCCAATTGGGGAGCAAAATATCTAGCCCATTTTCATCTTTGCCAAACGACACCGAAATTTCGTTGATTGCGCCAAAGGTGATGTTATCACGCGGAATATCCGCCACCAAACGCGCAAGGCTCAAAATTTCTTCTAGTGACAAATTGGTGCGATAGCTCCCCGCGAGGCTGGTATACAATTCGGGGATGCTCCCCACAAAATTGGTGATACCGCCCACGCTCAACACCTCATCTTGCAAGGCGCGGAGGACTTCTTGTTGGCGACGGTTGCGGTCAAAATCCCCGCCTTGTGTGGCGCGGTTGCGGGCATATTGCAATAATCTTTCGGCATCTAAACGCTGACAACCGGGCAAAAATTCAATTTTAATCGTGCCAAAGCGGTCATCGGGATATTTTTCGTCCACAATGCGTTCTGTCACACAAATTTCTGTGCCTTGTGGCGAGACCAAATCCACCACTGTGGTGAATACATCAAAATTGATGCGGATATAACGGTCTACTGGCACACCAAAATTACGGCGGATGGTCTCCATAGCGAGTCCTGGTCCCCCACCGGGTAGTGCCGATTGGTCGCCAAGATAATTGGCGGTGGTGATTTGATTGGGTTGAAATCCGGGTATTTGTACCCACAAATTACGCGGGATAGAGAGCAAGCCAATGCGCTTGCGGATGGGGTCTATCTGCACCAAAATCATCGTATCGGTACGGAAGGGACCGACATCCCCTGTGGCACTCCGTTGGTCAATGCCCATGAGCAAAATATTGATACGGCTAGGGTCTGACCATGTGGGAATCCCTGCTAAGGGGTCTGGTGTGGATGTTGGTCCAACGGTAGCGGTGGGGGCAGGGGTGAAGGTAATCCCCGGTTCTGGTGTGGCGGTGGGGAATGGGGTATAGGTGGGTAATGCACCAAATGGGTCTAAGATGGGCGCGGGAGTGGGGAAACTCGCCACATTTTGGCTGATATTTGACCCCAAATCGGCGACATCAGGCGGATTGATGAAGTAATTCACCAAATCTACCACAGACGGAAACTCGACCCCATTGGCGCGAGCATCCACCACGGTTTGTTTGACCATACTATAACTCACAACCGAACATAGCACTGTCATCACCCCAAAGGATAACAGGCTTATCAGCATAAAAATCCAAGCGGGAATACGCATGAGACAACCTTATGATAGTCACTTCAAAAACTTGGGGAATTATAGCATAAAGCGTTCCCCTGTCATCCTGTCATCTCTGTTCGTAGGGGAAGCGCATAGTGTACAATGAGGGTAAATAGGCACTTTTTACATAAAATTTTTTATCAGAAAGCGAGTTTTTATCCATGAGAGCCACTTTCATTTTACATGGTGGTGCAGGCAATTGGGAAAACCATTTGTACAACCATGATGATGTGCAAAAAGGGATGTTTGAGGCGGCAGAACGAGCATGGTTACTGCTCAAACAAGGCGCTAGTGCGTTGGATGTGGTCGAAGCCGCCACCGTGATTTTAGAAAATAATCCGCTATTTGATGCGGGCGTGGGCAGTTTTTTGAATAATGTGGGTGAAGCAGAAATGGATGCGCTCATCACCGATGGGTCTAATATGATGTTTGGGGCGGTGGCGGCGCTCAAGCATATCCAAAATCCGATAAAACTCGCCCGTATGGTCATGACTCATACCCCACATGCCTTTTTTGTGGCGGATGGTGCAGAACGTTTGGCGGTGTCGTTGGGGATGCCGTTGGTGTCGAATTTGAGCTTTGTCACGCCACAGGAATTTGTGGATTATCAGCGCCGATTAAAAGAAAATGCCCAAGCAGGACTCGGTATGGGAACGGTAGGGGCGGTGGCAGTGGATAATGCGGGTAATTTTGCCTCGGCGACCTCCACAGGGGGAACACCGCATAAGCTCAAAGGGCGGGTTGGCGATGTCCCCATTTTTGGGGCGGGGGGATACTCGGATAATCGCTATGGCGGGGCGAGTGCCACAGGTCATGGCGAAAAAATCATGCGGACGTTGATGTCGCGTGGGGTGATTGATGAACTGCGGGATGGCAAAACCGCCCAACATGCCGCCGAAACGGTGATACATGGGATTACGGATGTTGGGGTTATCACATTGGACGCAGAAGGGCGTGTTGGGGCGGCGCATAGCACCCCATTTATGCCGACAGCATGGGTTGATGAGGATGGCAATATTCAGGTGAGCATGGGCAATCCCTACCCGTTTATTTGATAACTTATAGGCAGACAATAAGCCTGATTTTGTCTGCCTGATATACAGGTCTTCCCCGATAAAATGGAGTAAGGGTTTCCAAAATAGAATAGAAGACATAAAAAAGAGACAAAGTTGAGTTCACACCCATTCACATCTTGTACAATGCTCAAAATGCCAGTGGCATTCTCACTATATTGGATTGTGAAACTCAAAGAGATACTATTCCACGATGTTGTTATAAGTGGTTTTCAGTTCATTTGTCCGACGATAATTTAATAAGCGAGATGAATTGGCAAGGATTCCTAAATCTGGAATAGACTGTGCCGCCGCCGCCAAAATGGGGGGCAGAATACCAAATGCCGCCAGAGAAAGACCAAAAAAGTTGTAAACGGCGGTAAAGGCAATATTCATTTTGACAATTCGCATGGTTCGACGGGCAATCTTAAACGCCTCTGGAATCAGTGACCAATCTTCACGCATTAAGGCAATATGAGCCGCCTCAATAGCGACATCCGTCCCCGCTACGCCCATTGCAATACCTACATTAGACTGTGCTAACGCAGGGGCATCATTGACACCATCTCCTATCATCACAACAATATGCTTTTGGGCTTGGTATTGTTTCACGATAGCGATTTTATCTTCTGGCAACAGATTTGCATGAAACTGAATGCCCAATGGTTGTGCAACAGACTGTGCAACCAATTCATTATCGCCAGTCAATACAGCGATATGTTTAATGCCTAATTTACGTAAAGAATCAATGGCATATGGGATTTCTTGCCGAACAGTATCTGACGCGCCCATAATACCAACAATTTTTTCGTTAACCATGACATACATCGTGGTTTTACCCTGTGCTTCTAATTCTTGTGCAACATGTATCGGCTCATCACTGACCATCCGTTGGCTACCGACTGTTACAACCTTGCCATTCACCTGTGCGCGAACACCAAAACCGGGTAATGCCTCAAAATTTTCTGGTTCTTGAAGTGCCAACCCACGCGCATTAGCGATATTTCGCACCGCTTCTGCCAGTGGATGTTCGGAATACCGTTCTACAGAAGCAACAAGCATCAGCAAGTCGTTTTCTACGATGTCACCCAATGCGATCACATCTGTGATTTGTGGTTGACCCAAAGTAAGCGTCCCTGTTTTATCTAGTAGAACAACATCTGCCCTTGCTAGAGATTCGATATACTTGCCACCTTTAATCAACAGCCCATGTTTAGCAGAAGCGCCAATAGTGGCAAGCATCGCTATTGGGGTTGCCAATGCGAATGAACACGAACAGGCAACCACCAGTACCGCCGCCGTTGAGAGTGGGTTACGACTTATCAAAAATGTGAGCAGGGCTATGATAGAAACAACAGGGAGAAAATAAGCAGAAAAACGGTCTGCGATACGTTGTACATCGGCTCGATGTGCCTCTGCTTCTTCAACCAGTCGGATAATTTTCCCAAAAGTGGTATCTGTACCGACTTGTTTTGTACGAATTCGCAAACTGCCCAATTGGGCGATTGTCGCGGCAAAAACGCGCGTTCCTGCCCCTGCTTCAATTGGCATAGATTCACCCGTGATTGCCGATTGGTTAATGGTGGCTTGACCACTCATGAC
Organism: bacterium; assembly: GCA_033763335.1. Taxonomy (GTDB): domain Bacteria; phylum Chloroflexota; class Anaerolineae; order Aggregatilineales; family Phototrophicaceae. The sequence continues at coordinate 12,209 of JANRKU010000060.1, forward strand.
CATGCCATCTACGGGGATTTTTTCTCCCGGACGAACAATGATAATATCGCCTTCATGGACTTGTGAAATTGGAAGCACGATTTCTTTGCCGTTTTGTTCCACACGCGCCGTTTCTGGTGCCATCACGGTTAAATTTTTAAGGGCGCGACGGCTTCGCTCTGTGGTAAAACGCTCGGCATAGTCCCCCACGCGAATAAATAAAACCACTATGCCCGCAGTCACCCATTGCCCAACCACAAGTGCGGCGATAACCCCAATAGACATCAATGTATGCGAAATGACCTGCTTTTTTAGTGCGGCGCGAATAACAACGCTGAAAGTAGGGTAAGCGGCAATCAGGACGAGTATATATCCGATTATGGGCGGAATGGTGTCGGTGATTGTATCAAATAACCCCAAACCCTCTCCCAAAACGACAATCAATAACACAATACCAAAGACAACGCCAAATAGATTTAATGCCGCTTTGCTAAAATCAACGCTAATAGAGTCGGGTGAGGGTGTTTCTTCGACCGATGGAATTGTATACCCAGCACCTTCCACTGCACGCCGAATTGCCCCAATATCGGCGTGATTTTGGTCAAGCTGGATAATTGCTTTTTCTGAACTCAGCAAAACATTGACACTTTGAACCCCTTGAACTTGCGCGATTGCCTTCTGGACAGTTGAGGCACATTCTGAACAGTCCATGCCTTTAATCTGAATTTCAAGGGATTTTGTCGTCACTGGAACAGAATAACCAGCACTTTCTACGGCATGACGGATGGTTGATAAATTTATCTGGTTTTGGTCAAGTTGGATAATCGCTTTTTCTGAACTCAACAAGACATCAACAGAGTGAACACCGGGTAACTGGGCGATTGTTTTTTGGACAGTGGCAACACAGCCAGCACAATCCATCCCTTTAATCGGAACTTCAATAACGTGATTATTCGCAACAATCATCTTCTGCCTCCGGGAGTTCGTAGCGAGTACAGTCATAAACACCTTTTGCAACATCAGATAACAATTGGTCAGCGAGTTGCAGTAATAAGGCAACACGGTCATCGCTATGTTGATAAACAGCATAACGTCCATTTTGCTCACGAGTAACCAACCCACAGTCACGTAAGCAACTTAAATGATTCGAAACATTCGACTGGCTAAGCCCTGTTACTTCGGTTAGTTGCGTCACATTTAACGCCCCATTTCGTAATGCTTCTAAAATGGATAACCGAGATGTATCAGAAAAACCGTAAAATAGCTTCGCTTTGAGACCTATACCTTCTGCTTTAGCAATTATCATCATTGTGCCTTTTTTATCATCATATCATCATATCATTATATGATGTTGAATAAACCCTTGTCAAGGTAGATAAACTTTGGGTAATTGTATCTACTGGTGATACCCCAACACGACCTTACCCACAATGCGTGAGACATTTGGCTCAGTATATTCGATAGGCGGTGTCCAATCAGTGGGTGTGCCAAGCACGACCTCTACCGCACGGCGCAAATCATCGGCGCTTTATACAGAAATTCCTTTGAAAAGGCGATGACCAAGCCATCCACATCAGGTTTAAGTTGCCATTGATGCACCTGATTTTAGGCAATGAATTATATCTCGAAATGAGGCTGATAGTGGGCAATTCGCATTAGAGAAATTGCCCATAATTCTGTTATTTGCGGATGAGGCGGAAGGCAAAGCCTCGTCCAAACTCACCGCGTATTGCCAAATGAACCCATAGTTTGGTTAGCGCATCTAAATGACCACTATCGGCTAATGACCCTATGTTGATAACTTCAAACCCCAGTTGAGTGACCAAATTGGTTATGGTTTGGGTGGCATTGGGGTTGTCCCCTGCGATGAACATGCTGGCATGTTCTCCACCAAAATTGGCATCCACATAATGTTCTGCGCCGATTGTATTCAATGCCTTTACCACATGTGCTTCGGGGATGAGTTTGGCTAATGCCACTGCGCTAGGGCTGGTATCGCCACCAAACCGATTGGTCATGTCCATCACAATTTTTCCAGACCACTCACCTTGTTTGATAGCTTCAGCCATAACAGCAGGGGGAAGCGCAAGGGCAACCACCTCCCCATAGGCAACCGTTTGTGAGACTGTGCCTGCTTGGGCATTTGTGCCGAGTTCCGCAATAATTTTTTGCATATCCGCACTATCGGGTGTGCGGGAACTGAGCATAACCGTGTGACCGTGTGCTAAAACGGCGCGTGCCAATGATTGCCCAACCATGCCTGCGCCTAAAATACCGATTTTCACAATAAACCTCCTGATAAGTGATTATATCTACCTTACCCGATGGTGATACCCCAGCACGACCTTACCGTTAGTTTAAAACAATACTAATTGTTTAGGCTCGGATTGTGGATATTGAACATAATCTGATATGGCGTATGCCACAAATTCTGCCAATTTAACAGGGACGGCATTGCCTATCATCTGCTCTAAATTTGATTTTGTGCCTGTGAGTATAAAACCTGATGGGAATGTTTGAATGAGGCTTCGCTCTTTAGTGGTTAATGGGCGGACTTGCTCAATAGCGGTTATAGGGTCGGCTGGATGCCCTTTATAGCCTTGTGGAATAGGGCGATTAACCCCTCTGATGGTGGCGCTTGGCTCATGAATACTATAAATAGCACGACGGCTATAATTGCGCGGATGCCGATAATAATATTCTGTTGAAATGTTGTCACCACAATACTCTGCGACTGTAAGTGGTTTGGAAGATTGATTTTTTTCTAAATAACAGCCTAGTTCATCATCCTGCCCATGTAAGCGTCCAATCAAGAAATAGCGTTTTCTCAATTGAGGGACACCGCATAAACTGGCATTCAGAACGGCTTCTGTTAAACCATAGCCCGCATGATAAAACATCTTTTTTGCTTGTTTGAGCGTATTTGTTTTTTGAATACGTTCTACATTTTCCATCACAAACCATGTTGGCTTGATATGTGAGACAATATTTGCAAATACAATTGTTAAATCGGCTCGCCCCAATGTTTCATCGCGTTTGCCCGCACTAGAAAAATCTTGGCATGGCGGACCGCCGATAATCATATCAGGTGAAAAATCGCTGATAGTGTTAGGGTCTATATCATATAAATTTGTCTCATGAATAGGATGAGAGAAATTAGCACGATAAACATCAATCGCTGGTTTCCAGTTATCATAGGCGGCAATGATGTCATAACCTGCATTTTGAAACCCTAATGACATACCTCCAATACCTGCAAATAAATCCACTACACGCATTAATTAGCCCTCAAATAATTCTGCCATGCTCATGATAACTGCATCTAACCGACGCTCAGGACTTAGTAATTTTTGACCATCTCCTAAAATTATATCTCGAATTGCATCTTTTTTGATACGTGGATTGGTTAGTTCAGGACACGCCATCAGCCGATGTGTGATACGACCAGAGGCAGAAAATGCTTTATCATTTTTTGTAGAGAGTGATAACTCGTCAATAACTTGTGCATAATTGATTTTTCCATTTATCACGAAATCATAAAGCATTCGCATGAGCCAAATGATTGCACGAATTTGGCGGTTAATCGTTTTGACATTATTTAGTGCATAAAAGAACAATTTTGTGATGGCAAAGTTACTCCATACAAAAATGTCAAAAGCATTTTCATCTAATAAAAGACGCTTCCCTTGTGTTTTCCAAATGGGTTGCATAATCAGTGGAATTTGTTGGGAAACATAATTTCGCATCAAATTGCTGAACATATCTACAAAAATTGGCAAAACACTTAATAATTGTGCTTGATTTGACCAATTCAGATTGCCTAATTCTTGTATTGGTAAGTGCCTAGCGAGTTCTTCCACATCATTTTTGAATAAATCAGAAATGCTTAATGCTAAATAGATGATTGTGTCTGGGCGAATGACCAACTCACTGCCATATTCTGCATCAGAAAGATGTGCGGTTGAATTATCAGGTAATGCTGTTAATTTTATCTCTAGTCCCCGTAAACTTTTTCCTGTGGATTTATCCATTAAAACAAGGTCTATACGGGGTAAATCACCGACCACAAGTGTTTGATAGGGCGAATAAGCCGATTCAAAGGCGTAATAAACTGACTCAGATAATGGAGACAAGCCAAATAATTGTGATACATCAATATTGGTATGAGATAACTCCCCTTGCTCCCCAATAACCAAATAGACGGGATTAATTTTTAGAGAAGCCATATAGCAACAGAGTGATGCTGGAAATGCGCTATTAAAATTGTTCTTGCTCCATCCATCAGCTTTTGTGAAATCACGATTGGAGTTTTGAATACCAAACAATGATGGATTCATGTTTATTTCCTTTGGTGGTGATACCCCAGTACGACCTTACCCACAATGCGCGAGACATTTGGTTCGGTGTATTCAATAGGCGGTGTCCAATCGGTAGGTGTGCCAAGCACGACCTCTACCGCACGGCGCAAATCATCGGCATTGCCACCACTGAGCATATTACCACCCACTTCAACCGTTTCGGCACGTTCTGTCACATCTCGAATGGTCACACTGGGAATATTGAAGATGGTCGCCTCTTCTTGCACCGTGCCACTATCACTAATCACACAACGGGCATGTTTTTCCAGTTTGACAAAATCGAAAAATCCGAATGGCGAGAGCAATTGCACATACGGCGATTCCAGTGTGATATTGAACCGTGATAATTTATCGGCGGTGCGGGGATGTAGGCTTACCACCACAGGTTGACTATATTTTTCGCCAATCGCTTCTAATCCTGCCAGCAATCCGCGCAAACGGGTGGGGTCATCCACATTTTCGGCGCGGTGCATCGTCACCAAAAAATAGCCATTAGGGGTTAAATCCAATTGCGCCAAAATATCACTTTTATTAATTTGTGGCGCGTAATGATTCAACACCTCAAAAATCGGATTGCCTGTGACATAAATGCGTTGGCGCTCAATACCTTCGCGGATGAGGTTATCTTTGCTCCGTTGGGTATAGGGCATGAGGATTTCACTACTATGGTCAATAATACGCCGATTAATCTCCTCTGGCACGCGGTTGTCATAACAGCGATTTCCCGCCTCCATGTGAAAGACAGGGATGCCCATACGGGCGGCGACAATGGCGCTCAATCCGCTATTGGTATCGCCCAAAATGAGCAACCTATCGGGTTTATAGTGTGCCAATAAGTCGCCACTTTTGGCGATAATTTGCCCCGCTTGGTCAGCAAAGCTATTGGCTTGTACCCCCATGTGAACATCAGGCGTGCGGACACCCAATTCTTGGAAAAAAATATCGCTCAGATTAGGGTCATAATTTTGACCTGTATAGACCAAAATATGCTCACAAAATTGGTCTAGCATTGGAATCACACGGCTCAGGCGGATAATTTCGGGTCGTGTGCCGAAAATAGTCATCACCTTCATGCGTGTTCCCCCATTTGGTGTTCTGCCAAATATTCTGCCAGCAATGCTTTTAACCCTGCCACATCCAATGTCGTATCTGACGAAGAATATTCGCCTGTTAGCGCAGGTGTTCCCAATGGGGTATCGAGCAATTCGGGCAACATGGGGCGGATGACATAATAACCGTCGCGGGCAGTGGTGCGATAGGCTTCTTCGTCTGACACCAAAATTTCGTGGATTTTTTCGCCCGGACGGATGCCCGTTTCTTTGATAGGGATATTGCGCCCATCAATCAATGCCTCTGCAAGCGCCGTCATTTTGGCGGCAGGCACTTGTGGGATATAAATTTCACCGCGTTTTGCGCCTTGTAGGGCAGAAAACACCGTATCTACGGCTTTATTCAGGCTCAACAAGAAGCGGGTCATATTGGGGTCAGTGAGGGTAACAGGTCCGCCATTGGCGATTTGGTCAAGGAAAAGTGGCACAACCGACCCGCGTGAGGCGATGACATTGCCATAACGCACCGCTATGAGACGGGTATCGGTGTTCATGTTGCCTTCAATGATGATGCGTTCCATGACAGCTTTGGTCATGCCCATGACGTTAATCGGTTTGCAGGCTTTATCAGTAGACAGCGCCACCAATGTTTCCACATGGGTTTCGTTGGAACGCACCGCACGCACCAGATTTTCTGGTCCGTTGATATTGGTCATGATGGCTTGTGAGGGGAAATATTCGCATATCGGCACTTGTTTGAGTGCCGCCGCATGGATGACCACATCGGTATCGCGCACAGCTTCTAAAACCGAGTTGTAATCACGGATGTCGCCAATGCGAAAACGCAATAGGCGTTGAAAATTTTGATAAATCACCTCATCGGTGGCGGCTTCTTTGTTGATATAGGATAAGCGCATGTAATGTTGTTTGGCTTCATCACGCGAAAAAACAGTGATGCTTGCAGGTTGCCCCATTTCGCCAGATAAAAGGCGTTTGACCACCACCTGCCCAAATGAGCCTGTGCCACCCGTGATGAGAATACGTTTATTGGTTAGAACGGTCATGATTTTTTCTCCTGATTATTTTTCATATCCATCACCATCTGTTCCCATGAGGGCGGGGTGTAGCCGATGGCGTTTTGCAAGCGTGTGCTATCTAAACTGCGGTCTATTGTAACAGCATCATCGGGGATGATTTCAATAGGCGCTTGATATACGTTTTTGACCAGATTAAGCAGGTCATATTTGTTAATTGGCGCGGATGAGGCTTGCCATAGCCCGTGTAAATGGGGGTGGTGGTCAATGATATGACCGATTAAATCTCCCAATGCGTCTGCTGTGAAGCCCGTATAAATCGCCTTGCGGTAGCCCTTCACGGTTTTTCCGTGCTGGCTCAAAAACCATTCCACCAAGCCATAAGCACTATTGAGTTCATGCCCAATCATGCTGGTACGCAATGTAAGGGTGTTGGGCATATTCCCTACCTCGCCCAAGAATTTTGTGCGCCCGTATAAATCTTCGGCATCCGATAAATCGGCTTCGGTATACATACCTTTGCGCCCTGTGAACACGCAATCGGTACTAATATGAATCAGTTTTGAGCCATTATCTGCACACAGTTTAGCCAATTGATGGGGGAATAGGGCATTGATGGTGATAGATGTGATGTGGTTATTTGCCTCTGGCAATTGTTTGACAATGCCGATGCAATTGATGACCACATCGGGGCGAATGTTGCCGATTGCACCTGCAATTGTATCGGGGGAAAAGGCATCTACACCCGCTATCAATTTTACACCCTCAAACACAGGATATTGCCGATACCAGTCTGGGGATTGGCGCACCGTGGCGATGGTCTTATAGTGGTGCTTAAATTGCCCCGCGAGGGTATGTCCCAACATGCCCCCTGCGCCCAATATCAAAATTTTGGTCATGCGCGTTTCCTCTTTTTCATCACATCTAAAAAGACCTGTTCGTAACGGTCAACGATGGTTTTCTGCTGAAAATGGTCTAAATAGGCTTGTCGCCCATTTGCGCCCAGCACATCGCGTTCTGATGGTGATAGGGCATATAACCGCCGTATCGCATCCGCCAATGCACTCGGATTTTCTGGCGGAACAGTGAACCCTGCTTTTGCCTCATTCACCACATCCGCCCCATCACCCGCCACCGCGCAAATAATCGGACGACCACAGGCTAAGTAACTTTGTGTTTTTGAGGGGATGGTCATGGTATACAATGGGTCATCGGTGAGGGTAATCAGTAATCCGTCTGCCCATGCAAAAAAATCGGGCATGGTGCTGGCGGGATGTCTGCCTAAAAAGACCACATTGGTCAAATTTTTTGCTGTGACCATTTTTTGCAGATTGTCATATTCTAGCCCATCGCCAATCATCACAAATTGCACATGGGGCAAGTCTGTGAGCAATTCTGCCGATGCAATCACCTTATCCAACGCCTGCACCAAGCCCATATTCCCCGCAAATAGGATATTGAATTTATTTTTTAGCCCATATTGCTCACCAATGGCAGGGTCTTGGGGTTTGGGCATATAAATGGTCTCATCTGCCCAATTGGGCATGACGAAAATTTTATCGGCAGAAATGCCCTTCTGGATGATACTGGTTTTCATGCCCGGTGCATTGACGGTTAATGCCCGCGCACGCCGATAAATCCAATTTGCCACGCGCCCTATCCAGTGTAATGCCTTTTCGTTATTGAGCATCCCTGTCGCTTTGAGCGTTTCGGGCCACATATCTTGAATATCCAACACAAACGGCGCACGGCGGATAAAACTCATCCACACACCTGCCACCCCTGTGGTCAATGGGGGATGATAGACCCACATCACATCGGCACGCCCACAGCGTAGTAATCCCAAAGTGGCGGCAGTGAACATAAAACTGGCATAGCTCAATGCCCGTTTAACGCCGCTACGGGTGTGATTGGGATAGAGTGGCACGCGGAAAATCCGCACACCGTCTTTCATCTCTTTTTGCCATAAGCGTTGTTTATAGCCGTCATAAATTCTGCCACTGGGGTAATTGGGAAAAGTGGTGATGGTGGTCACAGTATGACCACGCGCCACCAATTCCTTTGCCAATAGGTGAATTTTGATGTCGTTGGGTTCTGGTTGATAAAAAAATGAGACGATGACCAGACGCATAGTGTGTTAAGTCCTTTTTATTGGGCGTGGACGCAACATGTTGCGCCCTTACATACCACATGGCTTGTAGGGGCATGACATGTCATGCCCGATTGTTATCTAAACAAATTCCGATTTTGTTCCACACGGGCGGGGTCATGGGCGATGCTCATGCCATAGCGTTGGGCATTTTGTGACCATTCTGCAAATCCCTTACTATCCATCTGCACCATGTTTTCAATGATGCCGATGAAATCCGATTCATTCGCCACATCCCAGCCAACACGCTTATCGGCTAAATAGCGCCATGGCGTGTTTGGGCTGATGAGGGGCAAGCACCCGCCCAGTAATGCCTCTTGTATCACATAGCCAAAATTTTCGCCATGTGTGGGGAATAAAAACAGGTGATAGTGGCTGAATAATTCAACTTGTCCGCCAAATACCGCGCCACAATAACGGGCGTGGATGTTGGGTGGCAATTGCCCCATGAGCGATTGGCATAGCTCCCAATAGGCAGTATCTTCTTGTGTGCCATAAATATCGAATTGCACGTCACTTTTTACCCCCGTGAGCATCCGCAATGCTCCATCCAAATTTTTCTTGGGGGTGATGCGTGACAGGAAAATGATTTTTAAGTTTCCTGCTTTCTTGAGGGCAGGGCGGGGCAATTCTTCTACAGGCGCGGATAAAATTGGTGCAATACGGATATTTTTTGATGATATACCCACTTGTTGCTGGATTTGCTCGGCTTCTTCGATGGTGCTGGCGTGCCATAACACATTTTTATATGCGCCGACTATTTTCATGGCGGATAAAAATACCCGTTTCTTGAGCCGTTTTTGTGCCAATGCCCCCGCATACAATTCGCCATGTGGGGCAATCATAATCGGCATGGCGGGGATGCGGCGGCGCATTTTTGCCAATATCACTTGAACGGCGAACATCCCAAACAGGCTATTGAGGTATATTATGCTGTAATCAGTTTGCTGGATGATGTCTGTTAACCGCTCTTCTAATGATAAATACCGCACTTGCGCCCGCCCCATCCGTGACCAAACCCCATGTTTGATAGTCGGCATGGGAGACGTATCGCCCAAATCAAAATCATGGGTGATGACCTTAAAGGCAAATTCATCCCCAAGCCATGCGATGATGTTCTGGAGCGCGTATGGCGCACCCCCACCACGCACGGCAGGCGGATAATAATCGCTGATGGCAAGGATGGTTTTCATGCTAATAACAAGTCCTCAAAGGCAGATAGGCGGATAGTCTGTTCATAGCCTGTTTTGACGAAATCGCGCAATTTTTCTGATGAATGGTTTGGCAATTCCCCACGTAAATAGGCGATGAGGGTTTGTGCGTAGGATTCCGCGCCATTATCTGCCGAGAGCCACCGCCTCTCCACTTGATTCACAATTTCTGGGATAGCCCCGACCGGTGTGGCGAGGACAGGTCTGCCAGAGGCAAATGCCTCTAGGGTGATAATCCCAAAACATTCTAGGGCATGGGTCGGCAATAAGAACACATCGCAGGCACTATACCAACGGGGCAAATCATCATCACTCACCCGCCCCACAAAGCGGATATGGTCGGTTAATCCCAGTTCATCACGTAAGTTGATGAGCATCTCTTTTTGTGAGCCATTCCCACCGATGACCATCTGAAAATTATGTCCTGCCTCACGAACAATTTTGAGGGCGTGTATGAGCATATCCACGCCATTGCGCGGTTCTAATCGGCGTAGAGTGAAAAAAAACGGACTATCAGAGCGCACACCTAAATGTTGTTTGAGAGCGTCTCGGTCATCAGCGACAAAAAAACGATTTTCATCCACCCACCCCGCCATGACACATACTTTATCCCCAATTTTTGCCCCATGCAATTCCCCTAATACCTGCTTGGTATAGGCAGAATCGCTGGTGATGATGTCGCTTTGGGATAGCACCCGTTTTTCGATGCGATGGGTAAGGTGGCTGGCGAGGGTCAATTTTAGGCGCTGGATGCCCGATTGTCCGCGTCCAGTGGTTTGTAGCTCCAATTTAACAGGTGAATGGACGGTATAAGCATAACGGGTGTTGGGGAACATCCCCAGTAAACCATCGTATGTGAGCAACGCATGACCATGCACCACATCGGGCGGATTGGGCATATAAGTCTGGACGACTTGACGGGCGCTATTTTGGTGGATTTTACCCCTGCGCGGGTCGAATAGACGCAAATTGGGGCTTGGATACATGAGCAGATGCACGCCATCCCGTACCCGATAGGGCGGATGTTGCCCTGTGGGGTCTTGTGCCAATAGCCATACCTCATGTCCACGCCCCGCGAGGAAATAGGCTTCGTCATATGCCAATTTTTGTCCACCGCCGTGCATATCGGCATAATCATATAAAGCGAGGATGAGGAAACGCGCCATTATTTCAGTGTTCCTATATCATTCCTATAAATATCGTGTAAATTAAATCATAGAAAGAACAGAGAACACAGCCCAGATTTTATGTCTGAGGTGAGGAGAGCAGAATAACCATGGCAAAAGATTACTATCGTACATTGGGCATAGATAAAAATGCCAATGAAAAAGATATTAAAAAAGCCTTCCGCCGTTTGGCGAAGCAATACCATCCCGATGCGAATCCGACGAATCCATCGGCAGAGGCGAAATTCAAAGAAATTAACGAAGCCTATGAGACGCTAGGCAACCCAGAAAAGCGCAAATTGTATGACCAATTTGGCGCGGATTATGCCAGTATCAACAATGCGGGCGGTGCAGGTGGTGCTGGTGGTGGATTTCGACAGACTGCACAAGAAGTTCGCTTTGAGGATTCGCAATTTCAAGATATTTTTGAATCCCTCTTTGGCGGATTTGGACGTAACCCTAATCGTCAAAATCAGAACCCAAGCGGGGGAGTGAGAAAAGTGCGTGGCAACGACATCACCGAAGAAGTAGTTATCACCTTGCAAGAAGCCTATGAAGGCGCAATGCGTTATGTTGAAAGTGCCACCCGTAAATCCAAAGTCGCTATCCCCAAAGGAGCAACCGATGGCACAAAAGTCCGTGTCAAGGGCGAAGGCGAAGCGGGGCGCATGGGCGGTGAGGCAGGTGATTTGTATTTGGTGGTCAAAGTTGAACCCGACAAGCAATTTACTCGTGATGGCGATAACCTGATTGTAGATGTCACATGCGATATGTTCACCGCACTACTCGGTGGTGAGGTGGATGTGCCTACGATGAATCGTCCTATTCGGATAAAAGTCGCGGCAGGCACACAATCGGGGCAAAAATTACGACTAGCAGGTAAAGGGATGCCCAAAATGCGGACAGAAGGCGAATATGGCGATTTATTTGCGCGGATTCTTATCACCGTCCCCAAAAATTTGAATGATACCCAACGCCGTCTGGCAGAACAATTGAAAGAGGCAATGGGATGAAGAAGCTACCCTTACAAAATCACTCTTTAACCTCACCCCTAAATCCCCTCTCCCGTCTGGAGAGGGGACTTTACTTGCAAAAAATCCTCTCTGGTGTAAGGGCGCAACATGTTGCGCCCCTACGCTTGATATGGGTTTTATTGCCCTTTATCCTGATTGCGTGCCAACCAGAAAACCCCATCACATCCCCCAATGTCACCAATTCGACCCCAATTTCTGCATTAAGCACCCCGAATACGGGTGTTTTGCCCACTGCGGTATCAGAGGCACTCATTCAAGAGGCTGATGCCGAATATACCTTGCTCACCAATGTTTATGAACGCACAGCCCCTTCGGTGGTGAATATCGAAGCAATCAATGTGCAAGTCGGGTTCACCGATACAGGACGCGGGAGCGGCTTTATTTATGACCGAAACGGGCATATTGTCACTAACGCGCATGTGGTGAATGGGGCAACCCAAATTTATATCACCTTCAATGATGGATTTGTCACCACCGCCCAATTGGTCGCCCAAGACAATTACAGCGATTTGGCAGTATTGAAGGTGGATGTGTCGGTAGACAAATTGTTGCCATTGGAACTCGCCGATTCTAACCTCGTCAAAGTGGGGCAACGGGCAATCGCCATTGGCAATCCATGGGGATTACAAGGCTCGATGACGGCGGGCATTGTGAGCGCAATCGGCAGACAACTCGATTCGGCAGAATTGATAGATGCCAATTCGCTCCCCGGTTTTCAGAATCCGCGTATCATCCAAATTGATGCCACATTGAGTCCGGGCAATAGTGGTGGTCCGTTGCTCAATAGCAATGGGCAAGTGATTGGCGTGAATACCGCTATTCGCACGACATCGGGCAATTTTGAGGGTGTCGGATTTAGTGTGCCATCCAACACAGTACGCCGTGTTGTACCAGAGCTGATTAATAACGGCGCTGTGGATTATTCATGGTTGGGCATCAGCACTATTGCCTCCGACTTTGGCGTATCTGCTTTTGCAGAAGCCCTCAATTTGCCCGTAGAATCGGGGATATTGGTCACAGGGGTTGTGCCAGATTCACCTGCGGGTAGGGCGGGGTTGCTGGGTGGGACGGCTATCCAAACTGTGCGTGATATTCCCATTTGTGCGGGTGGCGATATTATTGTGGCAGTAAATGGACAATTCATCCATAATATGGATGAACTGGTCAATTATTTGGTCATCGAGACCAAGCCCAATGATACGATTGAATTGATGGTCGTGCGTGGGGAACGAACATTCAATATATCGGTGACATTAGAATCACGCCCTAGCGAGGGACAACTCGCCCCAGAGTGTGAATAAAGGACAATAACCGCCATGCACAAAATACGCGATTGGTTGTATGTAGCAAGTTTTAGAGAGACGCAAGACCTCGCCCAACTCAAAAATCAGGATATTGGGGCAATTCTTCATTTGCACCAGCCTGTCGAACACGAGGGGATTGATACCCTTTTTGTCCCTGTTCAAGAAGGATTTCCATTGGCAAAAAATGATATTGTGCGCGGGCTAAATTTTATCAACGAACAACACGCACAAGGGAAAAAAGTAGTGGTGGCGTGTGGGGCGGGGATTAGTCGCTCGGTGATTTTTGCCACAGGGGCGCTGAAGATGGATGAATCACTCACCATGACCAAATCATTCGCAGAAATTCGCAAAAAGCATGAACGTGCCATGCCCGATGAATTACATTGGCAATCCATGTGCGCTTATTTTAACGAAACCATAGATTTTTGGGAAATGTGGCGCACCATCGAATTATAGCCCCCAAATTCCCCCAATAATTAGGGGATAGGCGCATAATTTAACACTCTACTTATGCGCGGGACGTATAATGAAATATAGTTTTGAAAAATTTTATTGGAATTGACAAAGGAGCAAATCAGCAATGGGCGGAATTAGCCAAATTATCGGGGGGCTTGCCCTCGTTGGATTTTTACTATTTTTGGGTGGTATCGGCATTGCAGTCGCCGCATCATCCCAAAACAAACCAATCCGTGGTGGGGTTATTTTAGCGGTTATTGGTGCTATTATTGGCGGGGTCTTGACCCTCGTGAGTCAAGGCATTGTCGTGGTCGAAACTGCCCAACGGGTAGTGGTCTTTCAGACATTGGGTGGTACATTACAAGACCCACTCGGACCAGGGACACATATCGTCATCCCCGGATTGCAACAAGCGACTGTCTATAATGTTGGACAACAAAATGTGACGATGGGCAATGAAGTGGGTGGTTCTGGCGACCCTATCACTGCCTTAACCAGCGATGGGCAATCGGTGACATTTGACCTCACTGTTTTGTATTCTGTGAGTACCGATTCAACCTTGCTCAATTTGTTACATCAACGCTGGAATGTGAATTATGAGACCAATTTCATCGTGCCAACGGTACGGAATTTGGCGCGTGAAGCCGTTTCTGCTTATGAAGCCAGAGATATTTATGGCGAAAAACGGGCAGAATTGGGCGATGTGATGCAAGTGCGTGTTGCAGAACGCTTTTTGGCTGAAGGACTTGTGTTGACAGACTTGCAAATCCGCGATATTCAATTCTCACCAGAATTTGCCAATGCTATTGAACAAGCACAAATCGCCGCCCAAGAAGTCGAACAAGCGAGATTACGTGTGGAGCAAAGTGAACAGGTAGCCTTGCAAAACGAAGCTATTGCTCAAGGTGAAGCCAATTCTGCTATTGCCCGCGCACAAGGTGAAGCCCAAGCTGTGTTGATTCGCGCCCAAGCCGAAGCCCAAGCGTTGGCACTCATCAGTACCCAATTAAAAGCCAATCCGTTGTTGATTCAATATCAATGGATTGTCAGCCTTGCCCCAACCGTACAAACGGCGATTATCCCCTCCAATAGCCCATTCCTGTTCGATTTTAACAGCATGAGCGACTTGCCAGAGGCAGATACCAACTTTACCGCGCCTGTTGTGCCAACCCCACAACCGACACCAACACCCCGTCCATGATGTAGGGATGTTGGTATAAGGGTGCAAATTAAGAAATTAACCTCACCTCTAAATTGGACATGATATATCATGTCCCTACACCCCACCTATAAAATGGTTGCCTCCCCCTCTCCAATTTGGAGAGGGGGCAGGGGGGTGAGGTAAAAGAGTGATGTTATCCCCCCTGCAAATATTCTGCTTCTACTGTTTTAATCGCAAAGCGCCTATCATCAAATGCCACCGTGACTTCTTCTACTTCACCCTCTTTTTTGCTCAATAACACGCTCCCACGCCCAAATTTGCCATGTAACACCCTATCGCCAGAATTAAAACGGGTTTGAGGCTTATTTGTCTCTTGTGTCTCTGAGAACGGGGTAATTTTTGCCCGAATTCCCATTTGGCGTGGGGTATCTGGTGTTGTAACTTTGGGCGGTGTGGATGGTTTTGGCATCGGTGATACATCCCATACACTTTGTTGGCGCACTTTTCGGTCTAATAGCATGTGTTCGGTCATGGGTGATATGCCTTCAATATCATCACCCGGGAGGTCAAATAAAAATTGTGATGGGATTGTGGTCTGATTTGACCCAAATATGGTGCGCCGAAAGGCATGGGTCAGATACAAATAATCTTTGGCGCGGGTGATGCCCACATACATCAAACGACGCTCTTCTGCCAAGCCATCGGGTTCATCGAATGCGCGTGAATGGGGTAATAGCCCCTCCTCAACCCCTGTGAGGAATACGGCGGGGAATTCCAAGCCTTTGGCGGCATGTAATGTGAGGAGTGTGACGGCATCGCGGTCGCGTGTTTCGCCTTCAACATCCGCCACTAACGCCAAATCGCCTAAAAAGTCGCTGAGAGAAAGGTCTTCGGCTTGTGCTTTGACCAATAACCCGCGCAACTCTTGCACGTTTTCTTGGCGTTCTTGTTCTTGGCGTTTATCTTCGCTGATTTCATGCAGATAGAGGCTAAAGTGAATATCGGTTGTGATGGTATCAAATAATTCTGTGAGTTTTCCTTGTGTGGCAATTTTGCGCCATTTGGCGATGAGCGCCACAAAATCCCCGATGAGGCGTGCTGTTTTGGGCGGAAGTGTGCCAAAATCATGGGCGAGCAATCGGTCATAGCCACGTTGTAGCGAATTATCACATTCATTCTGCACCCATTCCATAAAATTTTGAAATGATTTATCGCCAATGGCACGTTTGGGTGTGTTGATGATGCGCTCTAGGCTTATTCTATCGGTACTGCTATTGACCACGCGCAAATAAGCGATGAGGTCTTTGACTTCGCGCCGTTTATAGAAGCCCACCCCGCCCACCAACCGATAGGGCAATCCTTCGCGGATACACGCTTCTTCAAAAGCGCGAGATTGGGCATTGGTGCGGTACATGATGGCAAAATCTGACCACGCCAAATTCGCTTTTTGGCGCAATGATTCGATTTGTTCTAAGACATATTGTGCCTCAAATGCTTCACTATACGTCTCTTGTATGATGACCTTGCGCCCACCTTTACGGTCTGTGAATAACAGTTTGGGCGTGCGATGCGGATTTTTTTCGATGAGGGCGCGGGCGACATCCAATACCCGTTGGGTAGAGCGATAATTTTGGTCTAAGATAATTTGCACCGCATCGGGATAATCTTTGCGGAATTGTGCCACATTGCGATAATCTGCCCCGCGAAATCCATAGATGGCTTGGTCTTCATCGCCCACCACAAAAATATTATTCTGTGGGTTGCCCAACAAGCCCACAAGGGCATATTGGGCGGTATTGGTGTCTTGAAATTCATCCACCAACAAATGCACCACCCGCCGTTCATATTTTTGACGGACTTCTACATTGTTGCGGAGCAATAACACCATCTGCATGAGCAAATCGTCAAAATCCATCGCATTGTTATCTTGCAATGCCGATTGATAACGCGGATACACGCGCCCGACCATCTCGCCAAAATAATCCAATGGGGTATAGTCGGCGGGGGTGATGAGGTCATTTTTGGCGGCAGATATGGCATAACGCAAGCGGTCTGGTGAGAATTTTTTGGTGTCTATGCTGGCTTCGCGCACCGCTTGTCGGATAACCGTCATTTGGTCATCGGTGTCAAAAATATTGAAATCGTGACCATAACGGGTATGGTCGCCTTCTCTGCGGAGTAATCTGGCACAAATGGAGTGAAATGTGCCAATTTGCAAGCCACCGACCCGCCCGCCGAGCAATTTATTGAGGCGTTCTTTCATTTCGCCTGCGGCTTTGTTGGTGAATGTCACCGACATAATATTTTCTGGCGAAATATGTTGGTTATAGAGTAAATGGGCAATGCGATGTGTCAGGACGCGCGTTTTGCCACTGCCCGGTCCCGCCAAAACCAATACTGCGCCATCGCCTACCGTGACCGCCTGTTGTTGTCGTTCATTTAATCCCGTTAGTAAATCAATCATCAGTCACATTCCTTTTCTATTGGGTTAAATTGTAACCTAATCTGTGCTATTTTTCATAATTTATCTACACTTAACCCAAATTTTGGGTAAAATCAAACAGAATAAATCTATTTTAACCATACGTAATGAAAGTTTACGACACTATGAAATATCAAATGATGGTGATTGCTACTACACCCAACCTCGTAGACCAACTGCAAGCCGATTTATCTGAATATCAATTCGCCCAATACACGACAATTGATAGTTCGATACAAGCCTGTATGCAGGCACTTCCTGAGATTATATTTTTTGATGATGAGCTAGGGGCTGATACCTTGTTATATGCCCTAAAAGGGGTGCCAAAAGGGGATAAAATCCCGATTGTCATCATGATTGATAGTGATGATGATACCACCATCACGCGCATCACAAAACTTGGTTTTTTCGATTATCTCATCAAACCTATTCGCACTCAATTGGTGGCGTATCGGATTCGGCAACTGCTTGTCCTTCATCAAATTTATGAGATGCAAGAAGCCCTACGCCAAAGCGAAGAACGCCACCGTATTATTTCCAATACCATCAGCGATTATGCCTATTCATATCGGGTGTTAGAAAACGGGTCGCTCAAAAAAGAGTGGAGTACCCAAGCCTTTTATGACATCACGGGCTATACTTTTCAAGAAATAGATAATGATGGGTGGAGCAGGATTATTTATCCCGATGACCTGCCCCAAGCGATGGCACGTTTTGAACGCCTTATGCGTGGTGAGCGTGATGTCACCGAATTTCGCATTATCACCAAATCGGGAAAAATTCGCTGGTTGCGTGACCATGGCTATCCTATTGTCAATGAACAGGGGAAAATAACGCATATTTATGGGGCGGCACAAGATATTACCCAGCGCAAAGAAGATGAAGCCACCCTCCTCCAACAAGCGGCAGAATTGCTTACGCGCAATGAAGAACTTGATGCGTTTGCCTATACGGTGGCACATGACCTTAAAAACCCAATTGCCAGCATGATGGGATTCGCCAGCCTCATGCAAAATTATTACCATAAAATGGATGAGGAAAAAATTTTGGAATATTTGGGACTCATCATGGAAAGCGGGTATAAGCTCAAAGATATTATCAATGCCTTATTACTGCTGGCAGGGGTGAGCAAAGAAAAACAACCCGACATTATCCCTCTGGATATGAAAATCATTGTGGACGATAGCAAGCGCCGCTTGTCATCGTTGATAGAAGAGACCCAAGCCGAAATAGAGTATCCATCCGATTTTCCCATTGCGATGGGATATGCGCCATGGGTTGAAGAAATTTGGGCAAATTACCTGAGCAACGCCCTTAAATATGGTGGTAGACCTGCCAAAGTGACCATTGGTGCTGATGACCCCAAAGACGGGATGATTCGGTTTTGGGTGCGCGATAATGGACAAGGACTTACCGAAGATGAACGGGGGCGCGTATTTACCCCGTTCACACGGTTGAATCAGGTCAAGATAGAAGGGCATGGCTTGGGGCTTTCGATTGTGCAACGCATTGCAAATCGGCTTGGTGGTGAGGTGGATGTGCAAAGTGTGGTGGGTGAAGGCTGTGAATTTAGCTTCACCCTGCCCGAATGGGATGGGCGGGTGTAGGGCTTATGGTAATCCCCACACATAAACAGACCCGCCTGCATCAAAAAAGAGTATGGTAAAGGCATCTGGCGACCAATCTACATAGACGACCCGTGTGCTGGCGGGGTTGATATTGGCGCGTAACACCGTTTCATCGGTAATTTGGGTCATATCCCATAGGGCTGTTTCGCCCTCTAATTTGGAGGTGAGCAATAACTCACTATCCGGTGAAAATGCCGCCGCAATGCGCCCTTGCCCCATTTCTGGCAAATAGGCGACAAAGTGATTATCACTTTCTGCATCCCATATCATCATATCGGGGATATTGCCCCCATTGACCAAAAATTTGCCATTGGGTGAAAACATCAATAAGCTATCTGACCCACCAACCCCTGTTGGCAGACCATGAATAAATTCCCCAGAAGGCACATCCCACATGGTAATCACTTCATTGGTGGCAATGGCGATTGTTTCGCCAGATGGATGATAAGCAACACGAATCGTTGGCACATTCTCGTTGTTGAGAGTATGAATAATCTCGCGGTTTTGCCAATTCCATAAATAATTTGTGCCATCAATGCCACTGCTGACCAATCGTGTGCCATCGGGCGAAAAGACCAATTGTGTCACTTCACCTTGATGGGCAGTGAAAACGGAGAGGGCTGTGCGGGTGAGGGTATCCCATACCTGAATAGAGCCATCTATCCCACCAAGTGCCAACCAACCGTTGATGGGGTCATAGGCGACGATACCATTAAACCGTTCATGTCCCATAAAACTGGTATCTGAGACACTGGTTTCTGCGGAATAAATCGCCACAGTGCCATCACGCTCTACAACATACAATTCGGTTTTATCTACCGAATAAAATAGGCGTGTGGCATTTTTATGGGTGTTATTGATGACAAATTGCCCTGTTATCAAATCCCAACCGACCACATTGGTGTTATTTAACCCGACGATGCGTGTGCCATCTGGCGAAAAAGCATAATTGAAGATGGTGCTGGGTGTCCCGTTAAAATCGAGCCGTCCGAGTAATTCAATCTCGAACACATTCTCACGGGTGATGCTACGGGCGGGTGAGCGCCATGATGGGGCGGCTGGTTGTGCGGTGCTAAATTGCCCACCGGGTCCTTGAATGGTTGGTGCGAGTGTGTTTTCGGGGGTAGAGGGGGTATTGGCACAAGCAGATAGCAGACTTGTCGCTACTATCGCTAGAATGATAATTGTATACCGATTCAATTTAGCCCACCTTCTACCACATCTAATGTCCCGACCAATAAGGCATAAATTTCGATTTGTGTTAGTCCACATTCACCCTCAAAGGCTTCTATATCACCATTTTGATTGAGGTCTAAGCCGTTGATAATTTCATCGGCAATAATGCTCGAATTGGTCGCTTGTGGATTGACTGCCTCAACATTATCCGATGCCAATAATTCTTGTTCTAGGCGGATGACTTCATCGGCACGTTGGCGGGTATTTTGCAAACAAACACGAATAAATTCGGCGTTGCTCTCTAATGAGGGGGTTGAATGGGCATCTGCAAGCACCATGTTAATGAGTGTCTCGATTTTATCTGCAAAGGTATAAATCCCAATGCCTCTCCCCGGATTTTCCCCGCGTCCATTACCATCATAATCTATCATCTCCCCTTTGAGGATGTTGATAGTATGTTCAGCATGGGTGTGCATGGTGGAGACACTACGTGCGCCTGCGGCTAACCCCGCATGTTGGGCGGCGATAGTGGCTTCGAGGGTGATACCACTCAATAAACTGCCACCACGCACACCATCGGGTGAGGCAATCAGCAATTCTGTGACCAATTGCAATAGGCTGGGGGGCAATTGGGCGCTGTAACGCACATCGGTACTAGGGGCTTCGACAGTGGCATTATTTTCACGAGTGATGAGCAAGGCATTATAGGTAGATGGCAAAATAATCTCTGCTTCATCTACATAGCGCAATGTAGCACTCCCCAACGCATCGAGGGTGAGTTCGCCCACATTCAATGGTGGGGTATCTACTGCTGTATTAATGAGCCACGCGATATAGACACCATCACCGCCTAATTGCAAATTATCTACGCGGATATTAGCAGTATCGCCTAGTGAATTGGTGGTGGTATAACTCACCCTGCCAAATGTTTGGATAGTTGGTCTGGTGGCTACTATGATGGGCGCAGTATTAGAATTGGGAGTGGCTGTACCACCAATTGTTACCTCAAATGAATTATTGCCACTGGTGAGGATGACGACCAATACTACCAATGCAATCGCAATAATCGCAAATCCACCCAACAAAATGAATGGATTGGTGCTTTGTTGCACGATGACCGTTTGCCCAGTGGGATTGCTATCTGTTTTGAGCTTGGTGACGAGGGGATTGGTCAATTTTGCCGTATTTTGTGCGGTATCTAGTCGTGTGAGTGGACGTTGAACAATTGCGACTTTGCTGGTGGCACGAATGGCTTCGCTGAAGGCATCTGCAAATTCTAGTGCAGTGGCATAACGGGCATCTGGGTCTTTTGCCAATGCCCGTGAGAGGACAGCGTTGAGTTGAGGCGGGGCATCTGTGACAAAATCTTCTAAATCTGGGATTGGGTCTTGTACCACGCGGAGCATGATTTGAAGCACCGATGGGGCGTTAAATGGCAATTTCCCCGTGAGTGCCTGAAAAATCACCACGCCGAGCGAATAAATATCAGATGCCCCTGTGACTTCCATTCCTTGTGCTTGTTCTGGCGACATATAAGCAGGCGTACCGACCACATTTGTCCCTGTTAAGCCAATATTGCCCTCGGTGAGTTTGGCGATACCAAAATCAGTGAGCAGGGCATGACCTTCGCTATCTAGCAAAATATTGGCAGGTTTAATATCACGGTGAACAATGCCTTGCCGATGAGCATAATCAATTGCCCCCCCAATTTCGCGCAAGACGCGCTCAATTTCATCGAGTGTTACCTCACCTTTGGCGATTTTGTTCTCAAATGTCCCACCAGATAAGTATGCCATCACCAAATAGAGCAGGTCATCTTCTGCGCCATAATCGTGTAATGACAAAATATGCGGATGTTGCATTCGGGCAATCGTTCTTGCCTCTAATTGAAATCGTTCTTTGAACTCGTCATCTACCCCTGTATGAAAGGATAAGACTTTAATGGCAACTTGGCGCTGGACATTTTTTTGGTAGCCCAAATAAACGGTTGCCATCCCACCTTTGCCGATGAGTTCTCGAATTTCATAATCACCATTTTTAAGTGTTTTGCCGATTAATAGACCTGCCACGATTCATAGCCCTCTATTTCTTACTTGGTATATCCTACTGAATAGAATCGTACTCATTTTTTGGCAGATATGCAAACGCCGATATTGAACTTAATTCATAAACATCTCTTAACAATTCATTTGAAAAAATTACAATATAATCATGGGAGTGCTTTTAACTTAAAAGGAGTCAGTATGCGCTTAGTAAGAGTTGTATTGTTAGCAATGATGTTTTTGGCGATTATGCCCATCGCGGCACAAACCGATGCGTTTGAGCCGACTGCCTGCCCAATAGAAGATATGACCCTACCTGATACAGTGGTGGACGGCGAACAAATTCGTTGTGGGTTGGTGACTGTGCCATTATTCCATGACAACCCAGAAGCAGGGACGATTAAAGTGGGTGTGGCAATCATCCCCAGCCTAAGTCCAAATCCCGCCGCAGACCCACTTGTGATGGTACAGGGTGGACCGGGCGGTTCTGGATTTACCTTCTTCCCCCAATTAATTTTGGGCGCACAATATTTCATCGGCGACCGTGATGTGATTATTTTGGAACAACGCGGGACAAAATTCTCACAACCCGATTTGGTCTGTGAAGAAGGATTTGAACTCGCCCGTGAATATTTGGATGATAATCTCGCTCCAGAAGAAGCCTATGCCCTCAGCGAAGCCGCCACAATCGCCTGTTTTGAGCGCCTTGTGAGCGAAGGAATTGATGTAGCCGCCTTTAATAGCATCGAAAATGCCGCCGATATTCCCGCCGTTGTGACCGCACTTGGTTATAGCGAGTTCAATTTTTATGGCGTGTCGTATGGCACGATGTTGGGGCAACACCTCCTCAATTTGAATCCAGATGGGTTACGCAGTGTCATTTTAGATGCCAATGTCCCCCTTAGCCAAAACTTTATCCCCATCACAGGGGTAAGTGCTACCCGTGTCTTTAAGTTGTTATTTGAATCGTGTGCTTCTAACGAAGCCTGTAATGCGACATATCCCGATTTAGAAAGCAAATATTTTGAAGTGATTGCTCGTCTGCAAGAAACGCCCGTGATTGTAAATGTCACAGACCCCACTGATGACAGCATCCGCCCCGCATTATTCAATGGGGAAGGAGTGGTTAGCGCCACATTTAGCGCCATGTATGTCCCTTCACTTGTCCAAACAATGCCACGTTATATCACACAAATGTATGAAGGTAATTTTGCATGGATAGAAAAATGGGGTGGTCAATTATTTTTACAAACCGATTCGGCGGGTGGGTTCTATAATACTGTGATGTGTGCCGAAGATGGCGATTTTACCGAAGCGGATTTCCCCGTAGACGATATGTATCCTCAATTTGTAGCACCCTTCACCCGTGATACCGCCAAATTTGCGGAATTATGTGTCAAATTGGGCATCCCCGCGTTGGATAGTGCAATTGCCGATATGACCTCTACCAGCGAAGTGCCTGTATTGGTAACATCTGGCGATTTTGACCCCATCACCC
The DNA here is from genome assembly GCA_033763335.1 of bacterium. Classification (GTDB taxonomy): domain Bacteria; phylum Chloroflexota; class Anaerolineae; order Aggregatilineales; family Phototrophicaceae. Next base: position 35,937 of record JANRKU010000060.1, read on the forward strand.
CGCCGGCAGGTGGCGCGTTGATTGCCGAATCGTTGCCCAATGCAGTTCACTTTGTGTATCCCAATAGCGCACATGGCGCACTTTTGGGAGGCGCTTGCCCCGTGGGGATGATGACCGCCTTTATCAACAATCCCACCGAAGCCCTTGATGATAGCTGTATTGCCGATTTAGCGATGGACTTCCTCATCTACCATGATGACGCGAGTGGCTTATTTAGCACACCAGTTCCCGCAGGTTGGAATAATGTCAGCACCGATACCTATACCTATTTCACCGACCCCGTTACCGAATCTGCCATTTATGGGGTGTCTGTGACAGGTGATGATGTGAATGTTGCCATTGCTAGTGCCTTAACCGTCATTGACCCTGCCTTCACCAGCGCCCCTCTACAATCTCAAGAAATTGATATTGCGGGTGAAGCATGGACGAATTCGGTGTATTTGGTTGGTCAAGGGATTCGCTTGGCATTGTCTAAATCTGAAAGCACTGATGGGGGATATGTCGTCATTGTGATTGATGTCCCAACCCAAGAAGCCCTCACAGAAGTTGCTCCTGCATTAGACCCCGTGATTATCGGTTTGGAATATACCAACCCATAAAAAACGGTCATGAACCACAATCCCAAAGGGCGGTATTTATCCGCCTTTTGGGTGTGTTTACACATGGCAACGATATACTTGCCATTCGCCCTCAACCCCTTTGAGGGTGTGCTTGCCTTTATCTTCAAATGTGAAACCAGACCCTATCACCAATGATTTGACCGTCTCTGTACAAGCGATTGCACCATTATCGGCATGATTGAGCAGACGTGCGGCGATATTAACTGCAATGCCTGTGATGTCATTGTTAATGAGTTCACATTCACCTGTATGTAATCCCACCCGAATTTGGATTCCTAATGCCCCCATCAGACGATGAAGTGATTCTGCACAACGCAAAGCACGACTAGGGCTATCGAATGTGGCTAAACAGCCATCTCCTGTGCTTTTAATCCATGTGCCACGATGCGCTTTAATCTCTTTTTTGACGATGGCATCATGGCGTTCAATCATCTTGCGCCACGCTGTATCGCCCAATTGGGAGGCTTTTTTGGTGGAATCCACAATATCGGTGAAAAGGATTGTTGAGAGGATGCGTTGGGTGGGGCTGGTTATTGGGGTTTCGTTGGATTTGATGAAGCCGACAGCCGCATCAATAATGGCATTATAATCATCCAACCACCATAAATGTGAATTTCCCTCCAATTCCACCATTTTGGCGTTGGGGATATGTGCCGCCAAATAACGCCCATTTTCGATATTTGCCATTTTATCCCCCTTACGGTGAATAATCATGGTTGGCACACGCACAGAGGGTAAAATATCGCGTACATCCACATTGCCCATCATCCGCATAAGATTTCTGACCATGCCCGGACTACCCGCAGAACGGACGGCACGCCCCCACCACTCGACTAAAAAAGTATCATCAACATGGTCTGGTGCCCATGGGGCGAGTGTTTCTGGCTTGCCCCAATTATTGACTAGGGTGTCAATAAATGTTTCATAGCCCGATTTTGGCATCCAAGGATAATCTGGAGCGCCAGACCCTTTGGCAAAACTGCCAAATATGATGAGATGCGATACCCGTTCTGGGAAGGTCGCCGCCATCAAAAGAGCGATGGGTCCACTTTCTGAATTGGCAAAAATAGCCGCTTTTTTTGACCCTGTGGCTTCCATCACGGCTTCAATATCTTCTATGCGTTCTTCAAAGGTGGGGGCGTTGCCGTGACGGTCTGAAAGCCCTGTGCCACGCTTATCGAACATAATCATGCGAAAATGTTTGGCGAGGTCACGGTTAAATTGGGCGAGAGATGGCTCATCCCATTGTAAATCCATGTGGAAAATGAATCCGGGGATAAAAATAAGGTCTTGTGGGGCATCTCCAAAAACTTGATAGGCAATATAAACATCTTTTGTGCGGGCGTATTGGGTAACAGGAGTATCCATGTTTATTTCCTCATCCATCAGCATGATAAGGAATATTTTAGCAGAATCGCCTATAATGCGCTTCGTATGGCGTTAGGTTTCTTATGCCAAAAAATATAGGCTATACCGATAATGAGCATAAAAGCATCAAGCCATTGGTCAATTCGCAGATTATAAATGGTTGGCACACTATCACCGCGCAAAAAGCCGATGAGTAGCATCCCAGCCGACCATAGTATCAGGCTCACCCCAAATCGTTGCCCCTTTAGCCATCCCCGCCAAACACAAATGGCGATAATGCCCCATACTATTACCCCCCAGAGCATGGCAAGCGGATGGGTAGCGAAACGCGGTGCTATCATGCCATCTATGGCGGGTGCTTCCCATACCAGCGATGAGGGGTAATCGGTCAGATTGCCCACTTCTGCGCCATATCCACAAAAAAAGGTGCTACACGCCCACCATCCCATAAATCCGATGATAGGGATTGCCCATGCCCATGATTCGAGGATGATATGGCTATCTACTTGTTGATATGCCAGTCGCCTCATCGCCAACATGCCAAGTGTGCCACCAATGAGGGCGCTATGCCAATTGAGTCCACCTGCATTGATATGGATGATTTCGGCGGTATGCTCTGAAAAATATGTCCAGTGGATGAGGATATGCCCCACACGTCCAAAAATTAACCCACTAGCAAGTCCCGCAATACATACATCTATGACTCCGCCAGTAGGGGAGGCATATACCCGCCGATGGCTGATGAAGGTGATGCCAAAACAGATAATAATGCCCATCCCCAACAAGAAGGGGTAGGTGTTTATGGTCAAAAAGGCGATAGTGATGGTATGTGGGAGCATGGATTTATCCTAAAATCAAACCAGCGACCCTAGGTCGCTGGTTTGGTGCGTTTGCACATTCGGGGGGAATGACTTCATAAGCCATCCCAGAAAGAGAACCTCAGGAGTCAATCCCTCCTAAATAATCGCAAAACATTTTATCGATCACCTCCCTTTCCAACTAACCCAACGATGTTTACACTTTAACACATCTCTTTGGATTATGCAAGTGACCAATTATGAGGTCATGATTAACCTTTAGCGGTCACAAGAGGCGCAGGAGGGTTCAATGCTTTGGTGGCATATAGGCAGATGATACCCATGATAATACCCCCAATGAGGAATAATGCCGTCCCGCCCAATAATTGAAAAATTGCCCCGCCAATAATAGGTGTGATGGCATTGCCTGCGCTGACCAATGAGCCACTGACACCCAATGCACTGCCAATTTCTTGTTTGGCGACATTTTGGGTGATAAGGCTGTTGATACTCGGTGATAAGACACTCGCTCCAACGGTGACGGGCAACATGACCAACACAATCCATATCACACCCGCCCAACCCGTATTGCCATCGGGCGGTAACATCGCCACTTGGTCAAATTGTTTGGTGCTATCCCCTTGCAATTGGCTTATCATTGCCTCGCGGGAATAATTTGGGACAGGCTGTGGTGGGGTGAATGAGAGCAGAATTAGCCCAAAAGCGAGCAATCCCAACCCACCATTGATGAGTTTGCGCTCACCGAAACGGCGTGTCCATTGCCCAATATACTTGCCTTGAATTGCTACCAATATCACGCCAATGAGCAAAAAGAGGAGCGCATTCCAGCTTCCATCCATGCCCAACCGATTGAGTGTAAACAGGGATAAGAGACTTTCTACACCATTAAAAATGAGGTGTTGCATGAACATCAGCCCCAATAACACCCCAACAAATGGATTTTTGACCACCTGCTTAAGGTTGCCCAACATAAATAATCCCCCACGGCTGACACGTCCCCCGCGTTTTTCTTTGGGATGTGTTTCTTTGAACCACAAGGTACTAAGGATGATTGAGAACAGCGAAAATCCTGCGGCAACAAATGCGGGGACTTGATAATTGCCACCACCCAATTGTAAGGCGACGATGGCGATGACCGGTCCGATGGTAAAGCCCAAACCGAATGCCGCCCCGATGAGTCCAAGCCCCTGTGAGCGTGTTTTTTCGGTGGTGCTATCGGCAATAGCGGCTTGTGCGGCGACAATATTTGCCCCAGACAACCCATCTATCAGGCGTGATAAAAAGAGCAAGAGTAACGAATTGGATAGACCTAATACAATAAATCCGAGAAATGTCCCCATTTGGCTAATGATGAGGATGGGCTTGCGTCCAAATCGGTCAGATAACCCGCCAAGCAAGGGTCCCCCGATGAGTTGCATAAGCGGATAAGCAGATGCTAATAATCCCACCACAAATGGACTCGCTTCAAAGCGTACCGCATATAATGGGAGCAGGGGAATTATGATGGTTAAGCCGAGCAAATCTACCAATACAATGACAAATATGGGCAAAATGCGTTTGAAATCAAGTTTTTCTGGTGCAGAAGTATCAATATCTGTGGTCATGCAATTTTCCTTTAGGGCTGTGTACGAATACGACTGATGACTTCATCGAGCCATGCTAATTCTGTGGATAAATGACGTTTTTGGTGTTCAATAATGAGCGACATGCCCCCTTTGGTGTGTGCCTCGCCATGTGGTACATGGAGTGCATTAAGGGCGACTGTGAGTGCGATTTTACGCTGTTCCAACAAGGCACAGGCTTCATCACTCGGTAGGGCTTCGATGAACGCAATTCCGACATCCCCATTGAAGTATGATGGCGAATAGGTGGCTAAGTTTTGGCGTAAATAATCTAAAAAGGTCGCCTCACCCGCTTCTGTTAATTGATAAACGGTGCGTGGTGGGCGGTTGGTAGGGGGATTTGGCTCTGGAATTTCGGTTATCCATCCTTGCTCTGCCATTTTTTGTAATAAGTGATAGGCAGTGGGTTTTTTGATGTCGGTGCAAAATGCCAAATCACGGTTGATGAATTCATGTAATTCATAGCCGTGCATTTGTCTTTGTCGCAATACACCCAAGAGTAATAATTCACGATACATACCGATGAAAATCCTCTTATTCTAAATTGAATAGTCAGGATTGACTAATTTATGCTGATTATAGAGTGACTCACAGATGGTTGGCAAGTGGCAATTATAAAGTCATATATTCGTATCTTTATATAAACCGATATGTGTCATTCTTTTTCCGTTATCTATGTCACTACAGATTTATTTTGGGGTCATCAATAATTGAACATAGGATAGGTATTGGTTACAGAATGAATGGATAGTTGAATGAATAGTAAACCGACAATGAAACAGGAAAATGTTATTTTCCCTGCCTTACTATTTTTTGGTATTTTTGCCGTGATGTTAGTGGCATTTGCCCCGCGTTCTACCCGAATTGAACCTCGTCCCACCCAAGTAGTGGTAGCACAAGCAACCGAAGAAATTCTTGCACAACCAACCCCGCGTGACCATTTGGAATTGATGGCAAGTGGATTAGAAACAGTGCTTGCCAGCGATGTAAAAGCAGGCGGGCGGCTCTATGGTAGTGTATGTACAGCCTGTCATGGGATGAATTTGCAAGGTATATCGGGCTTGGGCAAATCGTTGATTAACAGCAATTTTGTCAATAGCCTCAATGATGACGAATTAGTCGCATTTTTAGCCATTGGTCGTACTACCCAAGACCCACTCAATACAACTGGTGTGGCGATGCCTGCCAGAGGTGGTAATCCATCCCTTACTGATGAAAATTTACATCAAATTGTGGATTATATCCGCAGTTTTAATGGGGCAACCGTTGAAAATGATTTGGCAGATGAAACCCCATTTGTGTATGTAGAACGCGAATTTGTGCCGATTGATTTAGGTTCTATCAGCGTTCCATCAACCAATACCGAAGCCACAGAAACTGTTGATGTAACCCAAACCCCAGAAGTGACTGCCACATCGGAAGCGGTGCAAAACCCTGTTGTAGAAGCGACACCTGTCGAAATATCGAGCCAAGCCGCCCAAGATTATGGCTGGTATTGCTCAACCTGTCATGGTGTTAATGGCGAAGGTAGCCCAACTGTGATGAATAGTGCATTGGTGGGGATGCCCATTGATAAAGATGCTTTATTCACTCTTTTAACCACGTTACCTGCTTTTGGCGAAGTCACGGTTCACACTTATCGCGGTGGATACCCAGAATTAAATGATGACCAATTGAAGTCATTGATAGATTATGTGGCAGTTTTATCTGGTACGGCAGATACCACACAATCACCAGAAATTACCCCAACCGTTGAAGCAACACCAGAGGTACAAGCCAATACACAACCCATTGATGTCGCACAAGGACAAGCCGATTATGGCTGGTATTGCTCAACCTGTCATGGTGCCAATGGCGAAGGTAGCCCAACTGTGATGAATAGTGCATTAGTGGGGATGCCCATTGACCAAGAAGCCCTATTCACTCTTTTTACTACTATACCCGCCTTTGGAGAAGTCACTGTTCATACTTATCGTGGGGGATACCCAGAATTGAATGATGACCAACTCCGCAATTTACTCGGATATGTGGCTGGTTTGGTGGGTCAATAATCTTATCGGATACTGTGGGGGGATTTTCTCCCCCCTTATCGCAATTTCACAACATCATCGAACTAAATTTATAGAATACGTTTCAAACAGGAGATAACGACTATGAAACAACTCGGACGGCGCGACTTTTTGAAAATTGCAGGGACTTCTGGTGCAGTGGCATTGGGAGCAGGTGCAGTCGGTACAACAGCAATTGCCAATGCCACACCAAAATTGAACACCAATACCACTAATGGTCATGGTGTTTCACAAAGCCAATTGACTTGGCAAGAAATGGATGCCCATCATCAAGAAAGAGTAGATATTTTCTTGGCAGGCATTGGTACAAACCCCGCTTTCTGGGGGACACCATTGGAATTTGTCATGGATGGTGATGTGAAAGTGTTTACCATCGTCTGTAAAGAAGTCGAATGGGAAGTAGAACCCGGTATTACATCGGTTGCGATGACCTATAACGGCATTGTCCCTGGTCCAGAAATTCGCGTAACCGAAGGCGATAGAATTCGTCTTGTTGTCACCAACGAAATGACCCAAAGCACCGCCATCCACTTTCATGGTCTAAAGATTGAAAATGCACAAGATGGCGTGCCGATGATTACCCAACCCGTTATCACCCCAGGTAGCACCTTCACCTACGAATTTACGACCCGTAATGCAGGCACACACATGTATCATTCGCATTACAATTCTGCCGAACAAGTCACTCGTGGGTTGTTGGGGGCATTGATTATTGAACCCAAAGACAAATCACGCGAACCACAAGTTGCGGCTGAATATAACCTTGTGTTGAATGATTCTGGTTTGGGGCAATTTACCTTCAATGGTAAGAGCTTCCCCTATACCCAACCGATTGTCGCCAAATTAGGTGATAGAATCCGCGTGCGTTATTTCAACGAAGGCTTGATGATTCACCCCATGCACTTACACGGTTTGCCACAATTGGTATTTTCTAAAGATGGTTTCCCGCTTCCACAACCCTATATGTGTGACACACTCAATATAGGACCTGGTGAGCGTTATGATGTCATTGTTGATTGTGAAGAACTCGGTGTATGGGCGTTCCACTGCCATATCTTGTCACATGCCGAAGGTCCCGATGGCATGTTTGGTATGGTGACTGTCCTGATTGTCCAAGAATAGCATAACAAGGTGAGCCTTATCCTCTAGCCATAACTACCCGTTCCCAAAATCCCCATTCCAACTTGGAGTGGGGATTTTTGATATAAAGTTGAGAAAATCGTTTTTGGGGACGTGTTTCTTCTTTGTGGCGGACATACGCTATGCTAGTCCGCCATTACGCTCCCAATGAGCGGATTTTGTAATGGCGGTACTAGAGCCGTTAGGCTCGTATGTCCGCCACAGGATTTTTATCTGAGATGAATCTGTTATTTCATCATCGCATTGACAGTCTTATAAATCGTCCACACGGTAGACATCACCAAGTCGGCGGGGTCAGATGATGCCATAATATCCGTGTAGGATAAAAATCCACCCGGATAGTGCCAACTTGCCCCTGTCCACTTCATGCCATTGGGCAAATTGTTTTCCATATCGGGCAGGGTCGGTGAGGTGTAAAAATAGAGATAGGCATCGCCAATATCGGGAGTACCGGGTGAAAATCCAATATTGAGATGGGGGTCTTTGTGGTCATCTATCCCGCGCATAAACCATAGGCATGATAAATCAAATCCATGCGCCCACCACACCAATGGCGTTTGGAATCCTAAAAAGCGGGCTTTGGCGCTGGCAATCCAGCCATACATCGTGACCATCGTATCATAAAGCGCATTTGTCGCTTGGGATGAAAATTCAAATGGCGCATCGTCAATGATATAGGTCGCTGATATTTCGGGTGGCATGAGCGATATGCCGAGTTTGGCATATTGGGCATATACCTCTTTGAATAAGGATTTTTGGCTATGCCCATTTAATGGAATATCGAATAGGATTTCGCCATTTTGTATATGATGGATACCCGGATTGATAAAATCGAGGCGTAATTCTCCTCCAAAAGTCAATGCACCTGTCGTCAGTGCCGATTCGCCCAAAGCGGGCAAAAGGCTATGACGCAACCCATTGGGGAGTGGGTCTACCCCTAATAAGCGAATGGTAAGCAATATTTTGCTGGCATTGTGCATGGCTAATTTGGCTTGCGGGTCTATGGGGTGTAAGGTCATGTGATGTCTCCGTAATAAACAGATAGCTATGATTATAGACGCAATTGCAATTATTTTTTTACATCTACTGCACGGAAATCATAAAATCACGTTACAATTTCAGTATCGTATCGCTATTTTTTCGATGAGGACACTTTTATGCGATTAGTTAAAGGCTTACTTGCAATTATTTTTATCAATATTTTATTAACCGTGGTGGCATTTGTTGGCGCACAACAAACAGAGGATGATAAACCCTCTCCTATTGATATTCATCGAATTCCCCAAACACGCGGGATGCGTTTTGTGGTGGCAGATAAATGGGATAAAACAAATCTTACTTTCAGAACAATTAATTGCCCCGTGAATTTGGATTGTGCCTCTGCACAAGAGGCGATTCGTAGAGCATTTGCCGATTGGCAAGCGGTTTCTGGATTATCATTTTCAGAGACGGGCGGAAGTGCCGATATAGAGCTGTCTTTTACCACCAATGACCCCGAATTTGGCACCGAGGGGGATGTCTTGGCGTTTGCCTATTTCCCTAGCGAAGGTGGGGATGTCTTTTTTGACGATGCAGAACCGTGGACACTCTATGATGGCGGAGACACCGATTTTTATGTGGTGGCATTGCATGAAATTGGTCATTCGCTCGGCTTAGACCATAGCGATGACCCTAGCGCGGTGATGTATGCTTTTTCTGGCACAGCACCTACTTTACAACGCGATGATATTTTAGCCATTCAACGGCTATATGGCACGCCTACCAGTGGCGGAGATACCGACACCGATACCAACCCACCCACCGAAACCGAAATACCCCCCTTGCCAACCCCCGAAATTTTGCCACCAGAAGATGATGGCGGGGTAGTCGAAACCGATGGCGACATTGTAGAAGAATTGGGTTATGAAGAATGGGTCGTTTATGCCGAAGCAGGCGAAACACTCACCATTACGATGGAATCGGCAGAACTCGATTCATACCTCATTTTGCTTTCACCCGATTCATCAGAAGTGTTGGCAGAAGATGATGATAGCTTGGGAGATTTTAATGCCGTCATTGTCTATACATTTGACGAAACGGGCGATTATATCATCATTGCGACCACCTATGATGGTTGGATAAGTGGCGATTATTCGCTCAATGTGTATGCCGATGGTGGTGATATTTCGGATGAAGATACAACCACTGATGAGGATACAACCGACCAAGATGTGACAGATGAGGATATGACCGATTACACAGGCAGTTATGTCTTTACTGTGGTCAATTTCTCTGGCGATGATGTGTGTGGTGTGTATATTTCATCATCCTATGCCGAAGATTGGGGCGGTAATTTGGTCGGTGATGTCTTGGGTGATGGTGGCAGTGTCTCAATCGAACTCCCCGCCGATGATTATGATGTCTATGTATATGATTGTTATGAAGGCGGGATGGAATGGCAAGAATACTATATCCCGCTCACATCAAACCTCAGCTATGTGGTTTCGCCCGATGGAGGTAGTGTCTCTAAATAATATAGAACAAAGCCTTTAGCTTTGCTTAAGAAATTGTGGATTTTCTGCAAGAGTAAGTAATATTGTGCTACGCTAAACACATCTGTGATACAACGCAGTGATGTGTTTAGCGTTTTTTAATTCACAACATGGAGGAAAGATGACCATCCATAAAAAAGTACCATTTTTACTGATGTTGTTACTGTGGGTATTGGCATTTTCTGGCGTGGTGAGCGCCCAAGGCGGTGGCGGTGTGTTGCGTGTGGGGATGAACGCCCCAATCAACCTTGACCCTGCTACAGGCTCTAACGACCCCGAAATTCTATTCAATCGCACCATGTATGATTATCTTATCGAAGTCGGGGCAGATGGCAGTTTGGTTGCCAATCTTGCGACAAGTTGGGAAGTGGGCGAAGATGGATTGACCTATCGCTTTCCATTGACCGAAGGTGTTCTTTTCCATGATGGCTCAGATTTTACCTCTGCTGATGTCGTCTATACCTTCAATCGGCTCAAGGAATTGGGTTCACCCGCCGTTAGTTTGATGGGTGAATTTGAAGTGAGTGCCGATGGCGATTATGCCGTGGTCTTTACCCTGCCAGCGCCCAATGCCGATTTTATTTTTGGTGTTGCCAGCCGTCATGCCCTCATCCTCAGCGAAGGTGATACAACACCCGGTGATTTGGAAGATGGCGTGAATGGCACAGGTCCTTTTATCCTCAGCGAATATAGCCCCAGTGAACGGGCAGTATTTGTCCGCAACGAAAATTATTGGATTGAAGGACAACCCGTTTTGGATGGTGTGGAATTTATCTTTATAGATGATGCACTAACCCAAATTGACGCGCTCCGCAGTGGGGCAGTGGATTTCATCTTCAAAGTAGATGTTGACCAAGTATTCACACTCGAATCGGATGCCAATATCGCTGTTTTGAGCGTCCCAACCAATCAACATCCCGTGATTCGCATCCGTTCTGATGAAGGCTCATTGGGTGAAGATGTCCGTATCCGTCAAGCCTTCAAATTGGCGACCAATCGCTATGAATTGCTCGATACTGTCCAAGAAGGACTCGGTATTGTGGGCAATAACGACCCCATTGGACCAAAATATGCCGATTTCTTCATCCCACAAGACCAAGCCTATGATGCGGCGGCGGCTTGTGCGCTCATTTTGGAAGCCACAGGCGAAGAACGCCTTTCCACCGATTTTTATGTCGTCAATTCGTTCAACTACGAATCGTTGGCGGTGGCATTACAACAACAATGGGCGCTTGGTTGTATTGATGTGAATATTCTCCTGCGCGAAGAAGGCATTTATTATGCCGATACCGAATGGCTCGAAGTGGATTTGGGGATTACCGGTTGGGGAGACCGCCCTGTGCCACAAGGCTATTTTGTCGAAGCCTATGTCACGGGTGGACCGTATAACGAAACCCACTTCTCCGACCCAGAAGTGGATGCGTTGGTAGAACAAGCCGCTACTGCCTCTAATTTGGCAGACCGCGCCGCCATTTATGGGCAAATTAGCGCCATTTTTGCGGAACGTGGCTCGATTATCATTCCGTGGTTTGCGTCTGTGATTGGCGCGACCTATAGCAATGTTGAAGGACTGCGGATGCACCCCTTCCCCGGTCAAACCGATTTCCGTACTGTGCGTGTGAATCAATAAGTGTTGCGCGGGGCGGTAGCAATACCGCCCCACAAGGCATCCTATGATACAAGAACTGATTAAACGTCCCCTTAGCCTACTTGGACTCATTATCGTAGGCATATTTGTCTTTTTGGCACTCTTTGGTAGCAATATCGCCCCTTATGGTTATGATGATTTCATGCGCGATGATAACGGGCGCGTGATGAAACGTGCAGAACCATCAGCAGACCATCTACTCGGCACAGATAAAGATGGGCGTGATGTATTCAGTCGGGTGCTTTGGGGCGCACGCGATATTATGCTCCTTCCCGGTATTGCCACCTTTTTTTCTGTTATTTTTGGTACAGCATTGGGTATGACCATCGGCTATTTTGGCGGATGGATAGATGAACTTATTTCTCGATTATTTGATAGCCTGCTCTCTATCCCCGCGCTGGTTTTGGCATTGGTGATGCTCGGATTATTAGGCGCATCCCCGTTTGGACTGGTGTTGGTGGTGGTGGTGCTATACATCCCGATTATTGCCCGTGTTATCCGTAGTGCTACCCTCAATATTCGGAGCAAGGGGTATATCGAAATTGCCAAATTGCGCGGAGAATCCACATTTTATATCCTCACCCGTGAGATATTTCCTAGTATTTTGCCCGCGCTCACCGTAGAAGCCGCATTGCGTTTTTCGTATGCCATATTTTTAGTGACCTCGCTCGGATTTTTGGGATTGGGTGTGCAACCGCCGTCACCCGATTGGGGGCGTATGGTAGAAGAGGCGCGTGGGGAGGTATTGCGTGCGCCATGGGCATTATGGTCGCCTGCCGCCGCCATCGCTATTTTGGTCATTGGGGTGAATTTATTGGCAGATGGTTTACGGCGAATTTTCCGTTATGAAGGGACGATGCGATGAGTACCCCGATTATTCAAGCCGATGGCTTATCCATTGAATATGCCCTACAAAACAAGTGGGTGAATGTCATCCATGATGTGTCGCTGGCGATTCGCCCACTCGAAATTCACGGATTGGTCGGTGAAAGTGGCAGTGGCAAATCCACATTGGCGCTCGCCATGATGGGGTATATGGCAGAAAACGCCCGTATCAGTGGTGGGACGCTCACCTTTAATGGCGCAGATTTACATCACCTGCCACAGAAAAAATTACGTGATATTTGGGGTCATGATATTCATCTTGTGCCACAAGATACGCTATCCGCGCTCAACCCATCGTATCGGATTGGGGAGCAAATCGCAGAAATTACACGCCGACACGATAAGCTATCACGCCGTTCTGCATGGGAACATGCCATTGCCCAATTAGAACGGGTCAAAATCCCTGATGCCGAGGAAGTCGCACAAAAATATCCCCATCAACTCAGTGGGGGAATGCGTCAGCGTGTGGCGATTGCGATGGCACTTAGCACACAACCGCAATTTTTGGTGTTGGATGAACCGACGACCTCATTGGATGTGACCACCCAAGCCGTTATTTTGGATGAATTTCGGGGGTTGATACTGGAAAATAAATCGGCGGCGTTGTATGTATCGCATGACTTAGGCACAGTAGCGCAATTTTGTGATATGGTCACGGTGTTATATGGCGGGGAAGTGATGGAAAGCGCCCCTGTAGCGGATTTATATGCCCATCCCATCCATCCGTATACCGTTGGGTTGCTGATGAGCCTACCCCGTCAATTAGAAGGTTCAGATACCCGTATTCCGACCATAGACGGCATTGCCCCATCGCTGACAGAACGCCCAAAGGGGTGTGTATTCGCCTCACGGTGTCCATTGGCAATCGAAAAATGTCACGCAGAAAAACCACCACTAGAAACGATGGGCAATACTCATCAAATTCGGTGTTGGCGCTGGCATGAAATCGCCAGTGGGGACATTGAGGCAAAAAAGAAGCCTGTAGCCTATAACACCTATGCCCCACCGCGACAGGGGCATGTCCTCAAAGTGCGTGGGATGAAAAAATATTTTGGCAAACGGACATTTTGGGATGCGGTTACGCGCAAGCCATTCCGTCCCACACGGGCATTGGATGGGGTAGACATCAGTATTCAGGAACGGTCAACATTTGGCATTGTGGGCGAAAGTGGCAGTGGAAAATCCACGTTGGCGCGGGTGATTATGGGGCTAGAAACACCCGATGCGGGCGAAATTGAGCTATGTGAGATGCCAATCAGCACAAGCCTAAAAAATCGCCCAAAAGAGGCGTTACGGCGCTTGCGGATGGTGTTCCAGAATCCAGACGATTCGCTCAATCCGTATAAAACCGTTGGGCAAGCCATCAACCGCAATTTATTGCTACTCGGTGAACTGAAAACACGCCAAGCACGCTTAGAACGCATCCATCAGCTATTGCAAGCGGTACGGCTCACGCCCGAATATGCCACGCGCTTCCCTTCACAATTGAGTGGTGGAGAAAAACAACGGGTGGCGATTGCGCGTGCCTTTGCCGCCGAGCCATCGTTGATTGTGGCAGATGAGCCGACCTCCTCATTGGATGTGAGCGTGCAGGCAGTGGTGCTAAATTTGCTCAAAGATTTACGGGCAGAGCGTGGTGTGTCGTATTTGCTCATCTCGCATAATTTGGATGTGGTCGCATATCTGGCAGATTGGATAGCCGTGATGTATTTGGGGCAAATTGTGGAGGAGGGGAATGTTGAGGCGGTCTATCACGCGCCCTATCACCCCTATACAGAGGCGTTGGTGTCTGCGAATCCATCTACCACGCCCAACGCGCAAAAATCTGCCATTCGGCTTGAGGGGGATGTGCCGAGTGCGCGAGAAATTCCCACAGGGTGTCGGTTTCATACACGGTGTCCGCGTAAAATTGGCAATATTTGTGAGCAAGTTGAACCCCCATGGCAAGATGCGGGTGAAGGGCATTTTATACGCTGTCATATCAGTGTAGACGACTTAACGCGGTTGCAGGGTGGGGGATGATATGTGATTTGGCATAGGTCGGATATACAAATTGGCATAATATGGCTGACTAGCGAAGCATATGTCAGCCAGTACACCGCCTCTATCTATTATGAACTGTAGATACCGTCTTGAAAATCAAGATGGTATCGCCAAATTGTCTAAATAATGAGGGTCAAAAGGTCGCCCAGATTTCAGAATCCCATAAACAAGATGCAATAATTTTCGCATAACAGCTACAATAACCGCTTTTTTGCACTTACCTGCCTCACTCAAGCGTTGTGCAAAGCAGGCTAAAATCGGATTATGTTTTTTTGCAACCATCGCTGGTAAAAATAGCGCGGTGC
>JANRKU010000061.1:0-10487 GCA_033763335.1 bacterium
AGACTCATAGTGGTCTTACTGGCTGAACAGACACACATCGCTTGGACACACAGGGTTGTCACTTTTACTTTTCAAGTATACCCTATCTCTACTATACAAATGGCTGACTAGCACGCAAGTGCGTATGTCAGCCACAGAATAAAAAAATATTTTATACCGTCTTTATTTACTAACAACCATTATCATGCCACTACCGTTGATTTTGAAGATAACTCGCAATCTTTTGTGCAGAGGCAATCCCCATCCGCAACCGCTCATCCAAACAGGGTGGGCGGTTGGTGGGGATATAATCACTCCCCGCCAATGCCACCCCATTGGGGAGTAATCCCTGAATGGTATTCATCGTTTGAATATGAGTGGCATCGCGCCACATACATGGGTCGGATGTCTCCCATGTGGCGATATGGTCAGCATCGGGGTTGATATTCCACCCCATCGCCATCGCAACTTCGCCAATGGGGTCTTGGGGCAAATCGTGTTCTGCCATACGGAGCGCAACTTGCGCCATACACCCGCCTATCGGCAGGCGTTCCCCGTGTGCAATCAATTGAACACTGCTGATAGGGCTATCTTCTGGGATGACCATAGCCACCTGTGAGGCGTGTTTATAGCCAACAGACAGGCGTGTGATGGTGTCATAGCGATAATCGAGCAATAAATGGGATATGGGCGGGGTGAGTGGATAAAAAAGCCGTTCTGCGTGTTTGGCGGAGGCGGTCACAATCACCGCTTTGGCATCGAGCAACAAGCCATTCTCCATACAAATCCCAAAACGGTCTTTATCCAACATCCCCAATGTACTGACAGCCATGCGGTGCATGATGGGCGCGTTGATTTTTGCCGATAGTGCCTCTACCAATGCCCCTGCGCCATGCTGAAAGACCAATCGGTCATCATCAAAAAAATAACCATCCGATAAGCCAATGGATGCCAAATAATCGGTCATCCATGCCCTATCATCCAATGTATGGCACATCTCGGCGCTATCGAATAAAAAATCGTTGCATCGAACACTTTCGATACTCCCACCAAGTCGTTTTTTCACCTCGATGAGCGTATAGGGAATCGCTTGTTTTTCCAGTTCATAAGCGGAGGCAAGCCCTGTAATGCCACCACCAATAACAACCACATGCGCCATATCTATAATCCTAATTTGCGGAGTGTTTCCTCACTATATGACCATAACCGTGACCAATTTTCGGTATCAAGCGTAAATGAATTCGATTTTTGTGGGTCAAATTTGACGAAATATTGTCCACTAACACCTTCTACCTTTGGGGAACTGGCGAGATAAATCGAGTTAGCCGCCCCTTGTTCGGGCGTGTATCCAAACCGCCCCAAAACCTGTGTCACATATTTCATGATACCGCGATTATTCTGACCAAATCCAGTCCGCACTGTCCCTGGGTGGAGTGAATTAACGGTCACGGGCGCACCTTCTGCCGATAACCGCTTATGCAGTTCATAGGCGTGCATGATATTCATGCCCTTGCTATAGCCATACACGCGCAAGCCAAAAAAGCCCTTTTCGCTTTGCACATCATTAAAATTGACTCCCCCAACACGATGGGCATCAGAAGCGACATTGATAATACGGGCTTTTTGCGCTGGTGTGCCTGTGGCTTTGAGTTTATCCAACAATAAATTTGTCAGATAAAAATAATTCATATGATTGAGTGCAAAAGTCATTTCTAACCCCTCTGCGGTGACGATGCGTTTTTCAAAAATCATCCCCGCATTGTTGACCAACACATCTAAACGGTCATATTTTGCCAAAAATGCCTCTGCGACCCGTTTTACCTCACGCATGAGTGATAAATCTGCAATCAGATAATCCACATGGGCATTTGGGACTACCGATTTTATTTTGTTGATAGTGGCTTTTGCTCTATCTTCATTGCGTCCAATAATCACCACTGTTGCGCCAAGACGCGCCAATTCCAATGCCGTTACTTCGCCAATCCCATTGGTTGCCCCTGTTACAATACATACGCGACCTTGCATATCACATCTCCCTTTATACACAATCTTTTATGTATTGTAGCAAGGAATGTTGACAGTATCAACATTATGAGATTGACTTTAACGGGTTATACATCCAACGCTAATTTTTGCAGGGTTTCCTCACTATATGCCCATAGGCGTGTCCAGTCGGATTGGACATCGGCATTTTTGCTGGTTTTGGCGGGTTTTGATTTGGCAAAATATTTGCCACTCACCCCTTCGACTTCTGGGGAACTCGCCAGATAAATGGATGTTTGTGCGCCTTTTTCGGGTGTCAAAAAGAAGGGGCGTACAAGCGAAATTAACGTCCGCATTATCCCAGTGCTATCTGCCCCAAAACCTGTGCGTACTGCCCCCGGATGCAATGAATTGGCAGTGACATTGGCATTTTCTGATGCCAAACGCCTTGAAAGCTCATTGGTGAACATGATGTTCATCATCTTACTTTGACCATAAGACCGAAATTGACTGTATCCATGCTCAAATTGCAAATCATCAAAATTGGGCTTACCAAGCTGATGCGCTCCCGATGACACACTCACCACGCGCGATTTTTGGGTGGGTGTGCCACTGGCTTTGAGCGTATCCAGCAATAAATTTGTCAGATAAAAATAACTCATGTGGTTGAGTGCGAAGGTTATTTCTAATCCCTCTGCGGTGAGGGTACGTTTATCGAACACCATACCCGCATTATTGACCAATACATCTAAACGGTCATATTTTGACAAAAATGCCTGTGCCAATTTTTTAATATCGCGCATGAGGGATAAATCTGCCAGCAAATACTCTACTTTTGCCGATGGCACAGCCTCTTTAATTTTGGCGATAGTGGCTTTTGCCTTTGTTTCATTGCGCCCAACAATCACCACCGTTGCACCCATACGGGCGAGTTCTAATGCGGTTGCTTCACCAATCCCATTTGTTGCCCCAGTTACAATACAGACACGTCCTTGCATAGTGGTTATCATCCCTTTTTTAATCGGTCATTATCAATTTGTTCGCTCATTGCCCATAATTGCACCCAATCGGCTTCGACTAGCGATGCTGGGCTACTAGGGACAACTTTGGATTTATCGAAATACTTGCCACTCACCCCTTCAACCTCTGGGGAACTCGCCAAATAAAGTTGCGTTTTTGCACCTTGTTCGGGGGTAATCCGCCAAAAAAGCAATATGGGCATAAAAAGAGAAATCATAACGCCAAAAATGCCTTTGGTGTTGTTTCTAGCAAACCCTGTTTTGACAACACCCGGATGTAGCGCATTTACCGTCACAGGAGCATTTTGGGATTGTAGCCGTTTATCGAGTTCTTTAGTGAACATCACATTCATCAATTTTGAGCGACAATAGGCTTTATAGCCATTAAATGGATTGATGGTCTGTAGGTCATTAAAATCTAATGGAGAACTCGCATGAAGTGAGGACGATACATTCACAATGCGGGCTTTTTGGGTGGGGGTGCCACTGGCAATGATGAGGTCTAAGAGGGCATTGGTGAGGGTGAAATAACTCATGTGATTGAGCGCAAAGGTCATCTCTAACCCGTCTTTACTGGTCTCTTGGGTAAAAATGACTGCCCCTGCGTTATTGACCAACACATCCAATCGGTTATACCGCGATTTGAACGTATTAGCGACATTCATCACATCAGCACCATAGGATAAATCGGCAACGATGCTATCTATATTGGGGTTGCCACTTTTTGCCTTTATATCTGCCACGACTTGGGCGGTTTTTTGTGGATTACGCCCCACAATGACCACAGTCGCACCCATTTTGGCGAGTTCATGCGCCGTTACTTCGCCAATCCCATTGGTTGCACCTGTTACTAAACAAATTTTTCCCTGCATAAACACCTCTAAGCTAATCCTGCTAATAATGCTTCACTGACTTGCCACAGCCTTTTCCAATCATCTTGTTTATACGATACACGGTTGGATTTGACCATTTTTTGCTTGGTAAAATATTTGCCAGAGACATGCTCCAATTGGGGCGATGTCGCCAATTGAAAAATGGCTTCTGCGCCCTCATCTAGTGTGGTAGGGGTAATAATATTTCCCACAAATCGGAAAAATCCGACCGAACCATCCCAAATATCCGTTTTAATAGACCCTGGATGCAACGCATTGACCGCCACATGCGCCCCTTCTGCCCGTAGCCGATGGTGCAATTCGTAGGTGAATAAAATTTGCATCAGTTTTGCCCTGCCATAGGCGCGGAACGAATCAAAATCTTTTTCACCCTGCAAATTATCCCATTCAATATGGTTGAATGTATGGGCATAAGAACTCACATTGACGATACGGGCATTATGTTCAATTGTGCCACTGGTTTTGAGATGGTCTAATAATTGGGTCGTGAGCAAAAAACCACTCAAATAATTGAGCGCAAACGATGCCTCTAGCCCCTCTGATGTGAGTTGGCGCGTGGGAAAAATTGCCCCTGCGTTGTTGATGAGGATGTGCAGATGCTTATAGCGTGCTTTGAACTCCCCAGCCAACAAGCGAACATCCCGCATGAGAGATAAATCTGCCAATAAATACTCAATTTGTTGGTGATTGGTCTCGACTTTGAGCGCATTCACGATATGGCGTGTTTTTTCTTCATTACGCCCCACAATGACAAGGGTCGCCCCCATGAGGGCTAATTTTTTGGCAGTGGCTAACCCCAGCCCATTGGTTGCACCTGTGATAAGGCAAATTCGCCCAGATAAATCACCCATAATGCCTCCATCTGAATAGATAAGGGCGCAAACCAGTTGCGCCCCTCACTTCAATTATGCCAATAGTTGTGTCTAATTGCCAATTAGCTCTTTGTGAGCATTTCCACAATTTCGTTATTATCTTGACGTTTGCTTCGCATGACTGCAAAGACAATCACACCGATGAAAACCACCATCACACCAATAATGGGTATGCGTGATGCTTCGACATTTTGTGGGGCGGCGGCGGTCACAACCAATGGGGCGACCAACAATGACACCAAATTGACCACTTTAATCATCGGATTCAACGCGGGACCTGCTGTATCTTTGAAGGGGTCGCCAACGGTATCGCCAACAACGGCGGCTTTATGGGCATCGGATTTTTTGCCACCATAATGTCCTTGTTCGATATATTTTTTGGCATTATCCCAAGCACCACCCGCGTTGCTCATAAACACTGCCATGAGTTGCCCTGCGAGGATGATACCCGCCAAGAAACCGCCCAATGCAGGCGCACCGAGCAAAAATCCGACGACAATCGGGGTCAATACTGCCATGACACCCAATGGCAACAATTCGCGTTGCGCCGCACGGGTAGAGACATCCACACATTCGGCATAATCGGGAGTGACTGTGCCTTCCATAATTCCCGGAATCCGTAATTGCTTACGTACCACACCAATCATTTCAAACGCGGCACGATTCACGGCACGAATCAGCAAGGAACTAAACAGGAAAATCAAACCACCACCAATTAAGAAGCCGATGAACACAATCGGTTCTGCGATATTGATACCAGTGCCAAAAAGGGTATTTTCGAGCGGGATTCCCAAGCCCAATTGCACCACACGGGTATCGGTGAGAAACGCGCCAAATAGCGATACGGCGGCAATCACGGCAGAGCCAATCGCAACCCCTTTGGTGATGGCTTTGGTGGTATTACCCACTGCATCCAATGAATTGAGGGTGTCGGCGGCTTCGCCTTCGCTCTCGCCAGCGAGTTCTGCAATGCCTTGCGCGTTATCAGAAATAGGTCCAAAGGCATCCATCGAGACATTGTTGCCTGTGAGGGTCAACATACCAATACCCGTCATCGCCACGCCATATAACACGGCGGTGAAAGTATCTACCAATTGCGCCCCATTTCCGTCTGTGATGGGGAACACACCAAAAATGACGACACTACAGAGAATACTCCCTGCAATCACAAAAACTGCCCATGTACTGCTTTCCATCCCAGAAGCCAACCCGCTCAAAATGGTGGTAGCGGGACCCGTTTGGGTATTTTTGGCAATATCTTGAACAGGGGGATGTTCTGTATCGGTAAAATAGGCGGTCACTTTTTCGATGACAATCGCCAACAAAATACCAATCAAAACACACGCAAACGGTTGCCAAATGATATTACCCTGATTAATATTTGGCTCTTTCATGTAAAAGACGGTGAACGCCCCAAACATCAAGGTACTCATCACAGCGGCGCTATAAAACCCGCGTGTGATGGCTTTGAGGGCATCTTTGCCTGTGGTAGAACGCACCAAATAGGTGCTGATGATGGAACTTAGCACGCCAATCCCACGAACAACAAGCGGGAACACAATCCATAATGGGCTACGGGTCACGGTGGCGAGTGCCAAGCCTAAAATTAAGCCAGAGACGATAGTCACTTCGTAGCTCTCAAAAATATCTGCCGCCATGCCTGCACAGTCACCGACATTATCGCCAACGAGGTCGGCAATCACCGCCGCGTTACGCGGGTCGTCTTCGGGCAAGCCAGCTTCGACCTTACCGACCAAATCTGCCCCAACATCTGCCGCTTTGGTGAAAATACCACCACCCACCCGCATAAATAAGGCGAGGAGTGTCCCACCAAACCCAAATCCGAGCAACGCATCAGGCGAGGCAATGCCAAAAATGATGAACAAAATTGTCCCACCAAATAAGCCCAACCCATCGGTCAACATACCTGTAATCGTACCAGACCGATATGCAATGCGAAGTGCATCACCATAACCGCGTTTGAGGTCAACAGCGGCGGCGGCTACGCGCACATTCCCTTGCACTGCCATGTTCATACCCACAAAACCGACCAACGCAGAAAAAATCGCGCCCATCAAAAATGCACCTGCCCGCCCAATGGCAATGCTGATGCGGGCTGTATCACATTGAGACGCGCCTTGTTGCACAATGGCGGCTTCTTCTTGATACACCACAGCATTTTCTTGGAGCAAATGCAAGGCATCGCCCGTTGCATCTGGGTTACTTTGAGCAACTTGTGCGCGGATTTCATCCCCACGTGCCAATACTGTTTGGCGGGCGGCATCTGCTACATCGGGGCAAAAATGCTCAATAGCGTATGGGGTAGGATTCACCACATACACACTAAAAAATGATACCACCCCTAGAACAAGGATAAGGGCGGCAATAATGCGAAATTGTGAACGCAAATAGGCATTTGCACCCGTTTTAATAAATCCCCAAACCTCTTGCATTTTAGCCGAGCCTTTACTCTCTGCTAAAATTTGACGTGTAAGGAAACCTGCATAGAGCAAACCTGCTACGGCTATCGCCAAAACGATATAGATTAATATAGACTCAGTATTATTGAGTGACCGCATAAAAATCTCCTACGTGATACAAAAAAATAAGTTTTCTTTATTTTGGGATTTACAAAAAATCCCCCTCAAAACAGACTACTTAAAAATATCTTGTGGCATATCATCTTTGCCATTCATTAGTGTAAAATTAGAAGGGTAATTTGAATATAGGGAATTTTATAAACCGAAAGAATTCGTTATGGTGATTAGCAATAAGCAAGACCTAATGGGCATTATGGCGATTGGGCGCATTTGTGGGTTAACCCTTCAACACATGATAGAACACGCCGAAGTAGGCATGTCTACGGCAGAACTCGATGAAATCGGCGCAAAATTTTTAGCCAAACACAAAGCCCGTTCTGCCCCCATTTTAGCCTATCGCTTCCCCGGTCATACGTGCATCAGCATCAATGATGAGGCGGCACATGGCATCCCCAGCAAAGATAAAATCATCCAAGCAGGCGATTTAGTCAATATAGATGTCTCCGCAGAAAAAGACGGCTATTGGGCAGATTGTGGCATGAGTATCGGAATGCCCCCCATCACCCCAGAACGCCAAAAAATGTTGGATATGACTCGTGGGGCGTTTGAAGTGGCATTCGAGACGGCAAAAGCGGGTATGTTTGTTTATGAGGTGGGGCGTGCGGTAGAAAAATTTATCGTCCGCAATGGCTATCAGGTACTCGACCAACTCGGCGGGCATGGCGTTGGGCGCGGGATTCACGAAGCACCATCTATCCCCAATTGGTATAACCGCACCATGCGCCAAAAATTAGAAGAAAATGGGGTCATCACCCTAGAGCCATTCCTCTCCACACGTACACGAGTGGTCATGCAAATGCCCGATGGTTGGACACTCAAAACCAGTGATGGCAGTTTAGCGACCCAATATGAACATACAGTCATTATCACCAAAAACAAGCCCATTTTAGTCACGGCATTGGAGTAATAGCTCACAAGCACACCTCGTAAGGGCGCAAGATGTTGCGCCCTTACACCACATAACACATGACCCTATTGGGGATAAACATATCATCATCTTTTTACAGGAGAAAAATTATGCGTAGCACCCATCTTTTTAACCATGACTGGCTTTTTATCCCGCAAAAAGTGGCAGGAAATATACCAGATAGTGCCTTTGAAAGCGTTATTTTGCCCCATACCAACAAACTCGTCCCCCATCGTAATTTTGATGATAAAGATTATCAATTCATCAGCACCTATCGCAAGCATTTTTCGCTCCCAGAACCCGTAAATGGCAGACGGTTGATGCTGGATTTTGACGGTGCAATGCTGGCGACAACCGTCACGGTGAATGGGCATACCTTCCCTGAACACAAAGGTGGCTATGTGCCATTTTCGTTTGATATAACCGATTATGTGCATGAAAATGGCGATAATCTGATTGAGGTTTATCTGGATTCTACCGAGCGCCCAGATATTCCCCCCTTTGGGTTTGTAGTGGATTATTTGGCATTCGGTGGGATTTATCGTGATGTGCATTTGCGTTATGTCGCGCCCTGTTTCATTGAGAATGTGCGCGTGCGGACACAAGATGTCCTCACGGCTCATGCCTATGCAGAGGTGGATGTCTATATCCATAACACAACCGATATATCCCAAAAAGTGTATATCAGCGCCGATTTTGAGGGCGAATGGGAAATCGAATTTGCCAGTAGCGCGGAATTAATCATCCCTCCTCAAAGCCGTATCCAAAAAACACTCACACTCCCCAAAGGCACATTTGACCTGTGGTCATTGGATAACCCTGTGTTATATACCTGTGTGGTGGATTTAGGTATCGAAGCACCCAACACCCCAATGGAACTCGTAGACCAAACTCGTACCCGTTTTGGATTCCGTGAGGCACAATTCCGTGCCGATGGCTTTTATCTGAATGGGGAACGGGTCAAATTACGCGGATTGAATCGGCATCAGACCTATCCGTATATCGGCGCGGCGGCATCTGCCCGTCTGCAACAAAAAGATGCCGATATTTTGCGCTATGAATTGGGATGCAATATCGTCCGCACCTCGCATTATCCCCAAAGCACCTATTTTTTGAATCGCTGTGACGAAATTGGCTTGCTGGTATTTGAAGAAATTCCCGGTTGGCAATATATCGGCGATGAAGCATGGAAGGCAGTCGCCAAAAACGATTTGCGCGTCATGATTGAACGTGACTGGAATCACCCATCCATCATCATTTGGGGGGTACGCATCAACGAAAGCCAAGACGACCACGATTTTTATTGTGATACCAACACCTTGGCGCGTGAATTGGATAGTACCCGTCCCACAGGTGGGGTACGCTATTTTAATACGAGCGAATTTTTAGAAGATGTCTATACCATGAACGACTTCTCGAATGGCATCTCAGAACCCACTTATTCCCCATGGCTGGTGACAGAATTTAACGGTCACATGTACCCCACCAAGTCGTATGATGGCGAAGAACGCAAAATTGAACACGCGCTCCGCCATGTGAAGGTGCAAAATTTGGCGGGTGCAAATGAAAAAGTGTCTGGTGCAATTGGCTGGTGTGCCTTTGACTATAACACCCATGTGCAATTCGGTGCTGGCGATAGAATTTGCTATCATGGCGTGATGGATATTTTCCGTTTGCCAAAATATGCCGCCCATTTTTATGCCAGCCAAATTAGCCCTGCGACACGCATTGTCCTCAAAGCCTGTTCGAGTTGGCAACCGGGTGATATTAGCGAAGGGTTGCTCAATCAGATATGGGTATTCAGCAATTGTGAGCAAGTGACCGCCTATGTCGGTGATGAAAAAATCGGCACATTCGCGCCAGATAGCCAAAAATTCCCCCATTTACCCCATCCCCCCTTCAATATTGATGGATTGGGTGTGGCGGTGGCGCGTCCCAATGGTGATTTGCGCCTAGAAGGACTCATCGGTGGGCAAATTGTGGCAACGCAACGCATTAGCACCGATGCCCTCCCCAAGAAATTGACCATCACCCCCGATGACACTGAATTAATCGCAGACGGCATAGATATGACCCGTGTGGTGATTCAAATTGAAGATAATTTTGGCAATCCATTGCCCTTTGCCACCTATGCCGTCACCTTTGAGGTGCATGGCGAAGCAACCCTATACGGCGAAAATCCGTTGGTGCTGATGGGCGGGCAAGGCGCGGTGTATATTCGCGCAAAACAAACA
>JANRKU010000062.1:0-3220 GCA_033763335.1 bacterium
ACGGGCGCTGGCACGTTCTAGGGATAGGCGCAATTCACGATAACCATATTTAAGCGCACCCGTTAAATCGGCATGACCCGGACGCGGTGTGGTGATGGGTTCAATATCTTTTTCCTTCCAATTCTTAAAATCGCGGTTATCCACCGTGAGCGCAATCGGCGCACCTGTCGTCATCCCATTCATCACGCCAGAGGTGATGCGAACTTGGTCGCGCTCAATTTGCATCCGCCCCCCAGAGCCATATCCCACCTGACGACGGAGTAATTCGCCATCAATATCGGCTTGTGAAAGGGATAAGCCTGCGGGGATACCATCTATGATAGCGGTGAGTTGTGGTCCATGACTTTCGCCTGCGGTCAAAAATCGCAACATGCGCGTTATCCTTTCAATGCCAATTCGATTAAAGCGGTGGCGTACATCGTCTCAAATGGGGCATCCACGCCTGTCCATAATTTGAACGCCAGCGCCCCTTGCCTGACCAACATACCCAAACCGCCAAATGCCCGCCCACCTGCTTTTTCTGCTTGTGCCATAAATTTAGTCGTCATAGGGCGATAAATCATGTCATAGACGATAATATTGCGCGGAAATGGCACACCATCAATCCATGGGGTGTCGCTGATATTGGGATATAGCCCCGCCGATGTGCAATTGACAATGAGAGATAAGGGCATCTCTACGGCATCATCCAATGTCACCGCCTCGACTCCACGTATGCCCGCCGATATCGTCAAATCTGCCAGCATGACCTGTGCTTTTTGCATGGTGCGGTTGACCACGACCACAGTTGCCCCTTCGCGCACAAGCCCAAACACCGCCGCTCTCGCCGCCCCACCTGCACCCAATACAGCGACCATTTCGCCTTGTAGGGGGATATGATTAGCTTTTAGGTCATCTATAAATCCTTGCACATCTGTATTTGTGCCTGTATTGGTACGAAAATCAATGGTGTTGATTGCCCCCACTGCACGCGCCATCGCATCTGGTGTAACCAGACGCATGACAGCCTCTTTGTGTGGGACGGTGACATTTAAGCCGATATAGCCATGTTGCATCGGCTCGCGCAACCCATATTTGAGGATGTCTGGCGGGATTGCCATCGCATCATAGACCCAATCCATACCCAATTCTTTGAAGGCGGCATTGTGCATGGCAGGGCTAATGCTATGCTCGACTGGAAAACCAATTAGACCGACTTTATTCGTCATGACTGATAGGCTTCCTCGCTTAAATCAGCATTGATGGCTTGCATCGTTTGTGGGAATTGTGGGAACGAATCGCCTGCACATTTGGCATCCAAAACAGTCGTCTCGCCACTGGCAACCAAACCCGCCACCGTCATGCTCATAGCAATACGATGGTCATCATGCCCATGCACCACAGCACCCTTTAGCTGTTGCACACCCTCTAAGCTGAATCCATCTTCCAATTCATCAATTTTTGCGCCTAATTTTTTTAACTCGGTGTTCATCACAGCGATTCTATCCGTCTCTTTGACGCGCAATTCTTGAGCATCACGCACAAGGGTTTTGCCCTCCGCACATAACGCCGCCACCATAAAAACGGGAAATTCGTCAATCATCCGCACGACCACTTCCCCACCAACTGTAACACCCTTTAGGGTGCTATAGCGCACACGAATATCACCCACCAATTCCCCTGCTTCTTCGCCTGTGGGGGTAACTGTGATATTTGCGCCCATTTCGAGCAATACATCCAACAACCCTGTTCGTGTGGGATTGAGATTCACATGCGTGATGGTAATGTCGCTATCTGGCACAATACACCCCGCCACAATGGGGAACGCCGCCGATGAAAAATCGGCAGGGACGGTAATATCAAATGGCTTGAGTGCGCCATTAGGGGTAATACTCACACGATTGCCATCTGTCGTCAGATTTGCACCCATCGCCTTGAGCATTAATTCGGTGTGGTCACGGGCAGGACCGGGTTCAATCACAGTGGTCGTGCCACTGGCAAATAATCCCGCCAAAATAACGGCACTTTTCACCTGTGCGCTTGCCATCGGCAGGGTATACGTAATTCCTGTTAAATTTGCAGGGGAAATATGCAATGGCGCACGGTCATTTTGTGAATTAATTTCCGCACCCATCATCCGCAAGGGTTCAATAATGCGCTTCATGGGGCGACGACGCAATTGTTCACTGCCATCGAGGATAGAAGCAAACGTTTGCCCCACCATAATCCCCGCCAAAAGACGAATCCCCGTCCCTGCATTGACCAAATTTAATGGTGCAGACGGGGCTATAAATTTGCCACCATGCACCGTGAGGGTATTGGCATCATGACGGTCAATCTGAATCCCCAATGCCCTAATACTCGCCAGTGATGCTTCGGTATCGCCCGCAGGCAACCATCCACGCACTTGTGAAACACCGTCTGCCAACGCCCCAAACATCACTGCACGATGCGAGAGCGATTTATCACCGGGGACGGTTATTGACCCTTTGAGGGGGTTGTTAGGACGAATATGTAATTTTGAATTGTTCATCGCCTATCCTTATTTTTTCTCATAATATTTTGCCCACTTGAGGCGTGCCTCACGCACAGGTTTTAGCGCGTTTTCGAGGCTGATTTCATCTTCACCGAGTAGCATCGCCTCTAAAAGGGCTAATTGTACCCGAAAATTGGCTAAAAGCACGGCGATTGCTTGCCGATTTGTGCCAATAATATCCTTCATCATGGTGATGTCACTACCCGCCAAACGGGTCGTATCCCGAAATCCCCCCGCCGCCAATGTCCATATCGCTTCATCGTATTGGGCTTCTTGGGCGGCAGTCGCCATGAGTGCCGCGCTCAACAAATAGGGGACATGGCTAATGGTCGCCACCACCCTATCATGCCGTTGGGCATCCATTTCGATGGGCAGGGCTTCGATAGCTTGTACAAATGATAATGCCCGTAGCCGTGTGGCGGGGGTTGTGCGCCGTGTGGGACACAACACAAACGGTTTGCCATGATAAAGGGTAGAATCGCTGGCTTCAATGCCACTCCGTTCTTTGCCCGTCATCGGATGCCCCCCAATGGCATGAATCCCAATGGGCAAGCGCCCCATTGCCTCACAAATCGTCGCTTTGGTGCTACCAATATCAATCAAAAGGGTATTGGAGCGCAAATATGCCCCAATGTGATTTTTTACCACATCCAAAATAATCCGCACAGGCGCACATAAAATAACTGTATCTGCCCCATGCACACC
>JANRKU010000063.1:0-18020 GCA_033763335.1 bacterium
TAAAAACAATCTGCCATGAACATCACATTATCTTCCACCACAGTGACGAGGGTCGAATCATCGGCATGATTGCCCCCAATGTGTTCTATCAACAAATTGACACCATCCAACGGGAAAAAATCGGCTTTTTTGCGGATGATGATGGAGGGGAACACGATATGAAAATTCCCCCAGTCGTCACGCATCAAATCACGTAATGCAGAAAAACTCGGTTTTAGGGCAGGAATATCGCGGATGACGCGCTCGACATGCTCATGACTCCACGGATTTTTGGCATATTCAATGACGCGAAACTCACAGACCATATGCGCTACAATCGGCACATCATAAATTTGCCCGCCAAAAATATGATCCCAGTGATGATGGGTGTATATCAGGTGGCTAATTGGTGGGGCGTTGATACGCCCTAATGCCGATATGACTGCACGGGCATGATTATGGCAATTGCCCGCATCAATCAATACCGTCTGGGTTGGCGTGATAATTGCGCCAATCACGGGCTGAAAGGTGTTTTTATCTGGTGGATAAATCCATACATGCTGGCTAATTTTTTTGAATTCTGGCATAAACTACCTTATGAGCAATAATGGGTGATAGAGATACGGAGAGGCTACGCTTTGTGCCATTTTGCCCCTCTCACTTGCTTCAAATTGTGCAATAGGGGATAATTATAGCAATATGTGAAATGAACCTATAGTCGGAGTATGATTTGACAACCCCAAAGACCCCTAAAGACGATTTAATAGGCAAAACGCTAGGGCAATTTGAAATTGCCGAAGAAATAGGGCGTGGTGGCATGGCAACCGTATATAAAGCCCGCCAACGCTCGATGAATCGTACTGTCGCCATTAAGGTGTTGCCCCGCCAAATGCTCCACGACCCCGGCTTTTATGAACGCTTTGAGCGTGAAGTGGATGTGATTTCGCATTTGGAGCATCCTCATATTTTGCCCATTTACGATTATGGTCAAGACGAAGGGTTGCCCTATATCGCCATGCGCTATTTGGGTGGTGGTAGTTTGGAGCAACGGATTCGCCGTACCCCTGTCAAAATTGACGACATCGAAAAGCCATTGCGTCAGGTGGCACAAGCATTAGATTATGCCCATCAACAAGGGATTATCCATCGTGACCTAAAACCCGGTAACATCATGTTGGATGAAAATGGCAATGCGTACCTCACCGATTTTGGCATTGCTCGCGTTTTGGGCAGTGACCTCACAGGCAGTATGATTATCGGCACGCCTGCTTATATGTCGCCAGAACAAGCCAATGGCTTGCCTGTGGATGGGCGCTCGGATATTTATTCGCTCGGCATTGTGTTGTTTGAGTGGATGACAGGGCGCGGACCGTATCAGGCAGAAACGCCAATGGCGGTATTGCTCAAACAAATTCAAGAACCCATGCCCTCTATTCGCCAAATTCGGGGTGATGTCCCGCAATTGGTAGAAGAAGTGATTAATAAAGCCACCGCCAAAAATCCTACCCAACGGTTTAGCTCTGCTGGCGAATTGGCACAGGCTTTTTCTAGTGCCATACATGGCATTTCATTTCAAACAGGAAATGCACCCAGACTTGACCCACAAATGCCAGTGGGGGGGAATGTCACTGCACCTATCCCAACCCAAATGCCACCTTACCAGAATTATCAACAATCGAATACGCCCTATCAACCAACCAACCCGCTTTATCAACAATCGAATGCAACACCACCATATCCGACTTATCCGCCACAATATGCGCCCAATCAGACAGGGCAAATGCAAAAGCGGAGCAACACACCTGTGATTTTTGGCGGTTTTGGTGTCATTGTCGTGATTGTTATTGGGATAGTGGTGGCGGTAACGAGTGGTAGAGGCTCTACGCCACCGAATCCAAATATTTCACCCACTGCCTTCCCGCGTTCAACCGTGATTGAGCAACCCGCCTATTCAATATCCATGCTCGATGATTTTATCCCCGCCGATACACTGCCATTCAATTTTGTGGATTTATCGGCAAATGGGCAGACCATTCATGCGTGGTATGCAGATGAATTTGAGGTGTTTATTGAGCTAACCCTCATTGATAGGGGATTAGAAACACTATCACAACAAGCAGATGCCCATGCTACCGCTAATTTTCCCACTAGCGATTCAATTCGTTTTGTAGATGAAGCCATCGCAGAAGATGGTACGATTCGCAAGAGCTATCGGCTTTTTGTAGAAAATGGCGAAATGCCCATCACCACACCCAATAATATGTATGCCGAATTGCCTGGGCAATTGGATGTGTTCTATATTCCGCGTGGGTCACAATTAGCAATTGTGAAGATGTATACAGCCGATGTGACAGCTAATCGGTATGTGACGACCTTACAAGCCATCCTCGATTCTTTCCGCGTCAAAACGAGCGCGTAAGTCCATGCGCCGTTGGGTCGTCTATGGGTTATGTTTGATGATTTGTGGGGCATGTACACTCGAAAGTGGTGATGCCCCACAATTAGACGAAACCCCTTCACTCCCCACATGGGAAGTGCGGGGGGCAACTTTAACGGCATGTGCGCCTCGTAGTGATTGGCAAACGTATATTGTGGTTAGAAATGATAATCTCAGTGGCATTGCAACGCGGTTTAATACCACTGTCGCAGAACTCACCCAAGCCAATTGCCTCGCCAACCCCAACCGCCTCATACGCGGACAATCGCTTTTTGTGCCACCACAACTCACACCATCTGCACCTTAACGCTATAGTGCAAATTTTTGCATATACCATCATTCAATAGACCGAAATAATTTTTATAGGAGACCCTCATGACCTCATCACTTACCGATAAAACGTACCTTATTACAGGGGCAACTGGCAATGTGGGACGTGCGATTGCCCGCACATTTGCCGAAGCAGGGGCAAAATTGGCATTGGTAGATATGAACATAGATGCCATTAATGCGCTCATCAGCGAAATTGGCGGAAATCACAAAGCCTTTAGTGCCGATTTGGGCAATCCAGAAGCCATAGATACCTTGTTGACTGGAATAGGGGAGACTTTTGGTGCGGTAGATGGATTGATACATACGGTTGGTGGGTTTGCGATGGGCGACCCTGTTCATGCTGGCAATTTGGACGTATTTGACCGCATGATGACCCTCAATGCCCGTATCGTGTATTTGTTGGCTGGAAAAGTCGCATCGCACATGATTGCAAAAGGTGTTAAGGGGAGCATCAGCATTATGTTGGCACGCTCTGGTGGCAAGGGTGCAAAAAATCAAGCCGCCTATACCGCCAGCAAAGCCGCCGCGACCCGTATTATGGAAAGTATGGCATTGGAACTTAAAGAACATGGCATTCGTGTGAATGGGGTTTCGCCGAGTATTATTGACACCCCACAAAATCGCGCTTCAATGCCCAATGTCACCCCAGATAATTGGGTTAGCCCCGCCCAAATTGGTGATTTGATGGTCTTTTTAGCCACCAATAGCGCCATGACAGGGGCAAATATCGAAATTAGCGCCTGGTCATAATGGTTGTCATGTAAGCAGGGCAGTGATTCTCTCGTCTATAGGATAAGAGAATCTGTTTTTATTCAAAAACATATAAGGAATTATCTTCATGGATAAAGTACAAGTGGTTTTAGATAATAATTATCGCACCAGCATCACGTCCAGACAGCACCTGTTCCATTCTGATTCACCAAATGAAGGGGGCAAAGATACCGCCTCTACACCAGAAGAAATGTTATTGGGTGCGATGGGGTCGTGTATGGCGATGACTGCCAAAATGTATGCCAATCGCAAGGGATGGAATTTGGAGCGGGTTGAGGTTAGCCTTAGCTTGCAACGCTTTAATGGCAAAGATTATGCCAAATATGACGGTGATGCGCCGTTTGTCCATGAAATCACAGAGGAAATTCACTTTTTTGGTGATTTAGATGAAGATCAACTCGCACGCCTAAAAGAAATTAGCTATAAATGCCCTGTACGTCGTGTATTGGCGAATCCGGTCTTTTTTACCGAGCCGATGGTAGAGGGATAGCAAGCGTGTTTCGCTATTTTGGCGGATAGCATCACATCCGCCAAAATGGGCATCATGAATGAATCAACGGAATTTCAAATCCGAAATGACTCCCCTTGCCTTGTACGCTCTTAAAAATGAGCGCCCCGTGATGCCGTTCAATAATATTTTTGACCAAATATAGCCCCAAGCCTGTGCCTTCAATATGGCGTGTCTCTTTGGATTTTGCCCGATAAAATGGCTGAAAGAGGCTGGCATGTTTGTCTTTTGGGATGCCATAGCCATTGTCTATCACTTCAAATCGCGCACAATTCCCTTTGGTAGAAGCGATTACCTCTACAGTGCCACCTTCTGGTGTGTATTTGATAGCATTGTTGATGAGGTTGGCGATTGCCTCGCGTAACTGGGCAATATCGCCCTGAATTTTGACAGGGGAGGGTGGGCAAGTGAGCGTAAAATTGAGTTGATGGCTTTTTGCTTGTGATTGATAATCTCTAAAAATGCCTTGTACCATCGGGGTCAATTCTATGGGGGAATATTCGGCATGTTGGGCGTTTTGTTCAATCCGTTCTAATGACAAAATATCTTCGATAATGCGCCTCATGCGTTTGGTTGCGCCCCGCATATCTTCTAAATGGGCGATGAGCGATTCTTTGTCTGGAATTGCCCCTTCTTCGTTTAATTCCAGCGACATCACATCCAGATGTGTCACGAATACGGCTAATGGGGAGCGTAAATCATGCGCCGCGACCCGAATCATATCACTTTTAAGTTGCTCTAATTTATTGACTTTTTCAAAAAGAGCCTGTATTTCTTCGTATTGTTTGGCGCGTTCATGGATTTGGTCGGCTAGAGCTTGTTCTGCTAAATATTGATGGGTGACATCTTGTACAAGTGCATGAATGTTGTCATGGTCAATGGTATTGATGATGCGATATTCAACCCATTTTTCCTCATTATCTTTTGTAATCATGTGATGGGTGAGGGCTTGCCGAGAGAGAAAATCACGTTCAAAATTGGGTTCTGGGAAGAGCAAATCGGGGACAATTAACAGGCGATATAAATCCTCATATGTTTGACCGATGAGGTCTTCTACCAGATACCCTGTGAGTTGTGTCAGCGAATCGGTAGCATACGCCAGAACACCATCAGGTGTAAAACTGATAATGGCATACCCTGCCGCTTGTAAGACTTGTTGATGTAAATGCAATGTGAGCGTGTCGTCTTGAATAAGGGAGAGTTTTTCCGTATTCATTCGCTTATCCCAATCAATTATTTATTATTTAGCCTATACACATTATACCTATGAAAAAGGTAAAAACTCAAGTATTTATTAATAAACACATTGCTTTCTTACAATTTTGCAGGCAAAAAAGCATCTAACACACCAAATTGTGTGGATATGCTTTCTCTATTATAAGGATTATTGAAAAAAATGCTTATACGAGGAGGGTTTTCCTAAATGCGAGTGCGTGTTGTAAATCGGCTTCCATACCCAAACGGGTGAAAGCGATGATTGCTTGTTGTAATTTTCGAGCCGCACTATTGCTATTGCCTCGCTTGGCTAAACTGACGGCTTGTGCATAGGTGGTGAGCATCATTTCTGCTTCGGCATCGAGTTCTCTAAAATATTCGATTGAGGCACGAAAATAGTCATCGGGGTTTGCAGAAAATCCTGCTTCGGGGGTAGGGGGGATTGCGGTGACGACTATGCCGAGGGTACGATGTATTAACCCATGATGGCGCGGGTCTGTGCTACGTTGGGCAATCTGATAGGCAGTTTGTACTTCATCCCATGCTTCTTGATGATGATTTTGTTCCGTATGAATAATTGCCAATCCATGATGAATTTCGCATAAAGTTCCTAATGCCGCATCGGGATTTTCCCATTGCTTCGAGAGTTCTAGTCCATTCAAGAAAGAGTCTCGTGCTTCTTCTAGTCGTCCCAAAGAGAGCTGTGCTAATCCGATATTGACCACAGAATAGGTCTGATAGACTTTTTCATCTACTTGTCCTGCATAGTCATATGCCGAGCGATAAAGCTGAATGGCATTATCAAAATTACCCTTAAACCGCCAGCTCTCGCCTTCGGTCAAATCAATAACTGCCATTCGTCCTGGGAGATAATGTTTAGAGGCAAGGATACGCGCCCGTTGCGCGTGTTGGATACAGGCATCCAAATTGCCTTTAACCAGTTGAATATTGGCTAAAATTTGCTCTGCACGCGCTTGATTTACAGTGTTTCCTTCTACAGTGGCGCGTTGTACCAATACAGTAAGGCGGGCAATTGCCTCATTAAAAGGTAATTTGTTGGTGCGCCAATCTTGTGTAACTGCAAGGCAAGCCGTTTCAAATTCTGGGGTAGGGGTAGCAATTTCTGGCATAGGGTATCACATCAAAGATAATTGAACTTCGGCGGCGCGTGCGGCATCATCTACCATGCCTAATTTTGTGAACATATCCATCACTTGTTGTAATTTTTTGGCGGCTGTTGTACGCCGTCCGCGTTTTGCAAGGCTGATGGATTGTGCAAACAGGGTGCGTGCCATTTCTGCATCGGCTTTTATTTCTTGCAAGTAATCGAGTGAGGCACGGAAATAATCATCAGGGTCAGATGAAAAACGCGAATCGGGTGATGCTTTGAGTTCTGTGATGACTTCGCCTAATGTGCGGTTGGCATACCCTTTGATGAGGGGTTGATTGGTTTCTTCTGCCACTTGCAAGGCTTCTACGGCTCGCATCCATGCCGCCTCTAGGTTGCCTTCATGTAGATGAATGACCGCCAACCCATGATAAATTTCACATAAAATACCCGCCACACTCGCTTCTTGCGGGTCGAGTTTTTGTACTAATTTGTGGCTTTTATTGAAAGCGGTATGTGCTTCTTCGTATTTTTTGAGTGA
This sequence comes from bacterium, assembly GCA_033763335.1. Classification (GTDB taxonomy): domain Bacteria; phylum Chloroflexota; class Anaerolineae; order Aggregatilineales; family Phototrophicaceae. The sequence continues at coordinate 6,893 of JANRKU010000063.1, forward strand.
GAGCAACACCAATGCTTCATTGCAGGATGCAATCGTTTGTAGGCGCAAATCGCCAAATTGCTCTGCGACTTCGTAGGCAGATTGATACAATTTTGCCGCCCGATTAAATTCGCCCTTAAAGCGATAATTTTCGCCTTGATTGAGGTCTATGGTTGCGACACGCTTGGGATTACCTGCCCGTGAAAATAGGGTACGCGCCCGTTCATTGTGGCGGATGCTAATATCCAAATTGCCACGATAATGTTGAACATATCCCAGCAATTGTTCAACACGTCCTTGATTGACCAAATGACTGCTGGCATTGGCTTCTTGTGCCAATTTTTCTAATTCCGTGAGGGTATCTTCATAGGCTAATTCGCCACCGACGAAGTGATTGATAATATCAACACACTTCTTGTTGAATTCTGGGGTTGGTTCTGGAAAATTAGCTACCCTGACCATAGAGATTATCCTTTATTAAAAAATACACCATCGTATCTTAAAGATAACCTACCTTTTGTTAAATTTCTACCCCATTCAAAAAAATTTAACAAAAATAAATCATTTAGTCGCATTTTTGCATAAGCATATTTTAATGATTATGACTGTTTTATCCGCTTGAGCGCCCGTATACACCGTTTTAAGCTATCGGCAGATTCTTGTGCTACTGCTGGTCTCCATGGATATTCAGGATGAGTAAGAAATTCTTGAATGCGGTGGGGATATCCCTTGCCTTGTTTAGTGCCACTACCCTCAACGGGAACAATATCTTCGCGTATATCTTTCCGTTTGCTTTTTCGTGCTATTTTGATTATCTCTTCTTTTGGGTCTAAAATATTTTCCGGATTTGTAGGGATTAATAATTTACTAACTCCAAAATATTTTGCTAGAGATTCAGAATCCGCCAAAATCCATGACTCAATTTTTCTAACAGCAATTCTAAAAATCATATTTCCAGATAAAACAGGTAGTAGTTTTTTACGATATTCTGCCACACAATTTGAGTCATTATCCATATCAATCACGACAACCCAATAATCCCATTTTGCCGCTTCATTCCATTTTGGCAAACTCGTAATGATTGCTTCTTTTTCTCCACCGCGTGCATTTTGCCGATTTAAGCGAATTCTTGGTTCTTGTAAATTAAGATATTTGAATAATGCCAGCATGACATACTCATCAGTTTTACCCTCAATAACGAGGTTGATGTCAGGCATGAGTTTTATCCAATAATTTGTTAAGACCATTTACTGTTGTACGTGGTAGTGCAATTTCAGCCATAGTGAGTCCTGCGCCCAACTCGTGAATAATACTGTCATCGTCTTTGCCGACTATGATAATTGTCTTTTCACCAGATGATTGTAATAATAAAACCTCATCTGCGCCAATTCCTTCATCGGATAACAACTCATAACTATGTGTGCTGATAAAAACTTGTCGAATCGCTTTTTTACGCTCTCTAAAAATAGCCAAAATCATCTGAGGTATATATTGCACTATCCCATAATGCAACGATAATTCGGGTTCTTCTAAGATTAAAGGTGTTTCATCGTCTTGTAATGCCCATAAAAGCCCAATTAGACGTAATGTGCCATCAGAAAAGTCTTCTTCATTTTGCCATGCACCATATTCACGCCAATGTTGATACTTGGCACGTAGATGCGGTATTCCACTCTTATCTTGATGAAATTCTAATTGTGAGAAATTAGCAACCGCAATTTTGAGCGCAGATTCAATCCGTTTTAGACGTGCGGTTCGTGTTCTTTCAGATGTTTCTGCTAATTGGGCTAAAAAGTCACTTCCAAAAGGGTCATTTCGTTTACCTAGATAACGGTCACTTTCTCGGATGAGTTGTGGTACAACATGAGAGTAATGAATTGTCTTAAAAAAATCAGCAATCGGGCGAAATAATTGATTTGCGAATGTTTGCTCTAAATAGGTTTGTGATAGACGTTCTTCATCTTGTTTATCGTTTTCATCAGGACGACTGAGTAATAAATTATCACCATACCAAACTTGCTCTTCTAGGATAATAGGTGATGATTTTTTACTCATTTTATTAAAGACTAGGCGATAACGCCATTTACTATCATCAATCTCCACGGTTACATCTAACTCAACATCAGAAGCATCACGAGCAAATAAACTGCGGATTTTGCTCATACCACCACGCCTCTGAATTGCCGCCTGAAATCCGCCACCTGTGATGACAATATCGCGCAGAAAACGAATGGCATCTAAAAAGTTAGATTTACCAGTAGCATTTGCGCCCACCAAAAACACGCGATTTGCCACTTCAACGTCAACATCAACAAAATTACGCCAGTTTTTCAGGCGGATTTGAGTAAAGCGCATATATCACACTCCTTGTTGTATTTTATTGATTATAACATGGGTTATATCTGGGGCATGAAACAGTTCATGCCCCGTTGAAGGTGGATTAATCGCCCATAGCGGGGACGGGTTTTGTAACAGGGGTGGTTTGAGTAATAGGGAAATCTTGCATGATTAAATCTTGGGCGATGATGGACGACGACAGAACACCCGGTAGACCTGCCCCTGGATGTGTCCCCGCCCCAACAAAATACAGGTTGGGAATATCTTCACTGCGGTTATGGGGTCTAAACCAAGCCGATTGCATGAGCAGGGGTTGTATGCTAAAGGCTGAACCCAGATGGCTATTGAGCGTGTTTTGGAAGTGAAGCGGGTCTATATAATGCTCTGCTATAATATTGGCTTGCAAATCTGGGAGATATTCGTCCTCCAAAAATTGCATGATGGCATCCCGATAGGCTTTGGCTTTTTCTTTCCAATCTGTTCCAGACCCCAAGTGTGGAACTGGAGACAGGACATAGAACGATTCCCCGCCTTCTGGCGCAAGGGATGGGTCTGTGAGGGTCGGCATGTGCAGATAGAGCGAAAAATCTTCTGTGACCTTTTTCATTTTGAAAATATCACGCAATAGCTCTTTATACCGCTCCGATAAAATGATATTGTGATGTGCCAAGCCTTGTTCACGATATTTGCGTTTTGTGCCAAAATAAATCACAAATAGCGACATGCTATATTTTAGGTTTTTGATGCGTCTATCGGTATTCTTTTTGCGATATTGGGGCGCAATCATATTCAGATAAGTATAGGCAACATCGGCATTGCTCACGACAATATCGGCATGTTGAACCGTTCCATCTTTGAGTTGTACCCCAATGGCACGGCGCGATTGGTCATCAATCAAAATTTGCGAAACATCGGTATTGAGCGAAATTTTGCCACCCAAATCGGTGAATAAATTCCCCATGCCTTCAACCATCGCCCCAGTGCCACCCATCACATAATGCACACCCCATTCCCGTTCCAAATAATGAATCATGGCATAGATAGACGGGGAATCAAATGGATTGCCACCAATGAGGAGGGGATGAAACGAAAAACAACGGCGCAAAAATTCGTCTTGGATGTATTGTGACACATATTGATAGACACTTTTATACGATTGTAAACGGATGAGGTCTGGCGCGACTTTGAGCATATCGGTGAAGTGCAAAAAGGGCTTATCTGCCAGTTCAATAAAGCCTTTTTCAAAAATGGCTTTGGTTTTGCTCATGAAGGTCTTATAGCCTTCGACATCGGCAGGGTTGCGCTTGGCGATTTGCCCATAAATAAATTCTGGGTCATTGTTATAATCGAATGGTTGTCCCTTATGGTCGAAAATACGATAAAACGGGTCGCACGGGGTTAGAGTGACATAATCTTCGCGTTTGCGCCCGGCTTCTTTCCAAATATCATCCAACATGAATGGGGCAGTGATGACTGTCGGTCCGCCATCAAATGTGAACCCATTGATATTATACGTATAGGCACGCCCACCGAGCTTATCGCGCCGTTCTAGCATGTGTACATCATAGCCTTTGGCGGCGAGGCGCACAGCCGCCCCAAGCCCACCAAATCCACTACCAATGATAATGACTTTTTTACTCATAACACCCTTACTCCTTAATTGAAAATAGCCATCCATAAACCATATGTGATGGATGGCACAAACGACTTATAGTGTGATTATCTGCCTAAAAAGGATGTGGTACAAGTGAATGTTATGGACTTCTAAATAGAATATTATGAGATGCTCATCTAACGGCATAAAGGCTATGACATTTGTCATAGCCCTTTATGGTGTTTTTAAGCTAGGGGATGATTTATGACCCGCGAATGACGGTGTAGGTGATATCGGTATCGGTGATGGAGAGGGCAGTGATATTACCAGAGCCTGTATGTCCGCGAGAGAGCCTGCCCCATGCGTTGGTGATGACGGTATTGACCACAGAGAGTTGTTGGTCTGTGATGCTAGACCCATTCACCACAATGCTAGTGGCTGTCCATGTCACGCGCCCGTTGGAGACGGTTGGGACAAGCGTTGTACTGACTGTATACGATGCACCTGTGCTACGGCGTGGGGTATAGGTGGCAGTGACGACGACTTGACCATTTTGCAAATCTACTGATTTATTGCTGATGGTCACACGGGCAGGGTTGGTGATACGGAAACCCGTATTGATTTCTTCTTCGGTAAAGGTGATGGTGACTGTTCGTTGCAGTTGGGCGAAGGTGGGGGCGACCAATACCGACAAAATACCGATAACTAAAAGGGCTAAACTGGCTTTGCGAAAGGATTTCATGGGTGTTCATCTCCTAAAAATGTATTGATTGAGCGTTACCCCTATCATCGCAAGGAGGTGTTATCAATCTGTTACCAAATTTCTGGGATATGCAAAATGAGTGCAAATTATTGATTTACATCTGTTAAGAATTGCCCGACCACCCGTTGAAAATCTGCCCATGCCTCATTATGGATGGCATGACCACAGGCGAACATTTCCAGACGGGCATTATGGGCGCGTCCGATAATTTCTTGGGCATATTCTGGGGGATTTAGATAATCTTTATCGCCCAACATCATCAAGAGGGGGGCAGACATATTATGCGCTAACCCACGCGACACGTCACCACCAGCATCAATAATGGCATTGAAGGTCTTAACCCACCCCAACACAAACGCATCGGCATGTGCAATGCCGTGCAAGGCTTTCATCTCATCCGTCATCCATGTGGCGGGGAACATCCGTTGTGCGTATGGTCGCACAGCAGTGCCATAATAGCCCACCGCACCCCATACACCCACTGATAAAAAGGTCTCTGGGGAATATCCCGACATGAGAAGCGACACTTCCCCGCCATCAGAAAAGCCCATGAGATGGGTTTTTGGGATATGAAGTGCCTTTAGGAGTGCCAACATATCTCGCGCATCTTTTTCATAAAAATTATGTGGGAATGTACGTGGTTTGGGTGTTGAAGCGCCATATCCGCGCATGGTTGGGGCGATAATGCGGTAATTGGGCATCAGCCATTCGACCACATTGGGAAATTGTGTTTCACCTGTCCCCAAAAATCCATGTAGCAGAGTCATCACGGGCTTATCCCCGCCAGTATCCATATAATCTATGCCCGCACCTGTTGATAATTCGATGAATGGCATGATTAATCTCCTTTGGGAATAACAAAAATAGTATTGCCAGAGCCGAGATAAATCAAATCGCCACCGCCACTACCGGGTTTGACGACCACCGCTTCTAATAAATCGAGCAGAGATTCATCACGTAGGCTATAACTGCTATTAAAATTGCCACTCAGTGAGGTTTGATAGACCCTGTGTTGACCTTGTGTGGCGATATAAAGGCTTTGTGAGGTTACATTGCTATCCAAAAACATGCCATTGGCGCTGGTTATTTCTTGACCAACAGGGAATGCACCAAAACCGAAATTTTGTAATGCCCCTTCCCGATATTTGATAATCACCCCATCCGCTTGCAAGACATAAATACTCCCCTGCGAATCTATTTCCAAATCTACCGCACCGGGGAGGGTTGGGCGACTGCCCCCGCCAAAATATTCGCTTGGTGGGCTGGCAAATACCCCGCCAGATGGCTCATAACGCCAAATTTGGGCGCTATTGTTGCCTATGTCGAGGATATACAGCCGACCAGACCATGTGGCGACTGAAATGGGGTTGCCCCAATTTTCTGACCCTAATAAGCGTTGGGCGGTACATTGCACAAAGCGCATTTCACACTCAATTAGCACGCCATTGGTATCTATGGCGATGAGCCGATTGGTTTCGATGCTGAAGGCGACATCAAAAATATCACCTACTTGGATGTTGCTGGCTGTCCCGCCACGACGCATTTCTGGAATAGGGATGGGTTGGCGCGTGGTGCTGAGTCCATCATTGCTCAACACAATTTGATAAACGCGCCCATTGGCACTATCTAACGCATAGACCTCTTGCCCCTGATGTGCCATGCGCGTGATACGAGCTTGGGGCAGTGTGGTGATGATAATCGGTTCTTTGCGGACGACCTGGTTAAAGGTGTCGAGGACACTTTGCCCTTCTAATTTCATACCATCCAATAAGGGGTCATCGGCGCGGAGTTGTTGACACTCTGCCACTTGGTCTAGCACCTGTTCCCATGCTAGTAAGATGGTTTGGCGGTTGCTTTGGACAATTTCTGGGCTACGGGCGAGGTCATAGCGACTGCTTGCCTCTGTGAAGCATTGCTCATATTCGGTGACATCGGTTTCTGCCAGCCATAACACCACAATCACTGTCACAATGATGATGGGCAACAAGACCACCGTCCCTGTGATGATTGGGCGCGAAAACCAGCGACTTTCACCTGTTGGGGATGTGCCAAAAAGACGGTCTATCATCAACCCAAAGAGGCGAAATAAGCCAGAAAAAGAGAGTGCTATGCGCCCTAATGTCCGTTTTATCCACTTACCAGCCACATTTTGGCTTTTACGCCGTTCACGGACAGGTTTAGGTGGCGTGGTGGGTGTTGGGGGTGGTGCTGTGGTGGTTTTTTCTGGTGTGGATGAGGTGCTGGTTGTAGCAATGCTCACCTCTTGGGTGGCACGCTTGGTAGCTGTTTTGGATTTATGCAAATCGGCGGAGGATTGCACTTCTGGGATGAGGGGATTGCTCTCGCCATCGGGCGGGACAAATTCCGCCACCATCAATTGCATTTGTAATTTGGCAAGTTCTTTGAATCCGACCAACACTGTGCCAATATCCACCGACATCAGCGCATTGTTAATTTTTTCGGTATCAAAATCGGCAAGGCTCGAATCACCAAAGACGACCCGCGTGCCAGTGGACACACGATATTGGGTTAATTTGACATTGGGGATGGGTTGTACACCCAATGGGGCAGTATAGAGGACTTCATCATCGCCCAAATCTTCTGGGAATGTTTTGGTTTGCCCTTCGTGACGAATGGCGATGACCGCGCTTCCCACGCGCCCCACGATAAAATCTGACCCACGCAACACGCCACAGACAATATTTGCCTCGTATGGGCGTTTGGCGGTGCGGTTATACTCAATCAAATTTTGATTAATGGCATTAAATGACTCGCGCAAACCTGCTGTGACACTGCCTGTTGTGGAAAAATAGCGTTCTGCGGCGAAACGTGCCATATTTTCATAAAAGGCTGTGGGCGCAATCGCATCTCCCGTCGGTAAAACCAGCGTGAAAACAGTTTCCATTTCACGGCTACGGGCAGATTTTTGCGGGGCAATTTCGCATAATGCGCCCGGTGGTGGCGTGCTAATGGCGCGTCCACCTACAATATATAAATGACCGACTAAAGATTCGTGTTCAAATGCCATAATAAGGGTTTTTTATACCAGCACAGCAATTAAATCGCGCAATTGTGTGAGTTGAAAAGGCTTGGGCAAAAAATGGGCGCGTGGATATTGCTTGACTTGTGGCTCATAAGACCGATTGGCAGACATCAATACAATTCGCATCTCTGTTAGGTGTTCGGCAGAGACCGCATACTCCAATAATTGCATCCCATTGACTTTCGGCAATAAAATATCGAGCAATGCCACATCAAACAATTCGTTCTTGAGCAAATTTAAGGCATCTTCTCCATTAGAGGCAGTGACAACATCGCATCCACTATCGCGTAAAATACGCCCATAAATGTGTTGTAGTCCTAAATCATCTTCTGCCAGTAAAACGCGCATAGGTTTTTTCCGTCTCGCTACTCAGCACATAGTCGGTTATGATAGCGCACATTAGCCCAATGTGCTAGGATTCGATAAAATATCTTCACTACAATCTATGTTACGACAATTCTTGCCAAAAGTAATAGACCATCAAAAAATTTTTGTATTGTGGTGGAAAATGAGCGAATTTGCGCCTCAAGAAGCCCATTTTTACCCCATCCTCTCCCCAGAAGAACAACGCCGCGCCAATCGCTTTATTAGCGATACCATCAAAACGCGCTTTATCATTGCGCGGGGCATGTTGCGTCATATCCTCGCACATTATATGAATGAATCACCAGATAACCTCTCATTCACCTATGGGGCGCGTGGAAAACCACTTGTCGCCCATGCACCATTCGCCTTCAATTTATCTCATTCAGAAGATATAGCGATGTTGGCATTGGCACATACCGCACAAATTGGTGTGGATGTGGAACATATGATGCCGATGGCAGAAATGCGCCGTGTGGCGAGTGATTATTTTTCAATCAATGAGCAAGTCGTGTTATTTAACCTGCCCACATACGAACAGCTACCCGCTTTTTATCGGTGCTGGACACGCAAAGAGGCGTATATCAAAGCGCGGGGTGATGGATTTGCCTTGCCACTGGATAAATTTGATGTCACCCTCACCGCGCATGAAACACCGTGTTTGCTCCGCACGTTGGATGATGACAATCCACAGAATTGGCAATTTTTTCACCTAGAACCAACTATCGGCTATATGGGCGCGGTATGTGTGCCTGTGGGCGATTGGACAGTGGAAATGCACCAAATTAGCCTATCCCCATGAAGTCTCCACAATAATTTGTTACAATGAGGCATATTGTTTTTGGCGGAATGGACGGCGTGATGATTTTTACAACCCCCTCAGCCCTGTTGTTATTGCTCATTATTTTGCCTGTGGTGGGATATTTGGGATTTCCGCGCAATCGGTTTAGGCGTGTGCGCGACATCAGCAGTTTGGCTCTGCGGGTTATTTTATTTGCGTTGCTGATTATGGCATTGGCAGGGGCGCAATTGGTACAATCTGCCAATCGGTCTGCGGTGGTATTCCTCGTAGATGCCTCAGATAGCTTGGGCGGGGTTGGGCAATCACAGGCAGAAGCCTATATTCGCCAATCGCTCCAATCTATGCGCCTAGATGACCTCGCGGGGATTATCGTCTTTGGCGCAGATGCCCAAGTCGTCCGCACGATGAGCGATAGCCGTGAACTTGCCCCTATTCGCAGTCAACCCAATGGCGGAAATACCGATTTAGAAGCGGCGATTCGGCTTGGGTTGGCATTATTGCCACAAGATGCCGTGCGCCGTATGGTCATTTTGAGCGATGGTTTGCCCACAACGGGCGATGCGCTCAATGCGGCGCAATTGGCACAATCCGCCGATGTCGAAATTAGCTATATGCCCTATGAGCGTCCACAAGGGACGGATATTCAAATTAGCTCGGTGGATGTGCCACCAAACCTCAATGAAGACCAAGAATTTGACCTCATCGTCACCCTAGATTCTACAATATCTGCCACCGTCAATATGACCGTTTTGTCATCAGAAGATATTATTTATCAGCAACCTGTGACGGTGCGCGAGGGGACAAATAGTTATACGATTCGCCTTCTGAGTGGGACATCTGGTTTTCGGGATTTTAAGGTGCGGATAGATAACACTGATGGGGTTTATCAGAATAACACCCTTTCGGCATTTACCCGTGTGGAGGGGATTCCGCGTGTATTGGTGGTCGTGGGTGAAAATGGTGATGAGGACACGCGCTATATCATCCCCGCATTGCAAGAAAATGGGTTAGAAGTCACCACCATCTCATCAGAGGCGTTTCCGACCACATCGGCAGGATTGGCAGAATATGAAAGTGTGATTTTGGTCAATGTGCCTGCTACACGCCTATCCAATCAGCGCATGGAAAATTTACGGGCATATATCAGTGATTTAGGTGGTGGGTTGGTCGTTATCGGCGGGGATAATGCCTATGGCTTGGGTGGCTATTATCGTACCCCATTAGAAGAGATGTTACCTGTTGAGATGCAAATCAAAGACCAAGAACGCCTGCCACAATTGACCATTGCCTATATGATAGACCGTTCTGGTAGTATGGGGGCGTTAACCCCAGAGGGCATCCCATACATTGAATTGGCAAAAGAAGCCATTATTCGGTCACTGGAATTTTTACAACCCACAGACCGCGCCGCCGTTGGCTCATTCGATACCGATGCCTATTGGATTGCAGAATTTCAAGATGTTGAAGACCGTGTGCAATTACAACGATTGGTCGGCACATTACGCTCTAGCGGTGGTACGAGTATTTTGGCGGGGATGCGCTTGGTGGCAGAGACGATTGTCAATGAACCCGCCGAAATAAAACACATCATCCTGCTCACCGATGGCGGTGCAGATTCGGCGGGACTCATCCCCCTCACAGCCGAATTATATACACAGCATAATATCACGGTGTCTGTCATCTCTATTGGTGACGCAGAATCATCATTTTTGCCCCAAATGGCAGAGGCAGGGCATGGTAATTATCATGCTATTCCCGATGCGTCGAGTGTACCCTCTATTTTCACCCTCGAAACGGTATTAGCAACACGGTCTTATATCCAAGAACAGCCCTTTATCCCTATTATCACTGACCATCCGATTTTGCAGGGGTTAGAAGCCTTACCGCAATTGTATGGATATGTCGCCACAACCCCACGTCCCGCCGCGCAAATTGTGATGCGTGGCTTTGAACCCTATTCAGACCCGATTCTTGCCACATGGCAATATGGGTTAGGGCGGACAGTCGCCTTCATGAGTGATGCCACCGCCCGTTGGGGCGCAGATTGGGTCTCTTGGAGCAATTTTTCGCGGTTTTGGGGACAAACAGTGCGCTGGACAATTTCTGAGGGCAGAAGCGAGAATTTAGAAACCCGTGTGATTTATGAAGATGGCTCGGCGCGGATTTTGGTGGATGCCCGTGATAACGATGGGCGCTTTTTGAATGGGTTGGCGTTGCAATCGAATGTGGTTTATAGCGAATCGCCCA
>JANRKU010000064.1:0-26460 GCA_033763335.1 bacterium
TCAAAATGGAAGAACTCCGCTTGTTATTGGGATTATTCAGACGCGGGAAAAAATCCGCCCCCGCAGAGGCAACCACATGATAAAAATTCAGTCGCTTACATTGGGTATCGCCGCCACCAATTGTTATATCGTTGGGGATACCGAGAAAAAACAAGCCATCGTCATAGACCCAGTAGATGATGCCCAACTCATCTTGAATACCGCCAAAAAACAAGGATGGGAGATTAAACTCATCCTCGCTACCCATAGCCATTTTGACCATGTGTTGGCGAGTGCGCCCCTCAAAAAACTGACCAATGCGCCCTTTTATATCCATCAAGAAGGCGAAAAATGGCTCAAATCGTTGCCACAACAAGGCATGATGTTCACAGGCAAGCCCTTTCCAGATGCCGCTATACCCGATAGACTCTTGACCAGTGAGCCAGAAACCATCACATTGGGCGGAATTACCCTAGAAACCTTATTCACACCGGGTCATGCACCAGACCATATCGCATTTTATCTGCGAAGCGAAAAAACGGTGTTTAGTGGGGATACCCTGTTTGCAGGGAGCATCGGGCGGACAGACCTACCGGGCGGAAATTATCTCTTATTGATAAAATCCATCACAGAAAAATTATTCCCATTAGGGGATGATACCCGTGTGTTGGCGGGTCACATGGAAGCCACCACCATTGGCAAAGAAAAGCGTACCAATCCTTATCTGACAGATTGAGAAAATGACTTTATGACCACAGCCACCACCACAAAAAATCCATCCCGCCTCAAAAAATGGGGCATCAACATCGCCCTCATGCTCATCAGCATTGCTGTGACCATTGGGGCGATTGCTCTTATTTCGCCAGAATTATTCAATCGCGCCCTCGCGCTCATCATCCCCGCCGAAACCATCAAATTTTATGTGGGTATGGGGGATTTATTCATCGCCCAACCCAATACCATTGCCCCGCCCGATGACCCCAATGCCATCCTCGATGAATATTTGCTGAAGTGGGATGAAGATGGGTTCAGAGTGCCACAAAATCCATCAGATGATTATCGGGTTATCGCATTAGGCGATTCATTCACCGAAGCGCCCAATGTCGGCACCCCATGGACAGATATTTTGGCAGAAAAAAGCGGGTTTTCGGTACGGAATATGGGTTTTCGGGGTTATGGTCCTGTCGAAGAAGCCCTTGTGATGAAAGAATATGAAGCCGATACCACCGCCGATTATGTCATTATCGCCTTTTTTGAGGGCAACGATATTTCTAACGCCCAATCCTATACTTGGCAATATACTGCCGAAAATCCGTTTGAATTACCCCATATCGCCCGCCAAGCCATGCGCGAAGACCCGCGTCAGGTGCTATTATGGACATTCGAGCAACCACAAGGGGATAATTTCAAATACCCTGTGATGTTGACCCTGAACGGGACATCTCAGCCAATGGCATTTTTGGAGGGGTATATTTGGAATAATGTCGTCTCAGCAGAGGTATTAGAAGCCAGTCGTCCTGTCGAAATGACCCGCCAATCGTGGCGCGATATACAAGCAGTATCGGCTGATGCGTGCGTAATTTTGGCTTATTTGCCATCCAAAGAGACTATTTACCTGCCCTATGTGGGGGATGAAGCCGATGTCGCCAAAATTTTTGATAATCCCATGCACCTCATTTTATCCGATGTCGGATTTTTGAGCGTAGTAAAAGACCCAGAAGGATCGTATCAAAAATGGGCAGAGGGACGCACTGTGATACGGGATACGATTGAAAAATATACCGCTATGGATGGCATCGCCTTTGTGGATTTAACCCCGCATTTTGAAGAACGGGCAAGCGCGGGTGATGTGCTATTTTATGTGTATGATACCCATCCCAACCAACAGGGGCATGACCTCATTGGGTCGGTGTTGGCAGATGCCATAAAGACAAATCCGTGTGGAAATGGGCAATCATGAACTGGTTTAATCAATTTTCCTATCCAATTTTTAGCATTGCCATCTTGCTAGGGGCAATTTTATTCATGCGCCGAATCAAGGCAAAAGTGCCTATCATGCTTGGGGTAAGCCTCATCATCACAGGCGGGTTATTGATGGTGTATTTGGCATTGCGTCCCGGAATCACCACTGTGAGCAGTCCACAAGAAGCGCGTGACCTCATCGGCAATGGTCGCCCTACCCTGCTGGTATTCCACAGTAATTTTTGTACTGCTTGCTTAGCGATGAACCCCGCTATCATTGCGTTAGCCGATGAAATCCGCGCCGATTACAACGTAATTCGTGTGGATATTCTCAGCGAGACGGGGCAAATCCTCACACAAGAATTAGGCTTTGATGTCAGTCCAGAATTTGTCCTCTATTCGCCCACTGGGGAAGAAATTTGGCGAAGTCACGGATTGCCCACCAAAATGACATTGGAAATGGAACTAGGCGAATCATAATGCCTCATATTTTGTTGATATTTTTAGATGGTGTGGGCTTGGGCGATGATAACCCCGCCACCAATCCCTTTTCGGCGGGAGATTTTCCGACCTTGCACACCCTCACCAACGGCTTGCGCTGGACACGCGATACAGGGGTGCAATCCACCCCGCGTAGCCTATTCATCCCCACCGATGCCCAAATGGGCGTGGCAGGCTTGCCCCAAAGTGGCACAGGGCAAGCGACCATCGTCACGGGGCGCAATATCCCCCAATTGATAGGCGAGCATTATGGACCCAAGCCAAATATTGCCACGCGGGAACTCTTAGACGAAGGAAATTTTTTCAAAGAAGTGGTGGCGCATGGCAAAACTGCCGCCTTGCTCGAAGCCTACCCTCCCCCATGGCATAAAGGCATCAATAGCGGAAAAAGTTTGCCATCTAGTTATCAATATGCGCTCAAATCGGCGGGAATCCCTTTTTTTGATGAAACCGATTTACGGGCAGGTCGCGCTATCAGTGGCGACTGGACAGGCGCGGGCTGGCATAGCCAACTCGGATATACCGATACACCCATTTTAACGCCTTTTGATGTCGGTGTGCGCTTGGTAGAAATTTCACGGGGATACGATTTCGCTTTTTTTGCCCATTGGCTGACGGATGTCATTGGGCATCGTGGCACAATCACAGAAGCCACCGACTTATTGACCACTTTTGACGGTGTGATAGCAGGGGTGCTATCGGCATGGAATAATGATGAGGGGGTGGTCATCATCACCAGCGACCACGGCAATATAGAGGACATTGGCAATCGGCATCACACCGCCAATCGCGTCCCAACAGTGATTATTGGGGCAGAAAAACACCGTTTCGCCGATTTAGATAATTTGACGGGGATTGTACCATATATGCGAGGATTACTTTTCTAGTGATGCCATACCCGCTTCCTAAGCGCGGTCACGGCAAATGTGAAGGCGAATAGGCTTGTCACCACCAATACAATCGCAGGGGCGGCGGCAATATGCAAATGCCACGCCACATAAATCCCAATTACCCCACAAATACTGGCAATTACTGCCGAAAGCATCGCCATCCTACTCAGGCGTTTGGTCATCAATTGTGCTGTTGCCGCAGGGGTGATGAGCATCGCCAACATCAATACCACACCCACCGCCTGTAAATTGGCGACAATCGTCACTGCCACTAAAATCAGCAGGAGCAATTGCAATCCGCCAGAAGGCAATTTGAGCGCGTGCGCCAACCCACTATCAAAGCTCACCACCAACAATTCTTTGAAAAACAAGAAAATCGTCCCAATCACCACCACCCCACTGATGAGCATAATCCACAAATCAGATTCGCGGATGCCAAAAATATCCCCAAAGAGGATATGCGTGAGGTCACGTTGATAGGCACGCGGGTCGGTGCTGATGATGGCTATCCCCAATGCGAACATCGCCACAAAAATAATGCCGATGGCGGTATCTTCTTTGAGCCGATTTTTCTGTGTGAACCAATTAATCAATACAGCAGAAAATATCCCTGCGCCCAATCCGCCGATGAATAAACGGACATCTTCATCGGCAATACTGCTCAAAATGGGCAATGCCGATGCCCCTGTGCCATAAATATACGCAATCGCTACCCCAGGGAGGATGCTATGTGCCAGCGCATCGCCAAAAAATGACATGCCACGCACCACCACAAACGCACCGATTACCCCACTGGTCAAACCCGCCATAATCGCCGCGAAAATCGCCTCACGCATATAATTATATTGCAGAGGGGCGATGAAAATCTCTTCTAATGTCATTATGATGTTATCTCTTTTTTAGGCGACAGGCTCGTCTAGGATGAATGTCGCCTGACCACCATATTCAAATACGCCCACACGGTTGCCATAGACACGGCGCAGAATATCGGGGGTAAAAACGTCTTTAGGTTCACCATCGGCAATCAATTGACAATTCAGCGCCAATACACGGTCAAAACGGGTGTTGGCGAGGGCGAGGTCATGCGTGGCAATCAACATCGTGATGCCTTTTTCTTGCAACGATTCGAGCGTGGCAAAAATCTCGGCTTCGGCATTTACATCCACCCCATTAAAGGGTTCATCGAGGAGCAATACATCGGTTTCTTGTGCCAATGCGCGGGCAATGAATACACGCCGTTTTTGCCCGCCACTGAGTTGACCGATTTGACGGTTAGAAAAATCTGCCATACCCACTTGGTCAAGTGCTTCATGGACGATATGGCGGTCATGCTTATTTGCCATTTTGAACCAACCAATTTTACGGACACGCCCCATCATCACCACATCTTCTACGGTGGCAGGAAATGACCAATCAATGCTCTCTTGTTGTGGCACATAGCCGAACATTTTATGACTGGTACGACAATCTTCGCCATGAAGCGAAATATACCCAGATTGATGCGGAATCATGCCCACCAATGCCTTAAATAGGGTGCTTTTACCCGCCCCGTTTGGTCCAATGAGCGCAACACGTTCCCCAACACCAAGCGTAAAACTGATATTAGAGATGGCAAAATCCACGCCATGATACCCCGCAGAGAGTTCCTCAACGGTGAGCGCGTGAATGGCATTGGAATAGGGTAATTGTGCAATCAAAGTCATAAAAACCTGTTCTTAAATGATATGAAGTCTCATTTATGATGACATTAACTCTATTAAATGTCAATACATAGGTTGAACACAAGACTATAGAAGGGAACACATGACCAATTCTTACGCTAAAATAGATATATCGCACACAATTGAAAAAAGGACACATATTTATGCGCCTAGTGAGCATTTTTAGTCTAATAGCATTGGTCATTTTAGCACTAGCCACGATGGGAACGGCAGACTATGACACATCATTCGCCCAAACAGGTGGATTTTCAATGCGATTTATGGGATATGGCAATCTCGATTTAGGGCGTGTCAAAATTCCTATACACCCACATCGCTCTATTGATGTTGGTGGCGACCCAACACGCGGAGATAGTGGCGATTTTACGATTGAATTTTGGATGAAAGCCGATTCTGTCAATAATGCAACACCCTCTTGTAATGAAGGTACAGACACATGGATTAATGGCAATATCCTCATAGACCGTGATTTATTTGGCAATGTGAGTTATGGCGATTATGGCGTGTCATTATGTGGCAATCAGATTGCCTTTGGGGTAAATAATGGCACATCAGGGCTGACAATTGTGGGCGGAAGCACGATTGCGAATAATACATGGCGACATATTGCTGTCACGCGCAGGCGTGCAGATGGGCAGATGCAAATTTTTGTAGATGGCACGCTTGTCCGCCAAGCAAACGGACCAACAGGCAATATCAGCTATGATGATAACCGCAATATCAGCAATTTTTGTAACCCGGGTGGGATTAGCCCCTGTAATAACGAGCCATTCATCGTCATCGGCGCAGAAAAACATGATTATAACCCTGCATTATATCCCCCTTATAACGGCTTTTTTGATGAATTGCGAATTTCAGATAATGTGCGTTATACAGCAAACTTTCTTGCGCCAACTGCTCCGTTTATGCCCGACATTAACACGATGGCTCTGTATCACTTTGATGAAGGTGCAAATAACATCATTTATGATAGTTCTGGCAATAACAATACTGCAAACCGCCGTTTTGCGGGATTCACCAATGGACCAAATTGGTCAAGCGATACGCCATTTGGTGGCACACTCGCAACCCCAACTGCCTCAACAACCCCACAAGGGTATCGAACCATTACCTTGCCACTCAATGAATTGCTCTATCACCTCAAAATACAAGAAAGTAATGGTCTGACCTATTTAATCGTCGCATCATCCCAAAATATGCTGACAATCTACAGTTCATGGAACGGCATTGTCGCCGTTACTCATATTACAATCGTCCCGCAATCATATATGGTGCTATTTCAAACGAACATGAGTACCCTAATTGGTGGTGGTGCATTGAGTAGTGAACATCAAGACATTTTGCGTACCCATATAGTAGCAGATTTGAGTAATGCGTTCACGAGTGCCATGAATACGCGCTATACGAACTACAATGTTCAAGATATATTCGTGACAGCCCAACAAATCACAATTGGGGTTAGCATCTTTCCTTGACGTTATCGGCTATGACTATTACAATACAGAGTCTACGAAGATAGGTTAATACTGTGATTCCAGACCATGTTTGAGAGTTTAAGTTTACGTCTGCAAAAAACACTAGACCGTTTAGGGCGCTCTGGCAAATTGTCAGAGGGCGATGTGACAGAAGTCATGCGCGAAGTGCGTATGGCATTATTAGAGGCGGATGTTGCCCTACCTGTTGTGAAAGATTTCGTTGGACGAATCAAAGAACGGGCGGTTGGTGCAGAAGTTTCTAAGGCACTTAAACCCGGTCAGATGGTTGTTAAAATTGTCCATGACGAATTAATAACCACACTGGGCGAACCCGGACGGCTCAATTTTGCTGGGAGTAGTAAACCCCATGTGATTATGCTTGTGGGTTTGCAAGGCTCTGGTAAAACAACCACTGCGGCAAAATTGGCAACCTATTTGCGTAAAGATGGCAAACCCCCTTTCCTTGTCGCGGCAGATATTTACCGTCCTGCGGCTGTTGACCAGTTGATGACCCTCGCCAAGCAAATTAACGTTGGTATCCATCAACAAGGAACGAATGCCCGCCCTGCTGATATATGCGAAAATGGGGTCAAAGCCGCCAAAGAAGCTGGTGCATCGGTGGTCATCCTCGACACGGCTGGTCGTCTGCAAATAGACGAGCGCCTCATGGATGAACTGCGCGAGATTAAAAAGCGCACCAATCCCGCAGAAATTTTGTTGGTCGCAGATGCCATGACAGGGCAAGAGGCGGTGAATATCGCCAATGGCTTCAACGAAAGTGTCGGCATTACAGGCTTAATCCTCACGAAAATTGACGGGGATGCGCGTGGCGGTGCGGCAATTTCGATGCGGGCAGTGACCAATGTCCCAATCAAATTTTTGGGGACATCCGAAAAGATAGATGGTTTTGAGGTTTTTCATCCAGACCGCCTCGCAGACCGCATTTTGGGCATGGGCGATGTTATGTCGCTCATCGAAAAAGCGGAAGAGGCATACGATGAAGAAGAAGCCGAGCGTCTGCAACGCAAAATGATGAAAAATCAATTCACCCTACAAGATTTTTTGGAGCAACTCCAAAAAATCCGTAAGATGGGTCCGCTTGGGCAATTGCTCGGCATGATTCCGGGTGTCAATAAGATGCAGATGAAGGGTGAATTTAACCAAGAGGATGCCGAAAAGCGCCTCAAACGGGTTGAAGCCATCATCAGTTCCATGACCACCAAAGAGCGTGAAAATCCCAAAATCCTCAATGCCAACCGTCGTAAACGGATTGCGATGGGGAGCGGGGTTCAAGTACGCGATGTAAATGAGGTCATTAAGCAATTTCAGCAAATGCAAACAATGATGGGGCAATTACGCAAAGGTAATATGCCCAATATACCGGGCTTATCTAACCCCAATAAGCGCAGATAAGATAACCCGACCCTATTTTATTTATTCGATGGTCAGTTTTGCCATTTGGCAGTCATTTTCTAGGAGAAATTTTACACATGGTTACTATTCGTTTTGCTCGCGTTGGGCTTAAAGGTCAACCCGAATATCGCATCGTTGTCACCGATTCACGCCGTTCACGCGGGGGCAAATATCTCGAAATCATTGGGCATCACAACCCACGCACCCGCCCCTCTACTGATATTGTAGATGAAGCGCGTGCATTATATTGGTTGAGTGTTGGCGCACAACCCACCGAAGCTGTCCAATCGGTTTTTAACCGTACAGGCACATTCGCACGTTTTGCCCGCATGAAAACAGGTGAATCTGTCGAAACATTGGCAGCCGAAGCCAAAGCTAATTTTGTGAAGGTAGACCCACGCACCAATTACCCATCACCAGAAGCAGGCAAAGGCAAAAAATCTCTCGCCGCTGCCGCCAAAAATACAGAGGCATAAGAAACCGCTATGGCAAAAGAACTGGTGGAATACATCGCTCAAAACTTGGTCAATGACCCTACTCAGGTGCAACTAAAAGAAAAACGCACCAATTCGTCTGTTATCCTCGAATTACGGGTAGCAAAGTCGGATATGGGACGTGTCATTGGCAAACAAGGGCGCGTGGCAAACGCCATCCGTTCTTTGTTGCGCGTGGTCTCTACAAAAGACGATATTCGCATCATTTTGGAAATTGATTAGATTTTACAATCTCATCGCTCAATAAAACCCTGTAAGGGCGCAACATGTTGCGCCCTTACGCATCTCACATCCATCAATCACTAAACCGAGATTACATCTCATATTGGAAAACCTAATGACCCCCACCCCACCCCCCTATCTATTACTCGGAAAAATTTTGCGTCCTCATGGTATTCGTGGCGAATTACGTATGCAAATGCTCACCGATTATCCAGAACGTATCACCGCACTCAAGAAAATTGCACTTGGCGATTCTCCAGAAACCACCAAAGCCAAATATTATACGGTGGAATTTATGCGTCTTCATCAAGAATATGGCTTACTCAAGCTAAAAGGCGTTGATGACCGCAATGCCGCCGAATTATTCCGTGATTTATTCGTAATGGTCAAAACAGCCGACGCTGTGCCATTGGCAGACGATGAAATTTATTTATATCAACTCATCGGTATGACTGTCAAAACGGATGAAGGCGAATTGCTTGGCTCGCTGGTAGATGTCTTAGAAACAGGCGCAAATGATGTCTATATTGTCAAAAGCGATGTGCATGGCGAAATTCTCATCCCTGTCATACCAAGTGTGGTGCTAAAAACCGACACCGATACCAACACCATCACCGTGCGATTGCCAGAAGGGTTGCTAGGCGGTATATCGGACGAGGATAAAGACTAGTTTTTGCAAAAATATTTTTTCTCTTTATAATCTTCATTATCTTATGGATATACAGAGGGAAAATTAGATATGTCTTATCCACCGCCACAGCAAAATCAACCACCATACGGACAACAACCACCTCCCTATCAGCAACCACCGTATGGGCAACAACCGCCGCCCTATCAACAACCGCCGTATGGACAACAGCCACCGCCCCAATATGGCTACCCACCCCAATATCCCTATCAACAACCACCGCAGAAAAATAATAGTGGGGTTATCATCGCCTTGCTCCTTGTGGTGATATTAGTGGCGGGTGGTGTGGTCGCATTTGTGCTATTGAGCAATCAGGGATTATGCAAACCCGATGATTTAGCAGGCACATGGTATGAAACTAGTGGCTTAGAAACCATCTCCATAAGAGGTAACACGCTCTCTGCATCGGGCAGTGGATTAAATTTTTCTGGGTCTTATACGTGTAGTGGCAATATCATCAATTGGACATTAAGCAACGGTCAAGTAACTACACTAGAAATTCTGGATAAAACCAGTTCAACGTTGCGCCTCAAAAACGCAATGGGCATAACATCTAACTACACGAGGTAACGAGAAAAAAGGCATGGACGAGCGATATTATTGGCTTGGTTTTAATCTCATCTCGACGATTGGGATGAAGCGCATTGAAAAATTGCTCGTCCAATTTGGCTCATTACAAAACGCATGGAACGCCGACGAAAAATCGCTTAAAGAGGCAAAATTAGGCGATAAAATCATTGAAAAATTGCTCTTCCAGCGCAAAAATCTCAATTTAAGTGCAGAATACGATAAATTAGCCAAGTGGGATATTCATCTTGTCTTATTTTCTGATGACGACTATCCCGCTAGGCTCCGTACCATCAATGACCCACCGCCCCTATTATATATACGCGGAAAATTGCTCCCACAAGACAGCAAAGCCTTAGCTGTGGTGGGGACGCGCAAATGCACCCGCTATGGACGTGATATAAGCGCACAACTCTCTGAAGAATTGGCGAAAAATGGCGTGACCATCATCAGTGGCTTGGCAGAAGGCATTGATACATCGGCGCATGAAGGGGCATTAAAAGGCGGCGGGCGCACACTCGCTATTTTGGGGTGTGGCGCAGACCAAATTTATCCCGCAAAAAATAACCAATTGGCAAAAAATATCATCGAAAATGGGGCGCTCATGAGCGAATTTTCGGTGGGGACACCCCCCATAGGCGAAAATTTTCCGCGTCGCAATCGGATTATCAGTGGGTTATCGCTAGGGGTCTTGGTCATCGAAGCCCCAGAAAAAAGTGGAGCGCTCATCACGGCGGGGGTCGCCGCAGAACAAGGACGCGAGATTTTCGTGATACCGGGAAATATCACCAATAACATGGCTTCTGGCACAAATAAATTATTGCAAGATGGGGCAAAATTGGTCACATCTGCAAAAGATATTTTGGACGAATTAAATTTAGAATATGCCAATTTGCAAACACGGGTAAGAACACAAGCGGTTGTCCCGTCTTCTGATGAAGAGGCATTAATACTCCGATTTATCAGCACAGACCCCACACATATTGACGACATTATCCGCCAAACAGGGCTAAATAGTTCAGAAGTCATGGGTTTGCTCACGATTTTAGAACTAAAAGGGCTTGCACAATCCGCAGGATACATGCAATATAGCCTCGTAACGTAATGAATTTAGCCATTGAATGGCTACGAGGTTAATTAACATGACAGACAATTTATACGCGCTTGTGCTGGCTGGTGGTGGTGGAACACGTCTGTGGCCCATGAGCCGAAAAGGAACTCCTAAGCAATTACTCCCATTGGTAGACAATCGGACGATGTTCCGCACCAGTATTGAGCGTATTGGGAGAATTTTGCCACCAGAACGTATTTGCGTGGTCACAGGTGGCAATTATGTAGAGCGCATGATGGCAGAAGTGCCACAAATTCCCAAAGAAAATTTTTTTGTTGAACCAGATGGGCGAAATAGCGCCCCAGCCGCCGCCTTTGGCATTTGGATGATTCATCAACGCAACCCCAACGCGACTGTCGCCTTGCTCACTGCCGACCATCATATCGTCAAAGAAGCCTATTTTTGTGAGGCGATTGGCGCGGCGTATGAATTGGCACAAGAGGGATATATCACCACACTTGGCATCTCTCCCACCTACCCCGCCACAGGCTTTGGCTATATTCAACAAGGCGATATTATTCGCAAAATGAACGGCTTCACCAGTTACGATGCCGTCCGATTCACCGAAAAACCCGATTTAATTGCCGCAACAGATTTTGTCGCCTCTGGACAATATAGCTGGAATAGTGGTATGTTCATTTGGACGACCAAACGTGCCAAAGAAGAATTTTTGTCACAACAACCGGTTGTATTCAATTTATTTGAGCAATTTGCTGCCAGTATCGGCACTTCCAATTACGATAGTGCCTTAAAATCTATCTGGGAAAAAATGCCATCTATCTCGATAGATTATGCCATTATGGAAGGCGCAAAGCGCATGGCAGTCATCCCCGCAGATATAGGCTGGAGTGATGTGGGCAGTTGGACATCACTATTTGAGGTACATAAAACTGATAAATTTGGTAATGTGTTCAAAAGTCAAAATCCAGACCGCGTTATTTTGGATACACATCAGACCATGGTCTATAGTGACCGCATGATTGTTACCATCGGCATACACGATTTAATCGTCGTAGATGCTGATGATGTATTGTTTATTTGCCATAAAGATCGCTCGCAAGATGTAAGAGAAGTGGTAAACCACTTGCGCTCTAGCAAAAAACATGATTATCTTTAGAACAACCTATTTCGATTTAGTTAGTTAGGAAAAATTAAAATGAGCGAAACTACACAACAAGTCTATTGCGTCAAATGTAAACAAAAACGCGATGTTCTCGAACCAGAAGCTGTTTTCACTAAAAATGGCACCCCCGCCCTAAAGGGTAAGTGCGCTGTCTGTGGGACAACGCTATTCCGTATGGGTGCAACGCCCGCCCATGCAGGGATGGAAAAACCCGTGATAGAAAAAAGCGAAAAAGCACCATCACCACGCAAATCATCTAAAACCAAAGATAGCAAATCCCCCAAAAAGGGCAATGGGAATAAAGAATGAGCGAAGCCATACAAGTCTATTGCGTCAAATGTAGAGAAAAACGCGATGTCGTTGAACCAGAGGCTGTTTTCACTAAAAACGGCACACCTGCCCTTCGGGGCAAGTGTGCTGTCTGTGGGACAACCCTATTCCGCATGGGCGCAACACCCGCCCATGACGGAATGGAAAAGCCTGTGATAGAAAAAAGTGAGAAATCACCATCGCCGCGCAAATCATCTAAAACGAAAGATAGCAAAGAAGCCAGCAAATCCCCCAAGAAGGGCAAGGATAAGGGTAAATCTGCCTCTGCGCCCAAAAAACGGGGTAAATCACCTAAAAACAAATTGGTGATTGTAGAATCGCCTGCAAAAGCCCGTACTATCAGCAATTTTTTGGGCAAAGAATTTGTGGTTGTCGCCTCTAAAGGTCATGTGCGTGATTTATTGGTCACACAGCTTTCTGTGGATGTAGATAACGATTTTGAGCCAAAATATCGTGTTCCTAATGAAAAACGCGATGATGTGCGCCTGCTCAAAAAAGAAGTAGATAACGCCAGTGAAATTTTTCTGGCGACAGACGCTGACCGTGAAGGAGAAGCCATCGCATGGCATCTGATTCACGCCACCGATATGGATGAGAGCAAAGTAGAACGGGTCATTTTTCATGAAATTACCCAAAACGCCATCCAAGAGGCATTTGCCCATCCCCGCCCAGTAGATATGTCTCTGGTAGATGCGTATCAAGCCCGCCGTGTGTTGGATAGATTGGTGGGCTATAACATCAGTGAATTGTTATGGGATAGGGTGCGG
Source organism: bacterium (assembly GCA_033763335.1). Classification (GTDB taxonomy): domain Bacteria; phylum Chloroflexota; class Anaerolineae; order Aggregatilineales; family Phototrophicaceae. Next base: position 13,244 of record JANRKU010000064.1, read on the forward strand.
AATCGGTTATCAGCAGGGCGCGTGCAAAGTGTGGCGGTGCGCTTGTTGGTTGACCGTGAACGCGAGATAGAAGCCTTTGTGCCAGAAGAATATTGGACACTCGATGCCAAAGTACAAAAACAGGCAAGCGATAAGCGTCCTTTTATCATTCGATTGGTCAAAATTCGGGATGAAGATGTCGCTTTCAAAGCCGAAGGTGATGTAAAACCGCATTTAGATATGCTCGAAAAGAGCCAATATATGGTCGAAGATGTCAAACGTGGCACGCGCAAACGTCGCCCATCTGCCCCATTCACCACCAGCACCCTGCAACAAGATGCGTCACGCAGGCTTGGATTTAATGCCATGCGGACGATGCGTACCGCCCAACAACTCTATGAAGGGATTGATTTGGGCGCAGAAGGCACTGTCGGTCTCATCACCTACATGCGTACTGATAGCACCAATGTCGCGCTTCAGGCACAAGAAGAAGCCCGCACATACATTATCAATCGCTTTAACAAAGAGTTTGTGCCAGAAGAATTGCCAAAATATAAAACCAAAGCCAAAGGCGCTCAAGAGGCGCATGAAGCCATTCGCCCCACCAGCGTTTTACGCTTGCCCAGCACCGTAGAAAAGGTTCTGAGCCGTGACCAGTTTAAGTTATATAAGCTCATCTGGGAGCGATTTGTCGCCAGCCAAATGGCAAATGCCATATACGACACCCTCCGTATCGAAGTTCGTGCGGGGATAAATGCCCCCATGCCCTACTTGTTCCGTGTATCGGGCAGTGTGGTCAAATTTCAGGGATTTTTGGCAATCTACGAAGAAACTCGTGATGAAGATGCCCCCCTTGATGAAGATGAAGGACGTATTTTGCCAGAGGTGACAGTCGGAGAGGTTTTAACCCTCGTTCAACTGCTCCCAGAGCAACATTTCACCCAAGCCCCACCACGCTTTACAGAGGCGAGTCTGGTGCAATCACTCGAAGAACACGGGATTGGTCGTCCAAGCACCTACGCACCTATCCTAAAAGTCATCCAAGAGCGCGATTATGTCGAAAAACAAGACAAGCGCCTCATCCCCACAGAAACAGGGAAATTGGTCAATGACCTGCTGGTGCAATATTTTGCGAATGTCGTTAATTATCAATTCACCGCCCACATGGAAGAAGAACTAGACGACATCGCGGAAGGTGATATGCAATGGCGACCGATGGTACGTGAATTTTACACACCATTTCAGGCACAACTAGAACATGCCCGTCAACACATGCCCCAAATGCGCCAAGACGATTATATTGGGCGCGGATGCCCATCCTGTGAAACAGGGCAATTGCAAATCAAGCATGGGCGTTGGGGAAAATTCATCGGGTGTGATAATTATCCCGAATGTAACTACACCGAAGCCTATATCGAACTCACAGGGGTAAAATGCCCCAAATGTGGCGCAGAACATGGCGGAGAACTCATTGTCCGTAAAACCAAACGCGGACGCATTTTTTATGGCTGTTCGCGCTATCCAGAATGTGATTATTCGGCATGGAAATTGCCCAATCAAGGAAAAGCACAACCCACCACAGGCGATGATGAGCAAGACGAAGACGAGCGCATCGCTAGTTACTATTAGGAAGCGGGGGGGAAATTAGTCCCCCTTGTTATCATTTTTTGACATGGGGTCAATTTGTGGGTAACATCAACCCTATAAATTTTTTGGCAGATTTAGGTCATATCTTGTACAATACCTATTAAGCGCGTGTGAATTTAACCAACGAAAGGCATCACTCATGGCAGATGATTTCGACATGGATGACGAATTAGACGAAATGGAAGAGGAAACACCCAAGAAAAAAGAAAAAACGCCAAAGGAATCAAAGGCGAAAGAAAAAAAAGCGAAACCTCCTGCCGATAACAAACCCAAGAAATCCTTGTTTAAGGGTATTCGTGATTGGGTTATGGATAGTTATAACGGCATATTCAAAATTGTTATTGAACCCCAATTGCCCAAATATCGGGTTTTATTGTGGATGATTTTGTCGTTCTTGTTTGGGATGTTTTGGGCATATAATATCGCCTCTGTGGTTTTCTACAATGGCACACCCAACCAACTAAACGAAGGCGCACGCGATAACTGGATTATCAACGTGGCAGGTAGCTATCAATCTGGTGTGATTAACGCCGATGATGCAAAAACGCAACTCGCCCGTGTCGAAAATCCTTCTGGCGCAATTGACCGCCTACTCGCCAATGAAAGTGTCTCTGCACCCATCAAAACAGCCCTATCAACAGTGAAACCATTAGCGGTTGAAGTCGGTGCAGGCACAGCATCCCCCACCCCCATTGGTATCATTCGTGATATTTTGGGATGGATAATTAGTGGTGTTTTGTTCGTTGCACTGGCATGGATTGTCGCCATCGCATGGGGTTTGCTCATCGGTGGGTATGTGGAACGCTTCTGGGAACGGATTCGTCCTAAATCGGCAGAAGATATTGCCCGCAATGAAGAGGCAAAACGTAATGTTGAGCAAATTCGTGAGCGCAAACGCCTAGAAGAAGAAATGCGTTCTAGCACCGTCAAAGATGCGGGAACAGTCAATTATGGCGCTCCATTGATGCAACGAATCGCCCCTTATACCAAAGGTCGGCAATTTGATGAATCATTCGCCATTGAAGATACGGATGACAATTTCTTAGGTGAATGTGGCGCGACAATTGCTCATACCATCGGCGATTCACAAGAATTATCTGCAATTGAGGTGTGGTTGTTTGACAAAGAAGATTTTGTCAAAACCTTCACCAAAATTTTTGCCTCTGAACATGCTTATAACGACTATGCCATCCGCGCCGAATTAGAATCTCGCGTAGATGACCCTGCTAACGATATTGTAATCCTCAAGCAAGGCGCTACCTTGGAACTATCCAGCAAAATGTTGCGGGTACAAGCCAAAGTCGCCGCCGTGACGATGGGTACTGATGGCACATTGCCACCCAATAGCCATTTTTCGGCGCTCACCTTGCAAATGCAGGGATGGGAAAAGAAATCTGGCACAGGCGGCTCAGATGTGCCTCCTGCCAAAGTCCCAACACCCGTAGAAGAGTATGCGATTGGCTCTACACCCCCACCAAAACCACCCTTATCACCCACAGGCGCACGCCCGTTGGATGCCTATCAAATTGACCCACCACCACCCATGCCAACCCCCACCAAACCACCGATGTCGCCCACAGGCGCACGTCCGTTGGATGCCTATGAGATTGGTCCGCCACCACCACTTCCCAATACAGGTGTGACCCGTCCATCTGCCCCACCGCCGTTACCTTTTGATGAAGAAGATGAAGATAACGACCCATTTGGTGGGACAGGCGACTTTACGCCCATCAACGGCTAGGGAAATTCAATCTATTTGGTGTATACAAACGATGAGAGCTACTCTCATCGTTTTTTATTTGCGAGGGAAAATTGCTTTATGACGACCATTGCACTACTAGCCGATATTCACGGCAACCTACCCGCCCTAGAAGCGGTTTTAGAGGATATTAAACAGTTTGATGTGGATGGCATCATTGTCGCAGGGGATTCTGTCAATTCTGCCCCATTTTCTGCCCAAGTATTAGAGCGCCTTGTGAAAGAACATGTTCATATCATGCGGGGCAATCATGAATTTTATGCCCTAGAACATGATACCCCCAGAGCGCCACAAGAACGAAAGGACTTCACCACACCCATTTGGCTGAAAAAGAATTTGGGGGCAAAATGGCTCAATTTTATCGCCGCCCTGCCCGATACCCTCACGCTTCACTATCCCGATGCGACCAGCGTGCGCGTGGTGCATGGCTCGCCTAATAATCACTTTAAGGGCATTTATCCCCATACGACATCAGAAGACATTTATGATATGCTCGAATCTGTTTCAGAAGAAACGGTGTTATTGGCACATACCCATTTAGCCATCAATCGCCATATCGAAATTCATGGGCGAAAATGGCATCTCATCAATGCGGGGTCGGTGGGGTTGCCATTGGATGGTGTACCATCACGGGCGAGTTATGCCATATTAGAAGGCGATTACACAGGATGGAAGCCCACATTTCGGCGGGTGATGTATGACAATTCACGTTTATTTGAGGCGTTTGAGCAATCAGACCTTATTGGCGCGTGTGGGGTAACAGGTCGTATGATTATTGAAGAATTTCGTCATGGCAGACCTTATATTTACCCATTCATGATATGGTGGAAAAGCCAACATGCCGATAAACCCGATTCACCAGAATTAGCAGAAGCCTTTTTGCAATTGGACTATGAGACCGAAGTCATGAGTTATGTGCCTGTGCATTATCGGAATTTGCTAGAGACTTATAGCTTGCCATAACGGGTGTGCGGGGTTATATCACGATGAGGGCGCAAATTGGTTGCACCCTCATAACAATGGCGTGCTATTTAATCTTTTTGATTTTGAACACCAGTGTTTCACCACTGGGGACATTTATTTTGACCTTATCGCCTTTTTTCCGCCCCAAAAGTGCCTTACCGATAGGGCTTTCGTGCGAGATTTTGCCCTCACGCGGGTTAGATTCAGCCGCGCCAACGATAAGATAGGTCTCGTCTTGGTCTGCGCCATCTTCTCGGATGGTCACTTCGGCACCAATCCGCACTTCATCTGTTGAGCCATCATTGGAGATGACCACAGCAGAACGCAAAATGTTTTCTAGGTATTGCACACGACCCTCGACAAATGATTTTTGTTCGCGGGTATCATGATAATCGGCATTTTCTTTCAAATCACCTTCTGCCACCGCTTCTTTGAGTTTTGCGGCGAGTGCTGGCAGGCGCTCCTTGAGCAATTTTTCTAATTCGCGTTCAAGTTCTTCTTTGCCTTCTTGAGTAAGATAGGTTAGCTCTGACATTCCGTTTATTCCTTCCAAAAATCCAAAAATTGTCTATCTGTATAGACGATAAGCCTATCACCATCACATAACAGAATAGGCTGATGATACAAGCGTTGCCATTGATGCTGGGTATTTTCTTATAATTCTAACGGGTTATCGCTCAAATGCCAACATTACAATTTTGAGCTGTGTATATCCTCAAAAGGCAGATATGGAGTATAGTAAAGAAAAGCGCATAAAAACGAAAGGATATGTCTTATGAGACGACATCATGTATCACTCGGCATTTTAATTGCCATTGTCATCTTCACATTTTCAAGCCTGATTAGCGCACAAACCACGAGTCCTGTTTTTAGGATAGGGGTATTAGGCGATGAACGGGGCGCACTTGCCAACGGGGCAAGGCTCGCCATCAGAGAAATTAACGCACGCGGTGGGGTGCGTGGCGCAGATGGCACATTCTTCCAATTAGAATTGGTCATCGAACCAATTGAGCCAGAAGGCTCGACCATGAATGCGGTAGAAGCCCTCGCCAATGCCCGTGTCATTGCGATTTTGGGACCAGAAACCACAGAGCAAGTCCTTAGCTCGTTGCCATTGTTGCAAAGCCTCAATGTTCCCATCCTCACCCCTGCAACAGGTGATACGGTCATTGCATCTGACCAAACAGGGCTATTATTCCGTATTCGTGCCGCAGAGCGTTGGCAAGGAAGCGCCTTAGCCGATTTACTCATCAACGAAGCACGCCTCACAGAAGTAACCACTGTGCAATTAGACCGCAACAGCACAGGCGCACGAGTCGGATTTTCGGTGGCACTCACCGAAGCCTCTCCCGCCCCCACAGAAAGCACCATCATCCTCGATGTGAATCAAACAATTGGTGACATCGTAACACAAGTCATGCTTACACAACCTGTATTTGTGGCGGCATTTGGTGCGCCAGACCTTGCCGCAGAATTTTATAACCAATTGCGTGATGCGGGTTGGTTGGGGATTTATGCCTATCACCAAGCAGATACTCAACAATTCAGAGAAAACGTTGATTTTGACCAGTTACAAGGTGTTTTAGGCACAAATAGCTGGACATTTAATGCTCCAAATCCAGAAAGTGTCGCCTTTGTGGATGCCTATATTAATGCCTATGGCGAATTGCCAGATGCCATTTCTGCCGCCAGCTATGATGCCATCAATTTAATTGCCGCCGCCATTGGGCAAACAGGCAATTTGGTGACAAATTTAGTGACTGTGCGCGATGTTGTGGGTGTACAAGGTGTCCTAAATCCCACAGGATTTTCGGGCAATGAATTTTCTAACAATGTTGTCCTCATTCAATTGGGCAGTTTTGGCGGGAGTCAATTATTAGCGCGGTATATGGGCAGAGAACGCTTGCCACTCATCCCCATTGCACCAACCGAAGTTGTGGCTGTTAGCACACCCACCCCACAACCCACAGCAACCTTAGATGGTGTGTATATTAAGGTGACAGGCGCACGTCAAAATGTGCGGAGTGGACCGGGTACAAATTATGATGTCATTGGGCAATTGCAAAATGGCGAACAATTCCGTGTGATTGGCGCAAATATAGATTTCACATGGGTTGTGATTGAATATCGTGGCGGATTGGGTTGGCTTTCGACAGATATTGCCGAAGTCACAGGCAATCGCAACACTGTTGCCATTGTTGCCGCCCCACCCACCCCAACACCGGGCGCGACATCAACACCTGCCCCATTGCCATTCCCCGATGTTGTCATTGTATCAGCCTCACCAACCACCATCACATGGAATACGCCAACTATCATTAATGTAAATGTGCGTAATCTTGGCGGTGTGAATGCCGGTCCATTTGCGATTGCCAGTTCATTTGACCCCGGTGCAGTTTTTGCTTCATATAACTTCTCTGGGTTGGGTGCAGGCTTAGAACAAACCGTCCCATTGACCCCGTCCTTGACCCTTTCTGGTGCTACAGGCATCTATAGTGCCATTATCATTGCCGATTTGAATAATGAGGTCAATGAAAGCACAGGTGAGAGCAATAACAATATCTATAATTTCACCTATAAATTAGATAGACCCCTATTGCTCATCAACAATGCCACCCTCACAACAGGCGCAAGCCTCGATTTGGAAGTGAACGCTGTTCCCACTTATGATATAACCTATTCTGGTGGTGGACTCAATACCACAGGGACATGCACCGCCACCACTTACTGCATGGGCGTTTTGGGTGCAGTGAATTGGGATACATCACATTATGATTACATCACAGGGGCTAATGGGGTCAATACCACATCCATCGCCAATGGCGCTCTTGTCCCCGGTACAATACTCGGTGTATTCACGGCAGAAGGGCGACGTGCGATTATCCGTATTGATAGCATCAACGCGGGTATTTCGATTTCGTTCACGTATCGGGTCTATGGTCCCTGATAGGCATAAAACGGGTATAAAATGGGCGTAAGTCCGCCCATTTTAACGGATTTCTTCATTTATTAGGTGTGTAAGGGCGCAACATGTTGCGCCCTTACAATTTATACAGAGATTTAGAGGTACTCACGGGACGGCGGTACTTCCCGGTATAAAGCGTTCCCCGCGTGGGATGACAATATCCATCCAAACCGCATTATCGCCTGTCACCGTAATCGTTTGTGTAAATAACACCCGTCCATATAGGGTGCTGACAAAAATCTCGTATTCACCTGTACGCAATTCGCCCCGTGTAAAATTTTCACCCCATGCCTCACCACTATTCACTCTATCGCCTGCATAGGTATAGGCGTAATATTCGATAGTGCTATCTGTGCCAGCACGACGCAAGCGCACAGGAATGTTTTGCATAAGGTTGCCATTGGGGTCGGTCACACGTCCCACAACCATGCCCGTGCTTGGTTTGGGGAAAATATATAAGTCGGGGTTGCGCGTGGTACGATAATCAAATGGGTCATCGCCCACGCGAATTTCGAGGTGCAAATGTGCGCCATAGGCGATGCCTTCTGCACCGACAATCCCAATACGCTCCCCTTGTGATACAAATTGCCCCGCAACCACATCTACACGGTCTAAATGCCCATATACGCTATAGGTAGGTTGCCATGCAGGGGCTTGTATGCCGTGCGAAATAATAATCACATTACCAAAATAATCGTTGGTAGGTCCAACCAACACATCCAAATCACTACCAGCATAAACCACTTCGCCATAACCGATAGCAATAACAGGTGTCCCACGGGGATTGACAAAATCCGCCCCCAAATGCACCTCTAAGTTGCCCAATTGGGTATCGCCATAGGCATAGGTGCGGTCTAATTCATCGCTCCCGCCAAGCCCTGTATCAATGGGGCGACCAAATAAATAATGGTCTTTATACAATTCGGGCGTAGGGGTAAATGTTGGTGTGAAAGTTGGCGATGGTGTGAATGTGAGGGTTAGAGTTGGTGTTTGGGTAGGGGTATAGGTCGCTGTGGGCATATAGGTGGATGTTGGGGTAAGCGTATAGGTCGCCGTTGAGGTTGGTGTGCGTGTGGGTGGAGCGGCAGTTGGCAAGCCTTGTGCCAATTGCACCACATCTTGAGGCGGTAATGTCACCGATAGGGCTTGTTGCCCTTCATCCTCAGAACAGGCGGTCATCATGACCATCAACACACACATCATTACTACTTTATTCAAATGGAATTTCATGATAATCTCCTGTAACAGCGCCCAAACGGGTTTCTAAAATACGCGATGCCGTCTCTCGTGGCAATCCCAAATAGTCCAATGCCGTCCCTATCAATGCCGATTGTGGGATGAGTCCGACTAATTCGGTGTGTGTTACCACCACGCCATGCCGTTCTGCTTCATATCTGACTTTATCCAAAATGGTATAGAGGGATGTTTGCTGAAAATTGGTGACATTCATCGAGACTTGCGCCTTGCCATTCACAAATAATCCCAATGCCTTGAGGTAAGGCAATCCCCCACCTGCTTCACGGATGGTAGCCGCAATCGCTTTGGCAATACTCACATCATCCGTGTTGAGGAAGGCATTAAAGGCGATGAGAAAACTGCGTGCGCCAATCGCCACCGCACCAGCCTTCCCTAAAATCGGCTTCCCCTCATCAGGGAGGCGGGTGGGGTCAGTTTTAATCGTATGCTTGAGTTGCTCATAGGGATGACGACGCACCTCAGCTAAATTGCGCCGTTCAGGGGTTTTTGCGGCATATTCATAAAAATAGACGGGTAAATCGAGTTCAGATGCCACCCGTTTTCCAAGACGATGTGCAATTTCCACACAATCGGTCATGGTGGCATCACGTAATGGCACAAATGGCATAACATCTGTCGCGCCAATACGCGGATGCACACCATCATGCTCATCTAAATTGATATGCTTTTTTGCCTCTGCAATACCAAAAAACGCGCCTTGCTCAATCGCAGAGGGTGTGCCAGCAAATGTGACCACAGTACGATTATGGTCTGGGTCACTGCTCACATCTAGTAGCTGAATATCTGCCAATTGAATGGCACTTACAATCGCCTCAATGACATCTTTTCGCCGTCCCTCGCTAAAATTGGGAATACATTCCACCAAAACCATATCATTCATCACCAGAAGGGCGAATAGGGTTATCGGCTAATTTTTGCAAGGTGCGTTCATCTACTTCTAGCCCATTATAGCGGTCATACATGGCTAAATTGGCTAATTTATCGACTGCATAGCGCCAACGCCGATGCCCTGTCTCACGCAATAATGAACGGCAATGGTCACAGCGCACAGTACGGCGTGGGCGTGGAATCCCAAGCAAGCGCACAACACGGGTTTCTGCTTCTAATTGCCCTACCCCACACACAGGACAGGTCTCAACCACAAAACCATTATTATAACGGTCAATGGCGGCTTGTCCGCGCAAATACATCACCACATAGGTTAGGATGACGAATAATGCCCCACCCGCCAAAATTGCTTCTATGGGGATTGTTGATGATGGGGGCGGTGAATCAACCGAGACATTGGTTATTTGTGGGGTAATCGGTCTATCAGTCGCCAATGCCACCACTTCTGTTATTTCTGCTGTGGCTTCATTGGTCGGTGTTGATGTTTCTGTGGTATTGGCTAATGTCGCCTCAACCAATGCCGTCTCTTCTGATGATGGTGTCTCTGTCAGGGTTGGCACATCGGTATTGGTCGCCATTTCGGTGGGAATATCGGTGTTAGTGGCAATTTCGGTTGTCATGACTAATGGCACATCCAACGCGGTTGTTTCTGGTGATGGTGTTTCGGTTGGGATAGCCGTATTGGTCGGCAAATCGGTTGGTGTTTCAGACGGAATATCGGTATTGGTCTCTGTTGGTGGTATGGGTGTTTCAGTATTAAGAATAGGTAGTGCAGTTGCCTCACCTGATAATGTTGGTGTGGATGTTGGCATATTGGTATTGGTCGGTAAATCTGTTGGCGTTTCGGTAGGGATACCTGTATTGGTCGGTAAATCCGTTGGTGTTTCAGTCGGGATAGCCGTATTGGTCGGTAAATCTGTAGGCGTTTCTGACGGCATATCAGTATTTGTCGCCGTTGGATTGGGTGTCTCAGTGGCTGTAGACGTTTCTGATGGTGCATCAGTCGGGATAGCTGTATTGGTCGGCAAATCCGTTGGTGTTTCGGTTGGTATAGCCGTATTGGTCGCTGATGGCGAAGCAGTAAGAGTCGGTGTGCTGGTGGCTGATGGTGTGGCACTTGGCGTAAATGTTGGGGTATAGGTGATAGTTGGCGTGAGCGCATCATCATATAAAATCGGCAATTGGTTAATATCTACCGTCCACAGCACCACATTGCGCGTGACCCATCCAAATCCATCTATGACTTGTGTAGCGGTTGCGCCATCTTCCTCTTGGCTATACGAAAAACGGATGAGTACCCATGTGTTGGTCTCATCAATATTAAGCGGTTCAACCGTACTGCCCGGGGTTAAAATCCCCAATGGCACAAAACTCAGTCCTGGACCTGTGCGAACATAGACATTCACCCGTGCATTGACATAACTACCTTCTGGTGTGAGTGTCACGAGGCGAGGCGTTGGGGAAGGGGTGATAGGGGCTGGTGTTGGAGTCAGATTATCGGCTGTGAGGATGGGTAACGCATCTATATCCTGTACCCACACCGCCAAATCACGGCGTATCCAGCCAAATCCACCAGCATATCCCACCAATACCCAAGCACCTGTTTCATCTCGGTTATAGGGAATGGGGCGGGCATCTCTGAGCAATGTCCCAATAGAAAGGGCGGTTTCATTTGGGGCGGCACGCACACGCGCCGCTTCTACATTGATAAAGCTAAAAGCGGGTGTAGGTGATGGGGCTTCTTCTTGAGCGGTTGTGCCATTGCCCCCCAACATAAAAGCCCCAAATAGGGCGCAAATAACAAATGCAATACTCAGCCAATGGATGCGTTTCACTGCAAGCTCCGATAATGTGCCAAAAATCAATTCGTCAATGTAAAGCGCAAGCGGTCTTCTATGGGTTGATTATACGCAAATAATTGCACCGACCACTCGCCTGCGGTGAATTCTGTGCGATTGTTCTCTAAACTAAACCAAATGCACACCCCATTAAAATCTCGCGGGGTTGCCCATGTATCTTGGGCGCGAATTTCTTCGCCATAATACCACGTCACCGCCAATGGCGCACCTGCGGGCAAACCATTGGCACGCATAACCAAGTATAAAGCAGAGACACTCGCAGAAAAATTAGTGCCAATATCTATCGGGCAATCCGTATTTGGGTCTACAGCACTTGCCACACCCAACCGTGCAATTTGCCCACTATTAAGTGCGAAGTCAGTCATACCACCGCGATTCTCAATCGCATTCATATCATCAGACATGACAGGGGTTGCAAAGGCAGAACTACCACCGGGCATCGGCGGATTTACATTTCGCCCAGTCATGAATTCCTGATATTTTTCGACATCTCTATCTGGTTGGGCAATGCCCAATTGCAAATCATAGGTGGGAGTAGACCCCACTGCCAATGTTGACCCAATAACTTGGTTCAAGTCTAATATTTGCGCTAGTTCAGTCTCTTTAACAGCAAGTGTCATAGATACTTCTGTACGTCGCACAAAAGAGGCGCTATTGAGCATGGCAATCTCTTGTGCCATCAACGCCTCATTCGCACTCACAGTCAAGGTCATATCCACCCCGCTTGTTGTGCCACATCCTGCTAAAAAGAGTGTTCCAATAGCCAAAATAAGTTGAACTCGCCAATTCACCAGACCAATCCTTCACAACCATTTTTCTACAGATGATAATAGTACCAAAAGATACGCACATAATCAGGCTAAATTTTAACGTAAAACTGGATGATTGCCCCATGCGTTCCCAACGATTGACCTTCGTTTTTCTGGCGTTCTATCTTATTTTCATTGGTGGGAGTGCTTATTATACTCTGGTGTTCCCCATTCGCATCTTTCATCATGCCTTCATGAGCCTGCTCATGGGGATATGGTACTTTCGCAAATTTCGCGGGGAGGGGTTGCCACAAACACCACTTAACCGCCCACTCTTGGCGATGAGTGCCGTTTGGGTACTATCCACAATTTTTGGCATAGAACCGCGCAATGCCATTGAAGGCTTATGGTTCATCTTTTTGCACCTCACCATCTTTTTTGTGCTAACCGATTTATTTCAGCGTGGGCGTGGGCGCTTGGTCATAGAAGCGCAATTTTTTATGGGTGCAATCGTTGTGCTATTTTCTGGTATCGAAATTGCCTCATGGTACTTTGGACTCGGCATCATCCCAAATACACAAATTGGATGGATGGATGTGGGTCTTGTGCCATTAGAACCCATTCGTCTGGCATTGGCGATGAATATCAGTACCCTGCTGGCAGGCTATGTCGCCCCGTTAATTTTACTCACCATCGGCTGGGCGCTAACAGCCCGTAGGCACGATTATCGGATTGCATTATGGTTATTGGCGGGGATATTGGGCATCATCCTCTTATTGACATTTTCGCGGGGGGGATTGTTGTCTATCGGGGCGGGGATAGGCGCATTTTTCCTCATGCGTGTTATCGGGGGTGAAAAGCAGGCAAATCTCAGAAAATGGCTTATCCCCCTCGTCATCATAGGCGCGATTGGCTTTGTGGTCATCTTTACCATCAGCCAAACACGCAATAGTGGGGATGAAGTGCGGGTAGATATGTATCGGAGCGCAGTCGAAATCTTGCTCGACAACCCGATAGTGGGTGTTGGGGTGGGCAATTATGGGCGTGCCTTTCGGGATTATCGCACCCCAGAACTCGCCCGTGACCGTTTAGCCTCTGCCCATAATGTTTATCTGAATACTGCTTCAGAAACAGGCATACTAGGGGTCATC
>JANRKU010000065.1:0-11671 GCA_033763335.1 bacterium
GGTGGACGGCTCACAGATGGCGGGCTTGAAATTGATGGATATGAATCGTGTGGATGCACTGATTTTTTCGGGGCATAAATCGCTTTACGGACCGTTTGGTGTGGCAGGGATTGCATTTGGCACAGCTTGGCGACCATTACCAATTTTATATGGTGGCACAGGCACACAATCCGAGAGCCTTGATATGCCCACAGAAGGTCATTCACGCTATGAGGCGGGCAGTCATAATATCAGCGCCATTGCGGGACTCAATGCCTCGCTCAAATGGTTGCATGAAACTGGGCGTGATGTCATCAACACCCACACCGATGCCCTGACCAACCAACTGGTATCCGAATTACAGGGCATTGCGGGGGTGCGTGTTTTTGTGCCACGCCAGCACACGAGCATTGTGTCGTTGACTGTAGATGGGGTAGCCCCCCAAGCAGTTGAAGCCACACTTGGCGCACAGAATATCGCATTACGGGCTGGTCTACACTGTGCGCCGTGGGCGCATGAATGGGCTGGCACTCTCCGCTCAGGTGGTACTGTGCGGGTGAGCGTTGGCTATTTTAACAAAAAGGAGAATTTGTTGACTAACAGTATAATAAGTGTTATAGTCACAGATAATTATCTATAACAATTCAAAGTATTAATCATATGGTTAATGAAAATTACGATTTTATAGAACAAATAAAATATGAGGCAATACATCAATATAATTTTACACTAATGCCTCAAAGTTGGATTAGCTACAAAAAGCACATGACATTATTTTGGGAAAAAATACCCTTTAGTAAATTATCCATAACTTCAATACCTACCAAATTAGGTATTTATGCTTTTTGTCTTGAGCCTGGAATTAGTGATAATTTGCAAATTCGTTATTTAATGTATATCGGTCGAGCAAAAAATCTTAGAGTTCGCTTTAGGCAATACATAAATGAAGAAACAAGTGATAAAGGTAGAAAAGAAATTAGGAAACTAATTTCTCTATATAAAGAAAGTAATCATCTATTTTTTTACTATGCCGTATTAGATGGTTTAGGTTTATCTCTAAATGATGTCGAAAGTGAACTAATACGCTCTTTTCTTCCCCCAACTAACAAACAAATACCCGTCGAATCTAAGAAAAGTAAACAGGCGTTTTCTTGAGAGGATTAAATGAAAACAAAAAATCTTTTGCTTCCTGCCCTAAGAGGTAAAATGGGTGATTGGATTTATTATGTGACTTTAGTAAAGTTAAGCGACATGGCTGAGCGCATAACTTTTGCCCATGAGATTCACAAGAGTAATTCTCTTAATGAACTAATTCAGAGAGTATTACAAAAGGAACACACACAAAATATAGCGAAATATTTACTTGAACATGAACAAAGATTCTTTAATTCGCTTGTAATTGGGGTTTATGGAGGTATGCCTGAATGGTATGAATTAGATATTAAAGAAAATGAGTTTTTAGATTTAGAAGAAAATGAATTTTATGTTGAAGAAACACTAGGGTTACTGAAACTTAGTGGAAATGAGATATTATTTGCAATTGATGGACAACATCGGGTGGCTGGCATAAAACAAGCCGTAGAGCAAAGTAAGTCTTTGGGCAATGAAGAAGTTAGTGCTATTTTTGTTGCTCACAAAAACAATAGTGAGGGAATGGAAAGGACTAGAAGACTTTTTACATCTCTCAATCGACATGCAAAACCTGTTGGCTTTGGTGAACTTGTGGCATTAGATGAAGATGATGTGGTTGCAATAGTAACAAGGATGTTGATTGAAAACCATCCATTATTTGATGGTAAAATTAGTATCTCTACGCAAAAAAATATACCTCGTTCAGATAAAACTAGTTTGACAAGTGTTGTTGCATTATATGAAGTAGTAGATATAATCTCTCAAGATATAAAACCAAAGGCATGGTTTAATTTTAAGAAGTCTCGCCCAGAAGATGATATTATTCAATCATTTTATGAAAGATCTAAATCATTTTTCGATTCACTAATAGAACACTTTGCCGAGTTGAAAGACCTGTTAGATAGTAAACTCAATGATAATGTGTCTGCAAAATATCGTAATGAAAGTGGTGGTCATTTACTTTTTCGACCAATTGGGTTAGTTATGATTTCAAAGGTTGTAAAAGATCTTATGCAACATCATCATAAAACTCTCGATGAAGCGGTTACCTTAGTTTCAAAAATTGATTTAAGATTATCTGAAAAACCTTGGGTTGGTCTACTTTGGGATGCTAAAAACGCAAATATGATAGTAAATCAGGGAAGGCAACCAGTAGCTAGGTACTTATTATTTTATATGTGTGGTGGTGATTTAACGAAAATCTCTAAAACCTTAGCAAAAGTCAAAAAGCAGATGGCTGGTATTGTTAACCGAGAGATTGATGAATTAGAAATACCAGATCCTCTTTCTATCGATTGAATTCTTATTTTGAAAACATTTCAGTACGACTATCCACCCAGCATCTATAGTGTGTGGGTAGAAAATGCAACAACCAGCGCATGACTGTTTGCCATGCGCTCTTTGTATCAAAATAAGGTGTATCTGCACAGGGTAGACGTTTCAGATGTGCTACCATTTCCCCGAATCGGCGCGGTTGCCCCACAAACGCATCTATCTGTCGGATAATCGGCATCTGAGATAAGGCATAACCGACATACGACTCAAATGCAGGCTTAGACATGCCTTGTGGGATGTTCAATGCACTCAAATCAGACATAGCATCGGCATATACCGCATCCGTCAAGTTGTCGCGCTTATCGGCATATGCTAAAAATAGCGATTCGGGGTTCCGTAGGTGTGGTATCCACGCTTCATATCCCCCGCCCTCTTCAGGCTGGATAAGGGCATCAGGTGATGTCAGGAGGATGATTTTTTCGTGCTGAATCAAATCCACCAACGACTTGGTTTGCTCATATAACGCATCAGTTACAGGGATAGAGGTTGCCAGTAGGATAGACTCAAATCCTGCGAGCGATGGGTGCTGTGGATTCATATCCACCAATAATTCAAGATTGGGGTGAGATGACCATCCGAGCGCGGTGGCAGTGAGGTTCGCGGAACCTATTAGGCAGTGGTCATCCCCGCGATAGTATTTGGCGTGAAGATTGGGGCATAGCCAAAGCTGGCTATTACCCCGTCCTTTAAGCACATCCCATACAGCAATATCACTCACACCAGAGGCAATTTCTTCTGGTCGCCAACGGGTCACACAGTGGATTATCACATGCGGGGAGACCCCATCCAACAATCGCTGGAGGGTAGCCACCTTGATAAACGGTGCGACAAGCCATAGCTCATTTATGGCAGATTGACAGAGCTGTTTGAGCATATCCCCCAGCATTATTCGTCGTCATCACCTAAGAATTGGCGGGCATACCGCCCCCAATCCCAACGGGCTTGTTGTACTCTATCACGACGGTTGCCCATCGGCTCTTCGTCTTCGTATCTAGCCCATGACATCAGGAGCAATTCCAATCCCTGACGTGCTTTATCCAATCGCTCGCGCAACTCGTCTTCGTTAATGCCAGACGGATCTTGTTCCAAGACTTCAATCAGATGGTTATAAGCAGGGTGGTTGATGTTGAGGGTAATCATCACAGCACCACCGCGCGATTTGACATCAAAGAAGGCTGGGCTTCCGCTCATATAGGATTGTGTGATTTGGTATTTTAACCCCCGTCCTACTGTTTGGGCGGCGAGTTCTTGGGCAACACTCTCCAGCTTACCTTGTTCAACAAGCTCTAGCTTGATTTCTTCGACACGCTTCTCAGGTGTTTGTGTCTCTTCCTGTTTATCGCTTTCACCTTTATAGCCATCGTCAATACGCTTTTTAGTGACTTCAGTTGCCTTTTGTGCGGTAGATTGGTCATCATTCCCATAACGTTTTTTGGTTCGTAAGCCAACCGTCTGGTTTTTTAGATGCTCGCGCATGGTAGAAATATTCTGTTTGATTTTTTTGGCAATCTCAATCAAGGGAATACGCGGGTCTTCATCTGCATTCATTTGCTCCACCATATTGACATAGGAATCTCCATAATCTTTAATCAATACCTCTATATCCATCTTCGCCATCTCAGAAAAATAGCGTGCAGATTGTTTGTTATTGGTCACGCCAAAAATCTCATCAAGTGCTGGCGGAAAGTGAATCTCCGCACCCCACCAACGTTCTGTGGGGTCATAATTAATAATCCAGCCTGCATCCAAGTCCAGCTCGCGGTCGGCACGCACAATCGAAACCCCGACATTATTTGCGGCGTGCTTACCGTACAATAAATTACCAGCATTATCTTTTTGACGTGCTTCCTCTTTGGCATAAGCAAAACGCAAGTAAACAGAATGTGCATCGCCGTTATAGTGAATCTTGTATTCAAATACATCCCCCCATTGCTGAAACATAGGGTTATTATTGAATGGCTCAGGGCAAGAGGTATTCGCCATCAAATAGAGAGGATCGTTGGGCAATGCAATCCGCTCTTCACTCATATCACTCGCAAGTTTTTTCTGATTAATATCAAATCCATGAGAGCGAATAGTCACTTTGCCTTCTGCAAGGAAAAAACGATACATCCTTCCAATAAGCATCTCAGAATTAGCAATAATTGTTTGGGCAGTACGCCATTGACAACGATCCAGATTAGACCAAACCACCAATGTCCCCGTTTTCTCAAATGATTTACCTTCTCGAAGCCAGATTTCAGGGATTTGCTTATGTTCTGGGATGGGAACATAACGCAATTCGGAACGCTCAATTTCGTCAATATCGAGGTAGGTATAAAAGGCATTCTCTACACCATTTTGCCATGACCATACCTCTACTCGCCGAGCTTGAGAGATAGATGAATTGGGAAGCCCCATACCAAAGCGTCCAATGCCTGTTTGTTGCTCTGGTGCAAGGCGTGTGCCGTTACCAAATTGAAGAGCCATTAACAAAGTTTCGGGGGTCATGCCACAACCATTATCCAACAATGCGATTTGATGAATTCGTGTACGTTGCCGTTGTTTAGCTAACTCCGTTTTTTCTGCACATAATAACTCGACTCGTGTAGCACCTGCTTGGATAGAGTTATCCATCAGTTCAGCAATGGCATAAGCGGCATTCTTGTAGCCATTATCGCGCATCGCTTTGACAACCAAATGAGTTGGTACAATATCATGATTTGTTATCATCTCTACTCCCAGACATCTTCCCAATTATTAAAGGCTTCCGAAACACTCCCGAACCCGGGTAATTCATTATCTACAACCGTGACAATTTCAGCTTTCACATTGCCACCCGCTTTTAATCCGCGAATCGCCCGCCCAACCATCTGGCTGTATAGCACCAGTGATTTGGTTGGGCGGGCAATCAATGCGGCACTTGTACGTGGCGCATCAAACCCAGTGGTTAACACCCCAAAATTGCATAGAATACGTACATCATCGGCATCTGACTTAAATTCTTCGATATATCTAGCACGCAATCTGGAGTTTGTACCTGATGTCACTGAATGCGCTTGATAACCGCGTATGTGCAAAACTGAGGCGATAAGATTGGCATGGTCTACTGTTGCGGCAAAAACGAGAATACGTTGATGCCGTTTTGTTAATTTCTCAATTGTAGTGATGATAGCGAGATTCCGCATTTCATCTTCTGCAAATAACTTCAAGATATTCTCTGGAATATCAAAATTGTCTTTCACCCGACGAATATCGGCTTCAGATAATTCAACCCCGCCGTCATAAAACAGTTGACGATAATCCACATCGGCAAGGTATTGTTCCTTCACCAGATAATCCACTGGATTATCATAGCCATCTACCTTGAGAGTGACCTTTTGGCGACTAAAGAAGTTTGCAAGTTGCTCATCAATGTGAATGTCCGCCCAAGTCCGACCGGGTGTTGCCGTTAAGCCGAGCAATGCTGTACTTTTGCGCTGAAAAACTAACGAATCAAGAACAAGCCTATAGGTTTCTGCCACAGCAGAATGGGCTTCATCTATAATCACCAGTGAAGCATGACGCGCCATCTTAACGATAAAAGCGATTTGTTTTCGTGTGGCACTATAAGTCTTAGCTAGACCTGCCACAATGACCCCATCGTGAATATCATCAGGATTAATCTCATGATTTCCCCAGAAGCGCCAAAGCCCAACATTACGGTTGCCCAGAGATTTCCAAGCTCGTTCAAATTCAGATGCAGATTGTTCACATAGCTCTTCGCTATGGGCAAGCCATATCACTACAGTTGGCTCATTCTGCCTTAGATGTTCGGCAATGATATTCATTGCGGTGCGTGTTTTACCCGCGCCAGTTGGCATATGTAACAAAACACGATGGGGATGATGATAGAGCTTATTCTGAACATCTTTTACTGCAACTCGTTGGTGTGCAAATAAAGGATACTGGCACTCCGTTTGTGAGAATGATGATTTTTCTTCGACAACCTCTTCTTGGGGCAAGAGTAACTCGAAAAAATCAAAAAGATTTTTTTCTCGCTCGCTACCACGTCGAATAGAAAGTTGTTTGAGTTCAGAATAAACATCGTCTTTCGATTTAATTCCCAATATACTCGCTAATATCTTTGCCTCATCTGGCTTTAACAAGTCTATGAGAAGCGCACGATACTCCCGAGACAACAATAACCCTTCCCTTGTATGTAGCTCAATTGCAATCTTACGCAGATTAGCAGGCGTGGCAATACGTGGGTCGAGTGTCATAATCAGCTTCATGGCAGTTGTACCAATAAGCCCCGATAATGTTTCATCATCAGCACGCGATAAGAAATCGTCTAGTGGAATCATGTATGTCTGCAATGAGGATGATTAATGTGAGAGTCAATTATTTTCAATTTTTAACCCCGCTTTCCACAAATAATGTTCAAATATCATAAACACTTAAAACCCCGTATAGACTATATTTTACTTAAAAAATTTTATCACGAAAAATTATAAAAAGTATTGAGTTTATATAATTTAACACCAAATAATGTGGTTTTTATAATCTTGTTACAAGGAATTCATAAAAGATACTTAATTTGTAAATGGGAAATAAAATATTCATTTCACCATAAAAATCCACCAATCTTATCAGTTTTCCCCGAAATTCTTATCTCCTCAGACATACCGCTATACCTGTATGCTGGTAAATAAACAGGTACAGCAACCATAGGAGATGAGCGCATGTCACACATTCTTATAATCGGGCGGGGTGGTTCAATCAACGCCAGCCGTGTCACGGCAATTGCCAATGCCAAATCTGCTCCCATCAAGCGCCTCTTGGAGTGTACCAATCCACAGCAAATTCTCGATTTGACCTATGGGTATCCCCGCCGTGCTGTGTTGGTATTGGATAACGGCATGTTAGCCATCGTCAGCCGTAGCCCAGAAGAATTGGCACGCGCCATCAGCACAATAGGGACAAGCGATGAGCTTCCATGGTGGGAATAACCGTCATCAACTCATCATTTATGCGGATGGTGCCGTCCAGAAAGCGCGTGCAGGTATTGGTGCGGTTGTCACCACCCCGCAGGGATTCATCATGCAGGTGATGAATCAATCACTCGCGCCAATCACCAATAATGAGGCAGAATATGAGGGATTATTACTCGCCTTGCGCTTGGCAAAAAAATGGGAGGTGGCAACACTCGAAATTCGGCTGGATAGCGAGGTTGTCATTTATCAGATGACGGGACGATTTGCTGTGAATAGCCCTGCACTCAAGCGATTGCATCAACAAGCCTGTGCGCTGACACGCGATTTCTCACGAGTAACATTTACCCGCATCCCCCGTGAACTCAATGCGCTGGCAGATGCCTTAGCCTCAGAAGCCTCTTGGGGACGTGAATGGTCTTCGATGATGGGGCAGAATGAGGGGTAAATCATGAATTTCTGGGTTGTGAGTTATGATATTGCCAATAACCAACGACGGCGTAAGGTGAGTAAATTGCTAGAGGGGTATGGTCGGCGGGCGCAATTTAGCGTCTTTGAGTGCGAATTATCAGCAGATAAATTGCGCCAATTAGAAGAACGCCTCTGTAAATTAATTGATGTGACAGAAGATGATGTGCGCTTTTACCCCATCAACAAAGCCGACCTCAAACGGGTTATCCTTGTGGGGAAGGGGGAATTGCACCGTGAACGCAGTTTTTATGTGGTGGAATGACCCTCATTTTCCCATGTTTCTAGTGCCTCTTTGACCGTCTCCTGATGAGGATGATTCAATGCTTCAAACAGGTGCAAACTGTCATAAGCATAGCGATAGGCATCGGCAGGGTGGTTGGTCTCTTGGAGTAAAACGGCATAATTGAACATCACCAATCCCAATTGCTCTTTATCCCCCAATAATTCCCATTGGGTCATTGCCGATTGAAACAGGGGTATCGCCTTCTCAAAATTATCGTAGCGTGCCATAAAAAAGGCGAGTTTGCCTGTATACAATGCGAGAATAGACGGGTTATTGAGATGCTCAATCACCGTTATTGCCTGTTTCATTTGCCCAAAGCCTGCCCGATTATCCCCCAATGAGAAATGTAAATCTGCCAGCAACATGCGGGTGATAGCAACCGCCCGATTATCCAGATAATGGGTATCTATCCGAATAGCGAGTTCACAGGCTTCAATCGCAGAGGCAAAATTGTCCTGCTTCTGATATGCCAGCGCCATATTGTAATAGATTGCACCCAAATTGGGATTATTGAGGTCATCATCAAATAATTCCACGATGAATTCATACAGGTTAATGGCATCCTCTAATTGTCCGAGTCGCTCAAACCCATTAGCGATGATGGCGAGAACCGCAATATCTATATCCCCACCTACTTCGGGGTGGTCTAAAAAATAACGCAATAATGCTTGTCCCCATTCGACTTGTTGCTGGATTAACCCACGCACATTCAGATATTTGTTGGTGGCTTTCAACAATCGGCAGAGCGGGTCAAAGGGGATATGGGGGATGGCTAAGTTGGTATTGAAGGCATCTATGAGGCTGGATAAATCTTCATCCAGCGTGGTTATCGCGCTTGGGTCATATTCGATTTTGGCAATCAGGGGTGGTAAATTGGCTAAAAATTGGTTGATGACCCTTGTACGCCAACCTTGATAAACCATCCCCACATCATTGGGGACAATGACATCATCCATACCACGTCACCTCTATCTTATGTTGTTTTGTCGCCTACAATCGGTTACTATCTGCCTCATATTGAGTATACCTGATATTGGATAAGGAGCAGGATGTGACTTTTGGGGATTTATTGCGCGAGGCACGGATACGGGCAGGATTTAAGTCATATACGCAATTTGCCAAATACTTAAAAGACAATGGATTGCCTTATTCAGATGAAGCAGTGGGGCATTGGGAACGCAACCACCGCGCTCCACAAAGCCGTGACGTTCTATGGGATGTGTGTCGCTTGCTGATTGATGCAGGTGGCATCGTCACATTCTCGCAAATAGAGGCATTTCTGACCGCGCTAAATTGGGATAGCCTATCTATTGAAGAACGGTTAGGGCAATTTGCGATGTTAGAGGATGACCAAGCCATCCCCAATATGCCCGATAAACCCCCTTATATGCGCCTTGTCGGACGCACAGCCATTATTCAGCAGGTACTCTCCCATTGGGCAACAACACAATCTCAACCGATTATCTGCCTATCCGGGTTAGGGGGCATTGGCAAAACAGCGGTCAGTTACGAAATTATCCGCCATGCCATGCTCGCCCGCCAATTTGATGCACTGGTGTGGGAAAGTGTGAAATCGGAGCAATTTATCGGCACAGAAGCCACCCCACAAGATGCTTTATCCGATTTGGATAGTGTGTTCATCAGTTATGCCCGCCAACTGAATCAGACCGCCTTGCTCGAACAATCTCCCACCGCGCTCAAAAAGGGATTAGCCGATTTATTTCGTAAAGGCAACATTCTCATCATCCTCGATAATCTCGAAACATTCGACAAGGTGAAAGTCGTGGCACAAGCCCTTTCTGACCTCATTGGGGCAGAGGGGCGGTCAAGAATCCTCATCACCAGTCGCAAGCGATTGGTAGATATGCCACAAGTGTTGGATATTCCCATTGCAGGGTTATCGTATGATGAAACCCGCCAATTGCTATTCGATGAAGCCAAGACACGCAATGCACCCACCTTGTTACAAGCCGATAGCACCTTATTAACCCGCGCCTATAAAGTTACGGGTGGGATGCCACTCGCAATTAAGCTCATCGTCACCCAATTTTTACTCGGCATCCCGCTTGACCGTGAATTAGAACGGCTCATGGGTGTCAGCGATGAGCATGACCTGTATCGCTTCATTTATTTCGCCATTTGGAGAAAATTATCCACGCCCGCACAAAAATTACTCATCGGCACAGGTGCGATTCCATCTGCCATGACGCGGAATATGTTGATGGGTGTGAGTGAATTATCTCCCGCCGATTTTGATACCGCCGTCGCCGATTTGGTGCGGTCATCACTCCTCGACATTCAACCCCATCCCCAAGCTGACCGTCAACGCTATGGGATTCATGCCATGACCTATTGGTTTGTGAATGTTCCCTTATATGAGCAGTGGCTCAAGCAACAAGAATAAGGGTATCTGTAGGAGAGGTGTAGGATGGCTGTCTGATTTTCCTACACCCCAATCGGTTAGCCTATAAACAGTGATTTGTTATGCGATATAGGAGAACCGATTATGAATGACCCCATCATCACCCAATTTTACCTTCGCCTCACCGCCCGCAAGCAAGAGATTCTCACCCTGTTATGCAATGGATGGAGCAATGAAGAGATTGCCCACGCATTGTTCATCGCGCCGAGTGTGGTGGCAGGGCATTTGACCGAAATTTATGGCGAATTTCATAACCTAGAGCTATATGCCCAGCGTCAAATTTCACGGCATATCATGATTTCGGTGTTTGCCCCGTTCTTTGACCGACACCCAGAGCTACGTGCAAGCATCCGTGCCGGCTAATTTGGGTATATTTTTAGCATCCAAAACAGCAGGGATGAGCAAAAGCGCGTTTTGATGATGGTCAGACGCGCTTTTGATGTCAAACGGGGTGAGACAAAATTGTGGAGAATAGGTTATGCAACTACAGAAAAAGCGTGATTCATTTGTGAGCGCAAAAGAGCATTTGCAAAGATGAGAAAATGTTGCGTAAAAGCGAGCTAAGGGGTAGTATAGAAGAGGTGAGACAAACAAGGGTTTTGCCCCATATAATCCCCGCAAGGGGATTGAAACATTGACCCTTATACTGCACACTACCCATTTGCACAGGTTTTGCCCCATATAATCCCCGCAAGGGGATTGAAACTCAGAAGGGGTACACGCCCAATGTTTGTTGCCCAGTTTTGCCCCATATAATCCCCGCAAGGGGATTGAAACATGATTTTCAACAATGTTTTCAATGACTACCTTACCCGTTTTGCCCCATATAATCCCCGCAAGGGGATTGAAACTTTGAGAACGGGCCAGATCTTCGTTGAATCATGCGTTTTGCCCCATATAATCCCCGCAAGGGGATTGAAACTCCCTCTGGAAGATTAGCAGAAGTGAACATGTCCCATGTTTTGCCCCATATAATCCCCGCAAGGGGATTGAAACCTTGACGAGCACGTTGACAATCCGGTCAATGCCGAGAGTTTTGCCCCATATAATCCCCGCAAGGGGATTGAAACCCCGTATCGAATCTGCCAGTTATTTCGT
>JANRKU010000066.1:0-3598 GCA_033763335.1 bacterium
ACCCATGCCCCCACGCCCAATGACATCTAACAATTCGTACCCGCCCAATACCTGCCCTGTGAGTGCGCCAGGGGTGATAACATCGGCTTTTTCTTTATGGCGTTGGAGTTGATTGAGGTCAAAGCGGAAACCATATAAACGACGGTCTACGAATGTCCGCGCACGTAAGCGGACAGGATTAAATGTCCCACCAATCACCAATGCTGAGATGCCAATGGCTAATCCGTTTTGCTCATCACCCAGAAAATTTTCTAATATCAGTTGTGAAATTAGAAAGAACATGCCAAATAACATTACCAAAACAATTGTGACGATACTGGCAACCAATGAGCGATTAATAGTGAGGTCAATATCCCATAATCCATAACGAAAAATTGCCATGAGGATGGAGACACAAATGATAATCCCTGCGGTGGTTAAGATGATACTTCCCAATAAGCTGTTATTAAATGCTATACCACCAAAACGGAAGATAATTAGTCTAAATAGTTGTGTAAGCACCAATAAAATTGAGCTAATTGTTAGACCTAAAAAAAGCCATTTGAATTGTTGGCGTTGTATGGGTGTTGAATGATACCGATAGCGATGTACCATCAAGACGACACCAATGAGGTTAATAAATACATTAATCATGAATACTGCGGGGCGTAATGCTTGAATTTCTGGCGAGCCGAGTACAAAAAAGATGAGGTAACGCCCAAAGTCAAAACTAAGATAAAGTGGAATCACCCAAACTAGCCAACGCGGTTTAGCTTCACCATTTGGTAAACTGATGAAAATTAAAAGTACAAGCGAAGCGAGTGGAATAATCACAATTCCTGCTACAATATAAAAAATGGGGTGTAGTTGGCTTGATAAAAAAGATAAACTAGAGATATTCGGAATGGAAGCAGGTAATATAATCGCCGTCAAGACAGCCATTCTCTCATTTGACCGTCTAAAAAACAATAAACCACCAATAAAAAATGCGACCACAATATATAAATAATCGATGGAAAGATGCAGAATAGCGTTGGGTTGTGAATGAATGTCTAACAAATCCCGATACCGCACGGGAAGCGCCGCAATATAAGTGATGAGTGTCATCCCCATATAAAACAACCCTACCCACCATAACCATCTGGGTAAAGTGCGTAATGGAATTGTTTTTGATGATGGTTGCATAAACCCGCCTTATTTTTTAGGTTGTGCTGTCGATATGGTTATGATGGTGTGAGAGCATTGATAAAGTCTTTTGCACTCTGAAAACGGTCATTGGGGTCTTTTTGAAGGGCGCGTTGAATCGCAATAGATACGGTTATCGGAAAATCTGGGCGCAATTGCCGAATATCTGGCGCGGGCTGATTCACATGAGCAAATAGCACCTGTGCCAAATTTCCCTTAAATGGCAACACACCAGTTAATGTTTCGTATAACACCACGCCTAAAGCATAAATATCGGCACGATAATCTACAGCAGTCGAGTCTTTGATTTGCTCAGGTGCCATATAATCAATTGTTCCAACGGCTGCACTACCTGTTAGAGAGGTAGTATCGCCTAAAAATTTGGCAATCCCAAAATCCATTAACATGACGCGACGTGGTTGATTTGTCCCCCCATGTCGGAGCATGATATTGGATGGTTTTATATCGCGGTGAACATAGCCTTGTGCATGGGCATAATCTATGGCATCGGCTAAATCAATCAGGTAGGGTTTAATATCTGCTAAGGGTAGGGCTTCCCGTTCTGCCAATAATTGTTTGATGGTGATGCCCTCTACATATTCCATCAGGATGTAAAAAATACCATTGTCCTCGCCTGCACCCAGTGTTTGAACAATATTGGGATGATTGAGGATGATTTTTCCCTCACGTTGAAAACGTAATTGCATATTTTGTTCATCTTGAATGGAGTTGGCTTGCATAATTTTAACGGCAACAGATTGATTATCTTTGACCCCTTTATATACCTCACCCATGTTACCGCGTCCCAAAATACCCATTAATTGATACCCATCAATTATTTTGTTTGTGAGCGCACCGGGGATGAGGGCATTACGTTGGGCTTGGTAACGACGCAATTGATTTAGGTCAAAACGGAAACCATAAAGACGGCGGTCTACAAAAGTGCGAATACGTCCGCGAACAGGATTAAAGGCTATTCCTACCACCAAAGCGGCAATAGCGATTGATATTTCATTCTGATTTTCGCCTAAAATGCCCCTGATTATAGCTTGTGTGACCCCAAAGATGAATCCAAATAAGGCAATGAGGATAATGGTGACAAACGCCCCCACCAGTGACCGATTAATGGTGACATCAACATCCCATAACCCATAACGTGAAATTGCCAACACCAATGAAATACATAAAATGATGCCCCCAACGGTGTTGGTCACATTGATGAGTGAATTGATAAGGTCAACATTGCCACCTGTGAGTATCATCCATATCAAAATAATCTGATTACCAATGATAATACTTATTTCGATGGTTAGCCCCCAAAATAACCACTTGAATTGTTGTTTTTGAATTGGACTTGAATGAAACCGATAGCGCCGATACATGGCAAATGACGCGACTAAAACCCAAATATAACTCGGTATGGTGGTGAAAGCGCGAAGTGCTGGCGCGTTATCTGGCGGAAAGACAAATAGTAAAACATAGCGAATCGTATCATAGGTGAGCATAAAGTAGATTAGCCACACTAACTTGCGCGGGCGTGGGTAGCCATCAGGCATAGAAATCAGGGTTAAAAAGCCTAATGTTGGTGTAAAAATGAGCGCCAATCCACCCGGAATATGAAAAAGTGGGTGTAATTGACTTGTCCAGTACGAAATGCCCGGTATATTGGGCAGTGTCACCATGATGGTCACACCCATTAACACGGCAATCAGTTCATTGTGACGCTTAAAGACCAAAAATGTGCCAATAATGGTAGTCGCAATGATGAGGACATAATCCATTATTAATTGGAATGTTGCCGAGTACACATCTAGGGCAGGGTTGCCAAGTAGCCGACTATAATGGACGGGCAACGCGAAAATATAGGTGATGAGGACAGTGTGCATATAAATAACAACAGCCCACCATGCCCAAGTCGGTAGAATACGAATTGATGTACTGGTTGTGCGCGATGATGTAGACATATCCCAAACCTACCTGTCTATGAACCTATTTCATTATAGCGTGTCATAGATATTATTGCAGGTTATGGGGAGTAAGTGAGTGCCTGCACAAATTCGGTGGCACTCTGAAAACGGT
This sequence comes from bacterium, assembly GCA_033763335.1. Classification (GTDB taxonomy): domain Bacteria; phylum Chloroflexota; class Anaerolineae; order Aggregatilineales; family Phototrophicaceae. The sequence continues at coordinate 3,244 of JANRKU010000066.1, forward strand.
CATGAGGGTCTTTTTGGAGGGCGCGTTGAATGGCTAGAGATATATCCTCAGAGATGTTTGGCATAATTTGGCGAATATCGGGTGCAGGTTGGTTAAGATGGGCAAATAGCACTTGTGCCAATGTCCCCTTAAATGGCAATGTGCCTGTCAATACTTCATATAACACCACACCGAGTGCATAAATATCGGCACGATAATCCACCGTTGTCGAATCCATAATTTGTTCGGGTGCCATATAATCTATTGTACCAACGGCGGCGCTCCCTGTGAGTGAGCCTGTATCATCCAAAAATTTAGCGATGCCAAAATCCATCAATATTACGTCGTAAGTCTCGTTATCATCGCGCAAACGGAG
>JANRKU010000067.1:0-58324 GCA_033763335.1 bacterium
TAATTTTTATCAAAATATAAAAATATCCCATTATCGTGTTAATTTTTGTGTCAATATTACACCATAATGGAATTTACCAGCCTGTGAAATTAAAAAAATACAAACCAATTTATTTTAGCATTGGTACACCCATTTTGGGTACGAGAATTTCTTCTTTTCTGTAGGATTCATCTAAAGTATAGAGCTTACAATTGAGGTGTTCTAATTGTTTCCGTGCTTGCCATATACTCAAACGTCCAAGCGCAGGGATGAGCGATTTGGGCGCTTTGGCAAATAGGGTTGTGGGCATAAATAGCTCAACCATCTGTACCAGCGCATCATAATGAGATATATATTCGACAGGTTGTATCGTCATTGGCACCCCATAATCTTCGGCAATCATGAAATAGTCCCTCAGAGCAACATATTCTGCCATTGTTGGCGTATCATATCCAATACCAGTGCCAAGTAAGGCTATATTTTTAGTGCGCCGAAAATCGAGCAATATTAAAGATGATTGGGTGTTTCTGGATAAAGCACAGGCAAGGTGCATGGCTTTAACTGTCCATGTGTGGTCTGCAATGACAATAGCAACTGGTTTCATGATAAATATCCTATTCTGGTAGGCTAATTTCTTTCTTATCTTTAGTCTACCGAATAGGGCGTAAAAATAGGGACAAGGTATTGCCCCCTGTAATAAGTTTTATATCAAGATTTTGGTTCTACAAACCGATAGCCCACTCCCGGTTCATTGAGGATATAGCGCAAGTTTCGGGCGGGATTCTCTCCGATTTTTTTACGAAGTTGATTGATGAACACCCGTACATAATGATCCATATCGGCATATTCTGTACCCCACACGGTATTGAGGATGGTGCGATGGGTGAGTACCTTGCCCTGATGAGTGGCTAATAGGCGTAAGAGGTCATATTCTTTTGGGGTGAGATGAACTTGTTCTCCAGCCACAAACACGGTGCGATTAGCCATGTTAATGACCAATTCCCCCACGCGAATTTCTGATTTGGTGGTGGTCACATCAGTAGTGATACGGCGAAAAATGGCTTGGATACGCGCATGAAGTTCTTCCATATCAAATGGCTTGGTGATATAGTCATCTGCCCCTAAATTTAATGCGGTGATTTTTATTTTTTGTTCTTCATGTATAGAAAGCATGATGATGGGTACTTTTGACCATTCCCGCAATTGCTTGCACACCTCTATGCCATCGGGTAATGACCCTAATGAAATATCTAGTAGCACTAAATCTGGATGTTGTTGCGCTACTAACATGAGGGCATCTTCGCCATTAATTGCCGTCAACACCTGATAGCCATATCCCCCTAACCCAATTTTGAGTTGTTTGCGAATTTGTGGCTCGTCATCTACCACTAACACTTTTTGCATGAGATTTATCTCGTTTCTCTTGGTAATTCGATGATGAATGTTGCCCCTTTGGGGGTGGTATCTTGTAATACCAACCTTCCATGATGCGCCTCGATAATGCCTTTTGCAATTGGCAATCCGAGTCCAATCCGCCCATTTTTACCATGATAAAAGGGCTGTAGAATATGTTTTTTTTCTTCTGGGGTGATATTATCCCCATGATTAATCACCCATAGTTGGGCAATTTTTGATGTGATGACCACGCGCAGTTCCACTTGTGAGAGCGGTGGCTCATAGCGAACAGCATTATCTACCAAATTGGTTAAGGCTTGCAATATCAACCCATAATCAAATGAAACCATCGGTAAATCATGTGGCATATTTAACCAAACCCGTTCTTGTCGCGTATGTTGATAAATATGCGCCGCTACATCGCCTGCCACCTCTTCTAATGAATTGGGCTGTTTGTCGAGTGTCAATGCCCCCACGCGCAGGCGCGATAAATTGAGCAAATTGCCAATTAATTTATCGAGTTCATCAATTTCATCGGCAATCGTTTGTATCAATTCTTGCCGTTCATCCTGCGATAGGCGGTCATCCAATGTATGTAAATTGCTGGCAGATGTTTTTAGGATAGTGATGGGGGTGCGTAAATCATGGGCGATGGCATAGAGCAATGCCGTTTTGAGCCTATCGGCTTCTTCAAAGCCCGCCTGTTTGCGGGCATACGCGGCTAACTGCCCCACCAAAACCGATACCATAAAAAATACGATTAAATCTAGCACCTCACGCGGGTCTGCAATGATGAAGGTATAATAGGGATGGATGAGGAAAAAGTTGATACATAAAAAGCTCATAAACGATGACAGCACCGCTATCTGTGTACCCCGTTGGATGGCGATGATGAGTATCACGAAGATATAAATCATCGTGAAATTGGCGACAGTCAACGACTCACGCAATACCCATAAAATGGCGGTGGTGATACATAATAAATAGATAGGAAGCGCCCAACGGCGGAAAGATGTCATGTGTGCCTCAAAGTGATAAGATGCAAAACTGATTGTAGCATATATGCTATTAACGATATTATCATAGCGAATCATTAAGATTTTTGCAGATAAGTCCTATAGCCCCTTTTTCTCATATCCCAAATTCCCCCTTTTTTCATGAATGAGTTTCATAGATTTGCCCCGTGTGCTATACTCATGGGCATGAATGAGAACAATACACCACACACCACATGGATAGACCGTGCCGAAGCGCGTGGCATGGGCGGGATGATTCGCCTGCTCGTGGATGTTGCCACACCCTTTAGCATTATTGGCGCACAAGTGTTGTGGATTATGCAACCACTTGCTACACTATTTGGCAAAGGGTCTGCCATTGGCGACCTCGCCAAATGGTTAGAACAACCCGATTCACTACGCGGGTTACGGGCGCGTTTAGATGCCAAGAATCCGTCAGATGACCAACCGATAGGGGACTGATTGTGAGCCTAGAAAATACCCAATTTATTGCCATATTCGTCCTTGTGATTGTTTTTGCGGTAGTGGCTGTTACACCGCGCTTTCGCGGGGGTACAAAGCGCCCACTCCGCCGAATTAGGGCTTATGAGAGCATACCTGCTATGGTGGGGGATGCCATTGAAGCCGATAGACCCATTCACTTGTCTTTGGGGAGTGCGGGTGTCGGTGGAGATTCTACCCTACTCGCTATCTCTAGCGCAGAATTGACCTATTATGTGGCGCAACAAGCAACCATTGGCGATTCTCCGCCCATCGTCACAGTATCGAATCCGTTGGCATTGCCATTGGCACAAGACACACTCCGTCGAGCCTATCATTCGCGTGGGTTAGATAATCGCTTTTCTGGATTATCGGCGCGGTGGTATCCAAATGGACAACGGTCACTGGCATTTGCGGCGGGTATCACTGCCATGACGGGCGTAGAACGTCCTGCCGCCCATGTGTTGGTGGGCAGTTATGGGATTGAATTGGCACTTATCCTGATGGGGACAAGTCGCAGACGTGCCACCACCATCGCAGGGAGTGACCAATTAGATGGACAAGCCATTGCTTATGTATTGGCAGATGCGCCTCTTATTGGTGAAGAACTATTTGTATCGAATGCCTATTTGGGTGATGTAACAAATACCCGTTCAGAGACCACCTCGCTCGATTTATTGCGCTGGGTGGTCATACTCACCATGTTGGGTGGGTTGGTTGTCTCTATTATCAACAGGGGAGGGTAAACGATGCGTATCCGTTTAGGCGCGGCGCTTGCTTCTGCGCTCACATTTGCGATTGGCTTGGTGGTCATTTTGGGCTTGTTATTGCCCGATAACACCCCGCTTCCACAAACGTGGGTGGCTATTTTACGCTCGGTGACGGGCATACTGTTGCAACTCACCACCATCACCGCCGCTATCGCCATTTTGGTGGGGATAATGAATTTATTATTGGTGCATTTATCTCGGCTATTCAAGCGGGAACGGGGTTTCTTATATAGCCTCGTCCTGATTATTAGCTTTGGTGCGGTGGTTATCACCTACTTTTTTGCCCGTCAGGTGAACACCCTATTGCTCGAAAATGTCCAACGGGCAGTTGAATCGGCATTAGCAGGACTATTATTCTTTGCGTTGGTCTATGGTGCGTATCGTATGATGCGCCATCGGGTCACATGGGCAAATGTCGTTTTTGTTTTGGTGGTATTGGTGGTATTGGTTGCCGCTTTGCCGTTTAATATCCCTGCCTTGCAAGATGCCCGCAATTGGTTGATGAGCATCCCTGTTAACGCGGGGGCGCGTGGTTTGTTATTGGGCATTGCACTGGCTACTGTGGTCACAGGCGTGCGTGTGCTAATCGGTGTTGACCGTTCCTATAGGGACTAAGGGAGTCTACGAATGACTGATGATAAACTTCCGCCTTGGTTAAGCGATAATTCCGATGATTCGGATGATAACGAGTTGCCCGATTGGTTGCAAAATACCGATGACGACTCGCCACAATCGCCCAATCGGTTGGGCGTGACGGGCGAATTGTCGTGGATGCAAGATGAATCCTCAGATGATGACAAACCTAAAAAGGGACGTGCTTCGACAGGGTTAACGGGTGAATTATCGTGGAATCAGGGTGATGATACACCCGACTTTTTGCAAGATATTTCCCCATCCAACACATCATCATCACAAACTGATGACGATGTTCCCGATTGGCTCAAAGGCGATGCTGATGAAGATGATAATAGTGGCTTGCCCGATTGGTTAGATGATGCCGCCCTAGAAGATTCTGAGCGCCTTGCACAACAAAGTCTCGCCATGAGCGATGATATATTGATACAAGATGATGATGAATCGGATAGTGAAGAATTACCCGCATGGCTCACATCAGATGATGATTCATCTACCGAAGACGATTTTGCTACTGCTGAGAGTAATGTATTCTCTGGCGGGGTAGATACCAGCACATGGGGCGATTTTGAGGGGTCATCTGATGAATTTATTGCAGATGACGAAGAACCCGAATTTGAATCTGCCTTCACAGATGATTCATGGATTAGCGACACAGAAACGCCATCCCTAGAAGAAGATTTTTCTGATTTATTTGCCCAATCTTCACCCATTAGCAATTTTAGCGCCTCCGATTTGCCCACTACAGGCATGTTGTTTGGTGAGGACGATTTTGCCGATGATGGCAATGAAGAGATGTTTGACCTACTCGGCGGCGATGATTTTGACCTGTTGGGCGAATTAAATGAAGATATGGAATCGGATGAATTCGATTTCCTGAGCGAAATGATTGCCCCAGAAACACCAATCGCAGATGCCCTCGCCAGCGATGAAAATTTCATGGCGAAATTTGCCGATGAAGATGATATTTTTGCCGATGATGATGTGAATATCGGCATGTTGTTGGGCGAAGAAGATGTCGAAGATGACCCCTTCCGTCAATTTGAACCCAATAAGCCCAGTAATGAACCTGTTGGCGATGATTTGAGCTGGCTAGATGATATTAGCAATGTGCCATTTCAAGATACGCGCCCAGAGCCGTTATTTAAGCCAGAAAATCGCCCAAAACCATCGCAAAAGCAACCAGAACCAGAGCCAGAACTGGATATTGAAAATTATCTCGCCAGTTTAGATGATGTGCCGTTGAGTAGCCTCAGCGATGATTTTGGGTCTGCTGAACTCGATTTTGAGACCTTATTTGAGGATGAAGCCACAGCAGGCATTAGCGGACTATCGCCAGATGCCCCATCATGGCTCACAGACCTCACTGCTGTTACATCGGGCGAAAATTCTGCCGCCGCCATTTTGAGCCAACAAAAAGACCGCCCCGCAGAAGAGCTACCAGACCGCCTCAAAGCCTTGCGTGAACGCGGGTTTGAAGTGCAATCGAAGCCCAAAGATGATGCAAAGGTTTTATCTGCCATCATGACCAGTGAGGCAGGGATGGCAGAATCTTCAGATTCCGCCATTGCCACTGTCACACTCACGGCAGGGCAAGTTCAACGGGCAGAATTATTGCGGACGATTGTTGGTAATGCCCTCGAAGCGGATGCCGAAAAAGATAAACCGCGCCGTCAACGTCGTTTGCCCATTGAGCGGATTTTTATCACCCTCGTGTTGTTGGCGGTGGTGATTGCACCCTTCTTTGTGAGTAGCTTGCGAATTGGCGACCCGCCACCCAATCAATTTGTGTTTGGCTCACGACAAGACGCATTTTTCCGTTTGATAAATGCCGTGCCTGCGGGGCAATATGTCCTTGTTGCTACCGAATATGGTGCGATGAGCGCAGGTGAATTGGATATTGCCACCGAATCGGTTTTGCGTCATGTCTTGGTGAATGGTGGGATACCCGTCATCATCAGTTCTGACGCGGTAGGGTTGGTGCGCGTAGATAATCTGATGCAATCCATCGCAGAGCAAAATCGCCTCATCGCCAATCGTGATTATGTCGTTGTGCGCTATTTGGTGACAGATGTGGTTGGTCTGCGCGATTTTAGCGAGAATATCGGACGCTACTTATCATTTGATGTGGATGGCAACCCAACGGGGTTACGCATTAACAGCATTAACGACTTTGCCCGTGTGGTAATTATCACCGAGAGCGCCGACAACCTCCGTTTGTGGGGCGAACAAGTATTGCCCCTCATGATACAACCCTTTTTGGCTGTGACCAGTTATAGCGCCGCGCCTTTGTCTGAACCCTATTTGAATAGTCGCGCAGGGGCATATTTGAGTGGTTATAGCGATAGTTATACCTATCAAACGATGGTGAATAGCGTATTGTTAGGTGGCGACCCATTTGCCATCCCCACATTGCCCCCAACGGTTGAGGTTATCATCACAGAACCGACACCCACCGAATTGGTTGTTGTGCCTGTTATCACCGAAATTACAGCAGAAGCAACAGGCGAAATGACACCTGATGCCGACGCGACAGCCATCATCGAAATCACGCAAATTGTGACAGAAGGGGCTACTCTTGCCACCGAAACCGTTGTAGAGGCTACTGGTGAGGCAACCGCCACACAAGACGTATCTGTCACCACAGAAGTGCCATCGGCAACACCGACACCAAGCCCCACACCAACGGCAACGCCGATTGTAGAACGATTTGCGGTGATTACGGCATCTACACCCATCAATATCCGCCCAGACCCAAGCACGACAAATCCGCCTGTCGGGGTGTTGCGCCCAGAAGAACGCGCCCTCATCCTCAATCAGGTGACAGGTGTAGATGGTCAACAATGGTATAACATCACCTTTGTGAATGGGGCAGGCGAAACCGTTGTCGGTTGGGTACGTGAAGATTTGATACGGATTGAAGAAAGTATTGTCACACCAACCGTCATGCCAACCCTAACACCCACGACTACCCCTAGTAGCAAGCGGTTGGCGATGCTTGGGTGGCAACTTCCCCAAAAGGGACAAGAAAGCACCCCAGAGGTGACACCTGAAGCGACACCAGAATCTACGCCAGACGCAGAAAGCACTGCCGAAATCACGCCAGAAGTGACGGCGGTGGCAATTCCCACAGAATTGCCTGTTGTGATAACGGTGGATGTCCCCCTATTCGCCACAGAACGCCTCATTGCGCCGATGGATGTCACCGACCGTCAAGCCCGTTGGGACAGCATGGCACTCGGCATTTTGGGGGCGGTAGTGGTCATCGCGGTGGGGAATTTATTCAACCTTGTGCGGGTCATCTTCCGCAAACGGAGGCGCTAAAACATGGATGATATTGGGCTGATTATCGGCTTTGTTTTCACCCTAATGATTTTTAGTTACCTGCTTGGCGATAATTTCCTCTATCGGCTCGCGGTGTATGTATTTGTGGGATTCACGGCGGGATTTATCGCCATTGTTACTGTCGAAAGTGTCATGATTCCGTGGTTCGATACCACATTATTTTCTGGGGAAGCCCCGCGCATCGGCTTGGGATTTATCCCCATCATCATCGCCTTATTGCTCCTCTTTAAGATGACACAACGGCTTGGACGCTTGGGTAATTATGGTATGGCGCTCATTATCGGTGTCGGGACGGCTGTGGCATTGGTTGGGGCTGTGGTTGGGACAATCATCCCATTTGTACTCGAAACCGCCGATACCAGCACCAATACCTTGCCCAACGCCATCATCCTATTTGTTGGTGTGGCGTGTTCACTGGTCTATTTTCAATATAGCGCCCGTCAAAAACCCACTGGCGAAATTGTGCGGGCGCGTCCTGTGCAACTCTTTAGCCTTGTCGGGCAGGGATTTATTGTGGTGACACTTGGGGCAATGTATGGTGCCGCCATCCTCACCAGTTTGACAATTTTTACCGATAGAATCCAATATTTGCTCGCGCCAATCTTAGGGGGTTAAACCGATGGTACAAGATGTAGGTTCAATTCTCGCAGTAGATTTTGGCAGTGTGACCACCCGCGCGGTGCTAATTGATGTGGTGGACGGCGCATATCGGCTGATTGCCCGCGCCGAAGAACGCACTACCGATAATTTTCCCGCATCCGATTTGGATGTTGGGTTAGACCGCGTGTTACGCCAATTGACAGAGGTCACGGGTCGGCGTTTTCGGGATGAAGCAGGTGCTATGATTTCGCCAGAACGTAAAGACCGTTCTGGGGTAGATTTATTTGCCATCACAGCCAGTTTGGGCAGACCACTCCAAGCGGTGATTGTCGGGCTTGTGCCAGATGTGAGCATCGCCAGCGCCTTACGTGCCATTGAAGGCACCTATATTGAAGTCAATGCGACCCTAACACTTGATGATAAGCGCGACCAAGAAGAACAACTCAACGCCATTTTGCTCAGTTATCCCGATGTGATATTTTTGGTCGGTGGCACAGAGCGCGGTGCAGAACGCTCTGTCATGCGGTTGGCAGAGGTGATTCGTCTCTCGGTGAGCCTCGCTAGTAAAGCGCGTCGTCCCATTGTGATTTATGCGGGCAATAGCGCCCTGCGTGAACCGATGGAAGCCTTATTTGGCAATTTGACCACCTTCATTGTGGCAGAAAATATTCGCCCTTCGCTCCATGAAGAACGGCTCGATTCTGCCCGCCTCAAATTGGGGGATGCCTTTAATCAATATAAAGAAAGCCGTGACCAAACCTTTGCCATGCTCGGTAAAATGAGCCAAACTGGGGTTTTGCCCACCGCACAAGGCTATACCATCCTCGCAGATTATCTGGGGAAAACCCAAACGGGCGGTATTGCCCTCATTGACATGGGGAGCGCCAATAGCACCTTTGCCTTTTCATCGGGGAAAGGGCATTTATTATCGAGTATCCGTCCCGATTTGGGGCTTGGGCATAGCGCCCCACAATTATTGGCTTCTGTGGGCTTAGATGCTGTGCGGGAGTGGTTGCCATTCACTGCTTCTAGCACCGAATTAACCAATTATGCCTATAACAAGTCGTTGCGCCCCATGACGATTCCCATGTCGTTGCGCGATTTGTATATTGAACATGCTTTGTTGCGGGCAGGGATTCGTGCCATGATTACCCGCGCCAATCCTGAATGGGAAAACTTGCCCATGACGGTTTCGCGCATTATTTTGGCAGGCGCGGCACTCACTAAAACGGGACACCCCGCTTATGATGTGCTATTGGCGATGGATGCCTTGCAACCCGTGGGCATTGTGTCACTCTCACAAGACCCATTCGCCCTCATCCCTGCGATGGGCGCAATTGCCCCATATGCCCCCGATGCGGTGGTGCAATTATTGGATGAGACCAATTTGGTCAGATTAGGCACCGCTCTCATCCCCACAGGCAATCTCCGTAAAGAACGCACCGCAGTGGATGTGATTATCCACGAAAATGGCGAAAAATTGCGTTATGCAGTGGATGGTGGGCATGTGTTTGTTTATCCAATCCCCGTTGGGCAAAGTGTTGAGGTGCGGATACGCTGTGCAAGAGGCGTGACCATCAACGGCAAACGGCGCTTTAAGATGACGATTGAAGGCGGGGCGATGGGTTTGATGATAGATGCCCGTTCACGCCCGCTTAAATTGGGTGATGTGACCATGCGGTCGGTGATGATGCCCAAATGGGTACAAGAAGCCACAGGCGATTTATTGCAAGATATAGACCCCAAATGGCTCGAAGCGGTTGAGGATGTGCAAGAAGTGGCAGATAAAGCGCGTGATAAGCGTCGCTCTGAAATCCGCAAAAATCAAAAACCCGCTAAGGCAGATAAAAAGGGCAAGGCGGATAAAAATAAAAAATCCAACGCCAAAAATGCCAAAAAAGATGAATTATCTGAACTCATGAGCGATGATGCCTTAGAATCGCTGTTGGATGATGAAGAAGATGAACAAGATGAATTAGGAGCGTTGCGAAATGCTTTATCCTGAACAACGGTATCTCTCTGAATTGACCATCATCCGCCGTGACTGTCGGTTGCCAGATGAAGCCATCGGCACGATTAACGTCACGGAAGGTAAACGGGTGGAAGTGCGGGATGTGGTGGCGCATGGGGTTGTCCCCTCGCGTTATATCATCCTAAACGCCATGAAGTTTTTCAAACTCCGCAAACCAGAAGCCCTCACCCCTTTGCTTCAGGTTGAAGAGGGTGATGTCGTAGACCCAAAGCATGTTTTGGCAGGTAAAGATGTCAAACGGGGCAAACGCCTTTTTTCTGATGTTCGCGCTGTTGTGGCGCAAATTGCCGATGGGCGCATCATCCTCCAAGAAATGCCCGAAGTGATAGATTTGGAAGCGGGTGTGCGTGGGCGGGTGATTAGTATCGAAGCAGGGCGGGGGGCGCTTATCGAAGCGGTTGGCGCACAACTACAAGGGGCATGGGGCAATGGCAAATTATCTATTGCCACACTGCGCGTTGAACCAGAAGGGGGTATCGAAGGGATTATCGGCAGTAATACCCTCGAAACACGCTATATGGGGTCGGTGTTGCTCACACGCAAAGCCATCACCCTCAATACGCTCCGCATTTTGAGTGAACAAAATGTGTCTGGGGTGATTGCCCCAAGCATGGATGCTCATCTTGTTTCACGCGCCATGAAGGTTGATTATCCCGTTTTTCTCACAGAAGGCTTTGGGAACTTGCGAATGACCAATTCTGTGTATCAATTATTGAACCAATTTGAGGGAATTCCCATCACTTTGGACGCATTTCACGCCAATAGGTGGTCAAATCGTCGTCCAGAGGTTATTATTAACGTAAAAATGAGAGAAGGGCAAAACCCCGCACGTCCTAATGTCATGCTGGGATTTCGGGTTGGCATGACGGTACGTGTGACCCGCGCCCCCTATGAAGGACAAACTGGGCAAATTGTGGAATTGCCAGTAAACCCAGTTTTATTGGATAATGGCTTGCGTATCTTGTGTGCGAGAGTAGAATTAACCATAGGTGAAACACTTTTTATCCCACGCGCCAATTTAGAGGTGTTAGGGCGTTAATATAGGTAATAATGATGCGCTTCCGCGTTTGGATAGACCCAATCGCCTGCATTTTCTGAGGAGTAATGCCAATGGGCAATAATGACAGAAATTTTTTTGATTTTGATGACGACCCCTTTGACGATGATGGCGGTGGTTCTACCGAGTCTCCCACACAATCTGGCGGGAGTTCCGATTTTTCGTTTGAAGAGGAAGATACCAGTTTTAACGATTTCGATGAATTTGGCGATTTCGATGAAATTGAGGATGATTTTACCGTAGAAGATGAAGCACAGGCAGAAGCCTCTGGTGGACCAAGCCGTACTTTCATCATTTTGGCGGCGTTGCTGGTGTTGCTATTCTTGGCAGGACTCGTGGTTGTTGTCATTTTGGCAACCCGCCCAAGAGGACCTTCTGCCATAGACCTGACCCGCACCCAAATTGCCCTCGAAAATGGGCAAACATTGGTAGTATTTAATGCGACCAATACCGCTAAAGCCGTTGATGTCACCCGAACCTTTGAGGCAGTGGGGACACAATCGGTTTTGACGGCGACTGCCAATGCCAATGCAACCCTAGAAGCGGGAACATTGCAGGCGATGAGCGTCCAAGAGACCGAATCGGCGCAAACCCGTGAGGCACAGGGCATATTTGAGACGCAAACGGCAGAATTTATCCTGACACAAAATGCGCTCACGCCCACATTCAATGCCGAGGCAGTTGATAGTCTTTCTGCAACACAAACGGCACAGGCGAATAATATCAATGCTACCCTCACAGCAATTGCAGGGACAAATTTACCCCAACCGAATACCGGTATTGGTGATGTTGCCCTCACTGCGACAGCGATTGCCCTCGCACTCCGCAATCAACCGACCCAAGAAGCCGCCAATCCAACCGGCGGGGCGATTATTTCTACCCCCATCCCCGACCCCGATATGCCAGTTTCTGGCTTGTTCGATGATTTTAGCGGTGGTGGCAATATGGCGCTCCTCGCATTTATGGCATTTGGTCTAATCGGTATTATCTTTGGGGCGCGTGTCTTGCGTGAAAATACCAATCGCAAACGCTAACTATTTATGACATAAAAAATTCGTTAAAAGGCGCAATCACTTGGTTGCGCTTTTTGTATGTATTGCACAAAACTATATGAATTTGGGATAAAAGTTGTGTGAATAAACATTAAAAAATTTGCAGATTTGTTATAAATGGGGCATAATGCTAGTCCATTACAGTGACTCAAATACTGTAATGGAAAAGAATTTTACACCGCTTAAAACACTTAGGAGAAACAAAAATATGTCTAAAAAATTTGTATTGGTTGCACTTATAGCGGTTTTGTTGGGGATTTTTGCCCTCCCAATCATCGCTCAAGAAGAAGGCGATATCGAACTGCGTTGGCGTACCCGTCCAGATAATCAAGCAGAAATTGATGTCTATACCGCCGCCAGCGTCGCCATTGACGAAGCATGGGATGGTGTTACCCTCAAGTATGAACCCGGTGGTTCAGAAACTGCTTCTTATCAAGACGTTCTTGTTTCCGAAATTGATGCCGATACCGCTCCCGATGTCTTCTGGATTCCAGGGACTGATGTGGCACGTTTCGCCGAAGCAGGCTTGATTTTGAATTTGGCAGAATATGCCGCCGCTGACGAAGAATATAGCGAAGAAGATTTTTATGCCGCTCCTATGCTTCATTTGACCACCTCCATCGAAGCTGATGTCGAAGCACTCTGGGGCTTACCCCGTGACGTATCGGCATTTGGTTTGTATTACAATGCAGACCTCTTCGACGAAGCAGGCGTGCCATATCCCGGTGAAGGCGAAGCATGGACATGGACTGAATTCTATGATGCCGCCGCCGCCATCAGTGGCTTGGGCGACGAAATCTATGGTTTTGGGATGAATGCTTGGTGGGCGAACCCCGGTTATTTCATCAACGCCGCTGGCTCTAGCTTCTTCACAGAAGACTTCAAAGCCTGTGGTTTGAACAATGATGCTACCGTAGAAGCCCTCAGCTTTGCCCGTAGCCTCTATGCCGATGGTTTGGCTGTCCCCTATGGCACTGATTCTGAACCCCCATTCCTCGCTGGTAGCGTTGGTATGTTCATGAATGGTCGTTGGGCAACCCCTGGTACCGTTGCTAATGCCGAATTCAATTGGAACGTTGCTCCCCTGCCAGATGGTCCTGCTGGTCCTTCTAACTGGTTGTTCTGGGGCGCTTATGTGGTGAACGCCAAGACCCAACACCCAGAAGAAGCATGGGATTTGGTCACACGCCTCACCAGCGCCGAAATTCAAGGTCAAATTGCCTCTTTGGGTGCAAACATCCCCAGCCGTCAAACCGACGAAGCCATTGAATTGTTCCTCGGTACCCTGCCCGATAGCGGTGTGAACAATCAAGCCTTTGTTGATGGTGCCGCCGCTGGTGTGGCAGAAGCCCCCTTGTTCTTTGGTGATTGGACACAAATTGACAGTGCCTATGGTGCAGGTTTCACCGCCGTGTTGAATGGCGAACTTGAACCACAAGATTTTGCCAATACCATTTGTGACACTGTGGCTGAATTCTTTGACGAATAAAGAATAGGTTTTGTAGGGACATGGACTATCATGTCCCATAACATAAACAATTGGGGCAATTAGGATTTTGAATGCTGATTGCCCCATTTTATTTTGTGAAAAAACTTTTTTTATTATTTTTTTGATTGCTGAGGAAACACGCATGGATATTCCCCTCACAAATCAGCGTAATGAATCCCCGATGATATTGGGGCGGATAACAAATTTTTTTCGCCGTATCATTAACCCAGACCCAGAACTCACCATTCGCGTGGCTATGGTACTCAATTTTGTGGTGAGTATTGTCATCGCCACTGTATCACGACAAATTTTTGGTGATAGCGAATTTTTTAATTTAGGGCAGGGCGGACGTTGGTTTTTGACCATCATCACCTTTGTTCCGATTGCACTTTCTATCGTTGCCCTATTTGCCTTACGCCAAAAGAACCCACTAGGGCGCTATATTTCGCTTGTGATGCTCTATTTTACATTTGTGATGTCTATTGTGGGTTTGTTGCATGTGATAGGTGTCTTCCTCAATTTTTCTGCGATGGTAGACAGTATCATGCAAAATATTTTGCTGGCATGGCTTTTGCCCATTGCCTATGCACTATTTTGGATTGGCGGACGCTTTGAAGAAAAAAATCCGATGCGCGGACGGCTAGAACAAGCTGGCATTGTTTTGGGCATTGGTGTGCTTATCCTCATGCTGTTTAGCGCCAATTTCTTGGCGAGTATGAGTAGCCTTGTAGATGCGTATATACAGTATCCTGCGCGGGAATCTACATGGCTATTAACAGCTTCTACTGTTATCTATGGTCTTTTCTTTTGGCGGATGCTCAAATTGGGGCGCTATTTTGGCGAAAGACCAGACCAAAATGCCGCATGGCAAGGCTGGTTGATGCTTTCCCCCAATATCATCGGCTTTTTAATCTTTTTTGCGGGTCCATTGCTCCTCTCGTTCTATCTGAGCTTTACCGATGCGACGGTGGGCAGAACACCAGTCGAAATTCAGACCAAAAATTATGAATATGCGCTTGGGTTAGAGTTTAAGGTCTGGGATGAAGCCAATCCCTATGCGACTCAACTCATTCAACTGACCCAAAGCACATCCCCTGCGATTGTTGATATCCCAACGGTCAAAGTTCAGGCACAATCGTTTATGTCGCGTGAATTTAGCCCATTGGCAATTGTGCCACTCAAAGAGATTACAGGCGCAGACCTCATCGTTGGTGCGGCAGATAGGTTGTTTTGGATTAGCTTGCGAAACACACTCATGTTTTGCTTGCTATTGGTCATCATCAGCACCATTCCCGCATTAGGACTATCGCTCATCCTCAATTCAAAATTACCGGGTATGAAATTTTATCGGGCGCTCTATTTTCTGCCGTCTATTGCGGCGGTTGTGGGGACGGCGCTCATCTGGAAATGGCTCTATCATCCGATTATCGGATTTTTTAATTCATGGATAAGCAGTGTGGTTCAATTTTTGAATACCACCTTTAGCTTACAAATTGTAGACCCCCAAATTTCGTGGTTAACCGATGCCAATTTTGTGCTGATTTCGATGGTGTTGCTCTCTGCATGGCAAGTAGTCGGGTTCAATACCGTGTTATTTTTGGCGGGCTTGCAAGGCATCCCCAAAGATTTATACGAAGCCGCCCAAGTGGATGGCGCAAATTATTGGGGGCAATTACGCAATGTCACCATCCCCATGCTTGCCCCGACGAATATATTCGTCATCATCACGACCATCATTACGGGGTTGCAAGTATTCAATGAACCCTATACCCTGTTCACGGCGCGACCTATCCCAGAAAATGCCCTTACATCAGTGTTCCACCTGTATAATCAGGGTTTTGGAGGCTTTCAATTTGGGTATGCGTCATCCATTGCATGGGTGTTGTTTGCGGTGATTTTTGGCATCACCCTCATTCAGTTCCGCGTATCGCGCAGTAATGCGTATGAATAGGGAGACGTTATGACTAAAAGCATCGTGAAATATGGCTCGTACATATTGGCTTATGGCTTGCTCAGTTTGTTTGCGCTAATCATGTTATTTCCGTTCATCTACATGATTTCTACATCGCTCAAAAACTCGTCTGACGTGTTTCATGTGCCACCACGCCTACTACCCTATTCTGCAGAGAAAATCGAGTTTGAAGGCACAAATTCGGACGTATACGTGGTATTGGTAGACGGGGTCGAGCGCGAAATGGTGCTTATCCCAGACCAACGGAAAGATTTTGGTATATTCACCACCCAAGAAAATATTAACCCAGATACCCCCAACACCAGCACCAATACCATACGGGTTGCGTTGGATGAAGCCACCAAAACCGAAGAAGCCATCACCCTACAACGCTCCAATGGGCGTGATGTGAGTTTTGATGTGTATGATGTGCCTGTGAACGGTGAAATTCAACGTCTGATATTGGTGGCATCGCCAAAATTGGATAAATTGGTAGACCCCAATAACCCCGATATTATCGCTTATGACAATGTGCGTAACTTGGCACAAGCTGAATTTGTAGATTTTCGGACAGATAACTATCGGTTGTTATTTGGTGAACAGGTATCAACCGCCACCTCTACCGTGCGTCTATCATTGGCGCGTCCTCTGATTAATACCATGCTGGTGACATTTGGCGTGGTGATTGGTCAACTGGTCACATCTATTATGGGTGGATATGCTTTTTCGCGGGTGAAATTTGCGGGGCGTAATACCCTGTTTGTGCTATATTTGGGGTCTATCATGATACCCTTTGTGGTACTCATCATCCCCATGTATCGGCTGATGGTGTCTATCGGCTGGCAAAATCAGATTGTATCGCTGATTGTCCCGTGGATTTTCTCGGCGTATGGCACATTCCTCATCCGCCAAGCGTTTATTACCATCCCCAAAGAAATTGAAGAAGCGGCATTGATGGATGGGGCGAGTCGTTGGCGTATTTTATGGACAATTTTTGTGCCATTGAGCCGTCCTGCCATAGCGACTTTGGCGGTGTTCTCGTTCTTGTATGCGTGGAATAGTTTCTTGTGGCCTCTGCTCATCATCGGTGAAGGGAATGAACCCAACCACGTCCTCACACTATCGCTCATCCGCCTACAAAATGCCGCGAGTGAAGAGCCGAATCTGCTCCTCACGAGCGCGGCAGTCGCCATTTTGCCCCCCATCATCGCCTTTATTTTTGCCCAACGGTATTTTATTGAAGGGGTGACATCCTCTGGCGTGAAGGGGTAATGTTATAGCGGTTGTGGGCGCGATTATTCGCGTCCCTACACACCACAATTTTAAAATTAAACCTCACCCCTAAATCCCCTCTCCAGTCTGGCGAGGGGACTTAAACCGACCTATAAGATGATTTTCACCCCCTCTCCAATTTGGAGAGGGGGCGGGGGGTGAGGTAAAAACAATAATTTTATCGTTAAATTACTACTTATGAGACGGCATATATGCCGTCCTTACATATATAGATATATCGCTATAATAGAGGCATTGTTTAGCCTCTTTCTCCATGCTATAGTTATCCTCATGACAGACGAAAATAATCTTACAGAACAACCGATTTTTGAGGACGACCCCATATTGGGGCGTTTTGTGGCTCAGTATCCTGCCAATCGTTTGCGTTTGCTCATGATAAGTGGTGGGATATTATTTGCCGTTTGGTTTGTGGTCACGGTTGCATTATGGAATGTACGAGATGACCTTGCCTCCACCATCACCGTTGCGCTCATTACCCCTGTGGCATTGCTGACAGGCTGGTATGCCTTGCATTTATGGAATAGAGAGGTGATGCTCTATGAAAAAGGGTTTACCTATCGGCGCGGGTCACAAGTCGCGTATATCCGCTATGAAGATGTGACGCGCACCCGTCAAGCAGGGGGGATTATCCGTTATTTGGGGGGTATCTTCAAACGGAACACCTTTCAATTTACGGTCATTACCGAGCGTGACGAAATTATTGCTTTTAATTCATTGTATAAAAACTTAGATGACCTAACACTCAAATTAGAAGCCGAAATTTATCGGGTTTTATTGCCAAAATTGAATGCCAAACTTGCCAATGGAGAGCATATTGGCTTTAATGATGATTTATTTATTAGTACCTCTGGCATCCGCCACGATAACCGCGAATTGGTATGGGAAAATTTTGGCGGGCAGACCATCCAAGCGGGGCAACTGCAATTGAAAACAGCAGATGAAGCAATATGGCACACGCGCCCACTTTCTGAAATCGAAAATATACGCTTATTTTTGGCACTTTTAAGACATTATCAGCCATCTGCGAGGTAATATAAGCGTTGATTTACGAAATACATCTGTATTCGCCAAAAGCGGGAAAACTCACCCCCGCCATGTTGGAATGGCTCTATCAGCACGGGCAAAGTGATGACCAGCCAGAGGTATTTTGGCCCGTAAAGCAAATTAACCCCAAAGCATTGGCACGCTTGATGCTCCAGCTCGATTCCAACCTCGTCCCACATCCCGGACCCGCAGGCGATGTGGAATTGCATTATCCCCAAAAAGACCTCAATATCATCTTATACCTACATAATCGTGGGGTGATTTTATTTTTCCCGTATATGCCACATGGCGTATTTTCGCGCGTGGTGGTGGGGATTTGTTACACCTATATTCGCTATTTATATGATGCACTCGGATTTTGGAGTTATGACCCACAACTCGATATTTTGTCTTATGCCGATGATTTTCAGTCTATAGACGATACGATTCGCCTGATGGACAAGGTGATGTCGCGCTATTTACCCGGTTGATGCAGAAAGGTGTTTGTGATGACAGAAAAAGTAGGATTCATCGGTTTGGGGATTATGGGGCAGGGCATGGTGCG
Organism: bacterium; assembly: GCA_033763335.1. Classification (GTDB taxonomy): domain Bacteria; phylum Chloroflexota; class Anaerolineae; order Aggregatilineales; family Phototrophicaceae. Next base: position 18,681 of record JANRKU010000067.1, read on the forward strand.
GAATTTGCACAAGGCGGGTTTTGCCATCACGGTATGGAATCGGACACCCGCCAAAGCAGAGCCATTGCGTGAATTGGGCATTACGATTGCCAATTCGCCCGCCGATGTTGCCCGTAATAGCACCCTCATCATCACCTGTGTGAGCGATTCGCCCGATATGGAAGCCGTTGTGCTGGGCGAAGCTGGTGTGATTCATGGCGCACAGGCGGGGTCATTACTCATAGATTGCAGTACGATTAGCCCACAGACCACTATTAGCATTGCCCAAAAATTGCGCGAGCGTGGGATGACCATGTTGGATGCCCCTATTAGTGGTGGGAGCGAAGGCGCGGCAAAAGGGACATTGAGCATTATGGTCGGTGGGGATGAAGCCGATTTTATCCGCGCACAACCTGTTTTATCTGCGATGGGCAAAACGATTACCCATGTTGGCGGACAAGGCGCAGGGCAAATGGTCAAATTGGTGAATCAAATTTTGGTGGTGGGGACGATGCAAGCCATCAGCGAGGCATTGATATTTGCCCAAGCTGGTGGGTTAGATTTGGAAAAAACGCTGGCGGCAGTCAGTGGCGGGGCGGCGGGGAGTTGGATGTTGAGCAATCGCGCCCCACAGGTGGTTAATCGTGATTGGCGACCCGGTTTTACGATTGATTTGCAACAAAAAGATTTGCGGATTGTACTCGACACTGCCGACCAATTGGGCGCGCCTGTGCCGTCTACTAGCCTGATATTCAATTTTTACCGCACTCTGCAAGCGCATGGACTCGGTGAAGAAGGCAATCATGCCCTTATTAAGGCGCTAGAAAATTTATCTGGGATAACTGTGAGCAAATGACCATGACTATACTTCAACAGGGGATGATTTTTAGCGATTATGAACTCATATCACCCCTCAAAAAAACCTATAGTATTATGCCGACATGGATAGCAAAAAAACGCGATGATTCGCGCTTTGTACTCCGTTTTTTGTCATCCATGAGTATGACATCTGCACCCGAAAGCACACTTGAACCCATCCAAGCCTTACCGCTCATAGAGGGGTTGGTTCGGTGGTCAGAATGGCAGATGGTTAACCTAACAGACAAAATAAAGGCGTTGATGATTGTTCGTCCTTATTTTTCGGGACGGATGATAGACCGTTTTCCTCCAGACCCACACCATCCCCCGCATCAATCCCTTTTAGACATGATGAGCCATGTAGCTAAACTATTTGATACACTCGAAATGCACTATCCTGAACTGAATTTTGATTTATCCCCCGGTAATTTGTTGTTGGATGGCGATAAGCCCGTGTTGGTGGATTATGGTTTAGCAGAATATGCTTATTATAACGATATGGATATGCGTAATCCATTTTCTACACACGTAGAGCCTGAACGGGGTATCCCGTTATCTGCCAGTTATCCGAGTATGTGGAAATTCTGGGCGGCGACAAAATCGGATTATCATCTCAAAATTCAGCGCACCGATGCTCAATTTGCGTTAGGGGCATTGTATGTCTATTTACGGACGCAATTGTTGTTGTTTGAAGACCCCAATGTCACACCGCCAGATTTTATGGCTAAACCCTCCCCAGAAGTGTTTATATCGAAGATTCCATGGTATAACAGTATATCGAATGCGATTCAAGCCTATGAGGAGCAGGGGATTATTCACCTCAACATGATTTTGGATGAGCGCGAAAAAAATATCATTAAGCGGGCATTGGCACGCGATAGGAGCATGGCATTTTTGAGTTGTGAAGCGTTTATGTCTGAGTTGCAGGGGATGATAATATAACCAGTTGTGAGGGGTATCCTCAGTTTTGGTGTGTGTATCGTAAGTATTAGATGAATGACCGTATAACCTATAGACTCTCAAACGTCAAAGTAAAGGAAACCGTTTCCTTCCGTCATTGATAAACAAAAGACTCATAGGAGCGACAGCAGTGATTCTCAAACACATCATTCAAGACTTTGATTTACAACGGGCGATTATTCGCAATGAAATCATTTTTGAACCTGTCATCATGACCCCTCAAAATACAACATTGCTTCAAACGGCATTAAAAAATCAGCAAATTGGGCTACATGACCCATTGCTCGTTTTTACAATTGGTCAAACAACCATCTGCCTCAATCTTGTCCACATGATTTATCATCATGTCGCGCAAGGCATTGCTGATGATGTTGCATGGATGGTCTCATTTTGTGTGGTTTGTAATGCAGGTATGTTATTTTCCCCAACGATAGATAACAAAATTCATCATTTTGCCGATGGCGGATTTTATAATGCCATGACCCTTTTAACGGATAGAGAAACGCGCTCGATTTGGAATCATATCACCGGGCAATGTTTACATGGCGTTCATAAAGATGTACAGTTGACTCATTTGGGTGCGCCCTTGCAAAAGACCACCATGCAAGTGATTGCAGAATACCCAGATGCGGTTATTGCGATTGGTCAATTAGATGATGAGACACTAAAAGATGCTCAGACAGATAATGCAGAACGCCTCAACCCCGACCTCAGCTTATCTGAACGTGCCATGAATACCCTGCGGTTAGATGATAATCGCCTACCCAGATTTGAGATGGGTTTGGGGATTTGGACAGAGCAGACCAAGAAATTTTACCCCTATCGCAAGATTATCCAAGAAAACGCGCTATTCGATATAATAGATGGCAAAACTATCCTCATTCATTTATCCCCAGAGAGCATTGCACCAGAGGCATTTTATACCACTGCCAAAAGTTTTGAGTGGTTGAATGATATTTTGAAATTGGATAATGGACAGTCTGTGCGCGATGGGGTGTTATATGATGGGGATGGTCAAGTGGTGCATGTGGAACGTCCACAACAATTGTTTCAACGGTGGTATAGCTTTCGGCTGTTATTTGATACCTGCGATATTTATAAATAGGCATGGTGGTTGAATCAAAAATCCCCTTTCTATCATCTGAAAGGGGATTTTTTGTGGTTAGTTGATTGTTAAGCTGAATGTGCCTGCGCCGTCCCAGTCACCCCTGATTTCGTTGAGGGTGTTAAATCCGTAGCTGGTGGCAATCACGAAATAGTAACCATTATCTGGCAATTCAAATTGATTGATTTGCGAGAAATAATCCATATTGTCGCCATCATCATTTACCGCTATGCGTCGTCCGAGTGCATCAAACAGATACAAAATGGTATCCATATCTTGCCCTGCGTTCACTGTGGTGATGGTGACAGTATCGCCACCACGCGCCGTAAATTCGGCATATACGACAGGGAATTCTTTGCTCACGGTTGCATTCACAGGGCTACTATTGCTCAAAGGTGAGGCTGTATAGTCGAGTTCTTCGCTATCCACCCATGTGCCTTCTAGTGAAATTTCGTAACTGAGGTCAGATGGAATATCGCTTGTGCTTCCATAAATGCCTTCAAAATCGAATCTTTCGCCCGATTTTGTGGTAGCCAACACAAAATATGTGCCGTCTGTTGGCAATTGCACATTTTGGATGAGTGCAGAAAACAAACGCGGTCCGCTATCATCATCAGATGCAATGACAGCACCATCGCCACCGAGTAATACCAGATAGGGGTCTAGGCTACTGCTATCGGGTTGAATCATTGAAATGGTCACAAAATCATTGGCACGCCCATTGAATGAATAGAGATGTGCATTTACCTCTGGCTCAAAACTACTCGTGACAATTTCACCACGAATGAGCATAGGCGGGGTAAATTCGGGCGTTTGTTGGGCATTGGTGAGGTTGATGACCACCAAAAACCCAATAAAGATGAGTGCGATTGCAATTGTTCTAACTGTGAATGTGAGCATTTTCATATGCCACCTGTACCTATCTGTATAATCTTCATGCACCCATTATAACACGCCCGCCCATAAAAAAACCCCTCATAACGAGGGGCATATCCCCCTAAAACAGTAGAGCGTAGGGCTTTAGTCGGTTAGAAGCGCCCATTCATGGTGTTGACATAGCCTGTGAGTTCGGCATAGCCATAACCTGTAAAATCACCATCAATTTTTACCGCACCCTCCCAATAGGCAATATCGCCACTATGCAACTCTTGGTCTTTTGCCAATGGGGTCACAGTAAAAGTACGGGGCTGATTATTATCGAAAATAGCCCCGATGAGGGTGATTGTCCAGCCAGATGGGTATTCTGCATCGGTATGTGGGCTACGCCATGTATCGGTAGGGGTGATGGTAAATTCTTCTGCCGATAAATAACGGGTTGTGCCATCTGGGTAAATTAGCAATCCGCCAAAAGCGGGTTCACGCCCACCATCTTCCATCCGAATTTTGCCGACCATCAGCTCATAATCGCCGTCAAAAATCAGCCCAAACCAATCCCAACCTTGTGCGCCTGCTCCGAGTGCGCTGGTCGAAAATTCATGGTCTTTCCATGTATTGCCAGAGACGGTATATGACTCCCCATTGATGGTGATTGTCCCCTCTGTGACCAAGCGTGACAGGGTGTAATAATAACTGGCATTGCCCTCATCGCTACTTTTTTTGCTCAAGCCATTATCCCCTTGTAGGGCGGGGGATTTGACTTGTTGTAGGGTAAAATCCACGGCGAATTGGTCGCTTTTGGCAGATATGCGCGTGGTCTGATGCGATTCATCTGTCGCAGAGACTTCCCAATCTTCTATCCACACCCGATACATCGCGTTGGGGTTGGCGTTATTGGGCAATGCACCCGCTAAATCGGCGCTACCGCGTCCATAGCGTTCATCATGGAAAAATTGCGCCCCTTCAATATCGCTCACCGTGAAATGTGCCATATACACTTGGCTGGTACGCCATTCAGAATTGGTTGTGGTGACATCTGGCGTGATTGCCCGTCGAAAAATCGTGAATTGAAATCCAAAGCGCCTGCCATTTTCATCGGCAAGGTTGCCTGTGTAATACCACCATTCGGTTTGAAATTGGTCATGACTGCCAAAATCACGGGGAAATTGCCATGTATAGGGGTCTATAGCACGCGCATATCCATCACTATTCGGTGAGCCGACCCCAAGACTGGCTATAGCAGAAATTTCGCCACTCCCGCCGTCTATCAGCGAAAATCCTGTGAGGACGACTGCCAGTACCAGTAGCCCTAATAATCCATATTTGACCATGTTAGTTAACCTTCTGACCCAAATACCAATAAACCTTCACTATTGCTTCCTACAAATAACACCCCATCCACCAAAACAGGGGCAGATGACCGATAATCGCCTTGTGTGCCTGTTACAACTTGCCAAAGTTCTGTCCCTGTACGGGTATCGAGCGCATAGAGCATCCCCTGATTTTCGCTGAGGGCATAGACCACTTCCCCCGCCACACTAGGCGATGAATAGGCAATATTGCCCAATTCAAAGCGCCATAAGACAGCGCCATCTTCCCGATTAAAGGCATTTAGCACACCATTATAGCCGAATACGAACACATCTGTTTCGGTGACAGAGGCAGAGGCATAAATTTCGCTGGATAAATCGTGTTCCCATGCCACGTTCCCATCAGCCAACGTTATAGCGCGGAAAATGCCATCGCGCCCACCGATATAAACCACACCGTCCAAAATAGCGGGTGTGGCATCCACAGGCTTTTCGGTTTGGATATGCCAAATTTCTTCCCCTGTGAGGCTATCTATCGCCATGATTTTTCCGCTACGACTGCCAATGACGATGATGCCATCAGAAAATGTGGGCGATGACCATATTTGCCCACCTGTATCATATTGCCAAATCAATTCACCACTCAATGCTGATAGGGCATAGAGGTGATTATCTAAACTGCCGATATACAACACATCGTCAACAATCAATGGCGATGAATAAATTTGCCCATCCGTCTCATATTCCCATAACGCGATGCCATTTTTGGCATTGAGGGCATATATCGAATTATCCAAACTGCCAAAATAAAATTTGCCCTCGGTCACTGTCCCGCTAGAAACGACAGCACCGCCTGTTTTGAATGTCCATTTTTCTGCCCCTGTTTCAACATCTAGGGCATAAAGTGTACCTTCTTCGTTGCCGATGAACACCAATCCATCCGCAACGGCAGGTGTGGTGCGATTGGGGCGTGGGGTATCGAATGACCATAATAGGGCGGGATTGGTGGTGATGGCGGGGGAATCGTATACCCCTAAACGGGCATTATTTCCCCGAAAGGTAGATTCTTCTGGGGTGGTGATTTGTGCCGATAGGGGCAAGATGAGCAAGAATAATAGGGATAAGATGAATAGGCGCATGGGTATACCTCCATAATTTATCTCTATTAGACCATAGTATGCTAAATTACGGGTGAATGAGGCATGTGAATTGGTCTTATTTTTTTCTGCGTAAAGGCAATAATAGCCACGCCAGCAAATTGCTCGGTGTTGGCGGTGGTGGGGCAGGTATTGCTAGGCGTTCCGCTTCGGTTTTTGCTCGACGGCGAGATAGCTCTAGCTCAATACTCTGTCGCCCCATCTCCATCGCCCAATGATGATTCCAAGAAAAAATGGGACGCATAATAAAACTGAGGCGCTTCAATAATGGCTTTTCGGCTTGGATTTTCCAGTCATATCTCACAACAATAGTGTCGCCCTGTGGCTCGAATGTCCAAATGCCACGCCCAATAAAATCGCCTTTGGCTTCGAGTGTTAATGGGTCTGCTTTGGTAACGGTAAAATCCCATTTCAAGGTATACGGCAAATAGCCTTTGGTATAAAGCCGAATCGTTTCCCCAACATGCTGGGAATCTCCCATTTGTATGCGTTCCGCAGACATATAGACAGAGGGCCACCAGCGTGGTAAATCGGTTGCATCTGCTAAAATTTCGTTGATTTCGTCACGACTTGCTTTGAAGTGCCATTCCGTAAAAAATTGATATTCGTTGGACATGTTAACCTTCCTTTTGACCCTGATTGCTAGTTCATTCATTTGCCTTACGGCAGGCGCTAAAGCACCTGCCTAGCCTCTGTGAAGCCTACTAAAGTAGGCTGTTATGCCTGTTTTGAGGGATACTTAGGCTCTTTAAGACCATTTTACCCATCAATTTTTGACGTGCAAGCACCCTTCAGGGTGCTTTTACAAGTTGGTTAGCCAGAGGCTTCAGCCTCTGGCGAGGAAAACCGGGCAACTAGCAATCAAGGTCATTTTGATACTATTAGGCTTCTATCACCCCTGTGAGGGGTGGTTGCCAATCGAGTGCCTGATGTGCCACTACCAACGCATCAATTTTTTGGGCGATTTCATCGGGGAAGGGGGCGGTGCGCCGTGTGCTTAAATCGGCAAATGAACCGAGCGACTCGAATATGGCGGATACGACATCCTGTTCTTTGTTGACCATGAACATCATAAAATGCGCCCGTTTGGATGTGCGATTGATGACACGCCCATAAATATCTACTACATCACCCAAACGCACTTCTGCGGTATAGTGCAAAAATTGTTTGAGCGCAAACATGCCTACTTTATGGCTCTGATAATAATCGAGCGTTAAGCCAAAAAAATCGCCAAATAAGCGCCAAGCGGCATTATCAAAAAATCCTAAATAATAACGGATATTCATATGACCCATCGCATCTAAATGCTCTTCTTTGACGGTTTCGGTGTGCAAATAGGGCAAGGCTTTAATTTTTGCGATGTCAATTTGGGGAATACTAGACACAGGCAATCCTCTCATAATTGGGCATACTCATCGGCAATTCGCAATACAGTTTGGAGCAAAACATTCGCCCCGCGCACAATATCATCCCATTCTGTAAATTCTTTGGGGCTATGGCTAATGCCCCCTACGGATGGGATGAAAATCATGCCTGTAGGGGTTATATCAAATACCATTTGCGCGTCATGACCTGCATAACTGACCACTTCTAAAAAGGGGATATTCAAATTTTCGCAGGTGGTTTTGATACTGTTGATAATTGTGGTGGACATAGTGGCGGCGGGCATATGAATTTCGAGGGTATGTTTCATGGTGAGATGATGGGTATCTGCGACTTCTTGTGCGAGCTTAAACATGTAGTTTTGCATTTCTGTCAATAATCGCTCATCATGATGCCGACATTCGACCGTCAGGCGGGCTTCTGATGGAATAATGTTGAAGGCACCAGGCAATACGGTAATATTGCCACAATTAAATACACCCTGTGGATATTTTTCGCGGATGTGGTTATGCGCCATACTGATAAAATCTGCCGCCCCGCGTAAGGCATCGCGCCGATTATCTAGTTTGGTTGTGCCACTATGCCCTGCTTCGCCATAAAAAGTCATTTGATGAGTGGTTCTGCCGATGATATTGGTCACAATGCCGATTGGGATTTTTGCCTCATCAAGCCGATAGCCCTGCTCAATATGAATTTGCAAATACCCCGCTATATGATTGGGGTCACGGTGGGCATGGCTCACTTTAGAAGGGCTAATGCCTGCCCGAATGAGCGCCGCTCGAAACGGTGCATAATCGTTTGGGCTGTCGCTCATATAATTTTCGGTCAATTTTCCCGCTAAGGCGCGACTGCCAAATAACGATTGCCAGCACCCCTCGCCATCGGTGAAGTTGATAATTTCGAGGTGAAATGGCAATTTTATCCCCGCCGATTGGATGATTCGCGCACATTCCATCGCACAAATTATACCTACAGCATTATCATAGCGTCCTCCATCTGGCACGCCATCTAAATGTGAGCCGATGAGGAATGTTTTTGACTTGGGATTGGGGGCAGATAGCACCCCGCTTACATTGCCAGCTTCATCATCATAAACATGCAAGCCAGTGGCTTCGAGTTTATTGGCAAACCATAACCGCGCTTTTAGGTCTTCATTGGATAATGCCAAGCGTTCTACACCGCCTGTGCGTGTTTCTCCGATTTGAGAGAGTTCAATAAAATCGCGCCAAAGACGTTCTGCATTGACGCGCAACTGGTCATAAGTAGTCATAAATGAAATGCTCATATCCCTATAAAAGTGTCTTTGAATAAAAATTTAGATTTGTATTATAGGAGATATGCGGTTTTATTGCGAGAGTTTTCCAATTTTGGTAACGCAGTATTAAGATTTGTCAATCCCCCAAAGACTAGGGGCATTTTTGGGTGTAAACTGGATAATAATAAAAATGATGGGGGAGTATATAGAAAGGTCAACACATGGATTTTTTGGTGATTAATCCAGTTCTCACAGATCCAAGTTTGGTATTTGTCATTTTTATCATCAGCTTATGGGTAACGATAACGGCGGCACATGTCCCAGGTACTGGCGCACTCGAAGTAGTTGCGTTTATAGGGATTATTGTGAGTGCCATTATTTTATTCCAAATGCCGACCAATTGGCTGGCTGTGTTGGTGATGTTGATTGGCTGGGCAGGATATTCTATCATGCCTTTTATCAAACATGATTATTTTATATTGGCATGGGGAGGTATCATCTTACAGGGTATCGGTGGTTTATTCCTCTTCAATGGGATGATGGTCTCGCCATTCGTGGTCGGGATAGTGATGTTGATTTTGGCGGGGTATTGCCAATTCATTTTGTTGCCAGCACTCAGATTAGGCTTTACGCGCTCCAATGCTACCAAAGATGACCAATTGGTTGGCGCAATTGGTAGAGCCACAACCGATATAGACCAAATGGGTACGGCACTGGTTCAAAGCGAAATTTGGACAGTGAAGAGCGACTCTCTCATCAAAAAGGGTGAATCGGTGGTCGTGATTGAGCGAGATGGATTACAATTGGTTGTAGAAAGTTTGAAGCGCAAACGTACTGAAGACGCACTCATTGAAGAGGAGACACGCTAATGGATGAATCAATCCCACTGCTTATCGGTATTGTCGTACTGATTATCTTATTCTACTTTTTCTATCAGGTGTTACGGATTGTGCCACAATATCAACGTCTGGTGATTTTGTCGTTGGGGCAATATGCAGGAACACGCGGACCGGGGGTTGTTTTTGTGATTCCCTTCATTGAACGGGCGGTGAGTGTGGATATTCGGGAACGCTTTTTGGATATTCCCGCCTTAACCGCCATCACCCAAGATAACGCGCCAATTTCCATTGACTTTTTGGTCTATTATCGCATCGTTGAGCCACACCTATCGGTATTGGAAATCGAAAATGTGGTGAGCGCGACCATCAATATGGCGACGACCATCGTCCGCGCCGTCATCGGTGATATTGTCCTCGACTCGGTACTCTCTAAACGGGAGCAAATCAACGATACGCTCCGTATTAAATTGGATGAAGTGACAGAACGGTGGGGGATTAAAGTCACCAACGTGGAAATCCGCGAAATTGTGCCACCGCGCAATGTGCAAGAAGCGATGAATCGCCAAATGACCGCCGAGCGTGAACGTCGTGCCTCTGTGACCAAAGCCACTGGCGAGCGCGAATCGTCAATTTTGGAAGCCGAAGGTGTGCGCCAAGCCGATATTTTGCGTGCAGAAGGTAAAAAACAATCTGCCATTTTGGAAGCCGAAGGCGAGCGCCAAGCGCAATTGCTCCGCGCACAAGGGTTTAGCAAGGCGCTGGAATCTATCTCTGAATCTGCCAAAACAGCCGATAAAAACACCATTTTGTTGCAATACCTCGAATTGCTCAAAGTGATGGGCAACAGCCCCAATGCAAAATTCGTTTTGCCAATGGAAATTTCGGGCATGATGGAACAAGTCGTCAGTTTGTTGGATAAAAAGACCGAATAAGTTGTGATTGCGCGGTAACACTGGCAATCAGCATTAGTCTAAGGCATTGGCGCATACAAAACGCGCATATAAAAGAGGAGTTGCAAAGATGGATTCTATTCCATTGTTTATTGGCATCATCGTTGTGCTTTTTCTATTCTACTTTTTCTCGCAGGTACTCCGAATTGTGCCACAATATCAACGGCTGGTGATTTTGTCGTTGGGACACTATGCAGGGGTACGTGGACCGGGTGTGGTCATTGTCATCCCCTTCATTGAACGGGCGACATCGGTAGATATTCGGGAACGCTTTTTGGATATTCCAAGAGATACCGCCATCACCCTCGATAACGCCCCAATTTCCATTGACTTTTTGGTCTATTATCGCATTATCAAACCGCGTGATGCTATTTTGGAAGTCGAAAATGTGGTGAGCGCCACCGTAAATATGGCGACCACCATCCTCCGCGCTGTTATTGGGGATATTGACCTCGACTCGGTACTCTCTAAACGCGAGCAAATCAACGACACACTTCGTATTAAATTGGATGAAGTGACGGAACGGTGGGGGATTAAAGTCACCAACGTGGAAATCCGCGAAATTGTGCCACCCCCCAATGTGCAAGATGCGATGAATCGCCAAATGACCGCCGAGCGTGAACGGCGTGCCTCTGTGACCAAAGCCACAGGGCAACGCGAATCTGCCATTTTGGAGGCAGAAGGCACGCGCCAATCGGATATTTTGCGGGCAGAAGGTAAAAAACAATCTATGATTTTGGAAGCCGAAGGCGATAGGCAATCACAATTGCTCCTCGCACAAGGGTTTGGCAAAGCGTTGGAATCTATCACCGAAATTGCCAAAGAATTAGACGACAATACCATGCTCCTGCGTTATTTGGATGCCCTTACATCAGTGGCGAAGGGCGATTCGACCAAATATATATTGCCGATGGAATTGTCTGATATGATGGAAAAAGTCGCGTTGATGGTCGGCAAAAATACGAAATAACCCCACATTTTTTAGGATGATGGTTTTGTAAGGGCGCAACATGTTGCGCCCTTAGCGTTTATGGGGTATTGACTATTAAGGTATCAATGGGCATTGGGTATTGCTGGTTGCTTCGACCAAATCACTCCGTACCCAACCCGTTAGGGTCGCTTCTTCCACTTCGGCTTTGATGTTATACCATACAGCATTGGTGGTCGTGTTACGGCGTTGTGCCAGCACTTCCATTACCGTCCCAGATGGTAATGTGCCGAGCGATAATTCATTTTGACCGGGTGCCACGCGCACAACGGCGGCATTTTCTGGACGCACAACCACAATACATATTGCCAATGGGGTTGGCGTGATGGTCGGTGTAGATGTTGCCGTTGGGGTGCTGGTGGCGGTCGGTGTGGATGTGATGGTTGGCGTGTGTGTGGGTGTATTGGTCTCGGTGGGTGTATACGAGGGTGTCACCGTCACCGATGGGGTCACAGTCCATGTTGCCGTTGGCGTATTGCTTGGTGTATTGGTGGGCGATGGGGTGATACTCGCCGTTGGGGTCTCGGTAGACGTTGGGGTGCTACTCGGTGTTGGCGTATCACTTGGGGTCGGTGTGATGGATGGTGTATAGGTTTCGGTGGGTGTACCCGTAGCGGGTGGGAATAAAACAGGCTCCCATTGTGGACGGGTGACAAATGCCAATGCGCCCAAAATGATGATGATACCCCCAATAATTGCCCCAATCAGCAAGCGCCCGCGTTGTTTTTCTCTGCGGACTTGGGTTTCGAGCCGTAAAAGTTCTGTTCGCCGTCCCAAAATACGAAATGGCTCTTCGCGCAGGGTTTCAATCCATGTGCCTGCCTCGGTCATATCGCCTTCTTCTAGCGCGATTTCTGCCCGTTCCAAATGACGACTGAATAATTCATTGACCGACAGGCGATAACGTTCATCTTGGGCATAATCACGCAGGCTTGCCAACATTGCGCGTGCTTGTGCCAATTCTGCATCAAAATTTTGGGCAATCATCGCAGAAGCGCGTTCCAATGTTTGGCGGGCGCGTTGCATCTCTGCGGATAGGGCGCGGGAGTCGTTTAATAATCCCGCAAGGCGGGTGTCGGATGGGTCTAATTCCACACCGAGTTCAAGTAAGCGCGAGGCTTCGGTGCTGACCATCATTTTTTCTTCTAATGAGACGGCATTGGTGGCGCGGGTGATGGCGGCTTGGGCTTGGTCGTTGATTTGTGCTTTGAGTGAGGCTAATTTATTATTGGCTTCCGTTTGTAACGATGCCAATCGCTGGCTATTGGGGAGCAATTGGCGCACTCGCGCAATAGCGGTGAGGATACCTTGAATTTGGCTAGTTTGGTCTGCGAGTGTGCCACTGAGCATACTCAATTTGACCGTGATTTGGTCGGTATCACCCAAAATGCGGCGCACATTTTCTGCACGTTCTTCTGCTTGTGGGTCATTGGCGACCACGCGCAACGCCCCTTCATATTTGCGGAGCGCATCCGACCAGTTATCAGTCGCCATGAGCCTATCGCCCTCATTCAGCAATTCTCGCGCCAATGCGAGGTCTTGAATGTCGAGCATGGCTTGTTCTGCATCTTTCCATGTCAAAATGCCATTGCGTTCTGCCAAATCGCGTGCTTCACGATAGAGGCGTTCTGCTTCTTCATAATTACCCGCCCGTACCAATGAATTGGCGCGGTTATAGGCGACACGCGCATCAAACGGAATACGATGGTCTGGCACAACACCACGAATGAGGTTATCCTCGGCTTTTTCGCGGTAATCGGTGGCGGTGGGGTTATTCGGTGATTGCGATAAAATGCGATTGGCGACTTCGATGGTGGCTTGATAATCACCCGCATAATAGGCTTGGGTGAGTTCTGATAATAAATCATCCAATTCGCCTGTTTGTCCCACACGGCGCATTGTCCCTGTAGATGTGGTCGGGCGCACACTGCTTGGCGGTGGTGGGGCAGACATAGGGCGGGGTGGTGGCGGTGTTACATCCACACTGGATGGCGGGACATCATCATTATTGCCTATTGGCGATTGAATAATTGGCACTTCTGGCGTTGGCTTGGATGCGGGTGGCTTGAGGTTGTATCGCTTAAATAAATCCGATACCCGTTGGAGCGCATGGGGAGTCTTTTGGGCGGCTTCTTTGAGCAGGAATAAGGTTTCCTCATAGCCAGAATCGAGTGCAATGGCTTCTTCTAAAATATCCAATGCTTCATCTATATCATCATCATCCCCCGCAATTTCGATACGAATCCGCGCACGGCGCAATAATCCGCGAATGGTGGTGATATTGATGTTGGATGGTTGGCTGAGTTTGGCAATCTCGGTAAAAAGTGCCTGTGCATTGGTCTCTTGGGGTGTGTTTTTTGCCTCTGCCAATACTTGACGGGCGGTGCGCTCTAAATCTGCAATGGCAGAACTCACATCCTCTTTCCCTACTTTGCGGGAGAGGGTTTGTAACTGTTGACGCAACTCATCTAAACGTTGTTGTAAATCGGGCATGGTTTCATCTCAACGATTATTTTGCATATACGCCTAAAACATTACCTGAGTCTTGCGTTAGGGGCAAGTGCTTATTTGGATTAGGTGTGTTAAAATAGGGTAGACGCACGAATGAGGAGCGATTTGTTATGTTAATTACCCCTAGCCATCGTATTATGCTCATGTACGATATTCACCCCGACCACCAAGAAGCCTACTATCAATATATGCTCGGTGAGTTTGTCCCCGAATTGCAGAAAATGGGCTTGTATATGATTTATGCGTGGCAGGTTTATGGTGAAAATCAGCCTGAACGCTTTGTCGAGTTTGTATGTGAAAGTGCCTCTATCCTCAAAACAGTCCTCACCAGCCCCGAATTTCAAGATGCAGAGGAACGCCTCAAAGAATATACGCTTAATTATCGGCGTAAAGTGGTGATTTTCAAAAATCGCCCACAGGTATAGTAGACATTATTCAATAATGCAGTTAAACTATTTATATCGTTAAAATTTTTTTGAATAGGAGACGATTTGATGTCCAATAACGCTTCTAGCCTACCTACACGCGAGCAAATTGCCCCTGAACGCACATGGAATGCTCCCACCGTATTCGCCAATCGGGGTGCATGGGAAGCCGCCACCGTTGAGGTATTGGCACTCTTGCCAGAAGCCCGTAAATTTGCGGGCAAATTGGCAGAAAGTCCACAAACACTCGCTGATTTTATTGAATTGGCAGACAAAATTCAGCGCCAAGCGATGAAAATTTATTTTTATGCGGCGATGGAATCGGCTTGTAATGCGCTGGATAGCGAAGCCGTCTCCATGAGCGATAAAGCGGGGGGCATTTTTGGTCAATCAATGGCTTCGATGTCGTTTTTAGACCCAGAACTCATCGCCATTGGTCAAACAACCCTCACAACATGGATGTCACAAGAACCCCGCCTCGCGCATTATACCCAATATGTAGATAACCTGTTCCGCCGTCAAAAACATGTGCGTTCTGCCGAAGTGGAACAAATCATTGGTATGTCATTTGACCCCCTGAGTGCCTCTGAAAATATTTTTGAAATGTTGACCAGCGCCGACCTCAAATTTGCCGATGCGAAAAATAGTGCAGGCGAAACATTGCCTGTGGCACAAAGCACCTACGATACATGGATGGATAGCCCAGACCGTACTGTGCGCCAAAGTGCCTATGAAAGCTATACAGATGGTTATTTGGCGTTCAAAAACACGATTGCTACCTCCTATATTAGCAGTGTGAAGCGCGATGTGTTTTATCAACGGGTGCGCGGGTTCAATAGCTCACTGGAAGCATCGCTATTTCAAAATAATATTCCTGTGGATGTGTTCCAAAACCTGATTGATACCTTTAAGAAAAATATTCCCACATGGCATAAATATTGGAATGTGCGTCGTCGCGTTTTGGGTGTGGAATCGTTGCAACCCTACGATATTTGGGCGCCACTCACCAAAAATCCGCCTGTTGTGCCATTTGAGCAAGCGGTGGAATGGATTAGCAATGGCATGAAGCCATTGGGTGACGATTATGTGACCGTTTTGCGTCAAGGATGCTTGCAAGACCGTTGGGTTGACCGTGCGGTGAATCAGGGCAAGCGGACAGGTGCATTCTCGTTTGGCACATATGACACCTTCCCCTTCATCATGATGAGCTATGATGATTCGATGGGCGCATTGAGTACATTGGCGCACGAATTGGGTCATAGTATGCACAGTTATTTATCCAAGAAAAATCAACCATCAGTGAATAGTGGTTATACGCTATTCGCGGCAGAAGTGGCATCGAATTTTAACCAAGCCATGACCCGTGCTTATCTGCGCGAAGCCAACCCTGATACCTTGTTCCAAATTGCCCTGATTGAAGAAGCCATGAGCAATTTCCATCGCTATTTCTTCATTATGCCCACATTGGCACGTTTTGAGCTGGAAGTTCATCAACGGGTCGAAAAAGGCATGGGTGTCACTGCTGATGAACTCATCAACCTGTGTGCTGATTTGTTCGCAGAAGGCTACGGTTCAGAAATGAACTTTGACCGTGAACGGATTGGCATCACATGGGCGACATTTGGTCATTTATATAACGCCTATTATGTCTATGCCTATGCGACTGGTATCAGCGCCGCCCACGAACTGGCAAAAGGCATTTTGTCTGGCAAAGCGGATGCGTCCAAGCGGTATGTCGAATTTTTGAGCATGGGCAGTTCCTTGTATCCCCTTGATGCACTCAAGCACGCAGGTGTGGATATGACCAAACCGGATGCAGTCGAAACGACCTTTGGCGTTTTGGCAGATATGGTAGACAGACTCGAAAAATTAGCGGGTGTATAACCTTAATAATTGATAATGATATGGGACGGGCGTGAATTTTCATGCCCGTTTTGATATAAAACCGATTCGCAAAAAATGAGAGAATCCCCTATGACGACACCATCCCTAACCCTTATGCCACAACCCTTTGCATGGGTAGCTATTCCTGCTGGACAGGTCACAATAGACTATATTGCGGGATATATGCAGGGAAAAACGGTCTTTGATGTGCCTGCGTTTCATATTGGCAAATATCCTGTCACCAATGCCCAATATCGCTTGTTTGTGGAAGCGGGTGGGTATGAAAATAATCTGTGGTGGACACAAACGGGTCTCGCAGAACGACAAAAAGGGATGTGGAAGCAACCGCTTTTTTGGGATAAACCCGAATGGACAGGCGCAGATTATCCCGTTACAGGGGTGTCGTGGTATGAAGCAGTGGCATTTTGCCGATGGATGAGCCATATCACAGGGGAGACCATCACCCTACCAACGCAACAAAGTTGGGTACGTGCCGCACAAGGCGATGATGGGCGCGTTTATCCATGGGGGAATGAATGGGATAAAACACGGTGCAATAATAATGACCTTAAAATTGGCAAAACAACGCCTGTGACCCAATTTGAGGGGATAGGGGATAGCCCCTATGGGGTGGTGGATATGGCGGGGAATGTGAGCGAATGGTGTTCTACCAATTGGATGACAGGGAGTAATGACCTAGAAGGTGATGCTGTGCGGGTATTTACAGGGGCATCATGGCTAAATAGTGATGTGTATCGGTGTAAAATTTCGGGGTCATATCGCATTTGGCAACAACCCCATTATCGCTATAATTTGGCGGGATTCCGTTTGCAACGTATGGGTATTAGTATTTGCACCCATCCTAAAAATTTGTCATAATAACACTTATAATTCAATCTTTAGGATGGCATTTATGACAACAGACACTAATAAAACCGTATTTATAAGTTATCGGCGCACAGTCAGCAAAGACCGTGCACTTTTCGTTTTTGATTATTTACAAAAACAGGGCTATGATGTTTTTATTGATATTGAAAAAATTAATAGTGGTTTATTTGATAAAGTCATCGCCAATCAAATCCGTACAAGGCAACATTTTATTGTTTTGCTTAATAAGGGTTCTTTAGAAGGATGCCAAAATCAGAATGATTGGCTACGTCGAGAAATTGAAGAAGCCTTACACTATGGGCGAAATATCATCCCAATAAAAGATGAGGATGTTGATTTGGGGCGTGAAATTGAATATTTACCCATCGAATGGCGCGATAAATTTGCAACATTAAATATGCTTCCTTGGGTACATTATTATTATGAAGCTGTCTTGGAGAAATTATGTGAACGTTTTTTACTCGCGCCTCTTTATCCATTACAACATGTGAGTTCAATCTCAGTTGATGAGCAGAAACAAGTTGATGAAATTATTCGCAATGCAAATAATAATCTGTCTACAGATTACTTATCAAACTTTGGAAGCAGTATAGAACAATCACAACAAACCACATCATCAAAAATTATTACGCCAATACGCCCCTCGTCATCCAATTTTATGCCTAAGCCATTTTCATGGATTGATATTCCTGAAGGCAAAGTAACTATTTTAGATAGTTTGAAATCAGGTTACTTGAAAGAGGATACAACTTTTAATGTATCTGCGTTTCAGATTGCAAAATATCCAGTAACTAACGCACAATATCAATTATTTTTAGATGCAGGAGGGTATAAAACTATTCGATGGTGGACAAAGGCTGGTTTCGATGAACTTCAAGCAGGTAGAAGATGGATTAATCGTAAATGGGAAATAACAGGAGAAATATGGAGTCAACCATATAATTGGAATAGTTTATCCCTTAATGATGATAATCCTGTGGGTGGAGTATCATGGTATGAAGCCATCGCTTATTGTAAATGGTTGTCAGAGATTACTGGTGAAAATATCATGCTACCCACTGAGCAACAATGGCAACGGGCGGCACAAGGGGATGATGGTCGTGTGTATCCATGGGGGAATGAATGGGATATAACTAGATGCAATAATCGATTTACATTTAGAAATAAGCAAGTGAAAACCCGTGTCATTGAATTTGAGAATAAAGGGGATAGTCCTTTTGGTGTAGTGGATATGGCAGGCAATATATCGGAATGGTGTTTAACACATCATCAAAGTGGCAATATTTCTGCTGATGAGATTTGGTATGGTGCGTGTATTCTTAGAGGCGGGGCTTATTCAAGCAATGCCAATACGACAAGCAACAATCATCGCGCCAAATCTCATCCTATAAGGCGCCTTGAGACAATTGGATTTCGCCTTGCCCGCTTTTAATTTTTTATTTTCTGATTTCTGAACGCTGAATTTTGTGCCTTTGACCTGTTTTTGCCTTTTCCAAACCGCGTAAGTGGCCTAAATTTGTGTGTATCCCGTAATGGGCGGATTAGGGCAGAATGCCTGTATATCCGCCTGCACCCATA
This sequence comes from bacterium, assembly GCA_033763335.1. GTDB lineage: Bacteria > Chloroflexota > Anaerolineae > Aggregatilineales > Phototrophicaceae. The sequence goes on from JANRKU010000067.1 coordinate 37,627, forward strand.
TCATGATATGATGGCACTTATTTCATCATTGCCTACCCAAATGCGCCCAAAACGGGTAAACTATAGTGCATGTCGAATATGCTAAATAATGGAGATTTTTTATGGCTACTGATGCCCGTAAATGGTTTTATTCCACCCCAGAACCCCGCCCGTTTTATATTGAAGAACGCATCAATCATACCCTCTGGAAAAATCGTCTGCAAAGCATTTATATGAATTGCACCCAAGCCGTTGCGCCTATCAAAATGGAAGGCAATTGGAACGGGATGCCCATCCAATTTGAATGGGAAGCGGGGAAATATTTTATCCTCCGCAGTGGCGAAAAACGCAAAGAACTCATCGGTGTGTTGCGCCAAATGCTCTTTAACCTCGCGCCTGTGTTGGAATATGTAGACCCCAATGGCTTGCATGTGGTGGAATGGCATACCGATGGTGGTGATGCCCGTTGGTTGCAAATTCAGGGCGACCCCTACTATCAAGGGTTGCGCCGTATTGGGAAGAAGAAATAGGGTATGCTAGAAGCCTATCGCCAAAAAATTTTATCCTTACGGAAGCAAGCAGAAATCCGCAATGAGTGGCTCAAATATCGGCTAGACCATGTTCTGCCAGAGCTGATGAAGCGTGAAGGCTTCGATATGTGGGTGGTCATTGCGCGGGAATATAACGAAGACCCTGTGGTCATGACATTATTGCCACAACCCGCCATGTCTGCTCGTCGTCGGACGATTTTGGTATTTTATCGCAAGCCCGATGGCACGGTGGAACGCCTCACCGTGAGCCGATATGATATGCCCGGATTTTATGAATCGGTGTGGAATCCAGATACCGAGCCAGACCAATATGATGCGTTGGCGCGGGTGATTACCGAGCGCAATCCGCATTCTATCGGCATCAATATTTCGGATAATTTTGCGTTTGCCGATGGTCTGAGCCATAGCCAACATACCTATTTATTTGCGTTGGATAAAAATGGTGATTTGCGCCACAAAATGAAAAGTGCCGTGCGACTCGCAGTGGGGTGGTTAGAGACACGCACTCCTGATGAATTGCTGGCGTATCCGAGTATCATCGAAATAGGTCATGCTATCATCGCCGAGGCTTTTTCCACGCGGGTGATTACCCCGTCTATCACCACTACCGATGATATTGTGTGGTGGATGCGTGAAAAAATGGCAGAAATGGGCTTGCAAGCATGGTTTCAGCCGACTGTCGAAATCCAAGCACAGGGCTTATCTTTTAACCCGATTAATATCAAGGATGCGACCCGCAAGGTGATATTACCGGGCGATTTGCTCCATTGTGACATCGGATTTTATTATTTGGGATTGGCAAGTGACCAACAACAACATGCCTATGTCCTCAAAGCAGGCGAAACAGATGCCCCACAAGGGTTAAAAGATACCTTAGCAGAAGGCAATCGGCTACAAGACATCCTCATACACAATATCCGTATTGGGCGGACAGGCAATGACATTTTAGCCGATACCCTATCGCACGCCAAAGCAGAGGGCATTACGCCCAGTGTGTATAGTCATCCCATCGGCTATCATGGTCATGCGGCGGGTCCTACGATTGGTTTGTGGGATAATCAAGTGCGCGTGGTCGGGACAGGTGATTATGAAGTGCATGATAACACCGCCTATTCGATTGAGCTGAATATTATCAAACCTGTGCCAGAATGGGGCGGGCAAGAAGTCCGTATCATGCTAGAAGAAGATGCCGTATTGCAAAATGGCGCTGTCCGATGGCTTCATGGCAGACAAACCGCCTTGCACTTGATTGGGTAATAACAATCACAATAATCCCGTCAAATATATCAAAAGAGGGCGTAAGGGCGCAACATGTTGCGCCCTTAGCGCTAACACCCTCTATCAAGCCAAAAACGATAGAATGGACTGATTTCAATATGAATGACCTTCTCAAACCGATTTATATTGGCAATATCCTCATAGACCCCCCACTATTTCTTGCGCCGATGGCTGGTCAGACCAACCATGCTTTTCGGACAATTTGCCGTCAACAAGGTGGATTGGGGTTGGTGTGTACAGAACTCATCAGTAGTCATGCCCTACAACATAAAGGGTCACGCTTGCGTAGCTTGGAGATGTTCGATTGGATGGATGATGAACGTCCAGTGGCAGTACAACTCTTTGGCAGTGACCCCGCACAAATGGCAGAAGCGGCGCAAATGGTGGTCGAACACGGTGCGGATATTGTGGACATCAATATGGGCTGTTGGGTGCCAAAAATCACCAAAGGCGGGGCGGGGGCGGCATTGATGCGCGATATTTGTACCGCCACCGCCGTTGTACAAGCCGTTGTGGATGCGGTGGATGTGCCTGTCACTGTCAAAATTCGGGCGGGATGGTCGGCAGATAACCCCACTTGTATCCCATTCGCCAGAGCCGCCGAAGATGCGGGTGTTAAAGCCATCGCGGTTCATGCCCGATTCGCCACGCAGGGACATTCTGGCGAGGCGGATTGGGATTGGATTCGCAAGGTCAAAGAGGTGGTGAAGCATATCCCTGTCATCGGCAATGGCGATATTTGGACAGGGGAAGATGCCAAACGCATGATTGAGACGACAGGCTGTGATGGCGTGATGGTGGGGCGAGGGGCATTGGGCAATCCATGGGTATTTAAGCATATCCATCATTATCTGCTCACAGGTGAAACACTCCCCGCACCAACCATGAGAGAACGCGCTTTGATGGCACAATATCATGCTCGCTACACCATAGAGACAACCCACATGCCCGAAGGCAAAGCCATTCGTGAGTTGCGCGGGCAATTGCTCAAATATACCGAGGGGATGTTTTATGCGACGGTTGTCCGTGACGGCATTCATCGGGCAGAGACGCTAGAGGCGCTCGAAAGGGCATTTGCACCTGTGTTGGAGATGGAAACTGCTTAAGGGGTTATGATGATAGATGAACATAAACAAGCCATTCTCACCGTAGATTTACCCGAATATGACCTGAAGGCGGGGGATATTGGCGTTATCGTTCATATTTATCCCGATGGACACGCTTATGAAATCGAATTTTTTACAGTAGATGGACATACGGTAGATGTCGTAACGGTTGAGGCGAATCAAGTCCGTGCTGTAAGCCCACATGATGTTTTGCACGCCCGTGAACGGAGTGGATGAGGGAAATCAATGAAAAATCAATATTTTGGCGACATCAACGATTATCGCAAATACGGATTGTTGCGAATGTTATCCAAACGATTCACCATCGGGGTAGGGTGGATGCTCACCCCCAATGATGCAGGCACAGATGGCAAATTTGTGGATTATCTGGATAAAGCCTTTTTATGGCGACAATATTCGCCCGCTCTATTCGATATATTGCAATCGCATGTTCTGGGTGGCAGGCGTGACATCAAAATTGCCGAAGAAGAAGACCTTATCCGTGAGGCACGCTATTTTACACGCCCATTAACGGATAATTTGGTGGAACGCCAAGTGTATATGGATGATATGATGGCGCATTTTGAGCATTGCGACCTCATTTTCTTAGACCCTGATAACGGCTTAGAGGTGGCATCCGTCCCCAAAGGCAGAAAAGATTCGTGTAAATATGTGTATTGGGATGAGATAAAAGCCATTTACGAGATGGGCAAGTCCATCTTGGTCTATCAACATTTTCAACGGGTGGATAGAGGCGAATTTATCGCCAAAGTCACCGCCAGCCTCAATGCACAATTAGGCACGAGTGAAATCACGGCATTTCGTACAGGGAATGTGGTCTTTTTTTTCATCCCACAAAAAGGGGTGACGATTGAGTCTTTATGTGAGCAATTGGCGCAACAATGGACGATGCAATTTGAAATGAGCGTCCATACGGATAAGTAGGGCGGAAAAACCCGCCCACACCCGTTATTTGAGATAATCCAACGCGCTCACCAATTGCAGATGTGAGCAAAGATTGATGTAATGGCGCAATAACACCGTATGCCCAGAGCCGATAATAACCAAAATTCGCGCATCGGGCGAGGTGGCTAACCACGAAATTTCTGCAAATGACTTGAGGTTGCGCGTATACCATGCACCTACATCTTCCGCGCCGATATAATCTCCCGTTTTGCCAATGATGGCTTCGTACATGTATAGGTCATAACTCTTGTCTACAATGGCAGGGTCATTATGAAAGCGCAATATCTCACTGACTGTTTTACCTGCCTCATGTAGCTCTTTCTCTCTGGTTGCAAATGCTTGTATCAATGCCTCAATTTTGGCGATAATATCGGCTTGCCCATGGGCAGGGGCATAGGCAAACACCTTGTCTAGTTCCATCTCTTGACGGTAATCAATACCATATAATTGGGTATGGTTCAATTGATGGGCTAAACGGAAGCCAATCTGATAAATTTCGTTGCCAGTGAGGTCAAACGTCCCTTGACGATATTGAGTATAACGCTCATTCCATTTTTCCATACGACGAGGTTCTGCTTCAATGGCAATATGGGTTGGGTTGAAGTGTGCCAATTGGTCTAATACGGCTTGAACTTCTTGCTGGCGTTTTTCTGCGAGAATATCATCATAATTGGTCTTGATGTAATCATTATTGGGGTTGTCAAAATGGTATGTGCCTAAAAGTATGACTTGGGGTAATAATTGGGTCATTGTAAAAATCCCTCTCGTGCAAATGATAAGTTACTTTTTTATACGTATGAGGGATAGAAAAAGTTTTTATGCCATTTATCAACTCATTCAATAGAAGAATTATTGCATTGCTATGCTTTTTGACACTATGTAGATTTATATAGATTTTTGTAGAATTATCTATATATTTATATAGCCACCAAAAGGGATATATCGGCATGAATCAACAAAATTCTTCAAAAATTGGCGTGGTGCTTGGGCAACTCGGCACGCCAGATGCACCTACCGCCAAAGCCTTGCGCCCGTATTTGCGACAATTTCTTTCAGATAGGCGCGTGATAGATTATAGCCCGTTCTTATGGCAACCCCTTTTACGCGGGATAATCCTTCGTACCCGTCCCCAAAAATCTGCCAAACTCTATGCCCGTATTTGGCTAGAGGGTGGTTCACCGCTATTGGTTTATTCACAACAGCAGGTGGTGGCATTACAAGCCTGTTTGGGGGATTCGTTCCGCGTGATATTGGGGATGCGTTATGGCAATCCGAGTATTCCGAGTGCAATTGCCACATTAGAAGCAGAAGGCATAGACTGTATTGTCGTGTTGCCGATGTTCCCGCAATTTTCGTGTACGACCACCGCTTCCATTTATGACGCAGTATATGGCGCAGTGATGGGAAAATTATCTGACCGAAAACGGTTTATGCCCACCATCCGCATGATTCCCCCTTATTATGACCACCCCGCTTATATCCATGCCCTAAAAACCCACCTCACCGCCCAAATTGCCCAAGCCGATACCCCACCCGATAAAATCATCATCAGTTTTCATGGTATCCCCAATCGCTATATTCGCACAGGCGACCCCTATCGCGCTCATTGTGAACGCACAGCCCAATTGTTGGCAGAAGCGATGGCTTGGGATTCTGACCAGTGGCAAATCGCATTTCAATCGCAATTTGGACCGGAAAAATGGCTAGAACCGTATACCGATAAGGTGCTAGAAGGGTTACATCATGCAGGCATTAAGCATCCCATGATATTTTCGCCCGGTTTTGTCACCGACTGCCTAGAGACATTAGACGAATTGGGCAATGAAGGGCGTGAGCAATTCGCAGAAGGTGGTGGCAATCCCGACCACTTCCGATTTATCCCTTGTTTGAACCTGAATCCCGCTTGGATAGAGGCAATGGGGCAATTAATCCGCGACCATAGCACCCATTTATGAAAAATTTCCGAAAAATCGTTTAAACCTTTTTATAATTGAGGGAAAATTTTCATAAGTTCGCCTATAATGAGTACAAATTACCAACCAATGGGATGAAAAAAATTATGAAACAATGGATGCGTGTTTTTGGAATCGTTTTGCTGATAATGGGTGTTATGAGTGTCTCTGCTCAAACGCCCACCGTAGAGGAACTCTATCAAGCAGGTGTAGCGGCTTATTGGCGGACTGATGATGATATTGCGATGGATTCCTTTGACCGCGCCATTGAGCTAAATCCAGAATTTGCCCCTGCCTATGCGTTTCGTGGGGCATTGAATCGGGCATTGAATAATATCACCGATGCCCAAGCCGATTTTACCCGCGCCGTTGAATTAGACCCCAACCTTGCCATCACCTATGCGTTGCGTTCACGCCTCAATTACAACCTAAATCGTATTGAGGAAGCATGGGCAGATATGGATATTGCCCGTCAACTTGCCCCAGAAGACCCTGTGGTTTATATGAGTCGGGGAATGCTCTATTTGCTCACCGATAATGTGAATAAAGCCATCCTCGATTTTTCTGCCGTGATTGCCCTAGACGCTAATTTTGCCCCTGCCTATAACAATCGTGGGTTGGCATACGAATTTTTATTTGATTATGAGTCTGCCAAAGCCGATTACACCCGCGCCATAGAATTAGACCCATCCTACATTGTGCCACTGGTGAATCGTGGGACAGTACAAAATATCATCGGCGAATTTGATGGTGCAGTCGAGAGTTTTACGCTTGCCATTGCCTTACGCCCAACGGATGATAGCCTGTATGCCAACCGTGCCAATTCGCATATCGGCTTACGCGATGCCCAATCTGCCATCAACGATTTGACCACTGCTATCGAACTTGCACCCACTAAAGGTGAATATTTTTTCCGCCGCTCACGGTTATATGAAGCCTTGTCTATTTTGGATGCCCGCCGAGCAGAAGAACTCGGATTCACCGCCCCCTGATAATCAAAATACACAAAAAAGGGCGCTTATGCGCCCTTTTTTGATACTACCCCCCAGAAACACTGTTAAAAAAGTTCCATATCACTTCACTGGCAACAATGTCATAACTGACACGCCCAATGATTGCCACAGGTAAATATTGAGCGCCACTTGCCCAAGTGTGTCCGCCACCCTCAATCGCATATAAGACCAATTGCTGGTCATCACCACAATTGGTGTATGTTTCTATATAGATGGTGGTTTGGTCATTGGGGTCAACATCGGGTAAATTTTCGATGATAGGTGTTTCATCACAAGTCAAAAAGTCGCGCCAAACAGTGAGGCTTTCCATTGTCCCACGCAAATCGCCCCGATTATTATCTGTACCGTCCCACAACACAAGTGGGTCATCAGTGCCATTAATGATGAGAATCGAGACGGGTTCTGTTGGCTGACAATCGAGCGTGGTGGGTATATTGCCCGTTACAACGGCGATGGCGCTAATTTTATCACTTAGGTCACAAGCGAGCCGATGCGACATCGCGCCTCCGTTAGATATGCCTGTGACAAACACTTTTTCGGGGTTAATGGGGTACTGGCTGATGAGGGTGTCTATCAATAGTGAGATAAATCCCACATCATCATTATCTAAACGCTCGCGCAAGCGCCTATTATCTGGGATTCTACCATCATTCCATGAGCCATCTATGCCATCGGGATAAACAACGATGAAGCCATTATCATCTGCCACATCGTTAAATTTGGTGAGGCGAAGCATCCCAATACCATCACCACCACCACCATGCAAGGCGATGACCAATGCAATATTTTCAGTGGGGGCAGATGCGGGTATGTATAGCCGATAACTACGCGCTATACCATCGTGTTCCAAATAAACTAAGTCCGATTGTCCCAAAATAGTCGTTGTTAGCCCCAAAACGATAAAAAGCAATGCCAATAGTCTTTTCATTTACCCATCCTCAAAACAATATTTGCCGTTACCCTCATTATTCCATCAATTCAGCATCGTGAATCTTAGAATCTGTGTTTTGTAGGATGGCATACAGCAATTCTCCATATTGGCTATGGGCGCGGTTGGTGATGGCGATAATCGGTTGTAGGCGCTCCCCCACAAAAAACCCGCCAATCCGATACATCCATGGCAATTGTGGAATGATGAGCATGACCCCGTTGGCAGGGGCATATTTAACCTTGCCAACGGCAATTTTGCGTGTGACTTCGGCATCGGCAGGCGGTAATAGGGGATAGGGTTTTATCGCCTTAATATCTGACCATTTTACTTGATGTTCTTTCCAGATAACGGGGATGAGGGTTAATCCCTCATCACTCACGGTTATCGCAGGGGCAATGACGGTAGACATCAATAATGGCAATGCCAAAAATAGCGAGAAAAATGCCGATAGAAAGAACAATATCCCATCAGAGAGTCCAAAAAGGATTTGAAATGGTGCCGCAATGACGATAAACATGACCCCGACAAGCGCAAAAATTTGCGATACACGGTCAACTGTGCGATGCGGATGGCTATAGGTTTTTTCTTTCATCGTCCAAAGCCTGGGATGGGTTCATCAAACCGTTGTAACCATCCATTGGGGCGCGGACCTTCGTATATCCAACCTTCGGCGGTAATATTTGACATCACGCGCACCTGCCACCAAATATAAATGCCATCACAAACAGGTCCGCCGATGATGGTTACAGGCACCCCTTCTAAGAGGACGAATAAGACTTCCCCATTTTCTGATGGTGTTGCACGCAGATTTTTGGGCGTGCCATCGGCATAACGGATGCGGGCTTTATCCCCAATCAAGAAGGGGGTGACGGGTGGCAAGCAATTAAATACCGATGTGGCTTGTGCGATATACGTAACCTGATTTTCGCGGTTGGCTTCTGCCATCCATCCCTCATAAATCACACCCAATACCTCGACCTGAATTTCGCGCCAATTATAGCCATCGGCACAAGTAGGCTCTTCGCTGAGGATAAGGGCTTCTGTGCCTGCTTGTGCCACTGTAATGACGCGCCCACCAATACTTGGAATATCACGCAAGCGCACATTATAGTCTACTGTAATCACTTCAAAGCGTTCTAAGGTGAGTGGTTCATTGCAGGGGTTGAGGGTGGTCGTATAATTCACAAAAAAGTCTATATTGGTGTTGCGTTCTGCCACCCATGCCACAAATGTGCCTGCTTGTATCCGCCACCAGACATAGCCACCACCGCATACAGGACCTTCGATTGCCGTGAAGATAAAATCTTCTTCAAAGGCTTCTAATAAGGGAGCAGAGGGGTCTGGCGCAGTACGGAAGCTAATTCCACTCCGCACGATGATTTCTCCGCCGATGGGGATGGGCAACACCGTGGCACAACCGGGCGCGAGAGACCCGACTGGCGTGGCTAAAAGGTTAATATCAAAAGTGGGTTGCGGGGTTAGCGTGAAAAGTTCTGATGTCCCTATTGGGGTGACAGTCACCAATGTGGTTTGCACCCGTTCTAACTGGGCATTCGATGGGCTTTGGACGATGAATAAGGCGAGGGTCAATAATCCAAAAATAAGGATAACTGGGATAAATTGTTTGGGTTGCATAAGGCATTGCTCCTTGATGGCGTTACTGTACATCCATTTTGATTATAATTCGGTTACAATGAAGCGCAATTGTAGAAACTAAAAATAGGAAAAATCTCATGGTGGATAAAAATACAATACGGGTAACAATTGATTCTATGGCAAATGGCGGTAGTGGCATTGCCAAACATGAAGGCAAGGTGATTTTTATCCCCTATACCCTCCCTGGTGAAATACTCGATGCAAAAATCATCCGCGAAAAAGGGCGTGTGGCATTTGGGCAGGGTGTTACCTTGCAAGATGCCTCTGCCGATAGAGTGTACCCCAAATGCGCCCATTTTGGCTTGGGGAAATGTGGCAGATGCCAATGGCAACATATCGAATATACGGCTCAATTACTGCTCAAGCAGGATGTCCTTGCAGACCAATTAGAGCGTGTTGGCGGATTTGCCGATGCCGATGTGCAAGCCGTCATCCCAAGCCGTGCCGAATGGGAATATTTGTATCAGATGGCGTTCAAAATCAGCACAGAGGGGCAAATTGGTCTGCCTTCTACCGATGATGGGGTGTTGATGGTCATCGAAAATTGCGAGATTATCCACCCCGATTTGATGGCGCTATACGACTCGCTCGAAATGGATTTTATGGGCATGACCATGCTCAAATTGCAATTGGGGAGCGATGGCTCGACCATGCTCATTTTATATGTGGAAGATGAAAACGATGTGCCAGAATTGGCGGTGGATTTCCCCGCTAGTGTGAACGCCATATTGCCCGATGGCGTGCCGATTAACCTCATCGGGGAGACACATAGTCGTTACACCATTGGGGAACAGACCTTTCGTGTCACGGCGGGATGTGAATTTCGCCCCAATATTGGGCAAATTGCCGAGTTATCAACATTGGTGTCGAAAGTTTTGAACATCACCAAAGAAGATGTTATTGGTGATTTATATGGCGGCAGTGGATTTTTTAGCGCCATGCTCGCTTCACAGGTCAAAGAAATGGTGCTGATAGAGAGCTACCCGCCTGCATTACATGATGCCCGTGAAAATTGTGCCGATTTGCCCAATGTCAAAGTGATTGATGGAGCAGTTGAGGATGAATTGTATCGCCTAAACGATTTTTCTGCTGTGATACTCGACCCGCCTAGCGATGGCATTAGCCTTGCATTGGTGGATGCGCTGGGCGATTCGACTGTAAAGCGCATTGCCTATGTTAGCAGTGATGCGGCGACATTGGCACGCGATTGCAAGCGTCTGGCGAGTAAGGGGTATAAGTTGGGGAAGGTCTATCCGATAGACCTACATCCCCAAACCTATTATATAGACGCGGTGGCAGTGCTAGAACGCGGGTAAAATAATTGTAGGGGGTATAATCACCCCCTACAAACCCTGCCTATTTTGATTACCATTTCACGGGCAATGCCTTCATGCCATGTAGCAAAATATTGGGATTCCACTCTAGCTCATCGGGATTTACTGCTAATTCCAAATTCACAAACCGATTGAGCAACATATCCAGCGCGATTGTCCCCTCTAGGCGTGCGAGTGGCGCACCCAAGCAGTAATGAATCCCCGCACCAAAAGCGATATGTTTGCTCGCATTGGGGCGTTCAATATCGAACACATCGGGATTTTCAAAGATAGCGGGGTCACGATTTGCCCCCAGTAATGATGCCAATACCGCCTCACCTTTAGGGATGGTGACATCGCCAAAACGTACATCTTCAAATGCCCAACGGGTGGTAGTCGTCTCTACAGGACCGTTATAGCGCAAAATTTCTTCTACGGCATTTTTGATGAGGGCGGGATTTTGGCGCAATTTTGCCAATTGGTCTGGATTTTGCAAAAATGCGAGTGTGCCATTGGCGATGAGGTTGACTGTCGTCTCATGACCAGCGACCAACAGCAGAAAAATCATGCTGGTGAGTTCTGTATGACTGAGTTTATCACCCGCTTCTTCCACTTGAACAAGATTACTCAGCAAATCCTCTTGAGGATGTTTTTTGCGTTCCTCAATCAGCTCATTCATATACCCTGCAAACTCCATCGTAGACATCATCGTGACCTCTTCGCTTGCACCAAAGAGAAGAACGCGCGTCCATTCGCGGAATTTATTGCGGTCTGCGGATGGTATACCGAGCAATTCAGCAATTACAATGATAGGGAGCGGGAAAGAAAACAATTCGATGAGGTCGCCTTCGCCAATTTGCATATTGCTCATCCCATCAAGCAAATTCTCTGAAATTTCTGAGATGCGCGGGCGTAAATTTTCGATGACACGCGGTGTAAAGCCTTTATGAACGAGTGAGCGTAGGCGGGTATGGGTGGGGGGATCCATTTCCAGCAGATGATAATTGACAATTGCAAAAATATCATCGGGGTTTGGTGGGGGAAAATAGCGCCCTGCGAGTTCTTCTGGCAAGGATTTATAAATTTCTTTACCAAAACGTGCATCTTTGAGGAAACTGGCTACATCATCATAACGGGTCAAAAACCAAAACGGATTTTTACTGATGGGTCCAATGGCGCGATGTACAGGGTCTTCTTGGCGCATTTGGGTATACATCGCTTGTGCATTGCCACGAGTGGGTGTTTCCCAGATTGGGTAAATATTGGTCATAATCATCCTCACATATTCATAAAATACTACCCTATAGTACGCAAAAGATGTTAAATTGTTTCAAAATTAGGCACTATTAGCCGTTAGAGGAGGATTATTGGTCGTATCCGATGACTGCGCTGGCGATGAGGCGTTAGATGCAATGGCACATGGCAATTTGAAGCCAAAGGTGCTTCCCTCTCCCGATTTGCTAGAAAAGACGATTTCGCCGCGATGTCTTTCAATGATATTCCGCACAAGGCTCAATCCCAAGCCTGTGCCATCTATTTGATTGGTATCGGGGTTTTGTATCCTAAAAAATGGCTTAAATAAATTTTTCTGTTGACTTTCTGGGATACCGACACCTGTATCGGTGACGGTGAATACCACATGCCCTTGTTGTTGGGTGAGTCGAATCGAGATTTTACCCTCATTGGGAGTATATTTGACGGCATTGCCCAAAAGGTTGATAATCGCCTCATGAATCTGTGCTTTATCGCCCAAAACAGGCGATACAGTGGGCATATCCAGTTGTAAATGTAATCGCTTGCTCTCGATTTGCCGTTTATATTCAGTGAGTGCGTGTTCAATCAGCGAGACAAGTACAACTGGCTCTTGTGGCTGTTGGCTGGCAATTTGCTCGATGCGCTCTAGCGATAAAATTTCGTTGATAATGCTATAAATACGCCTGACCACATGCGCCATCATCCCAAAATAATCTTGATATTGACGGTCAAATTGGGCTTTGTCTTGCTCTAATAATTGCACATATCCCATCAACACCGATAGCGGATTACGCAAATCATGTGCCGCAATGCGTATCATATCTGTTTTGAGGTGTTCAAGGTCGCTCAATTTGGCATAGAGGGCTTGTAATTCGATAACTTGGCGTTGGGCTTGGTTATAGAGCCTGCCATTTTCTAATGCCCCGCCGATTTGCCCCGCCAAAATTTGCATGAACTGAAACACCTCTTCTACAAACCGATTGGGGTAGGGTGTTTCGAGATTCAATATGCCGATGATTTTTTCCTGTGATTGCAACGGGATAATCATCTGCGCTTTGCTCTCTGGCAGGTGTGGGATGAGGTTTTCGTCATTTAAGGATAAGCGTAGTTGCGGAGATAATTGAGTTAAATCTATGATGGGGATGTTTTTTTTCAAGTCGGCTAAAAAGGCATTTTGATAATTGCCAAGCGCCTTAAATAACCCCTTGGTTGGGCTGTTTTCGATGTAAATAAACCCTGCCGCCGCCCCACTCAGGCGTAATGCCGCATCAAGCGCAATATCGGGGAGCGAATCCATATTGAGGCGTTCATTTAGCTCATCTGCTACCTGACGCATGATGTTCAATTGGTTTAGTCGGTGTGCCATAACATCTTCTGCCGATTTGCTTTTGGCAATATCGGCTAATAACGCGAGGGTACGCTTGCGCCAACGGTTATTGACCCACCAAAGCCCTATACTGGCAGAAATCAGAGTTAAAAAAATAAAAACAATTTGCCAAGCCATAAATGAAGAATGCTTTCTGATAAGGTGCATCCATTTATTATGATTGTAACGGATTATTATCCCTTATGCCAATTCCTTAAAACGTAAACTACAATTCTCTCATAAGTGGCGCTTAAATGAGAGTCAATAATCGGGTAAAATGATAAAATTCAACAATTGGAGACCTATTGATGACTTATATTTTAGGAATTGAATCCTCATGTGATGAGACGGCGGCGGCAGTGGTGATTGATGGCAAGACGATTGCCTCTAGTGTAATTGCCTCGCAAATAGACTTACATGCCCAATATGGTGGGGTATTCCCCGAAGTGGCTTCTCGCGCACATATCGAAGCTATTAGCGCCGTTGTTGACCAAGCCCTGCGTGATGCAGGCGTGCCATACGCCACATTAGACGGGATTGCCGTCACACAAGGTCCGGGGCTGGTGGGGTCGTTGTTGGTGGGTATCAATTATGCTAAAGGGTTGGCACTTTCGTTGAATAAACCCCTGATGGGCGTGAATCATTTGGAAGGGCATGTCTATTCCCTTTGGCTCACACAACCGTTTCGTGAGGTGGTTTTTCCGGTAGTGGTGCTGATTGTCAGTGGCGGACACACCGAATTGCTCCTCATGCGTGGTCATGGTCATTATGAGAGGCTCGGTGGCACGATTGATGATGCCGCAGGTGAGGCATTTGACAAAGTGGGGCGGATGCTCAATTTGCCATTTCCGGGCGGACCACATATTGAGCAATCGGGACTCAAAGGCAACCCTAGTGCCTATAATTTTCCGCGTGCCAAACGCGATGATAGCTATGATTTTAGCTTTTCTGGACTCAAAACCGCCGTCATGCGTGAAGTGATGGTGAAGCCATCTGGTGATACCCGCAAATCGGATAATAAAGCCGATAAAAAATCGCAATTGCGTGCCGATATCTCGGTAAATGATGTCGCCGCCAGTTTTCAGGAAGCACTTGTGGATATTTTGGTGAGCAAAACATCCCGCGCCGCCAAAGTATATGAAGCCACCGAAATTTTCTTGTCAGGTGGTGTGAGTGCCAACCAACGCCTGCGTGCGCTGATGAAAAAAGAAACCGATTTGCCCGTGCGTTACCCGCCATTGGCATTATGCACCGATAACGCCGCCATGATTGCCGCCGCCGCCCATTATCGCTATGGGGAGGCGCTCAAACGAGGCGCAATTAGCACCGATTTGGGGATGGATGTGCGGACGATGTGGTCATTGAGCGAAATGAATAAATTATCATCATAAATTATTTTCTTGTGCAAAAAACAAGAAAAGGGGGTATAATCAGTTTATGTAAGTTGAGGAGGCAATGTGTTCATGGATACTAAATATGTGATATTTAGGACGAATAAACGTTCCTATCGTATTGCAACAACCAATAAAGTGTGGTTTCGGATTGTTTACACATTCGCTGTTATTCATTCCAAATTATTTCCATTAAAACCAGTTTGTGATAGTGATTTCCCCGAAGGCACACCTATAGCCTAGTATATTTACCAAATATCTTTAGCCATCTCTTGTAGAATGGCTAGATTTGCAGAGATTTTTGTATAGTCTGGGTCATCATCTTTACGAAACATCGCTAAAATACGGTCATTCTTATCTACAATAACCCGATACCCAACAACCTTCTTATCTACCTCTATTGTTACCTCGTCAACGAAAACCCTATCACGCCATAATGTATATTCTCCCCGAATATTTTTTGACATCTCCAAGCCTTGTCTATCAGGGTTTTGGATTTTTCTCCAAGTATTATAAATAATGATGGCTGTTTTTCTATCTAACCCCAAAAGCAGGAATTTTAGATGAATATCATATGGCATTATTGCCACCTCTTTCTATGTTGGTTATAGAACATAATATCAAAAAGAGGGTGCATTGTCAAATGATAAGAATTAAAAAAGGACGTGGTTTATTACGTCCTTTTAACATCTTTTTAGGTGAAACTTTTCAGATAATTCTTATCAATCGCCTGCCACCAATTCTGGTTCACGGGATTGTGCAGTCTCAAATTTTTTCGGTACATAGGGTGTGCCAACACCCATCGGTGGGCGTGCTTTTGCACCTGCTTTGACAGGGATATTGCTCATGGCGTATTCGGCAAGTGCTGTGATGGTCAGGCTGGGATTAATCCCCGGATTCCCCGGTATGATAGACCCATCTATCACATACATGCCCTCATAATTATGCACTTCGAGTTTGTTATTCACGACACCTTTTTCGGCAGTATCACCCATTGGACACCCACCAAGCAAATGGGCGGTGGTTGGGATTCCCAATAATGCCTCTGGGATGGCATCTTGTGGCACACCTTTGGTCTTTTCTGAGAATTTTTGGGTGATGCCTTGCGATACCTCAAACGGCGGGGAGATACGCTCGCCCGGATTGAGCCGTGAAATTAAGCCACGTCGCCCGCCTGTGAATATATTTCGTCCCAAACGCACGCGCATGGTGCTATCTTCTGTTTGCATAAAGAGCAAAATGGTGCTTTTTTGCGCCCATTTTGCATAGACTTTGGTATAGAAAAAGTCGCGTGGGTGGGTGATGCTCCGCCACAATGTTTTTCCAAACCGTCCCAAATACGTGCTACTGCTCGATACCATCGGAATCGCCAACATGCGGATGAATCCCGACCCCTTTGGATACCGTACCGGTTCTAGGTGGGTGTTTTCATCCAATTTGAATAGCGATGTGATGGCGATACCTGTCGAAAAATCGGCATTTTTATCATAGGATGTGCTACCCGGAATTGTCTCGCTATTCGTCCGTACCATCTCACCTAAACGCGGGGAGAGATTTTTGAGCGACCCTGTGATATCACGGCAATTGAACAATAATTTGAGCGTACCTGCCACATGGGCAGAGACGACGACATTGCGTGTCCGCACGATTTTGCGACTCAATTTGGGGAATACGGCGGTGGATTTTTGATAGACCACCTCATAGCGTGCGCCATCGGGTTGACCTGCTGGCAAGGGGCGAATATCGGTCACTTGCGCTTCTGCGCGGATTTCTGCACCCCATTTTTCGGCAAAATACAGGTAATTTTTGGTGAGGGTATTTTTGGCATTATGCCGACACCCCACCATACACCCGCCACAATGGGTACACCCTGCACGCTCTGGACCTTCACCATCAAAATACGGGTCTGGGACTGTTTGACCTTCTTTGCCCTCTTCGCCAAAAAATACGGCGACATTAGCGGGCTTAAAAGTGGCTTCTTTGCCCAATTCCACCGCAATTTCTTTGAGGATGTCATCCGCAGGCGACATACGGGGATTCGCTGTCACACCTAACATCCGTTTGGCGGTGTCATAATGTGGACGTAATAGGTTGCGCCAATCGCCAAAATCACGCCATGCAGGGGCATCAAATAACTTATCATCTGGCTCCATCAACACATTGGCATAAACAAGGCTACCACCACCCACACCACTGCCATGTAATGCCATGACATTGTTCATGAGCGTGATTTCAAAAATGCCAAAACATCTAAACAGGGGATACCATAAAAATTTGGGTAAATTCCAATTACTTTTTGGGAATTGCTCATCGGTGTAGCGTCTGCCACGCTCTAACACCAACACTTTATATCCTTTTTCGGTGAGGCGCATAGCAGAGACACTGCCACCAAATCCAGAACCAACGACTACAAAGTCTACTGTTTCATCTGCCATAATTTAATTTAACCTATATTTAATTATCCATTATGGCAATTGTACAACCATTTGCAAAAATGCGCTACGAAATGGTGCTATATTTCTCTCACATTTTACTCACCTTTCACTAATTGACATGTGACTAAAAAGTCACATATAATTGAGATAGTAAAGGTGACTATTTGGTCACATAAAACAGAAATCATCATAGCCAATCACTCATTGTTGATTTTGTGACAATAACCACCATTTTCTATCCGAATTTGGGGGGATATACCCTCCTTGCCAACTGAAAGGGCATAAATCATGAATAATTTAGCTTCTAAGAACATCCTTGTTTTTGCCGCGACTGGTGCTATTGGGGCAGGGGCGGCGCGTAAATTTGCCCAAGAGGGCGCTCATGTATGGATTTCTGGGCGCGATGCCAAACGGTTAGATGACCTTGCCAGTGAGATTCGTGCCAATGGCGGTGTTGCCACGCCTGATGTTGTGGATGCGACCGATTCTGATGCCGTACAAGCCTATGTGGATGCTGTGGCGCTCAAAGCAGGTCGTATTGATGGGGTGTTTAATGCGATTGGTGGTCGCCCAGTAGATTTGCGCTATCCAATGCCTTCTACCACCCAGTCCTTAGATGATTTTATGGTGCCTATTCAACGGATTGTGGGGTCACAATTTTTGACCTCACGGGCGGTGGGCGCTCAGATGATTAAGCAAGGCACAGGCGGTGCAATTGTGATTTTATCGGCAACATTGAGTGGCATGACTGCCCCCTTTATGGCGGGGATTACGGCGGCGAATGGGGGTGTAGAAGCCCTTGCACGCTCGCTGGCTGGCGAATTTGGTGGATTTGGGATTCGTGTGAATGTGGTACGCGGGTCTGGGATGCCAGAAACACGCACCATCCAAGAAACAGTATCGGGGCAGGTAGAACTCACTGGTAATCCACCTAAAATGACATTACCCCCCTTGGGTCGTCCCATTAGTGTCGCAGAGACAGTTGCCACCGCCTCATTTTTGATGTCCGACGAAGCTAGTGGCATGACAGGGCAAGTCGTGACCGTGTGTGCGGGCGCATTTGTTTAAGTGATAAAATATTCTTATGGCAGATGCACATTTAGGGGTGTGTCTGCCATATGCGTGTTTTTGAATTGATAAATAAGTAATAAATTGCCAGCAATCCGCTATATATCACCACCCCCAGATAGATGAGCAGGCTCAATCGCAATTCATCGCTGATGGTGGGTAGGCGTTGCAAAAATGGGATAATCAATATCACATCATAGGCTAAAAATCCTATCAATTGCCCTGCTGTGTTATGCCAACTCGGATGCACGAGTGCATAAGCAAAATAGCCTGCCGCCCCCAAAAAGAACCAACCCGATATGACCCCAAATTCGGGTGTAATCCGCCATGGCAAAATATTAGGTGTTTTGAAGATTAATAACCCACCTACTATCATGAGTGCAATCACAAAAAAGGCAAATGAGAATTTTACTACCGTTGGCATAGGGCGTGTATCGCGGATGGGAATTTTCGCGGTTTGAATGAAAATTAGCACACCTAACCCCGTAAATACCAAACATGCTAAGGCAAATGGAATCATTTTGTTATTTTGGCTTGCCAACTGAAAACTGAATATCACAACGGGGACAAAAATAGCGATGTAATCGAGTCCAATCCCTGCCAATGCACCATCTTCCCGTGTTAATAAGCACCATATTGTCGATGCAAACGCGGCGAAAAGGATGGATGAGAGAAAAATAAACGATATGGGGGTTGTATCTGGCAATGGAAATGCTTCGGTAAAAAAGGGAATTTGTAATAACAAGGCAATAGTAGCAACCGCTTGAAAAACGCAGATAGCAAATAGGAATATGCGGAAATAACGGTTCATCAGTGACTCCTTACGCTATATAACAAACAGATTTACCCATTATATGCCCAATTTATCATTATCCCCACAAAGCAAATCATCCCAAAGGATGACGCATAACCCACTCTGAGAAGGATGTTTGATGCTGTCGCAAATTCTATACTGGTGATAGTGGTAACCTATGAACCTGTTATAGGCAAAAATCATCCAGTCTATGAGCAAACTTTAAGTATATTCAGATAAAGGACTTTGCAGTATGAAATCAACACATCTGTTAGAAGAACTGGAATTTCACGATTTAGCGCCATTTGCTGAACCGCTTTTAGTAGATAAAGATACACGAATTTTGCGTTGGATGTTCAAACCCGGTCAAGGAATTGACGAACATACTTTGCCCAATTCAACCCTTTATCTGGTGATTTTGAAGGGGCGTGGCATATTTTCATCTAATGGTGAAGCAGAGCAAGAATTTGGTGCCAATACATTAGTCACCTTTAAGACAGATGAACCCCATACTGTTCGTGCTTTAGATGAGGGACTTGTTTTTGTTGCTTTCCTACAACCTATCCTAATTCCCCAAGTAGACCCGCTTGTGGGGGATAAAGAGACGACAATTTCTAATTAGAAAGCCTTTTGCCGATGGTCGCTATAGACAAGAAATTGCATGATTCACCAATTAGGATGAACTATCTGGATGAAGGAACTTCAGACATAAGTGAGCCGATGGATGGTGTCAGATATGTGCAAATAATAACCGCTCCAATGATTCATACAGTTGAAGTCCCTTCTGCTGATGAAGCAAATATGTCGCAGATGGGTGTGGCATGTGAAGGTAGAGATACCAACGACATACAAGCCGCTAAATTTATATCGCATATTTTTACAGCTTATAGAAGCTGAGAGGAAAAAAACATGAAAAATTGTCAAGAAATTATGACCATGAACCCAGAATGTTGTGTGGCAGATGATAAAGTGTATAAAATCGCCCAACAGATGCAAAATGAAAATGTCGGCGCATTACCTGTGGTGGAAAACCTTGAAAACAAAAGACTCATCGGTATCATCACCGACCGCGATTTGGCGATTCGGGTCGTTGGTGCGGGGCGCGATTCATCAGAGACACGGGTGGGCGATGTTATGACACCCAATCCCTTGTTTTGCCATCCAACCGATGATCTTGATGCCACCCTTGAAATTATGGCGAGTCATCAGATAAGACGAATCCCCTGTGTTGATGAAAATTGGCAAGTGATTGGTATTATCGCCCAAGCCGATGTCGCCATTCACCTCAATAATAACGATAAAATTAGCGAGATGGTGAATCAGATTTCACAACCAGACACAGTATAGAGCTTTATCCCTGCATATCTGCCCATGTGTGCCAAAATGCTGTGCTGAATGCCCCCCCGTGACCATCTATATAAATAGCATGGTTGCGCTCTAGCAATTTGCGTACCATGCCCACATCAGCTTTATCATCAGGTTTGGCGATGTGGGCGGGTGGGGGGTAAAAACAATCTGCCATGAACATCACATTATCTTCCACCACAGTGACGAGGGTCGAATCATCGGCATGATTGCCCCCAATGTGTTCTATCAACAAATTGACACCATCCAACGGGAAAAAATCGGCTTTTTTGCGGATGATG
>JANRKU010000068.1:0-16813 GCA_033763335.1 bacterium
TCACAAGCGATGGGTCTCATCTACAATACAGACTCATAGTGGTCTTACTGGCTGAACAGACACACATCGCTTGGACACACAGGGTTGTCACTTTTACTTTTCAAGTATACCCTATCTCTACTATACAACTGGCTGACTAGCACGCAAGTGCGTATGTCAGCCACAGAATAAGAAAATATTTTACACCGTCTTTATTTACTAACAACCATTATTGCGCCCACAACACCATCATTAATACAGCGTATCCCATATCATAGCAATAAAAAAGGGCATGTCGCCATGCCCTTCAATTTTGATATTTTTACATCTGTTCGCCAATTCCCGTTAGCCCAGTATTGATTTTGGGCTGGGTTTTATTGGGGTCGTCATCCTTGCCAAAGCGGATAATTTCGCCTGTGTCGGTGATGGCTTCTACCGCCAACCCCAAACTTTGCAATTCTTTGACCAACACGCGGAAGCTGGTTGGGATTCCGGGTTCATCAATCGGCTCACCCTTCACAATGGCTTCGTAGGTTTTTACACGCCCTTGCACATCGTCAGATTTGACGGTGAGCATTTCTTGGAGCGTATATGCCGCGCCATAAGCCTCTAATGCCCACACTTCCATTTCACCGAAACGTTGACCACCAAATTGTGCTTTACCACCCAATGGTTGTTGTGTCACAAGGCTGTATGGACCTGTAGAACGGGCATGGACTTTATCTTCGACCAAATGGGCGAGTTTGAGCATATGCACATAACCCACTGCCACCGAGTTATCAAAGACATCGCCTGTGCGACCATCATAGAGGGTGTGCTTGCCATACAGTGGGAGAGGCACGCCTGTGGCGAACATCACACGGTCTGCAATAGCCAGCAAATCCTTCATATCCGCATGTTCTGGAATGCGTGTTTCTGGTGAATATTGATGAATCCACAAGCGCAAGCATAAATCAGTGAAATTCAAATCGCGTTTTGCGCGTTCATCGAGGCTCAAGCCCGCAGTGTCATAGACCATGACATCTTCTGGATTAATCCCTTGTGCGATGAGCCATTCGTTCAATACGACACGGCGTTGATAGGTCACATCGGTATTGAGGCTATCAGCATCATAGGCGGGATTATCGCTCAACCATTCATAGATGAACACACGGCGCACTTCGTCATCATCTTGCCAATCTTCTGGGGCAAATTCTTGTTCTCTAAACCATTCCCAAGCGCGTTCTGTGAGTTCTTTCCACGCGATTTCCATCATCCAAGCACGTCCCAAATCGGCACGAATTTCGGTTTCTCTTGCCCCATCAAACACAGGGGTGATAGCGCGGAAACCCAAACGGTCTGCCGCCCATCCCAAATGCAATTCCAAAATTTGACCAATATTCATACGCCCCGGAACGCCTGTGGGGTTGAGGATGATGTCTACAGGGCGACCATCGGGCAAATAGGGCATATCTTCGATGGGGACAATACGGCTAATAACACCCTTATTCCCATGCCGACCCGCCATTTTATCGCCAACGGTCAATTTACGGCGTTGTGCAACACTCACACGCACCATTTTTTCCACGCCTGCGGGCAAATCGCGGTGTTCTTCACGGGTGAAGGTTTTCACATCCACGACCTTGCCTCTATCCCCATGTGGCAAGCGGAGCGAAGAATCTTTCACTTCACGGGCTTGTTCACCAAAGATGGCACGGAGCAATTTTTCTTCTGGACTCAGTTCTTTTTCGCCTTTGGGGGTGATTTTACCCACCAAAATATCGTTTGGACCCACTTCTGCACCAATACGGACAATACCATATTCATCCAAATCTTTGAGGGCATCTTCGCCCACATTGGGGATGTCATAGGTAATTTCTTCTGCACCGAGTTTGGTATCTCGCGCTTCCACTTCGTGCTTTTCGATGTGGATGCTGGTGAATTTATCGTTGCGGAGCAAATCTTCGCTGATGAGCAACGCATCTTCATAGTTACCACCATCCCAAGACAGGAATGCGGCGAGAACATCATGCCCAAGCGCCAAATGACCCAAACGGGTTGAGGAGCTATCGGCAAGGGTTTGCCCAACACGCACATATTCGCCTTTGCGGACGATGGGGCGTTGGTCAATACAGGTAGATTGGTTAGAACGGTCATATTTACGCAATTTGTAAACACGTTGTTCGCCATCTGGTTTACGAATGGTGATTTTTTCGCTTTGAACGCTAATCACTTCGCCTTCAATATCAGAGACCAAAACCTGCCCACTATCTTTGGCGGCTTGGTTTTCCATGCCTGTGGTCACGCGCGACACTTCTGGGTTAAGCAATGGCACGGCTTGGCGTTGCATGTTTGACCCCATGAGGGCGCGGTTGGCATCGTCATGTTCCAAGAAGGGGATGAGCGCGGCGCTGATACCCACAATTTGGCGTGGGGCAACGTCTACATAGTCAATCCGATGACTTGGCACATTGATAAAGCGTTGATTATGGCGGGCAGACACGCGCAAACTCACAAATTGGCGTTTGGTGTCGAGTTCAGCATTCGCTTGGGCGATGACGAAATTGTCTTCCATATCGGCAGACAAATAAAACACATCATCGGTCACAAATGGCACAATCGGCACTTGCTCAATTTTGGCGGCGAGCAATTTCTTCACCACTTCTGGCGTGATGAGGGTGTCTTGTTCGACAATCACATTTTCTTGTGCGTCTTCAATATCATCGCGCACGGTACGCCCAATCAATTCTGGGCTAATGGTCGCCAAAAATTTGATGACCTTGCGGTATGGGGTTTCGATAAACCCAAATTCATTGACCCGCGCATAACTCGCCAAACGACCAATCAGCCCGATGTTTGGACCTTCTGGTGTTTCGATGGGGCAAATACGACCATAATGGCTATGATGCACGTCACGCACATCGAAGCCAGCCCGTTCACGGCGCAACCCACCCGGACCCAATGCCGAGAGTGTGCGCTTGTGGGTGAGTTCTGCCAATGGGTTGGTTTGTTCCATGAATTGCGAGAGTTGTGATGACCCAAAAAATTCACGGATTGCCGCCACAATGGGGCGAATATTGATGAGGCTAATGGGCGAGATGTTATCCGTTTCGCGGATAGACATACGTTCCTTCACCACACGCTCGGTACGGCGTAAGCCAATACGGAGTTTGTTCATGATGAGTTCACCGACTGTTTTCACACGACGGTTGCCCAAATGGTCAATATCATCGGGTTGCAATTGACCATTATTGATGAGAATCATGCGCTCAATCAATTTGACAATATCATATTTGGTGATGGTGCGAATTTTGCGCGGAATCACGCTATCCAACATCAAGCGTTGATTCAATTTATAGCGCCCAACCCGTTCTAAGTCGTAACGGCGTTGGTCAAACAATTGGCTAAACAGATATTCACGGGCATTATCCAATGTTGGGGGGTCGCCCGGACGCATCCGCTTATAAAATTCCAGCAATGCCAACCGTGAGATATTGGTCTCAGATTTTGCCCCAACCGTCCAATCCGGTTCCATTTTGATGGTGTTCACCATATATTGGTGAGCAGGGTCATTATCACTATTGGTATAAAGTGCCATCAATTCGGCATCATCACCTGTTTTGATAGGCGAGAGTTCCGCAGGGAGCATATCATCCACCGATGCCATCGCACGGAGCAAAATGGATACAGGCAAGGTACGCTTGCGGTTGAATTTGAGCATAATACGGTCATCTTTGCGGGTCTCAAATTCCATCCATGCCCCTCTGTCGGGGATGAGTTTGGCACTAGAGAGCAAACGACCTGTTGTGCGGTCTTCTTCGGCATCAAAATAAACACCGGGGGAGCGAATGAGCTGGCTGACAACCACCCGTTCTGTCCCGTTGATGATAAATGTGCCTTTTTCGGTCATAATGGGGAAATCACCCAAGAAAATATCTTGCGTGGTCACTTCATCACCACGTTCCCGATTGACCAATGCCACGCGCACATAAAGCGGTGCGGCATACGACATATCCCGTTCTAAACACAATTCTTTGCTATACTTTGGTTCATCGAACCAATAGGTCAAGCCAAATTGTTGCGCTTCGGGGATATTGCCCGGAAAGTACAGGCGCAAATTGCCATTGAAACTTTCAATGGGATTAATTTCATCAAAGAGTTCCAACAACCCCTCTTGGATGAACCATGTAAACGATTGTAATTGAACTTCAATTAATGATGGGAGGTCTTGAACATCTGGGGTACGGGCATAATTTTTTGTTTTTGTGTTGCTAACCAACGCGCCACTCTCCTTCAACACTCTCGAACAAGGTAGACTACCGATATGACCGATGGGAATTTATCAACCTTAGCATTTGCGCCGAGCGTTTGAATTCTCAAATAGGAATAGGACTTTACATGATAACAGAAAGGTTTGGGTTTCGTCAAGTGGGGGATAGTTTCAATATCAAAAATACGGGACATGATAACACCTATAACAGGTGTGTCCGCGTGTAAGATATTGTGATGTATTGTTATTATAGGGGCATTTGAACATTTTTGCAAGCAATTAAATTTCAGTGGCACAATTGTACATAAAAGCAAGTACACTAGATAAAATAAGAAAAGTATGGATTAAAGGTTTAAGAATGCACGAATTTTGTTTTGATACACATGCCATTCGATTATTTAACACAGATTCGTTAAATGTATATCAATCATGGGATATTCCAACTGTGATTATTTCCGATGGTCCCTATGGTATAGGTGGCTATAAAGGCGACCCTATTACACATCAAGAATTGCCGTCATTCTATGAACCCCACATTGCCTTATGGTCGCAAATAGCAAAACCATTCACTACATTATGGTTTTGGAATACAGAAATTGGGTGGGCAACGGTACATCCATTATTAGAAAAATATGGGTGGGAATATCGGGAATGTTGTATCTGGAATAAAGGCATGGCACATATAGCAGGCAATACCAATACACAGGTTATCCGTAAATTACCTGTAGTAACAGAAGTGTGTGGGCATTATGTCAAAAAGGTTCAAATTCCCATCGAAAATCGCATCCTATCATTAAAAGAGTGGCTTAGATACGAATGGGAGCGTACAGGTATCCCTATAAATAAAACAAATGAAGTTTGTGGGGTAAAAAATGCCGCCACACGCAAATATTTTACAAAAGATCATCTATGGTATTTTCCACCTGTTGAAGCCTTCGAGCGTCTTGTTGATTATGCAAATACATATGGTATTAAAAATGGGGTTCCTTTTTTCTCATTGGATGGTATTTCGCCATTATCAGGTGTTGAATGGGGGAAAATGCGTGCTAAGTTTTATTGCCCTATCGGCATCACTAATGTATGGAATGAACCACCATTAGCAGGTAAAGAGCGCCTTAAAAATGGCTCAAAAGCTATTCATCTCAATCAAAAACCCTTAAAACTCATTCGTAATCTCATCCAAATGAGTTCAGACGAGGGTGATGTTATTTGGGAGCCATTTGGGGGGTTATTCACGGGTGCAATCGCCTCAAATGAATTAGCACGTTGCTATTATGGTGCAGAAATAGATAAGCATGTTTATGATATCGGCATAGAGCGCATCCAAACACTATTAAGCCAGCCACAATTATTTTAAGAGGGTCAATAACGCATCCGTATTTTGTATAAAATCTTGGCGAGACCATTCTAATAATGTGCGCCCTTCTATGGGCATTGTTAACACTCGTCGCTTAAATTCTTCTAAACCAGTATGTCGAATACGGTCTATTTTGGCGAAATTGGTATCTAAACGATAAGGAAACTGTGATTGTAGGCGATTTAATTGAATTTGATATTCAATCTCAGAGCTATAAATCTGACCATTCACACCCCATGATTGAACAATGGCTTTTGCTTGTTCCAATTGTTGTAAATCTCCCTGAAATTTATAACCATTTGTATTGGTTTGTTGCAAATTGAGAGTACGTGCCGTTGTATCAAGTGGTTCAAACACCAAATAATCGGGCGGATTGTGATAATGAGTATCGCGTGCATGAGCAAGGCTAAGTGCGCTATCATGCCAAATATCGAGAATAATTGGCTTACCATAAATAATATATTGAGGTATCCATGCCACAACAACGACTTCAACAGGCATATTTTGAAGTCGTAACTGACTCTCCTTAAAACGAGCAGTCATTTCAGTTGCTAACGGGAACCATGTTTTTATCTCAATGCCAATCTGTTCAGTATCTCCAGAGAAAATAATATCGGGAAATGATGGGTCTTGTCGTATCCACTCACCACTAATCTTCCACATTTTTTTATTCAATACGCTAGGGATAAAAAATTCTATCATATTCCCGATTAATGGGGATAATTTAGAAATCACCTTGAACAGATGCCGAGCGTAATCTATATCAACGGGCTTCGTGATGTCTAACATATCTAATGGTTGAGCAACCAATTTTTTTATCTCAATTAATGCTTCATCCAATATCATTTTTATTTTTATCCGACCTCATATTCTAACAAATAGCCCCGAATTGACCGCAAAAACTCGACTAAGCGGAATTCTCCCTGTGCATATAAAATCGAAATCACATAGTCGTTAACCAAGGGGCGCACAATGCCCGCATCATTGGTCACACGCCCAAATTGCGAATCTTCGGTGGGAATCACCCCATCTTTGCCTGTATAACTGCCAAATGCCCGTTCTATGGGCGATTGATAGCCCGATGCAGGAATACTCAATAATGCCCGTGTGCGCATGAGTGCCTCCCCTGCTTGTGGAAATTGGGGGAAAGAATTGGGTTTGAGCAAATACAGATAGGTTTGTGATAAATCCGCCGCCGTGAATAAATTGGTGATGTCGTAGCGTTCTCCGTTGTATAGCACCGAGCGTTGTTCTGTCGGTTCATAATAGAGGTCACGTTGCCCAAAGGTTGGGCTACCCTCCCAATCCCAGCTAAAAATCCCGCTATTCAATTTGAGCGTATAGGTCAGGAAAATATTGAATTTTTGGATGGCATTGCCAAAGCCTTCGATATACTGTGCCGTATTTTCTAGCAATGTCCCTGTGAGCAAATTATTGCTAAATACCGCCACCCGATACGCATCCGATTCGGGGTCATCGCGCCACAAGTCACGCGGGGTATGCCAAAAATAATGCAAAATGACCAACACCTTAAAACTGCTGGCAACAGGGTAATATGCCCCGCCATTGATGTTTATCCGAAACGTTTCACGCTGAAGTGTCCGATTCCAACCGCGCAAATCGAAGCCGATATTTTCTGTGCCAAATAAATCGTTAATTTGTCGTTCCAAACGAGCAAGCCGTTCTGGATTTTGTGGGATAAACCCCAAACGGGGCATCATGGCAGTTGCACCGAGCATCATCAATATCTGCCTGCGGGTGAATTGTGCCATCCGTTAGCGCCCCCGCTTGAGTTTTTGTTGCTTAATCCACCACGCATCACCCGCCCATGCTTTGAGCAAATCGGGCAAGCCTTCGTATGCCACATCCGCCCAAATATCATTTTTAGGGTCTACTAAATGCTCTGGTGTGGTCGCTCCTGTGAATAATAATGCGGTTTTCATCCCCGCATCGCGCCCACCCATAATATCGGTGTCGAGCCTATCCCCCACCATGAGGGTATTGGGCGCGGGTGTTCCCAAAAATTTGAGTACGAGGTCAAATATGGGACGGGCAGGCTTGCCGATGACTTCTGCTTGTTGGTCAGTCGCCGTTTCCAATGCCGCCACAATGCTCCCAGCACCAGGGGCGAGTCCTTGCTCTGTTGGATAGGTCTTATCGGCATTGGTGGCGATAAAATCTGCCCCGTTACGGATGAGCAATGCCGCTTGTTTGAGTCGTGCATAGGTCATATTAAAATCAATCCCCACGACAACGGCTTGTGGCGGTTCTGTGCCATCTTCCGATACATCAAACCCCGCCTCATCCAACGCACTACGAATGCCATTCATCCCAAACACAAATAAGCGTGTGCCTGTCATATAGCGCGTCTCTAAATACCGCGCTGTCGCTACGGCGGATGTGAAAATAGTCGCCTGTGGCACATCTGCCACGCCCATTTTGATAAATTTTTGCACATAATCCTGCGGGGTTTTACTGCTGTTATTGGTCGCAAAGGCGTATGGGATACCCGATTCGCGTAACCATGCAAATAACTCATGGAAACCTGCCAGTGGGGTGTTATCATGCCACAAAACCCCATCCATATCGAATATCACGCCTTGAATAGTAGAAAATTTCATTGTTATATCACCTACGATTGCTTGCACATCTCATCATGATACGTCATTATAACGGATATATCACGCTATCGAATAGAAAGGCTTTTACACCATGAGAATCATAAATACTTACTCCATCGTTGCCTATGACCCCACTGATGACGCATGGGGTGTGGCGGTTGCCAGCAAATTTTTAGCCGCAGGTGCGGTGGTGAGTTGGGCGCGGGCGGGTGCGGGTGCAGTCGCTACCCAATCATATGCCAATGTGACATTTGGAAATAATGGCTTGGCGCTCATGGAAAGTGGCAAAACAGCGCAAGAAACACTCGACCAATTGATTGCAGAAGATGAAAACCGCAACAAGCGCCAAGTGGGGATGGTAGACAAATTTGGCAATAGTGCCTCGTATACAGGTAGCGAGTGTCACGCATGGGCGGGGCATAAATTGGGCGAAGGATTTGCGTGTCAGGGGAATATCCTCACAGGCGCAAATACCCTCGATGCGATGGCAGATACCTTTATCCATACCAAAGGGGAACTCGCAGACCGCCTCACCGCCGCCCTCCTCGCAGGGGATACCATCGGCGGGGATAGCAGAGGCAAGCAATCGGCGGGGGTATTGGTCGTTAAAGCCAATGCGGGTTATGGTGGCAATAATGACCGTTATCTCGATTTGCGCGTGGATGACGACCCAGAACCTGTGCGGAAATTGGCAATTTTGGTGAATACCCATCACCTCTATTTTGGCAGTCCAAAGCCAGAAGATGCCATGCCCATCACCGAAGATATTGCCCGTGAATTGCAATGGATGATGGTGCAAGGCGGTTATTTTGGCGGTGAAATTAACGGCGTTTGGGATGAAATGAGCCAATTGGCATTTTCTAATTTGGTCGGCAATGAAAATTTAGAGGAACGCTGGTCAAAAGAGAAATCTCCCGCCATGATAGATAAAGTTGCTTTGGGATATTTGCGAAATCGGCTTGGGAAAAAATAATGGATAGTACCACCCCTGCCCCAATGATACCCGTAGGGACGGCATACATGCCGTCCAATAACACGGACACAAAATATCGCGTCCCTACACGCATTGGTGGTAAGGGGTATATTTTGCCCGTATTGATTTTACTCATCGGGTGGTTATTCATCATGCACGCGGGGACGATGAACAAACGCTTTCACCCCGATGAAGCCCTCTATACCACCTTCGCCCGTAATGCCTTTGTTCATGGTGATTGGTTGCTCACCAGCCCGTTAGATAAGCCCCCCATCAGCATTTACGCCAATGCCATCTCACAAGCCCTGTTTGGGGGGATTATCACAGACAAGGGTGTGTATGACCTGCCCATTCGTGTGGGAGAATTTGTGGCACGCATCCCCAATTTATTCGCAGGGATTATCACAGTGGCATTGTTCATCGCGCTAGAAAAAAAATTATTCCCAAAACAACGACCTATCGGCGCATTATGCCTGATTGCATCGCCATTATTCATGGGATTGAGCGCCAGCGCCTTCACCGATAGCCTCATGCTGATGTGGGTCATGGGGTCATGGTTGGCAATTGAGCGCCGACAATCATTTTTAAGCGGGTTTTTGTTGATGGTCGGGTTTGCCACCAAACCACAAGCCATCTTCTTTTTGCCATTATTGGTAATGCGTGGGCTATGGGGACATCCCCCAAAAAATTGGCTACAATTCACTGTTGGGATGATTATCCCGTTGGTTAGCTTGTTGGCATGGGATATGAGTCGTGGTACAACCAGCATTTTTGCATTGGGGCAATATAACTATCCGACTACGGGGCTGATTGATGATGCCAATAATTGGGGGGTGCGGCTATCTATCTGGTTATGGAATCTGTTTTTTGGGATGAATCCGTTTCTTTTGATGCTGACATTTATCATCATCATTTTGCGATTGATACGTACCTATTATCCTCATATCGAAGCCCTAGCATCATCACCTATAGAATCGCAGACGGCATTCTTGCCGTCTCTACGAGATTTTATAGGTCGTAGGGATGCGATATATCGCGTCCGAACATGGGCATGGGGGATATTCATCCTCTTTTATAGCCTATTGCATATCGTCTTAGGTATACCGCTTTATGACCGTTATGTATTGCTCATCATCCCTGTCACCATATTTGTCATCAGGCGCTATCTTACTTTGCTTGCCGTTGTGGGTACAATGATTTTTTCACCATTATTCGCGGGTATGTCTGGACGTGATTTTTATCTACCTGATGGAGAGGGACTTATCATCATGTTGGCAGATGAAATCAATGCTTTGCCATTTGGGGCAATTGTCTATGACCATTGGCGTGGGTGGGAACTCGGATATTATTTAGGTGCATGGAGTGACAAACGGCGCGTGTATTATCCAGACCCCATTACGCAGGCACAAGATTCGCTCAATAATCCCGAAATGTGGACACGCTATCTCATCGCGCCAAGTGGGACAGATTATGAGCTATGGCTATCCGCCATGCGTGATGTCGGCTATACGGTGACTATCTACAAAGATATTGTCGCGCATCGTGAATTTTATTTTACAGAAAGACCCGACTATTTTTACATCATTTTTGCCCTAGAACCACCGCCCCGTTAAAATCCATCATTAGAATCATCACTTTGACTGTCATCATCCGCAGAGCCGTTCACATCCCTTTTGGGGAAGGTTGCCGTTGGTGTTTCTTCTTGCGCTTTGGGGCGTTTCATCTTTTGCAGACGTTTTTCGGGTTCACGCTGTTCATCAGCATCTTTATCTTTGGGACGTGGGATTTTTTGCAGGCGTTTTTCTTCTTCTAGTACCTCATGGATATGATGCTTGGTATCGTTTTTGGATGGGAGTGGGTTGGTGTCGTCCGATGGTCTGCCACGCAATACAGCAGGATAGCGCACCGCCCATTTTTTGAGGAAACCATCAATCCATTTCAGTTCTGCTTCCATCAGGGCAATGCTATGGCTATACAGGGCTTCGATATGCTCTGGCATGGGGATAGCTTCATTTTTTTGTTGACGTTGTTGTGATTGCTCAATGGAGAGGAGGCGTTGCCCCAAATCACTGCGGTGTTGGCTCAAAATGCGATACACCTGCGCGGGTTTGAGGACATTCAGGTTTGCCAGCGCCAATTCAAAGCCTGTGCCAAAGGCACGCGGTTGGCGCAAGCGGTCTGCGATAGCTGTTTGTAACACGCCATGCCCTGCTTCGGTGAGTGCATAAATTTTTCTGGCGGGCAACCGTCCCTCAGAGCGCAATTCGCTACTGAGCATATGTTGTTCTTCGAGTTTATTGAGTAAATAATGGACAGAGGAAAACCCAATCGTCACCCATTCGCGTAATCCGCGTTTTTCGATGAGGTCTTGAATTTCATGCCCATATCGCGCCCCTTCTGCGACCAAATTCAAAATGGTGAGTTCTGCGTCGGTTATCATCAGAAAAAGCCCTTTATTCACTCAATAGACGGTTTATTTTTTGGGTCTGCCATTGTGTACTAAATCTTGTACCGTTGAGATAAGATTATTCACAATATACGGCTTTGTCAAATAGCGGTCTGCGCCAGAATTGAGCGCCTCACGGATTTGGTCGGGGTCTGCCAATGCCGAGAGGATAACCACAGGTAAATCGTTAAATACTTCTTTAGAGCGCATTTGTTTTAGGAACTCAATGCCACTCGTATCTGGCAACATCATATCGAGAATAATAACATTGGGAAATGGGCGTTGTTTTAGCACATCGGCGGCAGTAGCGGCGGTTAATGCCCCCACAGAATCCATCCCTGCGCGTTGTAACAAAGTAGAGACTAATTTTTGCAAGGCGGGGTCATCGTCAACCACCAAAACACGCGGTTTTTCTGCGTTTTCCACAAATTTTCCTTTCATCTTCAGTATGCAATTGGCATATATGAAAATTGAGCGAACATCTTATCTTTATAGTCTATCAGAAAACCTTGCAATTCAACATTCTGTGTTGAGAAAATAGTCTCAATTGTTGCAGAATTGTACGGTAGACTTTGCGAAAACGCGCAGAAAAGTGTATTATTCTAGGCAGGGATGATACCCTAATAATTTGTTTTCCTGAGAGAGGCTCTTCCAAATGGCGATGAAAAGACTATTTTTCTTGGTGCCACTCATGCTCCTAACCCTAACGGGATGTTTTAGGCAAGCCAGTGATGAATTGGATGCGTTACCCCAATCGGTCTCGATAGCGGTTACACCCACCTTTTCTAATCAGACTGTGTTAATCACTCCCGATGTCACGCCCGACCTAACCGAAGAAAATACCCCATTGGTAGTGGCGCAAGATGCGACTGCCACATTGGAAGATTTGCCATTGATGACCGCCACCGAAACGCCAACCCCAACGGCGACGGCGACCATCACCACAACACCCACCACAACCGCAACGGCAACAATTACTCCTTTTGGTGAATTAAGTACCACAACCCCAACAACGACCGCCACGGCGACTGCAACCAGCACCGATGCGCTGAGTGTTCCATTGGGGCAAAATTCGCCAACACCATTATTCAATGAATTACCCACCAATACACCGACTGCGACGGCAACCGCCACTGTACCCGTGATGGCAACCCTGACCCCAACGCCAACACCCACCTTGACGCTGACCATCACCCCATCACCCACACCAACCGTCACACCAGATGTCTTGACACCCAGTGTACCGATTGGACCGAGCGCCATTAGCACCCCAACCACTGCCCCAACCAATGAACCCCTCATCACACCAACCGATTTTGCGGTGGGCGTTCAAACAATCGGCGGGGCAACCGCTACCCCACGTCCAGAATGTGAATATGTGGTCGTAGCAGGCGATTCGTTGTTCCGTATTGCGCTCAATTTAGACATCACCCTCGCCCAATTGCGTGCGGCGAATCCTGCGGTTGCCAATACCGATATTATTCGGGCAGGGCAACGCCTCACCATCCCCGATTGTGAAGAATCAGAAGATACAGTCAGCCGTCCATCCAACGTAGCAACTGGCACCCCAAGCGGTGGTGGCATTACGGTGGTCGTCCCTGCGGATGGCACGAGCCAAGACAGAGGCATTTTGTCGAGCAACCAAGAATATACGGTTGTGGCGGGGGATACACTCTCCAAGATTGCCCAACGCTTTAATACCACCGTGGACGCAATTGTGAGAGCCAACAACCTCTCCAATCCCAATAGCTTGTCGGTGGGGCAACGCCTGATTATCCCACCCGCAACCCAACCCTAACCCATAACAATATTCGTAGGGGCATGTACTATCATGCCCCTACAACACACCCCTATTGACTCATTTTCCCTTCATACACAAACAAATTGTCAAATGCGATTTCAACCACACTGCCCGTCTCTGCCGCCACCAAAAATCCGACATAACCACTCGCATAAGTGCTATCGTGCATTTCATACAGCAAATTATCATTCACATATAACGCCAAATAATCGCCCACACAAATCACTTTAAGCCGATTCACCGCCACACCATCATTGACCAATGGCGTGGTCTGCCATGCGATGATGGGCTTCATTTCGCCCACTTTGCCAATGCGGAGTGATGTCGTGCCATCCCCACCGATGAGAAAATAGTAGCCGTTGGTGCTACCCTCTGCGATTGAGGCTCTACAAGCCACCCCATAGGCATTTTCTGGATGAGCAGACAATTGATTGGCATCTACCAAAATAACCACATCGGTATAAGCCCCAACACCAAATCCCATCACAAATTGATTTACATCTGCCGTCATGCGATACGCACCGTCAGCAACGCCAATGCTCACCGCCCCTTGTTGCTGACTATCCCAACGGACGGAACTATCAAATGTGGTACTATAGAGTAAATCGCCCTGTAAAATATCACGAGTGGCGCGAGGTGTGCATCCAAGCAACAAAAATGCCATGATGATGATGTTCATTACACAATATTTTTTATCCATAAATATAATCATCGCATAAGAATGCCCCATAAACCAAAACCATTTATTGCCAACGCGCCAGTTATCGCTATAATCAAATATAAAGAACATTTGCTAAAAAGCCCTAAAAGGTAATCTCATGATTGAAGTTGTGATTGATAGTATCCGTGTTAGTTTAATGTCTCAGCATCGGCTTGTGACACTCAAAGATGTGACCAGTGACCGCCTACTCCCCATTTGGATTGGACCATTTGAGGCAGAAGCGATAACCGTAGAATTACAACCCGATAATCCCCCCTCCCGCCCGATGACACATGACTTGCTCAAAGCGGTCATCCGTGAATTGGGTGGACGTGTGGTGCATGTGTATATCAGCGACATTAAAAATGATGTGTTTTATGCCCGTATCGTGGTCGAACTAAATGACCGCCAAATTGATATAGATTCGCGCACCAGTGATGCCATTGCACTCGCTGTCCGCGCCAAAGTGCCGATTTTTGTCAATGAATCGGTCTTGACCCGTGGTGGCATTAAACCCGATGAAGATGTCGAAAATGATGTGACCGAAGGCGATTCTGGGTCAATTATCAGCGAAAGCGAACCCATTGGCGAAGAAAAACTCAGCGCCTTTGCCGATTTTCTCAATAGCCTCGACCTCGATTTGGGCGAAACCGACGACGATAAGTAATTTGTCGCTCAAATACATATAGATGAATACATCATCCGATTTTCCCTATAGCCAAGAAGCCGAAGAAGCGGTTATTGGGTCTGTATTGCTTGATGAGGGTGTGTTTGCCACACTCTCTCAGGCATTAGATTCCGATGCGTTTTTCTTGCCACGTCATCAATATATTTGGGAAGGGTTTAAGCGCCTCGCAGACCGCCGTGAACCATTAGACATCATCACTGTTTCCGATGAACTCAAGGCGTTGGGGCGCTATACCGATGCGGGAGGCGATGCCTATCTCACGCACCTGTTGACCAATATCCCCACCTCATTCCATGTGGGGGTTTATGGGCGCATTGTCGAAAAGAACGCCATCCGCAGAAAATTACTCCGCGCCGCCGATGAAATTAAATCGTTGGCGATGAATGCCGAGATGGATTTGGAGCAAGTCGTTCAATCGGCAGAAGAAAAAATCTTCTCCGTGACCGAAAATCAGGTCAAGCGCGAATTTGTCTCTATGAACACTGCCGTCAACGATTATTTTGACCGCATTGAATTTCTCATGCAAAACCCACATATTTCGTTGGGTGTACCATCGGGCTTTACCGATTTAGATGCGTTACTCGGCGGATTTCAAAAATCTGACCTCATCATCTTTGCAGGTCGCCCTGGGATGGGTAAAACCTCGTTTATGCTGTCTGCCGCCATGAATGCCGCCAGACTTAATCGGCGTATTGCCGTTTTTTCGATGGAAATGGGGACAGAGCAAATTATCCAGCGTATCTTTGCGATGGAAAGTCGTATCAATTCGCAAAAATTACGCATCGCCAAACTTGACCAAAAAGAATATGTCACATTTGTGAAGGTGGCGGGTCAATTGAGCGAGCATCACCTATTTATTGATGATACCCCTGCCCTCACCCCCAGCCAAATGCGGACGAAATGTCGGCGTTTGCAACATGAGGAAGGCATTGATATGGTCATCGTAGATTACATCCAATTGATGAGCGCGGGGCAACAATATGCCAATAATCGTGTACAAGAGGTCAGTTATATCAGTCGTGCCATGAAAGAATTGGCGCGTGAACTCAATGTCCCCATCATTTCTGCCGCCCAGCTCTCGCGTGCAGTGGAGCAACGCCAAGATAAGCGCCCCCTACTGAGTGATTTGCGCGAATCGGGGAGCATTGAACAAGATGCCGATATTGTGATGTTCCTCTATCGGGATGTCTTGTATAACGAATCTACCGAATTTCCAAACCAAGCCGATATTATCATCGCCAAACATCGGAACGGACCAACAGGCACAATATCACTTTATTTTGATGAGACCATCACCCGCTTCATGGATGTCACCACACGTCCCATCAATTTGGGGGGATAAGCACGCATCATGACAAAATTTACAGGTTTCCCAAAAGGGGACTATAGCAAACTCGACATCCCGCCGATGTTCTTTGGCGAATTATTGCCCCAATTGGATGATTTAGGTGAACTCAAGCTCATTTTATTTTGCCTATGGGCATTGCCACAAAAAGAAAAACCGCCCTATCTCACCTATGAGGAATTTTTGGGTCATCAAGATTTGATAGATGGGCTAAAAATCATCGCCCCACACATCCCACCAGAAGAAACCCTGCAAGCAACCCTACAAAAATCGGTTGTGCGCGGGACATTGTTGGAGGTGCGCCTAGAGCTATCTGGAAATATAAAGCGCCTCTATTTTTTGAATACCGATTCTGGACGCGAGGTGGTGCGCCGAATTGAACAAGGGGAATGGCAACCCTCTGGCGATAGTATCGAAATTTTGCCAGAAAAGCCAAATATCTATAAACTCTATCATGAAAATATTGGGGCGCTCACGCCCATGATTGCCGATGAACTCAAAGATGCCGAGCGCGATTTTTCTGCCGATTGGGTCGCAGAGGCACTCGAAATCGCCGTCAAGAGCAACAAACGGAGCATCAAATATATCCGTGCCATTTTAGAACGTTGGCGTAGAGAGGGAAAGTACGATGGGAAAGAAAAAAGACAAGAACAG
>JANRKU010000069.1:0-5490 GCA_033763335.1 bacterium
CGTTGTGTGTCGTCCCTATTAATGTATTATGAACTCTGACCTCTGAAAGGGCGCATAAGCGCCCGTAGCTCTGAACTCTGAGGGCGCGTCAGCGCCCCGATTTTTGGTTTTTCCAAAAATCCGCGCAAAGCGCGGAAAAAATTTTTGAAAATGAGGATATTTAGTGTCCGCCATGGTCAAGGGGATGCGATTGCCTTATATCATCGCTCAAATGCTGGCAGATTTATGCTTAACCGATTAAAATAGGATGACTTGTTTTTGTGCAGGGAACAAATATGCTTCATCCTATAAAATCACCTTACAAGCACCTCATTTGGCATCATATCATGATGTTCATCAGCATTATCGTCCTATTTTCGATTCAAAATTCTGCCCACGCACAAACCACACCCGACCCCATTCGTCTGCGTTTGGGCATGTATACGAACCTCATGTATGATAGCCCATACCCCGATTTGTTGCTGGAATTCACCCAAAAAACAGGCATTGAGGTATATTTGGATGATTATAGCTCTGGCGATTTGTATCCAGAACGGGTTGAGCAACTTGCCCTCAATGGCTCGTTGAATGATGTGTTCCTCGTCGCTGGCGATTATTTAGATACATGGCTAGGGGCGGGGTATTTTTTGCCATTGGATGGTCAGGTTGATAACCCCGATGATTTTTATCCTGTCGCGTTAGAATCGGCAATGCGCCACAACACGATGTATTGCATCCCCAAAAATGTGTCTACCATCGCACTCATTTATAACCGTGATTGGTTTGATGAGGCGGGGTTGGCGTACCCGACCAATGATTGGACATGGGATGATTTACGAGCCAATGCCGAAGCCTTATCTCAATTCAAAAATGCGCCTATGGGCATGTTTTTGGAGACCAGCGCCATCTATTGGATGCCCTTATTTTATCAGGCAGGCGGGGAATTTTCTGATTCCAACGGGTATTGGTCATTCAATAGCCCACAAGGGGTTGAAAGTATCGAATTTTACACCAGTCTGATGGCATGGGGCGGGACACTATACGAATTTACATCGGCGTGGGGGATAGAGGCATTGTTCAAGCAACAAGTGGGGATGACCTTTGCGGGCGATTGGTTATTTGTTGCTGGCGGGTGGTTGAGTACGTTTGAGCCACTGAATTGGGGTGCGGTGATGTTGCCTAGCCATACCCAAGAGGCGACTGTTGCCTTTTCGGATTGTTACGCAGTTTCCGCAAATACGCACTATCCAGAAGCCAGCATAAAACTTGCCAATTATCTCTCTAGCGCCTATGTGCTTGAACACGTATTCAGTGAGGGTAAAATCCCCGCCCGCCCAAGCGTAGAAGATGACTATGTAGCATATTGGCAACAGGCGTGGGCAGATTTGGGGCTAATCGGGAATGCCGATGACATCCGCATTTTTCCGCAAAGCCTATCCATTGCGCGACCATATCCTGTTCAACAACAATTTTTATCATCGTTTTATGGTGCATTTGAAGAAAATATCGTCCTTGCCTTGCGTGGAGATATATCTGCACAATCCGTTTTAGACCGTATTTTATCAGCATTAGCCATAAAGACAGACTGAGGCGATAATCATTATGTCGAGTAACGACCCATTGATTGGAAAAATATTTCGTGGCGAATATGTCATCGAATCCGAATTAGGCGTAGGGGGCATGGGGGCGGTCTATAAAGCCAGCCAACAAAGCCTCAACCGTGTGGTCGCTATTAAAGTGATGAATATCCAGCTTGCCCGACAAACAGGCTTTGCAGAACGATTTGCCCGTGAAGCCCAAACATCGGCATTGCTCGAACATCCCAATATCATCCCCATTTATGATTATGGTCAACAAGACGGCTATGTCTATTTGGTCATGCGCCTATTGACAGGGCATAGCCTCGCAGAACGGCTATCGGCACAAGCGGAATCTGACCAGCCATTGCCCAATTTATCCGAAGTGACGCATCTCATCAAACAAATTGCCAGCGCGTTGGATTATGCTCATGCCAAAGGGGTCATTCATCGGGATATTAAGCCGAGTAACATCATGTTCGATGAAACGGGCAGACCGTATCTGGTGGATTTTGGCATCGCCAAATTGCTGTCTGCCAATTCTGGGTTGACAGGCACAGGTGTGGCGATGGGAACACCCAATTTTATGCCTCCCGAACAATGGCGCAGTGACCCTGTTACCCCTGCCACCGACCAATATGCGTTGGGGGTGATTGTCTATAATATCCTCACGGGAAAATTGCCATTTGAAGGCGATACACCCTTCGCCCTCATGCACAAGCATTTGCATGAATATCCCACGCCACCACATCAACAACGGGCAGAATTGCCAGAAAAAATATCGCCGATTCTGATGCGTGCATTGGCAAAAGACCCACAAGAGCGATATGCCACTTGTACCGATTTTGCCGATGCGCTGATTTCAGCAGAATCGGGATATACGGGTGTGCCGACCAATTTTTTCACCATGAGATTGCCACCCAAAACACCTGCGTATGGCGGATATATCCCCAGACCACCATCAACACCATCAACCCCGCCAACAGTGGCAAAAAATCGGCGTGGGGCGATGATTGGCATTTTGGGGGTGATTAGTTTGTTGGTGCTTGCGGGGATAATAGCCCTCATCAGCAATAATAATTCACAACCCCCTGTGACGGATATAACGGCGACATCCACCGTTGGGAGTGTGGTCATATTACCAACCGATACCGAAATACTATCGCCAACGCCACAATTTACCCCTACCGAAACGCCCACGGTGGATGTATTGACGGCAATCGCCCAAATTGATGCCACCAATACCGCGTTAGTGCCAGTGAATCTGACCGCGACGGCAGGGGCATGGACAGCGACCCCCACACCCGATTTGACCGCCACCATTGACGCAATTATGTCTGGGCGCACCGCCACATTGGTGATTACCGAAAGCATCGCCACCAATATCGCCCAAAAAGCGACAGACCAATTTTTTATTGACCAAACTGCCACCCTAGAAGGGCTAGACCAAGTCGCCAGACAAGCCATCATAGACCAATTGGCGACTCAATCGGCGTTAGATGCCATCGCCGCACAAATTGCACTCGACCAAACTGCCACTGCTACCCTATGGACACCCACGCCCACACCAACCCCAACGGTCACATTGACCCCTACGCCGACATCCACATCCACACCAACCGCTACCCCAACCGCCACTGCCACGCCGATTGACCCAGATGCTATTTTGGGGCGGGTGTTGGTGAATGATGGGGAAACGCTCAAATTACGCCAATATCCCAACCTCGAAGCCGAGTTATTGGGCTATTTGCCAGATGATATGGTGGTGACTATCACCCATCGCAATGAATTTGCCGATTGGTTATATATCACTTATTATGCGCCCGATAATCTGATTATCAAGGGATGGGTGAGCGCCCAATTTATGGATGTCACCGATGCACTTGGCAATCCACAATTCCCGCGTGATATTTTGCCCATGCTCTCTGAAGAGATTGCAGGGTTTGTCACTGGTATCGAGACGGCTACACCACAAGCAACACGCACTCATGTGCCAAGTTATACCCCAGAAGCAAGCCGTACCCATGTGCCAAGTTATACACCGGAAGCAACACGCACGCGCCCACCAACTTATACGCCTGCGCCGTGATATAACCCAGTTATATCCATTCTATAGATGTGACACACCGATAAATTGTAGTCTACAAGGAGAAAAAGGTGATGAAACACAGTGTATCTATCAAAGCGCGTTTGGCGTTGGTTATGCTCATCATGACCGTATTATTGATGCTGGTGGCACACATTGATGCCCCATCCAGCGCACAAGAACCATCGCCCACGCCCGATAGCCCCGCCACCCAAATGGTATTGGAGATGGGGGCGACAGCGACCCAACTGGCTATCAATGAGACAGCCACTCAACACGCTATCAATCAACAGAATACCCAAACTGCCATTGACCAAACGGCGACAGCCACCTTTGGCACGCCCACGCCGACCAGTACCCCACAAACAGAATTGATGCTTGGTATTCCGCCCGATTATGGGGAATTACGCGATACCATCCACACCCAAGTCGCCCGATTTGAAGCCG
The DNA here is from genome assembly GCA_033763335.1 of bacterium. GTDB lineage: Bacteria > Chloroflexota > Anaerolineae > Aggregatilineales > Phototrophicaceae. Next base: position 4,090 of record JANRKU010000069.1, read on the forward strand.
AAACAGGTATTAAAGTTTTTATAGATGATGATTATGGTGGACCTACTTATTGGGACCGCGCCGATATGTCTCTTCAATTGAATGATTACGATGTTGTTTTTGTCAGTGCTGACTTGCTCAATCGCTGGGAACGAGCGGGTCATCTGCTCCCAATGGATGGTCTGATTGAAGATGAAGACGATTTTTACCCGGCTGTATTGGATGCAGTGCGGGTGAATGGGACACTCTATTGCATTCCCAGAGATGCTTGGTCAATGGCACTATTTTATAATCGGGATTCATTTGATAAAGCCCTGCTAGAGTATCCGACAGATGACTGGACATGGGACGATTTGCGCGAGAACAGCCAATTATTATTAGAAGCCAACAGCGAGCCATTGATATTAGATGGCTATATAGACTATTGGACATCCTTCTTATATCAAGCAGGTGGTAGATTAACAGATTCAGAAACAGGGGCATGGGCGTTCAATAGTCCAGAGGGGTTAGAGGCGCTCACATTTTATTTTGACTTGTATCGTATGGGTCATACCCCTGATGAGGATAGATGGTTATGGGGAGGTAGTGAATTTTCTGCGAATCGCGCAGGGATGACAGTGCAAGGCAATTGGATGATGTATACTTTCATGGAAGATGATTATTCGACTGTGGATTGGGGTACAGTTGAATTACCCAGCCATCGTGCAGAAGGGACAATCGTCTCCTCACAATGTTATGGGGTCGCTTCTCAAACACAGAACCGTGAAGCCAGCGTGTTACTTGCCAATTACTTGACCAATGCCGAATCACAAACAGAGTTATTTTTTACCAGTGGATTGCCGAGTCGGATGAGCCTATCGGAGGCGTATATTGACTATTGGGTGAATAGAGCCAGTGAAAAAGGACTCGTTTGGCAACGGGACGATATACAGACATTCTTTGATAGCCTCAATCATGGTTTTCCGCTTCAATCGTTCAGTGTGGGGGATAGGTTTCAAAACCCACTATATGATATGTTTTGGGATGCGTTTCAACGGGTCTTGAATGGCGAAATGACCGCCCAAGAGATGCTAAACCAACTGGATACAGTCGTCATCACCGAAGAGCCGTAGGGGATAAATTATTTTTAGGTAGGATGTAGGGCAAGTCCCATATTAGGTAACTTAAAAACTAAACCTCACCCCTAAATCCCCTCTCCAGCCTGGCGAGGACGTAAGGGCGCAACATGTTGCGCCCCTACACCCACCCATAAAATGATTTTCACCCCCTCTCCAATTTGGAGTTCAGGGGCGGACAGGATAATTGAGGAAATTGCACCTTAACAACTGAATAGAAGATATGGCATGGTTATTCAAAGTTTAGCGAACAAAAAATAACCATACCCATATCTATGAACCCATTATACCAAGCGATTTCCGATTT
>JANRKU010000070.1:0-22002 GCA_033763335.1 bacterium
CCGAAACCCCATAAATGGGGTTGACATGCCAATTTTCAGGGTAGATAGGCATCATGTAAGGGCGCAATATATTGCGCCCGCCGTCACCAACGTTAAAAATTGGGCATGATATATCATGCCGCCGATTTTTTACGATAAAAACAGGGGATGGGGGTGCTTTTCACCCCTTTAGCCGATTTTTCACATCCACATAGCCACTTGCATACGCCTCACGCGCTTTATCGCCCTCTTTATTATTGGGGAACACCAACGGGAACGCCTTGAGCAACTCTAAATACTCATGATGCTCAATCCCATACAGATGTGCCACATAACCATCCAATTCGCGGCGCACACCCGCACGGTGGTCTGCGCTGATGGCGGGGGTGCTATCTGCTACCACATCGCCCAATGATGCCCATAGCGCGTCAAATTCTGGGCGCACACACACCAATTGCGCCGAGAGGCGCACAATCGGCGCGAATAGCGGGTGATTGTCGTCTATGCGGGGCATGGGCAACGATTTGAGCAGAAATAAGGTGATATGCGTGCCTGCCTTCATCCGCGCCAACCAATCCATACAATAACTATTGAATACTGCCACATAAAACAGCAATATTTTGGGATTTTCGGTATAGCCCGTCCATAAGGTATGACCCGCAAAATTATTGGGGGGCAAAACGGTACTTATTAATGTACGTTCATTTGTTGAACCTGTTACTTCTCGCCATGCCAGCCGATACTGATTGTAAAACACATTCGGTTTGTTCTTCACCCGTTCCGCACCACGTTTTTCATCTACCCAATATTGAGGTTGGGCATAAAACGCATCAAATTGATGAATCATTTTGCCTTCATACAAGGGTAAATGGGCGATACCGTCTGCATTAGTCGGGTTATTCAAAAATAGGTGGCGGTCATTGGTCATATCAAATTCGCGGGTGAATTTAATCGCCCATGCACCATCCACTTTATCGCCTAATAGGGCATGTGTGCCATAGAACTTATCTGCCAAGCGATACATCGCAGGCGACTTAAATTCCATCACGCTGAGGCTATCTGGGCTAAAGCGTTGGATGGTGGGGATGCTCATCTCGAAATACGCATTTTTATCATATAACACCGCCCGTAACACATCATCCCTATCAAAATCGGCTTTTAGGGGCGGATAATCATCATAGCCAATGCGGAAGGTGACGGGGAAGGATGTAGTCCTGCCACCTTTTTGCACCGCCAATAAGGTAAATTTGAAACTGCGATGAATGGATGGAAATATGGCGCGTTCATTGGATAACCCCGCCATGACCAATACGCGCCCACCATCGAATAGCATCTGGCGCAATTGCTTTGTGCCTAAGTCGCTATAAATGCCACTGGGGACGACATAACCCAAAAATCCGTCTGGTTGCAACAAGCGCCATGCGCGTTCCACGAACATTTTATGCGTGGCAGAATCGCCTTTGCCTTGTTGCGAAAAATGCGCTGATTGGCGAATATACCCCGCCGTTTGTTCGATATTGGTGGTGCTGGCGGTGTATTCGGTCACATAATCGGGATGCTCCTCATTCAATTTTTGGATGATGGCTTCTGCTTGTGCGCGTTTGTAGCCATGCTCAATTTTGGGGTCATATTGGGCATAAAATTCGCGCAAATCGGGTTTGACAATCTCCCATGGCGGGTTGCCGATGATGAAAGAAAATCCGCCATCCGCTTTTGGTGTGCCATCGGCGTTGAAGAACACCTCTGGAAATTCGATTCCCCAATGAAAGGGGTTGGTGCGCGATAAATCGGTAAAATGTGGCTTAAAGGTGCTGTTATAGGCTTCGCGTAGGGTGTTGGTGAGCGTTTCAATTTCTGTCACCACCTCATCATGACGTGCGCCATAGCCCAAATGGAGCAATTCGGCACGCAGGGCAATCAGTTTGGCAATCTGTGGGGCATGTTCGGCAGAAATATCAGATGGCAATGCCCCCACCAAGCCATTGCCGACTTTCACATTTTGGTTGAGGAGCAAGGGGAGGCGTTTATCGGTGGTCTGATTTTTGCCCCCCTCTAGCGCCCGCATCATCAGATTGACCACCGCGACTTCTGCCGCTTGTGGGTCTAAATCTACGCCGTATAAATGTTTTTCTAAGATGATGCGCGGGTAGTGGTTGGTGATGCGCTCTAATTCGGCTGTAATTGGCACCAATTCGAGCTGAATATCCAGCTTAGACATGCCTTTTTTATGCAGTTCTATTGGCTGGCGCGTATATTCGGCGGTGAGTCGGGCAATTTCTGATTGATAAAAGGTGGCTAGTACCTGATAGGCATAAATGAGAAATGAGCCACTGCCCGATGCACAATCAATCACGGTCAAATCGGCAATATCGGCGGATGTTTTGCGGGTTTGGTCGGGGAGGGGCGACCCGTTGGGTGTGCCGTCATCGGTGGCATATAGGTAACGTCCGAGTGTCCTATCCACCAAAAATTGCACCATCGGCTGTGGGGTATAGTAACTGCCCTGTTTTTTGCGTGTTTCGAGATTATCACGGGTGAAAACCTCGCCCGCCTCGATATTGAGGCGTTTGCCCAAATATTGTTCATAGGTGTTGCCCAAAATATCGGCTGGCATGGCGCGGTAACGGGCATCGTTCAAAAATCCCAAAAAGCTGAGGATGGTCTTTTGGGTAAAATGGGCTTGGTCGGTGGCATGAGTGGCGAATAGGGCAGAATTGTGCAGTTTATCAAATTCCTTAAAGAAGTCATGCAGAATATTTTGCAAGACGACATAAATATTATTCTGCCCCAAGTTATAAATGCCCTCTAGGACGGGCGGTGAGATGACGAAATGGTCTTCTGCAAAGCGGATGACCACCAAACGGTCAATGAAGCGTTGCACCACCTCGCGCAATAATTTTGCATCGGGTGTGCCTGTGGCGTATAACCACTCATTTTTGGCGCGATTTTGGAGCAAATCTTGTCCTAGTTTTTCGCGCCATTCATTGATGAAGGACAAATAATCTTCATCCACATCGAGCCGATAGCGCGTGCCATCGAGTTCATCGAGTCCGCCATTGAGGATATTCTCATACGATAATTTCATGAGGAAATCAAAATCTTGAATATAGGTGTCTGGTCCATCAAATGACAAGACAAGCCAATCTCGGCGGGCATTAAATAGGCGGAAGGTCTCGAAATTGGTCAGAATTGCCCATTTGCCACCATTATTAAAGGCATAGTTGATGGCTTGTTGCTCTTCGTAAGTGCGGTCTTTTGCCATGCTAGGCAAAAGGAGTTGATGGGGTTTGATGGCGCTCAGTTGGTTACGGGTGATGGGCAATTTGCTAATTCTGCCAAAGCGTTTTGCCTCGATATACAGTGTTTGCCCGTTATCGGGATAAATAACAATATCGGGTCTGCCCGTGGCGGTGTGGACTTCTGTCCGATAGCGGGTGGGGTCATCAATCGGGAAGCCCAAAATATCGCCCAATAAAGGACGGACAAATTGCTCAATCACATCTCGCTCAGAGAGGAGCAATCCATCACCCTTCATTGCTTCATAATATTTTTGGTTGAGGGCGATGAGCTTATCACGTTTCGCTTTTTTGATTGTCTCGTCCATCGGTGTGTTACCCCTTCATATCAATATTTTTGTACCTATCCCTATATTGCAACTTAAGAAACAAACCTCACCCCTAAATCCCCTCTCCAGTCTGGCGAGGGGACTTAAACCCACCTATTTTAATGGTTTTCTCCCCCTCTCCAAATTGGAGAGGGGGCAGGGGGTGAGGTAAAAAGGTTATTTTTTATGCCTTCTGCATCTTTTTGGCGCGGTCTTCTGCTTTGCGCTTAATCCGATTCCACACGCCTGTGAGTCCCATCGCCTTCTTCATCTCGAAAAGGGTGGCGCGGGTAATTTCACGGACTTTTTCTGTGCCAGAAACGATAATTTCGTCCACAAGCCCTGTTTCCATATAGCGTTCACGGCGGGCATGAATGGGCGCGAGGAAATTGTTGATGGCGATGGTCAATTTTTCTTTGACCTCCACATCGGTCACAGTCCCTTCCCGATAGCGTGCCTTGAGGTCGTCAATTTCTGCGATATTGGGGTTAAAGGCATCGTGATAGATAAATACGGGATTGCCCTCAACCGTCCCCGGAATATCCGCACGGACACGATTGGGGTCTGTGAACATGCCCCGCACTTTTTTCTCTACCGTTTTGGGGTCATCCGATAGCATGATGGCGTTATTTAGGCTTTTGCTCATCTTTGCCTGTCCATCTAAGCCGACCAATGTAGGGACATCGCCCACCAAGCCATCTGGCTCTGGAAAAACATCGCCATACAGATAATTGAAACGGCGTGCAATCTCGCGGGTGATTTCTACATGGGCGATATTATCTTTTCCCACAGGGACGAGATGTGCCTTCACATGCAAAATATCTGCCGATTGCAACACGGGGTAGCCCAATAAACCGAATGGCATTTCGATATTGGCGGCGCGTGCCATGTCTTTTAGGCTAGGGATGCGTTCTAGGCGTGATACCGTGACGATATTTTGAAAGAGGGTATAGATTTCGTGAATTTCTGGGATGCCCGATTGCAGATAAAACGTGACATTTTCGGGTTCAATGCCCGATGCAATCGAATCGAGGACTAAATCGCGGACATTTTTATCAATATCAGCAATATCTTCTTTGGAATTTTTGGTGGTGAGCATGTGCAAATCGGCGATGATAAAAATGCTCTCATACTCATGTTGTAGGCGCACCCGATTTTCGAGCGAGCCAACATAATGCCCCAAGTGCAATTTGCCTGTGGGTCTATCGCCTGTGAGAATCCGTTTTTTTTCGGTGGTCATGAATCATTCCCTGTGATGTGTATAGGTAAGTAAAGCAGGTGAGGTAATGGTTGTTAGTCAATAAAGACGGCGTAAAATATTTTTTAACCTGTGGCTGACATACGCTTCGCTAGTCAGCCAGTACAAATCTGCCTATTTTGGAGGATGTACTGGCTGACTAGAGGCTTTAGCCTCGTATGTCAGCCACAAAAGATACCCGTATTAAAAAACCAACTTGCATCATCTCGCCCGTAATCACTGCAAATTAGAAAGCGGGTTTCAACCCTCTGGCACGGCGAAAATCATACGCCCTGCCTCACGGTTGATGAGTTTGGTCACAGTGACGCGCACTGTGCGGTCTATATAATGCTTGCCATTTTCAACCACGACCATCGTACCATCATCCAAATAACCAACACCTTGTCCGCTATCCTTTCCTTCTTGAATAACATGCAGGGAGAATGTTTCCCCCGGAATATATACCGAGCGTACCGCATTGGCGAGCAGGTTCATATTTAGCACCGTAACCCCTTGCGATTCTGCCACTTTGCCCAATGGGTAATCGTTGGTGAGCAGATAGGCTTCCATCTGAATGGCGAGCGCCACCAATTTGTTATCTACCTCTGGAATATCTTCAATGTCATCATCAATGACCTTCACAGGGGTGATATTGTTGCGTTGCAATTCATTGAGCTTTATCAACCCGCGCCGTCCACGATTGCGCCGTAGCGTATCGGATGAATCTGCTACTTGGTGCAATTCTGTCATGACAAAACGTGGGATGATGAGTGTGCCACCCAAAAAGCCTGTTTTAGAGATTTCGACAATGCGCCCATCAATCAATACGCTGGTATCTACCAACATCTGACGGGATGACTGTGCAGAGATGGCGCGGGCGACCTTTGAACTCGTCCTATCAAACAAAATATCCCAAATTTCGCGGGCGCGGTTGCGGAATACCGTCACGCCAATATAACCACATGCCAGAGATGCCGCAGGCGGGATAATATTGTTAAATGGAACAGGCAAAAGCGATAGGGGATAGGAGAGCATAAGCCCAATGCCAAGCCCCACAAATGCGCCCATCATCGCCACAAAAAAGACGTGGATGGGCATTTCGCGGATGGTTTTATTCATCGCCTGAATCGGGCGGATGGTAATCCATGGGGTGAGGATGAGACCAACCAATGCCCCCACCAAACCAATGATAACGGCACTGGCATCGGGCGGGATTCCAAGCGATGCGGCTGAATCTGCCCCTAACCGCGCCCCCAAAAATGTAAACAAAAAAAGACCGATAATTCGGGAAATAAAATCAATCGTTACCATGAGAAATTTGCTCCTATGGATTTACGATGATTGTTTGAACTCACGAATGATAGTTGTGAGGGGCATTTTTGTGCCACAAGCACCACAAACCCAATAAATACATGAACGAAAATATGAGCATCACAGGGAATGAGTAACTGTTGATGACCATATCCTTCATTATATCTGAAAAAAGTAATTTTATTCAACAGGTCTTTTTATCTATTCGTCCAATGGGATGAATGGTGAGATATGATCCATGTTCTCAAAAAATTGGGGAGATTCTAAAAATAAGCCACGCCCCTCCACGGCAACGCGACCATCAGGCAATACAACACGGCTTACCGTCCAGATTTTGCGCCCGTCTTTGCTCTGAATTTCGCCTTGTACGCTGATTTCTACATCCAACGGCACAGCCGCTTTGAGGTCAAAGCTGAGATGTACAGCCACTACTTGATGCCCCGCATACCACGCCGTTGCCCCCATTGCTTCATCGAGTAGGGCGATTAATGCCCCGCCATGTACATGCCCCGGAGGACCTTGCTTGTCTTTGCCAATGATTATTTTGCCAGAGATATTGCCATTTTCATGCACATGAAAACGCATCCCAAACCCATCGGGAGGGGCTTTGGTGATAAAATCTGTTCCGCCAATGGGTTTGGGAGTTTGTGTCATGAGGGTTATCCTTCTAATGTTGCCCTACGGAAATGTATTCCTGTCGCCCCATCTGGACGGACAGGCGCATCGCTCTCAATTTGTTCTTTGCCACCACGGTCTTTTGCGCGAACTCTAAAGGTATGTTGACCGGGTGTGAATGCCCAATCGAAGCGCCATAACACCCATGTGGTGTCTGATAACGGTGTTTTGAGTTGCGCGGGCATCCAGTCGCCATCATCCACTTTTATTTCTACCGCAGAAATGCCTTTTGCACCAGAATAGGCAATACCACCAATGGGGACATATTTCACGCCATCGCGCTCATATATTTCATCGGTACTCACAGTATCTACCACAGAGGTGGTTTGCACAATGGCTTGTTCTGACCAAGTACGGCGTACCCAATAGCCTTCGCCCCATTCACGGACAAATTCAATATCGGTAATCCATTTGGGTTGTTTCATGCCATAGCGGTCTGGGATATAAATCCGCAACGGGAAACCATGTTTTTGCTTGAGGGGTTGCCCATCCCACGCATAGGTGAGCATCATGCGCTCATCATTTCGTGCAACACCCAGTGGCACCCATTCATCAAAGCCATCTGCACCCAGAATTTTGGCATATTGCGCCAATGGGTCTACTTTCCACGCATCCATCAATACCTTAAAGGGAATCCCTGTCCATGTGGTGGTGCTGATGAGGTCGCCACCGACATTATTGGAGATACACGACAGGGTGATGTATTGATTCACCGCTTCATAACCTTCTACAAGGTCAGTGAGTTTAATTTCGAGTGGTGCTTCGACCATACCATGTACTTTGAGCCGATAAGACTCGGCATCAACAAGAGGCGGACGCGCGCTAATATCAATACGATAATGCTCATCGAGTGGCGTGATTTCTGGACGGGTGCCAACGGGCATGGTGAGGTCGGCAATTGTCGTTACAACCGCAGTATCAACATTGGGTTGACTGGTGAGTGTTTCGCCTGTGGTGGTCACTTCAAACGCATCTGATGTATCCACTTCTGGCTGGAGTAATGCGCCCAATCCTGCACCAACAACCGTCAATGTGGCGGTTGCCCCGCCGATTTGCACCAGAAATTTACGGCGGTCAATCTGCTGAACTTTTGCCGTAGTAGCCGATTCGATAGGACGTGCGCCAATAGTCTGCAATTGATGATATGCCCAACCGAGTGCTAAACCCCATAGGGCATATAACACCATCACCCACAATAAACTTGCAATTGGATTGGCGGTTGCGGTGATATTTTTGCCCGCCACGATGAGCGCCATCGCTGTTCCCAACACCACGCCCAAAATTGCGCCGATTGTGCCTGCATCGCGTTTGATGCGGTTGACACTGGCATAAATGATGCCACCGACGATGCTACCAATAACAACCACCATGCCGATAGCCATTCCCTGTTCTGCGAGTTTGGCGGCGGTATCGAGGTCGAGTCCGAATATACGGATGATGCCAATCATCGAATCAATGCCAAAAGTTAAAATTGCACCAGGGATTAAATCACGCACAAAACTGAATACATCAAAGGGGAGAAATGGCAATCCGAGCAAATTATCGGCTAAAAATAAAAAGGCGATGAGGGGCAAGGTGAATAACCCACCAATGAAAATGCCCGCCCAAATACTGACATGCCATGCCCCTTTTTGGGGTGTTGGTGTGGTCTGTGCTGTCGAAAGTGTATTTTCCAAGATAAATCCCTTTCCAAGACTATTTTTCTTCTTGACGTGTAGAGTATTACAATCCTTACGGTGTGAGCATTTATTTTTGGCTCTATTGTCGCCGATGAAGATTAACAGGGGATTACATAATGCCAAATAAATTATTTTTACATGGCATAAACAACCCCAATTCGTGCTATTTTGGGGCTTATCGCCTATAATGGGAGACACAATCTATTTTGTTAGAAAGTAGCACAGCCATGTTTATCGTAGATGCCCATCAAGATATTGCCTTCAACACTGTTTGTTATGGACGGGATTATCGCCTTAGCGCCCTCAAAAAACGGGAGGCAGAAGCGAATACGCCCACCGCACAAAAAGCGGGGCGTGCTATGTTGGGATTACCAGAGGCGATTATTGGGCGCGTGGCGATAATTTTTGCGACTGTTTTTACCGAGCCACGCGGAAAAGTCCCCGCATTTGGCAATGATGCCGCCCTCTATTCCAATCCGCAACAGGCGATGAAGGCGGGTGAGGCACAATTAGATGTGTATAAACGCCTAACCGATGAAGAACCGCGTCTGCGCCTTATCCAAAATCATGCCGATTTAGAGGCGGTGTTGGCGACATGGACAGATGATGTCCCTGTAACCCAACGGGTGCAGGGGCTTGTGTTGTTGATGGAAAACGCCGACCCTATCCTCGAACCACGTCAATTTGAATGGTGGTATGAGCGCGGGGTGCGGATTGTTGGACCTGCGTGGCGTGCGACTCGTTATTGTGGCGGGACGGGCGAACCCGGAAAACTAACCCCGTTGGGACGGGAATTATTGGATGTGATGATGAATTTTAATGCCATATTAGATTTATCGCACATGGCAGAAGAATCTTACTTAGAAGCCCTCGACCAGTATGAGGGGGTTATCATCGCCAGTCATAGCAATCCGCGCCATTTTCGCAATAGTGACCGCCACCTCAGCGATATGATGATACGCCGTTTGGCAGAACGGGGTGGGGTGATGGGGATTGTGCCGTATAACCTATTTTTATCGAATCAATGGTCGCTTGCGGATGGCAAATCGGCTATCAAGCTCAGTCGGGTATTAGAAGCGATTGATTATGTCTGTCAATTGGTGGGTAGTGCCAACCATGTTGGCATTGGCACCGATTTTGATGGCGGGTTTGGGTCAGAATCTACCCCACAAGAACTCAATACGGTTGCCGATTTATGGGTATTAAAAGACGCATTATTGACGCGGGGCTATCCAGAGGCAGATGTTGTTAATATTTTGGGTGGAAACATGCTTCGTCAACTCCGTATCAGTTTGAAAGGGCGCTAATCCGATGGAACGAGTAGGACAAATTGGCATTGCCTTTGGGGTATTAGGGGCAACTTTGATGCTCATGGGTCTTTTTCCCGGACTAACAGGCTTAGACCCAACCCCCGGTATTGGTATCATCCAATTGGCGGTGGTGGTCTTTGGATTTGCGCTTTTTATCATGGGTGCGTTGATTTATGTCAAATATACGTTTTACGCCTATGACCATGCTAATTTGGTGCAACTCATCGGGACACGCCTAGCCATGACAGGGGTGCTATTGGCGGGATTATTTAGCATGGCAGATGCCTTTGGATTTGGCTCGCATGGGATAGAATTTAGCGACCAAAATTTTTTGGGTCCATTGCAGATTATCGGGATGGTCTCTAGCTATGCTATGGCATGTATTGGGGTATTGCTCTATGTTTTGGGTGGCGAAAGCCTGCATGACAACCCACAAAACAGCCAAGAAATTTCTGAAAATGAACAACAAATGCAAGATGACTTTGAAGAAATGCCCAATGAGGGTTAAAATTTCGTCAATTAGTCACTATTTGTCATAAATCTCTCATTTTTTTCCTATTTATATTTGTTAATTTTTACTATCTTTGGGTATAATGGTGGCAGTGTGTGGAATAAGCCTCTCTGATAGTGAGGCAAAATAAATTTTTTTCTGATTGATTGGAGGCAAAAAAGTGCGTAGAGTATTCTCTCTAGTAATTGCTGTATTGCTCTTTGTGTTGGCGACTCTGCCTACACTAGCGCAAGGGACCACAATCTTGGATGTGGTGAATAGTCGTGAAGACCTTAGCGTGTTAGCGTCTGTGGTGGCGGCTGTTGACCCAAGTATTGCAGAAACCCTGACCAGAACAGACATTCCAGGGTTAACTCTGCTCGCGCCCAACAACGAAGCATTCACCCGCTTGGGCTTGTATTTTGATGTGGATTTGGCATTCTTTGTCGAAAATCCAGAAGTTACCGCCAATTTGTTGCGCTATCATGTGCTAACAGGCTTCTTTAGCTTGGCTGATATTGCCGTCAATAATGGTGGTGTTATTCTCACCGCATTACCCGATACCAGTATTCGTGTTGCTGTCACCGAAAGCGGTGGCGTGCGCCTCAATATTGCTGACGTGGTAGAAAGCGATGTTCGCGCTTCTAATGGGCGTATCCAAGTTCTTGATGATGTCATCTTTACAGGGGCATTAGAAGAAGAAATTGTCGCCGCCATTGCCGAATGGAAAGCCGTTCAAGAAGAAATTGCCAATCTGCCCGCCGATAGTGTGGTTGGCTTGGTGCGCGATAATGCCGATTTGTCTATCTTGTTTGATGTCATTTTCGCCGCCGAACAATATGAACTCTTGCGTGATGGCTTCCCCTTCACTGTGTTTGCCCCCACCAACGCCGCCTTTGAAGCCTTGTTTGCGGCTTTGGGTGTCACTGCCGATGAAGCACTCGAAAACACAGAATTGCTCAAGACTGTTTTGCGCTATCACATCCTCGAAGATGAACTCGATGCCGCCGATTTGGTTGCCGCCGCTGGTACAACTATCGAAACACTCGATGGCGAAGGTATCGTTGTGACTGCTACCGAAGAAGGTGGCGTTGTCCTCAATGGTGCTGTCAATGTCGTCACCGCCGATGTGGTTGGCTTCAATGTGACCGTCCATGTCGTGGATGCCGTCTTAGTTCCACCATCCTACACCCTCAGCCAAAAGAAAGCCGCTGTCCTTGTAGATGTGCCAGAACGCTCTGTTTTGGGCAGATTAATTGCCGATGAACGCTTTAGCACCCTCGTGGATTTGCTCGTAGCGACCGATTCAGTCGGTGCGTTGCCCGCAGGTGGATTTACCGTGTTTGCCCCCACCAATGGCGCTTTCAATGATGCGTTTGAAGCATTGGGTGTCTCTAAAGAACAAGTTTTGCTCGACCCCTCTTTGGTGAGTGGTTTGTTGGTCTACCATGTCGTCCCAACTTTGGCACGCGCCGAGGATGTGGTGGCATTGGATGGTCAAACCGTAGCTACTGCCGATGGCGACCTCATCTTGGTCGAAGTTGATGATGAAGGTGGCGTGTTGTTGAATGGTGTTGCTAACGTCATCGAAACCGATATTACGGGTACAAATGGCGTGATTCATGCCATTGATGCCGTCCTCACCCCATTGGTTGCGACCCGCACCGCCGCCCGTGAAGCCCTTGCGACATCTGCCCCCGCAGATTCCATCGCCTTCCTCGCCGCCACCAATCCTGATTTTAGCATTTTGGCAGATGTGATTATCGCCACTGGTCAAGATACCTTGCTCAGCAATGGCTTCCCCTTCACCGTATTTGCCCCAACCAATGCCGCATTTGAAACCCTTTTGACCGAAATGGGAACAAATTTGGATGCCGCTTTGTTGAATAATGCCGAAATGCTCACCGAAGTGTTGCGCTACCATGTGTTGGAAGACCAAATTGCGTCTGCCGATGTTGAAGATGGTGCAATTGTCGAAACCTTGCAAGGTGATTTGATGACCTTCTCGGTTGCCGATGGTGTCGTGATGGTGAATGGTGTCGCTACCGTGACCACCGCCGATGTCGCCGCCGCCAATGGTGTCGTTCACATCATTGATGTGGTCTTAACACCCCCATCTGTGGCGTTGGCAAATGCCCGCGAAGAACAACTTGCCGAACTCAAAGAAGGCTCGATTGTTTCCCTCGCTGTTGCCGATGAACAATTCTCCACATTGGTGGATGTGATTGTCCTCACTGGTTCAACCGCATTGCTCGACCAAGGTTTCCCCTTCACCGTGTTTGCCCCCACCAACGATGCGTTTGATGCGTTGTTTGATGCGTTGGGTGTGAGCCAAGCAGAAGCCTACCTCAACACCGATTTGCTCAAGACTGTTTTGCGCTATCATGTGTTGGAAGATGCTGTGATGTCTGCTGATATTGAAGACGGTGCCGAAGTTGAAAGTCTGCAAGGTGGCGTTTTGACCTTCACCGTAGATGGTGATGTGGTCATGGTCAATGATGCAACCGTTGTCGCGGCTGATATTGAAGCCGTCAATGGCGTTGTTCATGTGATTGACACCGTTTTGGTGCCAGAAGAATAATTTACATGATATATAGGTAATATCATGGCGGATATGCGCTCCCAGAGCATATATCCGCCATTTTTTATTTTATACGAGGAATAACACGACATGATGCCCTCCACATTTTCCCCCTGTTTCTGTCTTGATAGCGACAAAAAATAACCATGAACCTCCTCAATCTGCCCGAAATCAAATCCCTATCCTATTTAACTTCCGATGCAAAATTATTATTTGCTACGCGCATTGTTCGCTTATTTGCCTATGGCATCATTTCGGTGGTATTGGCGCTATATTTGGCACAACTCGGATTTGATGAAGGGCATATTGGGTTACTGCTTTCATTGACGCTTGCAGGGGATGTGATTGTTTCGTTGTGGATTACCACAAATGCCGACCGCATTGGACGGCGACGAATGCTCATTCTTGGTGCGGGTTTGATGATTTTGGCAGGGTTGGTTTTTAGCATTGCAGAGACCTTTATCGTGTTGACCGTCGTCGCAATTATCGGCACGATTAGCCCTAGTGGTAATGAAGTGGGTCCTTTTTTGGCTATTGAACAAGCTGGTCTCACGCAGACCATCCCCGATACCCATCGCACACAGATTTTTGCTTGGTATAACCTTGTAGGGTCATTGGCGACTGCTTTTGGGGCGCTCGTAGGGGGTGGGACAGTTCAATTGCTCCAAACAGTAGGAATACCCTCACTCACCAGTTATCGCATCGTGTTACTGGTCTATGCCTTGCTTGGTGGCTTGTTGGTGATGTTATTTCGTCAAATATCAACCACCGTTGAAGTCAAAAATTTGCCCCTGCCAACCGCAAATACCACGCTTGGATTATCAAAATCACGGGGCATTGTCTTTCGGCTATCGGCATTATTCGCCTTAGATGCCTTTGGGGGCGCATTTGTCATCCAAAGTTTGGTCGCCTATTGGTTTTATGTTCGTTTTGGGGTGGATATTGCCACAATTGGGGCGATATTTTTTGGCGCGAATATTTTTGCGGGGTTATCTGCATTGGCGGCGGCGCGGATTGCTTCACGAATTGGACTCATCAATACGATGGTTTTTACACATATTCCATCGAATATTTTATTGATGCTCGTGCCTCTCATGCCCAATTTGCCACTCGCCGTATTGGTATTATTAGCGCGGTTTAGTATTTCGCAGATGGATGTGCCAACCCGACAATCGTATGTGATGGCAGTGGTTGACCCGACAGAACGCTCGGCGGCGGCGGGTGTGACTGGGATTGCGCGTACCATTGGCGCGACACTTTCGCCCGTGATTAGTGGCGCAATGATGAGGGCAGGATTTTTGAGCCTCCCGTTTTTTGTGGCGGGCGCTCTCAAAATCACCTATGACCTCGCCCTCTATCGCAGTTTCCGCCGTCTAAAAACACCCGAAGAGAAAAAAGATTAATATGCCCCTTGCCTGAGTATCACACGCGGTAAGGTCAGGAGCAAAATCTGAATATCCAACCCTAATGTCCAATTTTCGATGTAATAAATATCCAATAGGCACATTTCATCAAACGGAATATCGCTACGCCCACTAATTTGCCATAAGCCTGTCATACCGGGCATGGTCTTGAGGCGTTGCTTGTGCCATTCATCGTATAATTCGACCTCATCTGGCGTTGGTGGGCGCGGTCCTACAAGGCTCATCTGCCCCCGCAACACATTAATCAGATTGGGCAATTCATCCAGACTGGTCTTGCGGATGATATTCCCCACGCGGGTGATGCGCGGGTCATTCGGTATTTTGGGGTGACGCGGGTCGAGTTCATTGGTCTCGACTAGCGTTTTACGATATTTTTCGGCATCTGGAATCATGCTCCGAAATTTGACCATCTTAAATAATTTGCCATTTTCGCCCACGCGCACCGCCGAATAAAAAATGGGTCCGCGCCCTTCAATGCGAATGGCAATGGAGATGATGACGAATAACAATACTAAAAATGGTGAGGCAAGCAGGACTAAGCCAATATCAATCAACCTTTTTAAGAGACGCTCGCGCACATTTAAGCGCGGTTCTTCACCTGCACCCAATAGGGGGATGCCATCTAAATTTTCAATTTGCACTTGCTTGAGGTTGAGTTGGAAAATATCTGGCACAACGCGCACATCTGCACCCGCAATTTGGCACTCGCGCACAATTTGATACATACGGTCATGTTCGTGCCACCCGAGTGTGATAATCACCATTTGCACATGCTGTTCACGAATAATTTTGCCCAAATTATCAATTTTCCCCAATCCCAACACACGCCCCAAATCCGATTCCCCGCGTGATGGGTCATCATCCACATAGCCCACAGGGTATAAGCCCAAATCTTTGCGGGCGAGCATGGTGCGTAATACAGCTTGTCCCACTTCATTCATGCCAATAATCAAGACGCGCTCAATGCCAATGCCCCGCGCCCGCAACGATGCCCGTAATAGCCGTTGGATGATGCGTGTGATAGAGAGCAAAATCACGGTGATAATGGCGACATACAAGAGCATCAAACGGCTAAAAACAAAGGGTTGCAACACAAAACTCAGCGCCATAACGATGAGGGTGGCATTGGTCGCGCCATTGAGGATGACATATACCTCTTCTACCCATGCCCGTCCGCGCACCGTCCGATATAAACCGCTACCGTTATAGACGATATACAACCACACGGCAAAAACACCCATATAGGGGATATATGGGTCAAATGGGGCGGTATTTTGCTCGAATACAGGGCGAATGAGTTGCAGGTTATAGCGCACATAATATGCCAGCATGAAGGCGGCGAGTGCGAGTACCATATCCACAAGTGGCATCAGCCATTTAATTTCGGTTGAAGGATTATTTTTTGGGGTCATCATCATAATAATATGCTAAAAACGATTAAGGTCATGATTATAGCATATTCGCATGGGCATGGGCATAACAATCACACTGTAAGGGCGTAAAACATTACACCCTTACGCGGAGATATGTATTAGGGGATGGTGATTAAAATGAGGCTTGGGTCATGGTCGCTCACTTGGTCGGCAAATTCTGAATTGATGTGAACCGTGTCATATAGGGGTGTATAGTTCTCAAAAATATTGACACTCACACTGATATGGTCTAGCGCCTGTGCGTTGCCCTGATAGTTATAGCTATAGCGTTCTTCTGCGGGAAGGGTGGTATTCATCACCGTTAATGGTGGGTTGGTGCTGATTAAATCAGTTACAGCATCGGAAAATTGAAAGTCATTATAATCGCCAGCAATGATGACATTGGCGACATCTGGACGGCAATCTAACATATCTTGGACAAATTGTTTAATAACAGCGACTTGAGCGCGTCGTTGAATTGCTGTAATTTCAACAGGCGGTTGATTAAATCCCCACAGAGGGTCATCGCCACCTTTGGAATTGAGATGGAGATTAATCAGGTAAAATGGCACACCATTGAGCAGAAAATAGCCAACCAATGGCTTGCGACTGCTAAAATATTCCACACCATCCACAAAGCCGTTATTAAAGGCGATATTGGTGGGGTCTATACGTCCTAAAGACACGCTGGGGATGATTGCCCCTTCATAGCAAGTGAGCGTCATGGCTTCATCAGATTCGCCTGTGGTACTGTCATACAACCTTACGGGGCGGTCTGTTCGATACAAAAATGCGACACGGATATTGCCCCCTGGTTGCCCACCATCGGCATTTTTGAGGGGGTCAATTTGGGCGTATGTATAGGGTGCGCCACAAACGTTATCAATAGCTTCGATGAGCAGGGTGAGGGTTTTATCGGCTTCGACCGTGTTTGTATCTATATCGCCATTGTTATCTTGAATTTCTTGGAGCATAACGACATCAGGCGCGAGCAGATTTTCACAAATTTGGGTGGCGCGGCTGATAAAATCGGCTTCATCGGCATTGCCCATCAAATTTTCGACATTATAGGTGGCGATAGTGAATTGGTTATCTGCGGTTGCTACTAAATCGGTGACTTCGCGGGTGAGTGGGCTATCGGTGAGTGTGAATGGCACATTGACCAAAAATTCGTAATTGCCAAAGCCGTAACCGATAATACCAGTCACAGCCCCTTCGATAGCCATTCCAACATCCACACTAACAGGATAATCATCTTTGACGGGTTGGGTATCTATGCCATTAAAGAGGGTATCATCTATGTGGATGGTTTCTGGGTTAAAATCTTCTGCGGTGATGGTCAGTCCACCCCGACTATTTAGCGGTGTGGCACTATCGCCATTATCTGGCACAATCCAAAATTCGTTAAAACTGCGATTGGGGCTGATGGTGATAGCTTCGTGCATACAAACCATCATGCCTTCCAAACTTTCCCAGAAATCCATGCCATCGGTATCGGGGTCATAGCTAGTGAGCGCATCATCATCAATAACAGTCAATGGGCGTTGGCGGGTGAGGGTGCTATCACAGGCGGCGAGTGCGGTTGCATCCCCATTTCCAACTACAATTGGAGTGATGATACAAAATTCGCCACAATCCCAATCGGTGATGGTTGTGCGGTCAGTATTTGGGGTGCTGACCCCGCCAATTGGGAACATGCCATCGGGTAATTCACCCGCATTTTCGCCCCCAATTTGGGTTTGCCCATAGCGTTCCCGCACCACACCCGAAACCGATACCGCATCGCCAATACTCACACTAGGGAAGGTGTTGGTAAACACAAATATGCCTTCAGAATCGGCATCGCCATTCACATCATCGCTTGTATTGGGGTCTTGCATCCAAAAACCGGTGTTGATGATGGCGGTCACAATTCCCGTGACATCATAAACGGTTGTATTGAGCAGAGCCGATTCATGCCCCAATCCCTGAATATCACGAATGCGTGTGGCTGATTGGGCATGTGCTGGGGCAATAATCAGCACCAATAGGCTGATAAAAATTGGCAAAAAATAGCGTTTGGGCATGTGTCCCCTCCAAAATAATCAAAAAAGCATTTGTGTGAATTTTAATGTGCCGATGCGATTAAATCAGCATAAAGGCGTTAAATATGGATTAAGAAAAAGGGCATGGGTGTCGTCCATGCCCTGATGAGGGGTTTTATTTATAGCCGTTGGGGTGCGATTGATGCCACTTCCATGCGGTTTCTACGATGCGGGTTAAATCGGTATATTGTGGATTCCAGCCCAATTCGGTCTTGATGCGGGTGCTATCTGCTACCAGTATCCCCAAATCACCCGGACGGCGTTCTACTTCGACCACAGGGATAGGATGCCCTGTGACCTTGCGACAGACATCAATGACTTCTTTCACAGAGAATCCTGCCCCAATGCCCAAATTATAGACACGGCTATGACCAGTGGCTAATGCTTCGAGTGCCAAAATATGGGCAGATGCCAAATCTTGTACATGGACATAATCACGGATACAAGTGCCATCGGGTGTGTCGTAATCTGTGCCAAAAACAGAAATTTTCTCACGTTGACCGAGTGCTACCTGCAAAATGAGGGGGATGAGGTGCGTTTCTGGTTGATGTGCCTCCCCGATATGCCCATTGGGATGTGCGCCACAGGCATTGAAATAGCGTAAGGCGCAATAACGCAAGCCATAGAGGGTTTCCATCCATTTGAGGAGGCGTTCTGCCATATATTTGGTCTCGCCATAAATACTCCCCGGATTTTGTGTTTCGGTTTCGTCAATGGGGATGCGTTGGGGGGTATCGAATAAGGCGGCTGTGGAAGAGAGGATGAAGCGCCCAACTTTGTATTCCGCGACATATTCCAGCAGGTTAATCAGCCCTGTGACGTTATCACGCAGATACTTAAACGGTTTGCTCATGCTTTCCCCAACTTGGATATGGGAAGCAAAGTGCATAACACCATCAAATGTGTGTGCAGAAAAGCATTCAGCGATGTCCTCTGGTTTCATCAAATCGCCCAAAATAAAGGTCGCTTTGGGATGAACAGCTTGCTTATAACCCGCCACCAAATTATCGAACACCACCACTTCGTCGCCACGCTCAATGAGCATGTGTACGACATGACTGCCGATATATCCCGCGCCACCTGTGACCAAAATTTTCATAAAATTCTCCTATGTGAGTTGATAGTGAATGACCCTAGGGACACGATAATGCTAGTTAGTTTTTTAATACAGAGTATTTTTTGTGGCTGACATACGACCCTAACGGGTCTAGTCAGCCAGTACATCCTTCAAAATAGGCAGAATTGTACTGGCTGACTAGCGCAAAGCGCGTATGTCAGCCACAGATTAAAAAATATTTTACACCATCTTTATTTACTAACAATCATTATCGTGTCTTGCGCTAATTATGTGTCAATGATGATACACCCACATTTGCCTAAAGTCTTTGCGCTAATTTATTAATTTTTTCGTGGGCGTTTTGCATGATAGGGCGACCATGCCCCAAACAAATAGCATCAACATCCATCGTAGCGACCCGTTTGATAGACCGCTTGGCTTCTTCCCAATTGGGAGAGGCGGCGCGTGAGGGCATCCGCAACCCAAATCCGAGCGGGATGTGCATCATGACATCGCCACCAATGAGCAATTTTTCAGGTGGCAACCAAAAGCCAATTTGTCCATTGCTATGACCAGGGAGGTGGATGACGGTTAGGTTGGGCATGATGTCGCTCAAAATTTGCCCGTCTGTAATTTCTATATCCACACGCGCAGAGGGGAATTTTCGATTTTTCATGCCATTGAGTGCAAACCGATTAATAGCCCCTAATTCATCTGGATTGGGGAAGGCGGGAAGTTGTTCGCCACGAATAACGGGGCTATCGGCAGGATGAGCATACGTGGGGGCATGTGTTTTGGTTTGTAAAGTTGTTAATCCGCCGATATGGTCATAGTGGCAATGGGTGATGAGGATGTGTTTAATATCAATGATGCCCCATCCGCGCTCTGATAAGCCTTTTTCCAGAATGGCGATATGTTTTGGAGATATGCCGGTATCAATCACCACCAATCCATCCCCTGTGTCGAGCAGGTAGCTATTCATGAACCCGCCCATCGTCAAAATGCCATATAACTGCTTGGTCAGTTGTTTCATAGGGTTTCTATCCGTCTTCTGCTAATTTCTTGAGGTCATCTATCAAATGATGAAATGATTTTACACGACTATTTTTATCATCTTCATTGAAAGGCATCTCTTCGAGTGTAAGCAAATAAACGCTACTTGTATCTGTTTCTGCAATGGCGCGTGATTTTGTAATCTCTTTTTTTGTGAAATCACCATCACTATCTGTTGTGATGAAAAAATAGGGGATTTGGCTGTTTTGGGTTTTGAGCTTCCAATAAGCGACATGTGCAATACGCTCTCTTAAACTGGATTTGATGGATAAAATAGCTAATATACGTGGAGGATTATCAACATAGGCTATTAAATCCGCATCAGGCAGATGCTCGCCTAATCTGTCACCATAATCAACTAATAAAGCCTCTCTCAATACACTAAGCGGTGGCTTTAATTTCTTTGATTTTAATTTTTTATCACCGACAAAATATATATTGCCCTCTGCGGATAAATCTCCTAATACGAGCAATATCAGTTTTTCTAAACAAGCCCCTTTAACAGAATGCCATGATTGTTCAAAAACTTTTCGTTCCTCTTCGGGTTGTGCTTCCCAATCTCGTTGATGTTGCGCTCTGGCTTCTGTAAGAATTTCTGAGAAATATTGATAAACCTGTTTCCCGTAAAGGGCTTTATACTTCTGGTAAAGTGGCACAATATCTCTGGAATTCATTTTTTCTCCATCACCAGAATATATTCTGTGGGATACGCATAGGTAAGGTTATCATCGGTTATTTTGGCAAACCGTCCTGTGCTTTCATCACGCACAGATGGTAGGTTTTTAGATGGAATTTCGCGTTTGATAATGTCTACTAAATTCATCCCTAATGCCTGTAATTGCTCCATAAATACTTCTGCATTGAGAATATCTGCCTTATGCAACGCTGTATTACCAATGACCACACATATTTTCCCGCCAATTTTAAGGATTCTGTGCATTTCTGAAAAAACCTGAAACATCTCGCCAAAATAATGTGCGACTTCATCAGCCGATTTTCTGTTTTTTTGCATCAATTGTTCATATGTCCATTCAGCAATAGGGCTATGTGTCGGCAATTGTCCCTTATGATGATAGGCAGTTCCAATAAATTGTTTGCGAAATTGTGCCAAGTCATCGGTATAGGTGAACCATAAAGCAGGTAGTTGATGTAAATCCGCATATTCATAGGATGTGACATAAGGGGGAGATGTGACCACTAAACTCACACTATTATCTAATGCGGGAGATTGTCGCGCATCCTGACAATAAATATCGGCGCTTATATCTAAAAATCCGTTTGTTTTGAGCAAGCTATGATATGCTTGATTGCCTCGCAACATGGCTTTGACTTGTTTCTGAAATGCCATAAATGGGTCTGATGGAATTTTTTTCATATCACGGGTGGGCTTATTGCTTTTTTGCATCCAAATGGAGCAACTTTTGAGGATATTAGAGAAGGCACATAAGAAAAATGTGCGGTGTAAATCATCTTTAACAAGCGTTATTTGTTGATATAAAAATGCTAATTTATGCTTTTCTTGGGGGCGATACCAAAAATCGAGTCGTTCATGTATTTGCATGGTTAATGGTTCTTGGTCGTCATACCGCGCAAAGCGTCTTACTAAGTCATGAAAAGATTCAGTAATTGCTAAGGGGGATATGGCGTTGATTTTTGCCGATGTGATGAGGGTCGCTACAGGGTTGATATCTGTACCTATGCTCATACGACCATGTACCTTTGCCTCAACAAGAGTTGTGCCACATCCAGCAAAAGGATCTACTACAAGGTCGCCTGCATGACTATACATCTCTATTAGACGACCTGCCAATTGTGGGATAAATTTCGCTGGATAACTATGATACGCATGGCTGATATATCCTGTATCTTTGCGTGTTGCACCCACAAACGCCCATGAATTATCTATTTCAATTTGTGAAAGTTGCTGAATCACATCCATAGATTCAGATGGCAATAAAATTTTATCGAGGGGTATAAACATAATAGGCTCACAGATTGATATTAGGACAATTGTTTTTAGTATAGCATAATTCCATCATAAGCCAACATTTCCGTAGGCTTAAAATCCCTCTATAATGTGGATAAATAATTGTCGCATGAGGCATA
>JANRKU010000071.1:0-22652 GCA_033763335.1 bacterium
CAATACCGTTAAGTTAGCACCTTAAAACCATCCCCTATCCCCCTGCCCCTTTCCCCACTTAGTGGAGAAAGGGGAGAAAACCGATTTCTGGGATATGTTTTAGCCCCTCTCCAATTTTTGGGGAGGGGTTGGGGTGGGGATAAAAAGCCTTATCTTAACGGTATTGGGTTTTGAACCTCTAGCGATGTCAATTCTCAAATGTACTGTCGCCCCCTCTCCACAAAGTGGGGAGGGGGTTGGGGGTGGGGCGAATTCCGCATCAATTATGAGACAGACCAATAATGGGGTTGACTTGCCTATTTTTAGGGGCAGATAGGCAAAATGTACGGGCTTGCCATGGCAAGCCCCGCATAATCAACAATAAAAATCGGGCATGACATGTCATGCCCCTACGATATGCCCATTTTTTACGATAAAAATAGGCAGAACAACCCCGTTATGATTATTGTTAGTAAATAAAGACGGCGTATCTTTTTTGGTAGTACAGCCATTACACCCTTCAAAATTGGCAGAATTGTACTGACTGATTAGCGCGAAACCCGTCAGGATGCAAATGTAATCGGGTGGGATTATTTTGGGTTTTGTTCCATAATATTTCAAAATATATTAAGAATTATGTGCAAAAATCCATAAGTGGTAAAAAACCAAAACAACATATACATACGATATGGGTTATAATAAACAAACAATCTTCTTTACTCGATTGGAGCGATAAAGATGACGGATGACGACCCAATTAGCCCACAGACGCTTCTGCGATTGCAACAACGCGCCCAACAAACGGGTATTTCGGCAGATGATATGCTCAACCGCCTCCTCGATGAAGGGACGCGGTTATTAATCGAAGCCGTGACCGATATTGTCTCGTTACACACCATAGAGGGCGTTTATGTGTATATCACGGCGGCGGTAAAAGATGTTTTGGGCTATTCTACCCATGAGATGTTGGGCAGGCGCGGGGTCAATTTTTTTCATCCCGATGATATACCCATCCTCAAAGAGGCACATCATAGTGTGATGACCAAGGGTGTTTCTGTGATGGAATATCGCGCTCGTCATAAAAATGGGGGATATGTGTGGCTAGAGACCATCAATTACGGGATGCGCGACTCATTTACGGGCGAAATTATCGAAATTGTCGCCGTCTCGCGTGAGATTACCGAGCGCAAACAATCACAAGAAGCCTTGCGTCGGAGCGAGGCAAATTATCAATTGCTGTTTCAAGAAGCGCCTATCGCCATTTGGAAGCAAGACTGGCATGAGGTCAAGGCGTATCTTGACCAATTGACCCAAACGGGCATTGCCGATATAGAAGCCTATATGCGTAAAAATCCACGCGCCGTTTCCGATAGCCTGCGCTTGGTCAAAATTTTGGATGCCAATCCGTTTGCGCTACACTTGTATAAAGCCAAATCGGTCGAAGAATATCAACAACAGTTTTATCAACTGACCGATATTTACGATTCACAAATCGCATCGCTGGCGGCAATCGCACACGGCGATACGCGCTTTTCTGGCGAATATATCAACTATAATTTATTAGGCGAAAAAATTTATTTATTGCTCAAATGGATTGTCATGCCCGGTCATACCGATACCTATGATGAGGTGATGGTCGTCACGGTGGATATTACCGAGCAAAAACGTTATGAAGAATCTCTGCGCGAAAATGACCATTTCATCACGCGCTTTCGCAAAGAACAAGAGCATCACGCGCTCATCCAACGCAGTGTATCGGCATTGTCGCATGACCTCCGCACCCCGCTATCGGTTATTGCCACCTCAAAAGACCTTTTGCTTCGCTATTTTGATAAATTGACCAAAGAAAAACGCAAGGAAAAACTGGATAGCATTGGGCGACAATTGGAATTTGCGCTGGAACTCTTAGACGAGACGGTATTAACAGTCACTGGTACGATGAATGAGCGCCCCTTTCACCCCATGCCCATCAACCTTGCCAAATTATGTCAGGTGAGCGTGGACGAGGTGGGCATGAGCTATGGCGCAGAGAATCGCCTACGGTTTGTGAATATGGGGCAGGTGGATATGGTGTTGGCAGATGAAATTTTGGTCAGTCGCATTTTGCTCAATTTGCTCACCAACGCCGTCAAATATTCGCCAAATAACGCCGAAATCCGCCTAGAACTTGACCGCAACAAAGAGTATGTGGTGTTACGGGTGGTGGATAAGGGCGTGGGGATTCACGCAGATAATTTGCCTCATATTTTTGAGCCATTTTATCGGGTGTTGGAGATGAAAGAGATTAGTGGGACGGGCTTGGGCTTGAGCATCGTCAAAGAATGTGTGGAGCGTCATCACGGGCATATTCATGTCGAAAGTCAATTGGGCAAAGGCACGACCTTCACTGTCGAATTGCCCGCCCTCATCGGCGACACGGTGGGGGTGTAGGGGTGTTTTTTGCCCCATCCATATAGGGTAACTTAATGATAAAAGCACCCCATCCCCAACCCTTCCCCCACTCTGTAGCTGAGGGGGCGACAGTACATTTGAGAATTGACATCGCTAGAGGTTCAAAAGCCTTGTTCGTTACATTTAATATAACCGCTATTTTGCCATCAACCTCACCCCTAAATCCCCTCTCCAGTCTGGCGAGGGGACTTAATCCAACCCACAAAATGGTTTTCTCCCCCTTCTCCAGACTGGAGAAGGGGGCGTGGGGATGAGGTTCAAGCGAAAAAGCCTATTTTTTGCCGTAAGATTCATCATAACGAACAAGGCTTTTGAACCTATGGCGGGGCAAATTGACGATTTTTGCCCATCTTAATTTTAGTGTCGCCCCCTCAGCCACTTGTAGAGGAAGGGAGTAAGGCAAAAACTGGTTTTATTCCCCCTCTCCATGCAATGGGTATACAACATAAAATAATTTTTTTTATAACATCCAATCATCCGCATAAACGAAATTATCATATAATAAAGGATGTCATTATTCACGGATTATTGGACGTAAAGGGAAGTTATGAGTGCCAATGAAATACAAGTACAGTACGATATGCTCGAAAAAATTATCCATCGGTTTGAGGCATTGCATGATGACCATCAGCAGATGACGGGTCAGCTTAAACAGGCGATGGAATCGCTCGAAGAGGGCGGGATGCTTGGCAGGGCAGGGAGCAAATTTTCTGAGGAAATGCGTCATGTGGCATTACCCAGCCTGCATCGCTTACAGGCGGTGTTCGTGTCTATTGGACAAACCCTCGCAGAGGTGATGCGCGTCATCCGCGAGGGAGAAGAGCAGGCGGGTAATTTATTTAAGCAAGGTGGCAATGCGCCAACCTTTGCCTCCATCAAAAAAGGCAGTGATTTTGGTGATTATTCCGACGCATACGATACCATCACCGAAACACTGGGCAAAAAAGGCGGATTGGCGGGGCAAGTGAAATTTTTTGATGCCGCCAGCGATGTCACCGATTGGAATAATTTGGGCTTATTAGAGGTCTCGCAATTTTTACCATCATGGACACCTATTACGGGGGGGATGTCGTTTAAGGGCGCAGAATACATGAAGGGCATTAGCAATCATCTATATGAAAATGTCAATCGCCCTCATGCGGAACGCCTATTAAATGCCACAGGCGATGTGTTGCCATCGCCATCGGGCAACCCCAACGAGACATTTAAGACGGCGCTCGAACACGATTTGCGGATGGTCGAAGTGGAGCAAGGCGAGGTGGAGCGATTTATCAACAATGGGGTGAAATCGGGCGATTTGACGGCATCGGATGTTGAGCATCTCAAATTTGGGGCATCGCATGATTGGGCAGATGAAGCCATCAGCGAAAATGCCAATTTCACCAATTTGGAATACCGCGAGGCGATGGGCAAAGCCATCATTTTTGAAAAACACGGCATGAGCAAAGAACAATATTTAGAATATATGAAGACACAATAGAGACGATTTTTGCCTATTTTTATCGTTGGTCGGGGCGGGCGCAACATGTTGCGCCCTTACAGGCATACACCGTCTTTATTTACTAACAACCATCATTGCGCCCGCCATAACCAACGTTAAAAATCGGGCATGATATATCATGCCCCTACGACACACCAATTTTTTAGGATAAAAATAGGCAAAACAACCCCGTTCACGGGGTTTCAGAGGCACAGACGGGTGGTTCACCGCCCGTCGGCAGACAAATGACAAGCTATTTTTATCAAAATATGCCCTTTTGGGGATAGGGGCTGATTTTGCCTATTTTTCCCACACGGCATCGCCCGCCAGCACCCGTTGGACTTGGCTGACGAATTGCCCAATTTTGAGCGGATAGCCGATGAACGCATCGAAGCCCATCTCCCGCGCACGAATAATTTCATCGGTATACACGCTACACGCCACAATTGGGGCGGTGATTTGCCAGCTACGGAGTTGGTGCAAAACATCGTAGCCCGTAAATCCATCCAAATTGAGGTCGGTGAACACAATATCAATCGTGGGGAGCGAATCTATCGCATCGGCAAGCGTGCTAAGGTCGCTTATGGTGGTGGTGGTAAAATTGGCATTGGTGAGCAATTTTGCCATGATGGTCATATTACTTGGGGTATCATCAATAATTAGTGCATGAGGCATATCGTCGCACGCTTTCTGCTCATAGGAACGGTTCATATCTGCACATTATAACACCATCTGCCCTTTTGCAATAAATAAAACAGAGCAATAGGGTAGGGTGCATTTCATTTTGATGAGCGCGATATTAACGTCTTTTGGTAGATTGATACACTCTATGTTATTATCAATTTATCGTGGAATGTTTGGTAAAAAGCAAATATCTTTATCACTGGATAATTTATGCGTAAATATGTGGCTATTTTTGTCGTAATTTTTATTGGTATTGGTGGATTATCACTCTATTTGTTGAGCAACCGACCACAAGAGACCATCAAAATTGGTGTTCTTCATTCACTATCGGGGACGATGGCAATCAGCGAAGCCTCGGTTGTTGATGCGACCTTATTGGCAGTCGAAGAAATTAATGCCAAAGGCGGGGTTTTGGGGCGTATGATTGAGCCGATTGTGATTGATGGCAAATCGGATTGGGATATTTTTGCACAAGAGGCAGAAAACCTCATTGTGAATGAGGATGTGCAAGTGGTCTTTGGCTGTTGGACATCGGCGTGCAGAAAGACCGTCCAGCCTGTTTTTGAGGAATACAATCACTTGCTCATCTATCCGGTGCAATACGAGGGGCTAGAGTCATCGCCCAATATCATCTATACAGGCGCACCACCCAATCAACAAATTATCCCTGCGGTGCGCTGGGGCATGGAAAATTTGGGTGTGCGCGTTTTTTTGGTCGGCTCAGATTATATTTTTCCGCGTACTGCCAACGAGATTATCCGCCGACAGGTGCTATCACAAGCGGGGGAGGTGGTTGGCGAGGCATATATTTTGTTGGGCAGTACCGATGTTGACCAGATTATCGCCCAGATTGTCGCAACACAACCCGATATGATTATCAATACCATCAATGGCGATAGCAACATTGCCTTCTTTCAGGCATTACGCAATGCTGGCATCACATCGGATGATATTCCGACCATCTCCTTTAGCATCGCAGAACCCGAATTACAAACCCTACAAAGCGAGACGGTTGTCGGTGATTATGCCGCATGGACGTATTTTCAATCCATAGATACCCCAGAAAATCGGGCATTTGTCACGCGCTTTCAGGCACGCTATGGGGCAGACCGCGTGATTAGTGACCCCATGGAAGCCGCGTATTCGGGCGTGTATTTATGGGCGCAAGCCGTAGAAGATGCGGCAGAAACAAATCCACAGGTGGTTCGCATGTCTATGCACAGGCAAAGTTTTAATGCACCACAAGGCATTGTGTATGTTGACCCACAGACACAACACCTGTGGAAAAAGGTGCTGGTTGGTCAAATCCGCGCCGATGGGCAATTTGATATTGTATGGGATTCGATTACGCCTGTGCGCCCATTGCCCTATATCACCACCTATCTCACCCGTGATGAGTGGGATGGCTTTTTGAATAACCTGTATATCGGCTGGAATGGGCAATGGGCAAATATGGGTGTGGCGGTGCAAAATGATTAAACGTATTCAAAATGCGAGCATCTTAACCAGATTACTCTTTTGGTTTTTGGTTATCGGATTATTGCCACTGGGCATTGTGATGCTGATAACGCTCAATTCTTCGCAAAATCTGATTCAAACCGAGGTGCAAAGTCGGTTACGGGCTATTTCTGATGGTAAAATCTCGCAAATCGAGACCTATGCCCAAGAACGCGCCCGTGATGTGTTTGCATTGACCAGAATCCCAACCATCATAGACGGCATCACCGATTTTACGACCACGCTCACCACAGCAGGCGTTGATAGCGATGAGTATGCCACCATAGACGAGAATGTGCGCTTTTTATTGACCCACATCCTCGATGGCTCTGGCTACGAAAATCTGATGCTGTTTTCATCTGAGGGGAATTTGTTATTCTCGGTGCTTCCAGCCGATGATATTGGTCAACGCTATACCGACCTGTACCCCAATAGCGCCCTCGTGCAAACACTCGAAAACGCCCGTACCCTTTTACAAACAGAAATTTCTGCTTCGACCGATAATAACCAAAACCCCGTGTTTTATATTTCTGCCCCCGTATTTTCTGATGATTTGGTCATTGGCATCGTCTCCATACAACTGGATAGTCAAGATTTATACGCGGCAATCAGCGACAATACGGGCTTGGGTCTGAGCGAAACAGGCGAAACAATGGCGATTTTTCGGGAAGGGGATGATGTGGTGTTTTCTTTGCCCACTGTTGACGACACCACATCGTTTACGCGCATCAGTAGCTTGGATGATGAGCGCAGTCGCCCCCTTTTGGAGGCGGTAGCGGGTATTCAGGGCGCGGGTATTATTCCCGATTACGCGGGTCAAGAGGTTATCGCCGTTTGGAGCTATTTGCCCTCGTTGCGTTGGGGGATGATGGTCAAAATCAATACCAGCGAAGCCTTTGGCGCGGTACGGGTGCAACAAAATTTTGTCTTAGGACTTATGATAGCCACCCTAGTCGGGTTGGTCGGTATCTCGTACACATTGGCAAATTCGGTGTCGCGCCCCATCAAAAATCTTGTCACCGCCACCAAAAGCGTGGCGCAAGGGGTGTATGAAAATAAAATTGTCGCCAAAGGCAGTGGCGAAATCGCCCAATTGGTAGATGCGTTTGATTTACTCATCAAAAACACCATCCGCCAACGCACGATGGAATTGGAGCGCGTTGCCGAGCAAGAACGCGAAAACACGCGCATGAGAGACGAATTTTTTGCGGTGATGAGCCATGAGCTACGCACACCCCTCAATGCCATTATCGGCTTTGTGGGCATTATTCAGATGAACGAGACACTCGATGAAAAGACGGCGCATCGCCTAGACCGCGTGATGGTGAATGCCGAGCGATTATTGGGTTTGATTAACGATATTTTGGATGTGAGTCGGATTGAATCGGGGCGCGTACAAGTTTTTAAGCGCGAGGTCGTTATCCGCACCTTCTTCAATGACCTACATGCCCAAATGCAATCATTAGCCGAACAAAAATCGCTCACGTTTAGCGTATCCATCGCAGACGATATTCCCCAATCCCTCTTCACCGATGAAGAATTAATCACCAAAATATTCGTCAATCTGATAGGCAACGCGCTCAAATTTACAGAAACAGGCGGTGTTACCGTCAGCGTAACCCGCGATGGGGATATGTGGATAACGGTGGTCAAAGATACAGGCATTGGGATTCCAGCACACATGCACGAGCTGATTTTTGAGCGGTTTCGCCAAGTGGATAGCTCTGCCACACGGCGTTATAGTGGCACGGGATTGGGACTTTCTATCGTCAATAGCCTTGTCAAAACACTCGATGGCAAGTTACGGCTAGAAAGTGCCTTAAATGAAGGGGCGAGTTTTTTTGTGACCCTGCCATTAGAAACCACACCCGAAAAAGCATTAGCCGATATAACAGAAGGAAGCCAACAACATGGACATGAGTGATTTGGATATGATACTCGCGGGCAAAACCATTCTTGTTATAGATGATGACCCCGATAGCCTCGAAATTGCACAAACATTGCTCATCAAAACAAAAGTCAATGTGGTCACGGCACAAGATGGCGCACAGGCGTTAAAAATTTTAGATGCGACCCGCCCCGATTATATTATTTCCGATTTATCCATGCCGAATATGTCGGGCTGGGAATTGATTAAAATCATTAAGGCAGAACGCCAATGGATGGATATTCCCATCTTTGCCCTCACCGCCCATGCGATGGCGGGTGATAGGGTAAAGGCAATCGCGGCGGGGTTTCATAACTACTTGACGAAACCCCTTAATCCGAGTACATTTATCAATGATTTACTCAAATTAATCCATCAATTGCCTAGCTAAATATATATTTTGATTAAGGATGGAAATCATGACCACTCAACCGACAATACTCATTGTGGAAGATGACGATGATGCCCGTGAATTGCTTTTGGATTGGTTTGCCACATGGCATATTCAAGCCGAAGCCGTTGCCGATGGCGAAACCGCCCTCAATACCCTACAAAATGGTCATTACGATGGCATTATCATAGATTTGGGCTTGCCTGGGTTAGACGGCATGTCATTGCTCAATCGTATTCGCAATCAGGCATCATCTGCCGATATGCCGTGTATCGCAATCACAGCGTTTCATACCAATGCGGTTCATCACCATTCGCTTGAGGCAGGGTTTGATGCGTATTTTAGCAAACCGCTCAATGAAAACGCATTGCACACCACCCTGAATAAAATTCTTGGGGGTTGATGGGTAATCAAGCACCCCTATCCCCATTGCATGGAGAAAGGGGTGAAAATTATCAAATCGGCAAATTTCTGCGCTACGGCAGGTGCTGAACCACTGCCTGTGCCACCGAAACCCCATAATGATTGTTCGTAAATAAAGACGGTGTAAATATTTTTTAGTCTGTGGCTGACTAGCACGCAAGTGCGTATGTCAGCCACAGGCAAAATCACGCGGCGGGAAGCACCCAATTCCATGCCAACCAAATAATCATGCCGTTGAACACCAAAGCCACGACAATCAGGTAAAAATCGTATGGTCGGGAGAGGTATGAGCGCAAACCAATCAAATTGAACAAGAACCAAAATACCGCTACAATGATATTCGCCCACCGATTGATGTTATGGTCTAATGTGAGGGTCAACACAATCATTATCATCGTGAGCGACATCAACACACTAATCCCAAACATCATTATCGGGGTGGCTTTCATCCCATCTATTTCACCAGGGGGCATATCCCCCGCCACATAGCGCAAAATGTCGCCATAAAGATACACCAATGTGATTGCGACCCACATAAATGCCAATTTGATTTGTATATCGTCCATTTTTGAATATCCTCTCTGAATAATTATCTCAAACTTTGATTGCTTGTTCATGTAATCGCTTTATGGCAGGCACTAAAGCACCTACCAGACTATCTAAAACCTGCTAATGATTGTTAGTAAATAAAGACGGCGTAAAATATTTCTTAGTCTGTGGCTGACATACGCACTTGCGTGCTAGTCAGCCATTACAATCCTGCCTATTTAGGTGGTGTAATGGCTGTACTAGAGGCTTTAGCCTCGTATGTCAGCCATAAAATGACACATAAATGCAGAAAAATCAGGCAAAAGATTAAAAAACAACTACGGACAAGCCTTATATGCCGTCCAAAATCGCCCAATTAATAGCCCACAAGCGCACCAGCTAAGTGAGCTATCTACGATAGCTAATTAGACGAAAAAACTAGGTAATAAAAGCGGATGGGACACCTCCGCTTTTTGTTGGATTTATCGCGCCCCTAAGCTGTAGAAAGATTCTCACCTATCACGCGATATAAAAATTGTCCCATGTGGGCGTAGAATCCAAGACTAGGATAATCGCCTCTGTCCGAGTAGTGACATTTAGTTTAGACAAAATATTGCTCACATGCGATTTTGTCGTAGCAAGTGTCACCACCAATTGCGCGGCAATATCATTGTTGCTCATGCCTTTTACCATCAATCCCAAAACTTCTCGCTCACGGGCGGTCAGGCTTTGAAAAATGGAATGGGGCTTGTGTACTGAGCGCACCAAAATATCCGTTATTTCTGGTGCATAGGTCGGGATACCACGATGGGCGGCACGGATGGCATTGGCGAGGTCATGGGCAGATATTTTTTTTAATAAATACCCAATTGCTCCTGCTTGTAGCACGCTTCTTATCATCTGTTCCTCGGCGAAACTCGTCAGCACAATCACCTTTGTATCAGGGTATTGCAAGGTG
Source organism: bacterium (assembly GCA_033763335.1). Classification (GTDB taxonomy): domain Bacteria; phylum Chloroflexota; class Anaerolineae; order Aggregatilineales; family Phototrophicaceae. The sequence goes on from JANRKU010000071.1 coordinate 10,319, forward strand.
ATATGGCGTGTGGCGGTGAGTCCGTCCATGATGGGCATCATCAAATCCATCAGCATCACATCGGGTTTGACTTCCGCGCATAGCGAAAGTGCTTCATTGCCATTTGAGCCTTCTCCAACCACTTCGATGTCGGGGTTACTTTTCAGAAAAACGGCTAATCCGCGCCGTATCAGGGTATGATCATCTATGATTGCCATCCGAATGCGTGGCATTGTTGTGGTCTTATCTAGTATATTTGTTGACATGATATGCTCCATTCTCTGTTGGTGGTCTCTGGAACAAAATCGGATAACTGGTGTCCATGTCATTCCAAATTTTGTCCCTTACCACCGCGATTGTAAGTAGGTGTCAGACAACTATGTGAAACATTAACACGATTTGCATTTAATAGTCAACTAGTCGCTCTATACTTTCTTCATACTTTTAGAGGTGCATAAAATAGATTTTCAACTCTCTGATAGAACCCAAAATCTGCCAATTTGAGCGCAATTTGCCTTATTTTACGGATATAAGTGTTGATTTTGGGTATCATTAAAAAGGGTTTTAATGGTCTATTTTATCCCCCCTGATATTGGGGGGCTATCAAAATTCACAGCTATAAACCGATAGGATTGGGGTACTATTAATAGAAAAAACACATACACATCAGAGATAGCGCAACCGCTATTCTTTTTACCTCTCACATAAAGAAATTCCTAAATTGCGTGTGGTGGTACTTGAAAGATAAATAAAAAAGCACCTGTGATAAATGCAGGTGCTTTTTTATGTGCCGATTTGATGGATTGAATGGGTGATTTTATCCTCACGCATTATGTGTGTAGCGATAGTGTGTGTTTAACGAAAGCCTCTACACCATCACCGAGATGACCATTGCGGAACGCCTGTTGGCTCACGATAGTTGCCCCTTTTGCCCTGAGCAAATTGCCCAATTTATCCAGACTTTGGCGCGGATTAAAGGTGTAGGTGCAAAAAATTGCGATTGGTTTACCCGTCAGTGTTGGCAATGCTGGAACCCATAAATCTGCCCCAGCAGGCTTAACCCCAAACAAGATAAAACCCTGTATCCATGTGCCGATAAACAGCAAGTCGGCTTGCTCAATATGGCTTTGTTGGGCTTCAATTACCGATTTGATAGTAACGCTATGCCCCAGTTTTTGGGCGACTTCGGCGATAACTTTTGCCGTCTGGCGCGTATAGCCCTTACGACTCTGATACAGAATAAGGATTTGCAAGGTATTTACTCCTTTTCTGGTTATTATGCCGATTTTCGCCCGAAAAATGAATGACAAACATCATTTATAAACATGTCTTTTATCACTATCACTAATTATTTCCGAAACGAAATTATGTCATTGGGCGTATAAATAAGTAGACACAAAAAACATAACAAGGGAGAAAAAAATGTCAACTATCAGCACGACTTATCAAGAAAAGATACAAAACTTTTTTGCCCAAAAGCGTATCGCTGTTTCGGGGCTTTCACGTAACAAAGACAGTGGTGCTGGCGCAATTTATCTAAAATTACGCAAGAATAACTATCAGGTTTTCCCGCTACACCCCGAAGCTGAAGCCTTGAATGGGGATACCTGCTATCCCAATCTGAGTGCCATACCGGGTCATGTGGATGCGGTATTCATCATGAATAGTCCTGATGTGAGCGAAAAAATTGTGGATGAAGCCTTGCAACTGGGCATTAAGCACATTTGGATGCACAACAATACGCTGATGGCATCCAGTGTATCCGACGCGGCGACCGAAAAATGCCGTGAGGCGGGTGTCAATGTCATCTCGGTAGGATGCCCGATGATGTTCTTAGAGCCAGACGGTTTCCATAGTTGTATGCGCTGGTTTATCCGCGCTACTGGGCGTATGAAATAATACGACATTTACCCCAAATTATCGGCTATATCACCTCAGCAAGCTATTCAGCTTTGCCAGCACATGCTTGAGGACACTATCAGGGACGCGATCAATAAATTTGGCATCGCGTCCCTGCCAATCTAAACTTTTCACTTGGTCGGCTAGGACGACTCCCGCAACCGCTAATCCCTCTGGTAACAAGACTTCAAAGGCATACCCTTTCACTTTGCTGGTAATTGGGCAACAAACACATAAGCCAGATTTGTTGTTATACGCCTGTGGAGATAAGACTAGAGCAGGGCGATGCCATCTACGATAGCTACTTAGTGTGGTAGCAACGAGGACAATTATCCAAGTAGGGGATAACTTCGTGGTTGCTGGACACTAGGAGAGTAAACAACGGCTTACTTCTTAGTGCAACCCTTCTAAGTACCTATTGTGATACCTAGATGCCCTTAAACATGCTTTATAAACTGTTATAGACCCCTTATTTGCCCTGTGCCATGGTGGGCGCAACATGTTGCGCCCCTACATCGGCGGGTGTTTGTAGGGGCGACCCACTGGGTCGTCCCGCCATCACCAACAACACGGCGCGGGACGAGGCAATGCCTCGCCCCTACAAAACCACCCTTTCCCCATAGCGCCAATTTATCACCATAGGCAAGCAAAAATAACACATTATTGCTATAATAAGGGGTGTTGGTCAAAAAGGATACGATGACACACGTTAGTTTTTAATATGGCATATCTTTTGTGGCTGACATACGACCCTAAAGGGTCTAGTACAGCCATTACACCTCCTAAACAGGCAGGGATGTAATGGCGGACTAGCGCAAAGCGCGTATGTCCGCCACAGAATAAAAAAATAGATACACCACTAACCTGCATCATCATATCCCAATAGACAACGTGTTTTCGTTATGTGGAAAAAATCCCTACGAACAGGATAACACCCTTATGTGGAAAAAAGTTTGGCTCATCAGCATTATTTCTCTGTTACTATTCATCGCCACCGCCCCTGCCCTCGCACAAGCGGGTGATGGCTCGTTTGGCGCGTGCGATAACGTGACCTACCTCATGGAGCGCAACATCACCCCCTACGACATGTCGTTGAGTGGTGGCACATTGCGCTCTGGTGGCACAGAAAACGGCACACTCGGCGCGGGTGCGTATGCCGATTTTTGGTCATTTAGCCTCACCCGTCCGCGCAACCAAAACGGCATCATCCAAGACCTGCCCACCACCATCCGTTTTACCAATGTGAGTGGCGCGGCGTTGGAATTTGCCCTGTTCAACGGCATCATCCCAGAGATTGACTATCAACCCCTGCTCGAAGGCGAAATCCCCTACTCGCCATCGGCAGAGACCGCCGCCTATACGCTGGTCGTGCGGAAAATCAATCTGGCAGATGAATCGGCGGGGAATTATGCCATTACCGTCATTTCGGATGGCATGGGTGAACCCGTTTTATCCGTGCGTGATGAGACCACCAACCGCGATTTTGCCCCTGCCCCTGCCCTATCCAACGGCGTGGCACGCATCACCGCCCCCGCCGCCGAAGTGTTCATCCATCCCGATGGCACACGGCGCGTCCATCCACGCAATGGCGATTCTACCCAAGTATTCATGCCCAATGAGGGATTCGATTATTCTGCCTTCACCATCAATGTCGGCAATTGGGCGAATAAATTGTCATTTTTGGGTGGCGATTTTGCCGCAGTCGGCACGGATAGGGTTTATTTTCTGGAAAATTTTGATTTCCGCCTAAATAGCTCTACTGACTTAAATCTCGAAGCCGTCACATACGGCGATGGCACGACCATCCGTAGCGATTGGGCAGAAGTGGCGGGCATGTGGGTCATGAATGACTGCACAGGCTTCAAACTCAAAGACGGGCGCACCTTCACCGCCACCACCCCCGCGACTGCCCGTGAAATCCGCGCAGAAGGGGCGCTGGATGCCTTTATGCTGGTGGTCAATGCCATCACCGCCAACGGCACGGCACGCCATAGCGCCATTTTGGATTGGGCGACTGTGCGTGAAAATTCGCAAGTGACCTTGCGCGATGGTGTTTTTGCGCTGGATTTGGTGGCAGACAGACAAATTGCCCTGCAATCCACCGATTTTGTCTATGCCAGCCCCGTTAATGCCGATGCTGTCGAAATTTTGCCCGTGAACATTACCTTCAATGACCAAGCGGTGAGCATTGAGTTGGTTTGGGTCAATATGCGCCTATTCAGCCTTATCAATAACACCATCACGTTTGAATTTTTAGATGCCCCGCGTGGCACAACCACCCGTGATGGCACGAACATCAGCCGAATCGAAGCGCGGGATGATGTGATTCAGCTCATCTATAAGGAAGTAGGTGGGCTTGCTGGCGAACAGCGCCTGATGTTGCCCGCCAGCGATAGCTATATCGAAATTGTCACGCCTGCGGGATTGCCTCCGTTTGATGGAAAAGCGCGTGCGGGGCAAGCAGGATATTTTGCGCGTGCCTTAAATAACACGGGTGGCGATTGTTACCCCACCAACACCGCCGTCCCAGAGGCAAATTGTCCCCCCGCAGGGCATATCAACCCCGCCAACGGCAATTTATGGCTATCCATGACCGATGCAGTCGCGTTTGGCGATATGCTCAATTTGGATGTGACCCGCCACTATAACAGCGCCTATGCCACGATGGATAGCCCATTCGGTAAAGGGTGGACATCGGCATTTTTGCTGGATTACAATGTGCCGTTTGACCAAGCGACCAACTCGCGTACCGTTACGCCAGTAACGGTATCGGGCTATGCCATTGGGCTAGATGTGACTTATGCCCCGCGTGGGGTTGTCACTTTTACCACGCCAACAGGCTCACGTCATCAATTTGTGGGCGACCCCAATTTTGTGGCGGGGGATATGACCTCGCTGACGATGCCAGGGTGGGTCGTTAGCCGTGAATCGGTGCGGAGCAATTGGTTTTTGATGCAAGACAACGGGCAGATGTATGAATTTGACCGCGCAGGTCGGCTCATCCGCTATGGATACGCCCGCAACGGGCGCGTGATAAATATTGCCTATCCCCGCACCAATCTGAACGGCGCGGCGGATATTGGGGCAGAAACGCCCGTCATCATCACCGACCACACGGGCGATTTTGCCCCGCGTCAATTGGAATTGTATTATGACGAGTCACACCATATCGTCAAAACCATTTTGCGCGATATGACCATCGGCGCAGATGCCACCACCTGCACCCTCGCGGATAATTGCGTGCAAACCGACTATACGTATGAAAACGGCTTGCTCACACAGGTCACATATGCCGATGGGCAAACCGCCGCTTATGTGTATGATGAATTGGGACGGCTCACAGGGGTTAGCGACCCACGCGCCCCCATCACGCCTGATTTTGGCATGACCTACGATGAATTTGGTGAAGCATTGGCTATCGTGATACTCAATCCCGATAATACCACGCTCGCCTATCAACAACTGAGCATCAGCACCACCCCAACCAGCCGTGTGGCGACCATCATTGACCGTTTGGGCAATAGCACCAGCCATACCTATACCCTCGCAGATGGTGATTTACGCGCTGTTGGCACAAATTATCAACTGACCCAATCCACCAGCCCCCTCGCAGGTACGGGCGATAGGCTAGAAGATACGCCCACCGTGTATCGTTGGGGCAGTGAGCAAAATCCGCTATTGGCGGGATTTTTGACGCGCATTGAATCTCGCGTATCCACTGCCAATCAGGGACGCGCCTCGCGGGATTATAACTACACCCCCAATGGGCAATTGCAATGCGTGGCGTGTGCCTTCCAAAGCCTGCCCCGCCTAGAAGTGACCTATGACCGCCCGTTGGAATTGCGCTCAACCGTGTTCCGCCCCACCAGCGTGTTATATGCCGATGGGACAACCGAACAATTTGAATATGACCCCAGTAACAACGGCTTGCTCACCCGCTATATTGACCGTGATGGCGCAGATTATTCCTTCACATGGACAGAATCTGCCCCGTATCAGGTCACACGCATGACCCGCGCCAATGACGGCGTAAGCTGGGAATATTTTTATAACCCCGTGGGCTTGGTGGTGAGCATGGTGCAAACCGTCCCCGATGACACCCTACCCTATCAGGTCAGCTATCAATGGGATGGCTTGGGGCGCTTGATTGCCGTCAATGACGGCGTGTTGGGGCGCTATAGCATCGAATATCCCGCGCCAAGCACGGATGGCGATGGCGCTGTGGTCACAGAAATTATCATGACCGACCCCGTGGGTGCTGTCACTATCAGCGTATTCAACGGCTTGGGACAATTGATAGAGACCCGCGTGGAACAAGTGGGGCAAGTTATCCGCAAGACCACCCGCGACTATGACCCCTTGGGGCGCGAAATTGCCACCACCGAATGGTTGGGCGATATTGGCACGACAGAGGAACTGATTCCCCTCACCACCAGCACCGTCTATACCCCTCTGGTGAGTTATTTGTTGGTGGATAGCACCGAAGCGGTTGTGCGCGGGGAACAAGTCACCATCACCGACCCATACGGGCGCACAACGACCACCATCTATGACGCATTGGGGCGGATTCGGCGCACAATTGATGTCACAGGCTTGATTAACGACTATGCCTATAATGCCAATAATGTGGATAATGCCACTTTGCAATTTGGGCTACAAATTAGCCAACAAACCGCGCTTTTGGGGACACCGCTCACCAACCGCGTGGATTATTTCTTCGATATTCGCCGTCAATTACGCGCTGTCCGCACAGGGGTGCGCGATAACGATGGCACACAACCCCTATTACAAGAATGGGCAATCAACGGCTTTGGCGATACCGCCCGTCAACGCTCGCTCACCAACGCCGTAGATGGGCGCACACTGTCCTTGCGTGAAGTGACATGGGGCGATTATGTCAGTGGGCAACCCCCCAGCGTATCATTGAGCCAAGTGCCGTTGCCACTCAACACGCCGTTCAATGTCGAGACCGACCACCGCGCCTCATTGGGCGTGAATTACGACTTTTTGGGCAGACAAACCCAAATCGCCAGCGCGACTAACACCACCCAAGTCGTGTATTGCCCACTCTCGACAGGCGCGGTAAAAGTCGTTTATGGGACTGCGCCAGCGTGTGATAGTGGTGATACATCGCTCACGTATGATGTGCATGGACGGCTCATCGAAGCCATAGATGCCAACGGACGGCGGGTCATGACCTATACGCCAAATTTGGATACTGGCGCGTGGGATGTGGTGGTGGCGTTCACCAGCAACACCAACGAAGCCACATGGGTGTTGAGCTTTAACCCATTGGGGGCGATTAGCACATGGACAGATGAAAATGGCATTTTGCGCGAGTATAGCTATGATACACGCGGACGCTTGCGCTCGCTCATCATGGGTGTGCCAGAAGCCGACCAATATTTTACCTATAACAACGCCGATAAACTGATAGAACAAGCAGACGGGCTTGGGCGTGGTTATTTATATAACTACGACCCCTTTGGACGGGTGGTGAGCAAAGTGGATTTGCGGACTGCCGATGCCATCAGCTATTCCTATACGCCCACAGGCTTGTTGAGCGCCGTCACCGCATCGGATGGTAGCACCACCATTTATGTGTATGAGGATAGGACAAATCCCAATCGCCTTACGCGCATTATTGAACCCACAGGGGCGCAACATCAATTTATCTGGTCAGATTCGAATACCGATGTGCCACGCCTCAATAACACCCTCATCTATATTGACCCGTTCAATAATCGGACGGAATATCGCTATGACGGCACAGGGCTATTGTGGCGCATAGATGACCCGTTACCGATTAGCGCCACCGCACGGCGCACATCAGAATTGTATTATGATGATGATGGCAACCTCACGGCATGGCTACGGGCAATAGACCCCACCAATCAACGCCCCGCCAGCCAATTGACCATCGCTACCCCTGCCCCATCCACCTGGCAAGTGAGCGATAGCACACCCAATGGAACGGGCTGGACGACCCAATTGTTATTTGGGGCAAATAATGTCTTGGCGGGCGCGGGAAATACGCGCTTTGGCTATGATGCGTTGGGGCGCTTGACCAACGCCAGCGCAGGCGAAGACCTGTTGTGGGACTTGGGATGGTCAAGCGGAACGCTCAATTTTGCAGACCCCATCGCAGGGGATACGGTGATGGTATACGATGCCCTACACCGTCTGGTCACAGAGGGCGAAGGCGATGGCATTTTGCGTTATGAATATGCTGTTGGGGATGGCGATACCGCCGTGATGACTATCAATCATCCCACTTATGGCACACGTCAAATCGTATTTTCGCCCGGAAATGCGCGTACAGGCGAATCGCCCACCGTCTTTATACGGGCGTATGGGCAAGAAACCGCCTATGTGTATGATGGTGAAGGTCGCCTCACCGAAATCACCACCCGCGTGTGTAGTGATGCCAGTTACGAAAATGTGTTTGATTGCATTACCGATGACGTGCCATTATACGAAACGCACGCCCTCATCACCTATAACTCGGTGGGCTTGCCAATCCGCATTGCCGATGAAGATGGCAACCTCGAAACATTCGCCTATGATGATGCGGAGCGCCTCATCGCCTATCAAAATGCCAATGGGCGCAATTTTACCTATAGCTATGATGAAGCGGGGCGCTTATCCTCGCTGGTGACGGCTACGGGCGTAAAATTGGTGTTGCGCTATAACCTGTTGGATGCGCTCACAGGGGTGTGTCGGACACGCGCCTCAGAGCCGACCGATTATGAGGCATGTGTATCGGCGGGTGGTGAACTGGAAGCCTATAGCTACGACACATTGGGACGGCTGGCGAGTCGGGCATTTGGGGCATCCAGCACCAATTATGCCTATGACGATGCGGGCAACCTCATCAGCGCGGGCGATGTGACCTATGCCTATGTGCCAAATGTCGGATTATTGGCAGAAATGGCAATCCCCAACGGCGGGACATACGCCTTTACCTACGCCGATTTGAACACGCTCGCCAGCGCGGGGGATGTGACCTTCACTTATAGCGATACGGGCGAATTGATTGGTCAAAATGACCGCACATCCAATTTGACGATGGGCTATGACCTCGCCACGCAAACCTATTCCATCGGCGATAGCAATAACCGTCTGGGCTATACATTAGACCCACGCGGGTATTTATCGCAAATTCTCTTTAACGATACCCCCCTCATGGACATAGACTATCTATCACTACAAAGTGCGGTGGATGTGTTGTGGAATGATGATACGCTCATCGCCTATACGCTCAATAATGCCCGTCAGACCAGCAACTTGCTGTTTAGCGGTGCCAATGAGATGAGCGTGTATTATGATGTGAGTGGCACAGGCGAAACCTTGCGCCAAAATATCATCTTGCCGTTTGCGGATGGTGGCTATGTGGTCATCTATGGCTATGATAATGATGAGCGCCCGCTCACCATGCGCGTCACCGATTTTCAAGGGTTGGCGGTGCTGTTCTCGCAATCTATCACCTATAACGAATTGGGATTGCGAAGCGGTGAGACATGGCAATATGGCGATGGCACACAGGTCATCACCCGTTATAGCTATGTGGGCAACCGTCTATCAGAACGGCGCGTGACGGTGGTCGGGAATAATGCCGCGACATTCGTCTATGCCTATGACTATGATGACGCGGGCAATATCACCGCTATCACCGAAACGACCACCGCGACTGAATGTGCTTCCATGCGCTACGATGGCATGAATCGGTTGATTTCTATCACCAAAAATGAAGACCAGACCGAATTTTTATATGATGCCTATGGTCGCCTCACACGGGCGGGTGATGTTCGCCTCACCTACCGCGCCGATAGCGATGATGTGCTGGTGGTCACGGTGGGCAACCAACCCTATTATATGGGTAGCGTGGAAAATCAACCGCCGTTGTTCCAAGTGGGGCGCGGTGGTGATGTGACATGGCTCATCAACGATGGGCGCAATCGCACCCTGCAACCGTATGTATCGGATAGCGACCCCTCCAATGAGGTGTGGTTATTTGATGCGTTGGGGCGCTATGTGGCGGTGGGAACACCGAATTTTGCCGATGTATGTAATCTGAACGGGCTACCCAGCAATATCACGCCACAACTGGCGGTGCAACCGTTGGCAGATGGCGCGATATGGCTGGCAAATAGCGGGTTATATGTACAAGATGGACGCGCTTATGACATCGAAACGGGCTTATTCACCACACGGAGCGCCAGCAGTGATGCGCTCGGCAATGTGTATGAATCCCAAGCCAATACCACCTTCCCCTACCCTGTGACGGCACAATCGGCAGATGCGCGTGGACTCAATTTGTTGCGTGATGCGGTGAACACTGCCACGCTCAACACATCACTCACACCGAGCGCAGTGATACAAAATGCCCTGCCACAGGTGCTATCGGATATATCGCCATTGGCACAGGCGCGTGAATTGGCGGGGTCACAATTAGCGACCACAGCAGAAAAAATGTTGCTGTTCCCCAATTGGCTAGAAACCAGCTATAACCTGCCGAGTGCGTATCGGGATGCGGACGGCTATTTGCGCTTACCCCTCATGGATACGCCTGCACAAGGCGGATTAGGCGGATTTGTGCCACCGTTTAGCACCGATATTCCCGCGTGGGATAATTTGCTCATGACCAGCATTGATGCTCCGCAACAGATTCTCAATCGGTTGGTGGATAATGCCCGTCCGAGTGCCATGAATCCGTTTAGCACCTATCGCGCTCAAAGCGATGTTGTGCCACTCTTGGCGCAAACATGGCGTGAACCCATCAGCGCCCCTGTCACCCCATCGGATGTGATGGCGTGGTTGCCCTCTACGTTGGATGCACCCCATATCGGGGCGTATGCGCTCGATTTGGCAAATATGCTAGAGGCGCTACCCGATATGACAGGCGCGGATTGGGTGGGTGAACGGCTCAACGCCCACTTGCCCATATTGCCAAATACACCCCCTATCAGCTTGGATGAATGGCGTGAGGAAATTTTCCGCGACGATTTATTAGACCCATTGGCAGAAAATGGCGTGTTGCCCAATTTGCCCGATATGCCGTTTTATCGGTGGGGCGCAAACGCCGATTGGTTGCATGTGGGGCGGTAGAAGCCCCTATCCCCGTGTAGGACACGATATATCGTGTCCCTACACCCCATTGCATGGACAAAGGGGGTGAAAACCATTTTTACGGAAATAAATACATATAATCGTAGGGGCATGACATGTCATGCCCTTTTTATGTGTGATTATAAGGGCAATAATGTGGTTTTTTTAATCTTTTGTGGCTGACATACGCGCCTAACGTTGTAGGGACGCGATTAATCACGTCCGTACAGCCAGTACACCCCACAAAACAGGCAAAACGTAATGGCGGACTAACGCGAAGCGTGTATGTCCGCCACAAAATGCACCTATTATGATTATCGTAGGGGCATCCATCATGCCCGATTTTTATGGTTGGTTACGGCGGGCGCAACATGTTGCGCCCTTACACCAACGCCAATTTTCAGAGTCAAACTGGCAATTCAACCCCATTTATGGGGTTTTGGTGGCATAGGCGGGTGGTTTACCGCCTGCCGTATCCCAGAAATTTGCCCATTTTTATCACACCGATTTTCAAATATGAATTGTGTCGTGCAGTGAACCAGACTAGAGTCCTAGGGATACCCCCCATCACATAACAGGCAATGTCAACGTCACCACCGTGCCTTTGCCCTCAATGCTCACCAGCGACACATGCCCACCATAATGATGTGCCACTTCTTTCACCAAGGGCAATCCCAACCCCAGCCCCGATGTGGTCTGTGCCACATCTGCCCGATAAAATCGCTCAAAGGCGTGTTGTTGCACTTTTTCGCTCATGCCGATGCCCGTATCTTCGACAATCAACTCAATGGCTTTTTGTCCCTTATTGGTCTTGCCCAATCGGGTTGTGATGACGACTGTGCCACCTTTTGACGTGTATGCCACCGCGTTGCGGATGAGGTGTTGTACCGATGATTTGATAAATTGATGATTGCCCCGAAATTTAGGCAGGTCTGGGGTCAGCATTGCCCGAACTATCACCTCTTTGGCGGTGGCTTCTTTGATATAATTTGGCAATAGCCCCTGAATAATTTCATTGATATTGAGCATATATTCGGTCAATTCTTCGCGGATTTCGATTTGCGTGAGCAATCCGAGTGATTCGACCAATTCCAATAACAAGCGGGCTTGGTCTTCTATCACATCCAAATAACGGGCGCGTTTGGTCTCGTCTGTGACTTTTCTGAGCAGGTACAAATTGGTGTGGATACTGCTGAGGGGTGTGCGAAATTGATGCTCCGATTGCAGGCTAAATGCCTTGAGGATGGCGACCCGTTCTCGTTCTAATTGTGCCAAATCATGCTCGATTTTGGCAGTTCTTTCTGCCGAAATATCTTTGCTGGCAAAGTATGCCTTATACACATAATTT
>JANRKU010000072.1:0-15252 GCA_033763335.1 bacterium
AGAGACCGTGCGCGATGCGTTGGGGCAATTTAATCAGCAACAAGCAGGCATGTCTGTTACCCACCAAGCCTATTTGGATAAACAATCGGGCTTGCTCAATCAATTGTATGCCACCATCCAAACATTGACCGCACAACCCGAAGAAGTGGTTGCACCTATCCAAAATACACCTGCACCACGTCCTGTAGTCGCCCCACCACCTAAGCCCGTAGGGACGGGATATATCCCGTCCGTACAAACACCACCGACACCCAAACCCGTTGTGGCACAAACCCCACCACCTGCACCAAAACCCGTAGCCGCCCCGCCACCAATGGCGAAAATCCCGGTGAAATCTGTCCTGCCACCCGCGTCCACACCAAAACCTGTCGCGCCTGTGGTCACAACACCCGCGCCTACCCCTGTGGTCGCCTCTACCCCTGCCCCAACACCCGTTGTCGCTGGCGGATTGGATTTGGCAAAATTATCATCTGCGATGATGGTCATCGTCAGCAAGAAAACAGGCTATCCACTGGATATTTTAGACCTCAGTATGGATATGGAAGCCGATTTGGGCATTGATAGCATCAAGCGCGTGGAAATTTTGGGCGCGATGCGGAATGAATTCCCAGACCTGCCCCAATTGAAACCCGATGAACTTGGACAACTACGCACCTTGGGCGAAATTGTGGATTACATGGCACAATCGGTTGGTGTTAGCACAACATCTACCCCCGCTAATGATGTAAGGGCGCAACATGTTGCGCCCCTACAAACAAATGGGACATATGCACCCGCGCCCACCCCTGTGGTCGCCTCTACCCCTGCCCCGACACCCGTCGTCGCTGGCGGATTGGATTTATCCAAATTATCCACCGTGATGATGGCAATCGTCAGCAAGAAAACAGGCTATCCATTGGATATTTTAGACCTCAGCATGGATATGGAAGCCGATTTGGGCATTGATAGCATCAAGCGCGTGGAAATTTTGGGCGCGATGCGGAATGAATTCCCAGACCTGCCCCAATTGAAACCCGATGAACTCGGTCAACTCCGCACCTTGGGCGAAATTGTAGATTACATGGCACAATCGGTCGGTGGCGCACCTGCCACAACCAATGGTAACGGCAATCATGCCCCCGAACCCGTAGGGACGGGATATATCCCGTCCGTACAAACCCCACCAACAACTGGCGGATTGGATTTATCCAAATTATCCGCCGTGATGATGGCAATCGTCAGCAAGAAAACAGGCTATCCGTTGGATATTTTAGACCTCAGCATGGACATGGAAGCCGATTTGGGCATTGATAGCATCAAGCGCGTGGAAATTCTGGGCGCTATGCGAACTGAGTTCCCAGATTTACCACAATTGAAACCCGATGAACTTGGGCAACTTCGCACCTTGGGCGAAATTGTAGATTACATGGCACAATCTGTCACGACCAACGGAGGCACGACCTCCCCAAAAGCATTTAGCGCCTCGGTTGCAGAGAGCAACGGGGCGCACCCTGCCGATGAAATGGACGATATGGGCGGCATTGGGCGCATGGTCGCCCGTTCCAAATGGTTGCCCGCCCCAGATATGCGCGAATGGTCATTGCCAGAAGGTACAATTTGCCTCATTTTGGCAGATGGCACACCGCGCACGATACAACTCGCAGATGCACTAAAAGCGCGTGGTATCAAAGTGGCAATTACTGGTGCGCGAGAAGCGGTGATGATGGGGGGCAAATCCCCATCGCATCCGCACGCGGTCATCCCAGATAGTGATGAAGCATCGTTGATGAGTGCCATTGACCACATCAAGAACCCACATGGGCAAATTGGGGCGTTCATCGCCCTCGCTCCAACCTTCACAGGCTTGGATGATAGCCAACGTGCCTTTGTGAAACAGGTCTTTTTGACCGCCAAGCACCTTAAAAATAGCCTCACCACCGTGTCAAATGGCGCAGGGGTGTTCATGACGGTTGCCCAATTAGATGGGTCATTCGGCATGGCACACGGCGCGAATGATAATGCGCTGGTGGGTGGGCTAACGGGTTTGGTAAAAACACTCAAAGCCGAATGGGGCGAGAGTGTGTTCTGCCGTGCGCTGGATTTAGCGCCCACTATGGACACCACCAGCATGGTCAACGCCATTTTAGCCGAATTATATGACCCCAAACGGGCATTGCTCGAAGTGGGCTATGGCGAATCGGGACGCATGACGGTTGTCGGGGAATAGGAAATAATACGAAGCATATATGTCAATTTGTGGCGGACATACGCGCTTTGCGCTAGTCCGCCATTACACTTTTACCCATTTTGACCCATGTAATGGCGGGCTAGACCCTTTAGGGTCGTATGTCCGCCACTGATTATAGAGATTGAAAATGAACCAGAAGCGTCCTAGCCATCCTATTGATGTCATCATCACAGATACCAAACTCACCGTCATCTTGGCAGATGGTCGTGAGATTAGCAATCCGCTTGATTGGTTTCCGTGGTTAGCCGATGCCACATCACAACAACGCGCCAATTATGAATTATCCCCTTTTAGCATTGATTGGAACGACCTTGATAATGGGGTTGATATTGAAGGCATGTTGAGGGGCATTAAACCCAAATTACCCCACCTAACCAACGCATAAGAATCGAGAATTTATGACACCAACATCAAACACGCTTTTCCTCGTGACAGGGGGCGGACGGGGTATCACCGCGAGTTGTGTGATTGCCCTCGCATCCCGCTATCACTGCAAATTTGCCCTACTCGGACGGTCTAATATCAGCCTACCAGAACCCACATGGGCAATTGGCATCACCGATAGCGCCGAATTGCAAGCGCGGTGCATTGCCGACCTAAAAGCACAAGGCGAAAAACCCCTCCCCAAAACCATCCAAAAAATATTGGGGGGCATCAGCGCCAAGCGCGAAATTGAACACACCATCGCAGAAGTGAAAAAAGCGGGTGGTCATGCTCAGTATTACAGCGCCGACATCACCAATAATGCCCGTATGGGCGAGGCAATCGCCCAGATTCAAACCGATATGGGCAAAATCACCGCCTTTTTACATGGTGCAGGCAATTTGGCAGATAAGCGCATCGAAAATAAAACGCCCGATGATTTTGAATTTGTGTATGGCACAAAAATTGATGGTCTGCTGAATGTATTGGCACACCTGCCACCCGCACAATTGACGCATATCGTGTTTTTCTCATCGGCGGCGGGCTTTTATGGCAATGCGGGGCAATCGGATTATGCTATCGCCAACGAAATCCTCAACCGTATGGCGCACACGCTCAAACACACCTATCCCAACGCGCAGGTCGTATCGCTGAATTGGGGTCCATGGGAAGCGGGCATGGTGGATGATAGCCTCAAGGCACTTTTCGCCGAGCGTCATATCCAAGTGATTCCGGTGGATGTGGGCGCAAAAATGCTCATCCGCGCACTGGACAATCCCAATACGCCCGTTCAGGTGTTGGTGGGCAGTCCCATGCACCACGCGCCCATCACCAATACCGATACCACCTTGCAAAAATTCACCTTGCATCGGCATTTGACGCTGGAGCAAAATCCGTTTTTGAATCATCACGTTATCGGCAAACATGCCGTGTTGCCGATGGTTCACGCGCTGGCGTGGATGATTAATGCCTGTGAGGATATGGCGACAGGCTATACCTTCTATAAGGCAGAAGAGTATAATGTCCTTAAGGGGATTGTATTTGATGAAGCCCTCGCCACCAGCTATACACTGGATTTGACCGAGACAGAAAAATCTGCCGATGGGGTCACATTTGCCTGTAAGGTGCATAGCCTCACCCCACAGGGTAAACCGCGTTATCACTATAGCGCCACCATCCACCTGTTGCGTGATTTGCCCACACCGCCTGTTTATGCGGGGCTGGATTTATCGGCAAAAAATCCACTAGACGGAAAATCGCTGTATACCGATGGCACGCTATTTCATGGCGCATCGTTTCAGGGTGTGGAACAGGTTTTATCGGTATCAGAGAGCAAATTGGTCATGCAATGCCGTTCTGGGCGCATCGCAGAGCAAACACAGGGGCAATTCCCTATTCAGACATTTAACCCATTCACGGCAGATATCGCATTTCAGGCGATGGTCATTTGGGCGCGGAAAATTTATGGGTCTGCCAGTTTGCCATTGAGCGCGGGTGGCGGGGAACAATATCGCATCTTGCCCCCCAATACGGTGTTTTATGTTACGTTAGAGGTATTAGAGCATCACCCTGCGGGGTTGGTCGCCAATATCATCACCCACGATGAAGCGGGTGTCATGTATTCACAGGTGTTCGGTGCAGAAGTGACCATCAGCCCCGAATTGAATAAATTGTTTAAGGCGTAAATACGGCAGGCGGTAAACCACCTGCCTATGCCACTAAAACCCCATAAATGGGGTTGGTCTACCGATTTTTAAGGGTAAAATTGATGTGATGTAGGGGCTTGCCATGGCAAGCCCGTCGCAACCATACATAAAAATCGGCAAAACAGTCTGCTTTAGCAGACTTTAGAAAAGTCTAGGTAGGTGCTTTAGCGCCTACCGTAAAGCAAATTGAATAAATTGTTTAAGGCGTAAAAATAGCCCCATCGCCATTGCGGGGGATAGTGTAAGGGCGCAACATGTTGCGCCCATGAGATGCAATTTAACAATAAAATTGTTTTTACCTCACCCCCTGCCCCCTCTCCAATTTGGAGAGGGGTGAAAACCATTTTGAGGGTCGGGTGTAGGGACACGATATATCGTGTCCACCATTTTGGCGGACGGCATATATACCGTCCCTACAATCATGTTGGGGGTTGGGGTGCATTGTGATTCATCATTAATTGAATGAAAAAAGGCTCATCGTATGGAAAAATTTGCAATCATCGGCATGGCATGTCTGTTCCCAGAGGCGCATACCGTCAAATCATATTGGGAAAATTTGCTCAATGGGCGTGATAGCCGTTCTACCGCCACCCTCGCGCAAATGGGCATCAATCCAGAAGAATTATTCTCAGAGACGCGCACCCCCGATAAATATTATTCCATGCGTGGCGGGTATATCCACGATTTTAATTTTAATCCGATGGGCTATAAGCTATCGGTGAATGACCTGATGGCGTTGGATGAATTGCATCACTGGTCATTGTATGCGGCGGGCGAGGCGCTGGTTGATAGTGGCTATGCTGATAGTGATTTAACCCGCGCGGGCGTGATTATGGGCAATTTATCATTTCCCACCCGCGCCTCACATCAGCTCATCAATGGCATTTATAGTGATGCTGTGTATGAAGCCATCAGCGACCTGTTAGGCGAAGATGTGCCACTGCAATCCCTTGAATTTTTTGATGATGTCTCCCCCATCAATGCCAGCATGTCGGGTTCACCTGCGGGGATTATCGCCAAAGCGTTGGGGTTGGGCGGGACACATTTCGCGTTGGATGCGGCATGTGCATCATCGCTCTATGCGCTCAAATTGGCGTGTGATTATCTATCGGCAGGCAAAGCCGATATGATGTTGGCGGGGGCGGCGAGTCGGTCTGACCCCTATAACATCAATATGGGATTTTCGATTTTTAGCGCCTATCCCGAACAGCACGAATCTAGTAGCCCATTGAATAATCATTCGGCGGGGTTGGTGGCGGCAGAAGGCGCAGGCTTTTTGGTCATCAAACGGCTAGAAGATGCCATCGAAGCGGGGGATAAAATTTACGCGGTGGTCTCTGGCATTGGCTTATCCAACGATGGACGCGGAAAGCACCTGCTCACACCCAATTCTGCGGGGCAAATCCGCGCTTATGAACGCGCCTACGCGCATAGCGATATAACCCCCGACCAAATCCAATACATCGAATGTCACGCCACAGGCACACCCTTGGGTGATGTGACGGAACTCAATTCTATGCAATCCTTTTTTGGGGCGCACCAACCCCTCATCGGCTCGGTGAAAGGCAATTTGGGGCATTTGCTCACGGCGGCGGGGATGAGCGCAGTCATGAAGGTCGTATTGGCGATGCAAACCAATACGCTCCCCGCCACGTTGCATATCACCGACCCGTTGGTGTCGGATAAAGCCAATTGGGGCGCGGGGCGCATTGTCACACAGAACACCACCTGGGCAGATGAGCGCAAAATTGGTGCTGTGAGCGCCTTTGGCTTTGGTGGATGCAATGCCCATTTGATACTCGAACAATCCCCACAGGAATATACCCCTGCGGATAAAGAACCTCAGCTTTCCCCGATGGCGATTGTGGGGATGGATGCCTTTTTTGGCAAATTAGACGGGTTACAAGCCTTTGAACACGCCATTTTTGATGGTGAACCTGCCTTCATCCCCCTGCCCCATGAGCGTTGGGGGGGATTGGGTGGGGATGTAGGGGCGCAACATGTTGCGCCCCTACAAAATGAAAATTATGGGGGTGGGGTCGGCGCATATATGACCTCCTTCGAGATGGACTTTTTGCGCTTCAAAATTCCCCCTGCGGCGGATGACCAACCGATTCCACAACAAACCCTCATGCTCAAAGTGGCGGATAGGGCGCTCAAAGATGCCCAAATCAAAGAGGGTGGCAATGTAGCGGTGATTATCGCCATGAACGGCGAATTGGAGTTGCACAAATTTCGCGGGCGCGTGGATTTAAGCTGGCAAATCCGTGATGCGCTGGCACGAGAAGGCATTGCCCTCACCGAAGAAGAACTGGTACGGCTGGAATCTATCGCCCGTGATGCCTTACACACGTGGCCTGGGGTGAACCAATATGTGAGCTTCATCGGCAATATTGTCGCCAACCGCATTTCATCGGCGTGGGATTTTTCTGGCGCGTCCTTTACCCTATCGGCAGAGGAAAATGGTGTCTCTAAGGCGCTCGAAATCGCCCAGATGATGCTCACACGCGGAGAAGCCGATGCGGTGCTGGTGGGCGCGGTGGATTTATCTGGCGGAATCGAAAATGTGATGGTGCGGGCGCAAACCGCCCCACTCGGCACAACCGATAGCACCTTCGGCTGGGATGTGAACAACAACGGCTGGCATATCGGCGAAGGCGCTGGCGCAGTGGTATTGAAAACGGTAGGAAATGCCCAAAATACCGATAATCGGATTTATGCCATTATCAATAGCATTGGCATTGCTAACGGCGAAAAACCAGATGCAAAGATTATGCAATCTGCTATTAGTGAGGCGATAGATGGTGTTTATCTCCATTTAGGTGGCACAATTCGGTATGTCGGATTTATCAGTGTATCCGCCAGTGGCATTGATACCGAAGATGAAGCCGAGATGCTAGGTATGGCGTATGCGTATAAAAATGTTACCCATAAAATACCGATTATCAGTAGTAAAGCTGTGGTTGGTCATACCTATAATGCGTCTGGTATGGCATCTGTCATTCAATCGGCGCTGGTGATTTATCGTCACACAATTCCACCCATCCCCAACTTCACTAAATCCAAGAATGAAGGCTTGTGGAAAAATACACCATTTTATTTTCCAGATAGTATGCGCCCATTATTAGCGCCAAATGCCCCATATGATTATGGGGCGGTGAATATTGTTGGCTCAGATGGTAGTCATGCCCATATTATTATGTCTGGTGACTACTTAAAAACACCAGCGATGAATTTGCGCTATACTGTTTTGCCCATCAGTGGCGATTCGGCGGATGAATTACAAACACGATTAGCCGACCTCATCGCGCAACTGAATAACGGTGCATCAGTTGATGCTATACAAGCAATTGCACTCCAAAAGTATGATACTCATCATGCTTATGGTGGGGCAATTATTGGTAAAAATCGGGAGGAATTGTTATCTGAAGCCATATCTGCCCAAAAAGGAATCACCACCGCATTTGAAAAAGGGCGCGATTGGGAAAGTAAAATCGGTAGCACAGTCGCCTTTAAGCCAGCTAAAGGGGATGTCGCGCTGGTTTACCCTGGTGCGTTCAATGCCTATGTGGGTATAGGTGGCGATTTATTCTACACACTACCACAACTCATAGATGTGAACTCCCTTTTTATAGATAATCTACAAGAATTGGTAGCTGATAAACTGATTTATCCCCGTTTAACTCATGCCATGTCTGAGGCAGAATATAATAGCTATCAACTCAATTTAGCAGATAACCTACCTATGATGATGCAAGCAGGCTCAATGTTTGCGTGGCAATATACACAGGTGATTAAAGCATTAGGGATAAAACCCGCTTCCACGCTCGGCTATAGCATGGGTGAAGCCAGCATGATGTGGGGCGCGGAAGTGTGGACACATGCCCACCAAGCCAGCTATTTGCTGAATACGACCAACTTATTCACATCCAAAGTGGTAGGCAAAAAGACGACTGCCCGTGACTATTTTGGTGACTATACCACCCCAGATGATGCCCTGTGGGGCAATTATGTCGTGGCAACCGACCCCGATACCATGCGCCAAGCCTTATCCGATGAGCCAACCGTGTTTATGACACATATCAACACACCCAATCAGGTGGCTATCGCAGGGGAAAAAATCGCCTGTGAGCGCGTATTGGCAAAAATCGGCGCGGGATTCGTGGTATCCATGCCCGCCGTGTTGCATTGCCCACCGACAGCCAACGCCCATGCCGATTTTGTGCGTCTACATAATTTGCCCGTATCTACCCCACCCCCAACCCCCTCCCCACAAGGTGGAGAGGGGGCTAAAACACCTTCTTTAGGGGATAATTCTCCCTTCCCCCATTCGATGGGGGAAGGGTCGGGGATGGGGGATAAAAATGTTCGTCTGTATGGTGCAGATGGGCGCATCATCACCGTCACGGATAGCAACGCACTCGCCCATGAATTGGCGCATGATATGACCCAGATGGTGGACTTCCCCAAATTGGTCAACACTGCCTATAACGATGGGGCGCGGATATTTATCGAAGTGGGCGCACAAAATACGTGTACCCGTTGGATACGCGATATTCTGCGCGATAAACCCCATGTCGCCGTGGCGACCAATCGCATGGGCGTGTCGGATAGCCAATCCATCGCCCGACTCATCGCCAAACTGGTCAGCCATCGCGTGCCGATGGATTTATCCGTTTTGGCGCGTCCCTCTGCCGAAGCGACATCCAACGGCAAAAAGACGCTCATCCAAAAAATCACACTCGGAAAAACCCCTCTGCGCGAAGCCATCTTGTCGGATGACAATCGTGCATGGGCGCAATCACTCACCAAAAATCTTGTAAATCCTAACCCAATCTGGCGGAACATGCGCGTAGAACGCGCTGAACCCCTTATGAATCCATTTGGAGGACTCCCCTTGCCCATTATTGAAAAAACAGACGACATGGGCGACCATGAACGCGCCCTCGTTGACCATCGCAATGCCATCCAACAATTGGCAGAAACGATACAGGCGGGCATGATATATCATGCCCCTACATCTACCACAACCCGTCCACAACGCCCTGTCAATTATTCCAAACCAGAGCATGTCATTTGGGATGCAAAGGCATTAGAAGAATTTGCCACAGGCAAAATAGCGAATGTGTTTGGCGCGGAATATGCCATCATAGACACCTATAAATCACGGGTGCGCTTACCAGCCGACCCATATCTGTTGGTGACACGCATCACCAAATTAGACGCAGAAATTCATCAATTCCGCCCATCTGCCATGACCACCGAATATGACATCCCATTTGATGCGTGGTATAGCGTGGATGGTCAAATCCCGTGGGCGGTGAGTGTCGAGAGTGGGCAATGCGACCTCATGCTGATTAGTTATATCGGCATAGACTTTGAGGTCAAAGGCAAGCTGATGTATCGCCTGCTCGATTGCACGCTCAATTTTCTCAAAGATATGCCAAAAGAGGGGCATACCCTCCGTTATGATATTCGCATTAATTCGTATGCGCGTAATGGCGATAACCTGCTGTTCTTCTTTGAATATGATTGTTATGTCGGGGATGAAGTCGTGCTGACCATGCGAAATGGAAGCGCGGGATTCTTCTCCACAGAAGATTTAGACGCGGGCAAGGGCATTATCATGACGCAAAAGGAAAAAGAGGCGCGGTCAAAAATTGTCAAACGGCATTTTGAACCCCTCCTAAAGACCACCAAGCGCCATTTTAGCAAAGCCGATTTGCGCCAACTCTCGGCGGGTGATATTGCTGGCACATTTGGCGATATGGCATACGATTTGGGTGGAAAAAGCCCTTCGCTCCGCCTGCCCAGTGGCGATATGCTCATGCTTGACCGCATAGCCGATGTTGACCCAAATGGCGGCGCATGGGGCTTGGGGCAGATTATCGGTGAAAAAGATTTGCACCCCACCGATTGGTATTTCCCCTGTCACTTCATAGATGACCAAGTGATGGCGGGGTCTTTGGTCGCAGAAGGATGCGTCCAGATGATGCAAGTCTATATGATGTATTTGGGCTTGCATCTCACCACCGATGATGCCCGTTTCCAACCCATTCACGGACTACCCCAAGTGGTACGCTGTCGCGGGCAAGTCGGACCGCAAATCGGCAAGCTGATTTATCGGCTGGAAATCAAAGAAATTGGCACCCATCCAGAACCATACGCCATTGCCGATGTGGATGTCATCCTCAACGATAAAATCGTGGTGGATTTTAAGGATTTGGGTCTCAAATTATCAGAAAAAACACCTGCGGATAAAGCCTTGTATGGCAAGCATATCGTAGGGACGGGATATATCCCGTCCCTACAAACGGTATCTGCTACGCCAATTGCTGTGCGCGATGGCATTGCTATCATGAAAGAAGCCTTCATCAACGAATGGCACTTAGAACAATTCGCATTTGGCTCGATTGCCGATTGTTTTGGCGAAGAATTCCGCTTGTATGATGGTCGGCTCACACCCCGTCAACCGAATAGTGAACTCAAGCTGATTAGTCGCATTTTGCGCGTGGATGGCAAACGATTCGTCTTTGATGGTGAGCCGAGCCTCATCAGCGAATATGATGTGCCATTGGATGCGTGGTATTATGACCTCAATCATAGCGCCACCATGCCCTACTCCATTTTGATGGAAATCGGCTTGCAACCGTGTGGATTTTTATCGGCATGGCTTGGGTCTACGCTGGAATATCCACAAGAAACGTATTTCTTCCGCAATTTGGATGGCGACGGCAAGCTACACCGCCTCACCGATTTGCGCGGAAAAACGCTCACCAACAAGGTTGTATTGTTGTCGTCTACCTCGTATCAGGGGATGATTATCCAAAAATTCAGTTATTCGCTCTCGGCAGATGGTGTGGTGTTCTATGATGGCACAGCCTCATTCGGCTATTTCACCCGTGACGCGCTGGCGAATCAGGTAGGGCTAGATAGAGGCAATCCGACCTATTCATGGACAGACCAAAACGGCATCACACCCTATGTGGTGGATTTGACCGATGAACAAACGCTGGTATCGTTGCAATATCCACCAGAAGATAAACCGAATTTCCGCTTGCCCAGTGATATGCTCATCTTCCTTGACCGCGTGGATGTGGTCGGTGATGGTGGCACAAATGGCATGGGGTATGTGCATGGGTATAAGAAAATTGACCCCAGCAACTGGTTTTATCGCTGTCATTTCTATCAAGACCCTGTGATGCCCGGGTCGCTGGGCGTAGAAGCCATTTTGCAGGCGCTACAGGTGTTTGCGATGACAACAGGCTTGGCAGATGAATTCACATCTCCCCGTTTTGACCATCTGGACGACCATCAATTCGTGTGGAAATATCGCGGACAGGTCATCCCCGCCAACGAATTTTTACACCTCGAAATTCATATCAGCGCCATTGACCGCGCCGATGATGGTGGCATTATCCTCAAAGGGACTGCCAATTTGTGGCGCGAGAATATGCGGATTTACGAAGTGCGCGGTGTGGCGCTCAAAATCAGCGAAGGGGGATAATACCCCCTTTTCATGGTACAATGGGGGTATCGAAAGTGATTGAGGAATCATTGATATGCCCCCCATGCTTACCCATTTACAAACTAAACGTGATGAAATTTTGCGCCTTGTCGCTCAATATGGTGCGAGTAATGTACGTGTGGTTGGCAGTGTTGCGCGTGGTGATACCACTGAAAATAGCGATGTGGATTTGCTCATGACCATTTCACCAAAGCCATCTGTATTCGATTTAGTCGAATTATGGCAACATCTTCAAGACCTGATTGGCTACCCCGTGAGCATTATCCCAGACGACACATCTAATAAATTCTTCATGGAATCCATTTTAGAGGATGCCATTCCCTTATGAGCAAAAAATCTGTTGCCGATTTGCTCCATGATATACTCAAGGAATTGGATGATATTGCCACTTTTTCGATTGAGGGCAAAGAAGATTTTTTTAGCAATATCAAAACACAAAAAGCCATCACGCGGTCTTATGAAATCATCGGTGAAATTATTAAACGACTACCAGCCGATTATCAAGCACAAACCGCTTATATGAGATGGAATCGGTTAGTCGGGTTTCGTGATTTTTTGGCACATCATTATGATGAAGTGATTATCGAAAATATTTGGGTAGCCGTTGAAGATTTACCCAATTTACGCGCCAGTATCATGAAATTATTAGATGATTTAGACACGCCAAATGAAGAAAAATGATATAAGGCAAAATCACCATGCAACCAACCAATATCCAAACCATGACCGTTGAACAATTTGATGAATGGGTCTATCTACCAGAGAATATCAACACAAATTATGAATATATCGGGGGGGAGATTATACCAGTGGTCGCCAATAATAAATCATCAACAATTGCTATTGAAGTCGCATTTGTGATTAAAGATTATCTCAGGAAAAATAAACTCAAAGGCATTGTCACAGGCTCAGATGGCGGGTATATCATCGGCGGGGAGCGTTATATCCCCGATGTTGCCTATACATCGCACGAAAAAGCGCCCCATGCGCTCAATGTGGGTTATAGCCCTATCCCGCCCGATTTAGTCGTGGAAGTCATCAGCAACCCCGCCAATAGCGCCGAGATGAACGAATTATTGGTCAAAGTGCCAAATTATATCGCAGAAGGCATTACGGTTTGGGTTATAGACCCTGTTGCCGAACAAATAAAGGTGTATGAACCACAAAAAGCGGTCAAAATCCTCTCTGCCGATATGACCCTCACAGGTGGCGCGGTTTTGCCAGATTTCGCCGTGCGCGTGGGTGATATATTTGCGGAATAAATCGTCACACGGTGTCAATTTTAATATCACATCAACCCCATGATATAAGGCACAATTTAATAATGCCTTTTATCATTATCTTTATCATTTCTCTAAAATCTCTGCTATACTAAAAATATAGTATTTGTATAGTTCATAACAGAGAGAATTAGCATGGAAAATAAAGATTATGAAGCAAAATGGTTCATCGAAAACAAAGTAGTCCTGTTTACGCAATATCGTGATGAGGGAACGCTTGAACAAGTCATCACCATGATAACCGCCGCCAACGCCCTTATTGATTCTTCTCCTAACGATAAAATCCCTGTCCTTGTAGATGTCACAAATATCAAAACCTCAAGAAATAATATGAGTGCTGTCACGCGGGAATTTCGTTACAGTCGGTCAAAAAAATGGGGATTCACCATCGTTATTGGTGCTGAAGGCATCGTCAAATTTTTTGCACAGGTCTTTTTTCAATTGGCAGGTATTGAGATAAAACTCGCCAAAGATATGGATGAGGCAGTCGCCATTTTATACCGCTTGTATCCCGATTTGCAACATATATCTGGAGAATAATTGCCTATGGGGTTGTGTCCTAAAAAATGAAAATCTGGCAACAATACCAGATGGGGTTTTGGGGAAAAGAAATATCTCTCCCCCAAAAGGATTTTCCTAACGTTGTTCATCGCCCCAAACCAAAATGGGCATGTTGACAACGACACCCGGACGCTCAATGATAACTTCACCATTTTCTTCTGCGGTCAGAATATCGCTCACACTCATTAATTCACGCGATTCCACATTTTCTTGCCATGTGACGAGATTGATAGCACGTAGTGGTGTATACAATTCATCACCGGGGACGGTATCAAATACATCGGGTTGATAGCCGAGTGGGCCCATGCCTTCAACGCCATTGGTAAACACAAAAACATTGCCTAGCAATTCTTCTGGAATTTCTGCGAGGCTTGGCACAACGATGACATCTGTTCCCATCATATCCGTTAAAATTTCGGCGACTCCCGCGTCAGATGCCTCTGGGTGTATAAAATAAACTTCTGCGCCTTCATAATAACCCAGCGCCATCGGCGCAAGGTCATCAACAGAATAGCCTGTTTCCATTTCCATTTCTATGCCTGCTGGTTCGGTGGGTTCTTCTTCTTGGGCTTGAACAGATGCAAAAACCAATAAGACAACCATCAAAGCCATGATACTCATCAATTTTGATTTCATAGTGGTTACTTTCTCCTGAGTAAAATAGTGCAAAATAGATTCTATCCCTACTGTAACTCATGTCTCAAGGGCGCTCATCTGCCATTTGGCACATTTTTAGATACTATATGTCCATAAAACACATGCTATTTGGCATGGCGTTTTGGAGAGGATAACACGGTATCATATTGCCTTATGCCCCCCAAAGGGACAGTGACGTTAGCAAAATTTCTGGTTGTGTGGGGTCATTGGTCAGGACATGCACGCGGAACTCATGCTGACCACCCATACCTGCGCTCATGGAGTATCTTAATGTAACGGTCATTTCTTCTCCGGGTTGTATAGTCATCAAACTGACGACAGCGCGAGGCGCTCAACACCCTTGCAGAAGTTCCACACGGGGTTCATCTAGGATGACAAGTGGCTCGTCACCAACATTACGGACGCGGAAAACACTTTCAACATACTGCCCAAAAGGGACAGACCCATGGTCAACAGTGGTCTTATCAATTTCGGCACGCGGTGAGCCAGCGACTTGTGGTTCAAAAGAATTGCCAGAATTACCGGTAATCACAGCAACGATGGCAACAATAACGGCAATCACAGCAACGAGGACGACTGGAATAAGCCAAGTTGGTCGTTGTGGTGATTTTGGATAGTTTTTATTATCTGACATGTTCAAAATATCTCCTTTTGCACTCATAATAAACCTTGATTGCTAATTGCCCCGCCAGACGCTAAAGCATCTGGCTAATCACACCAAAGCCCCATAAAAGGCTTGTCCGATAATTCAAAATGGGACAAAAATCGTCAATTTGCCCCGCCATAGGTTCAAAACCTATGGCTATTCGATTTTGAAGCCCACTAAAGGGGCTGATTTGCCTGCTTTTTCCACAAAATTGACATTAAACC
>JANRKU010000073.1:0-58660 GCA_033763335.1 bacterium
CATACCTGCTTTATGTCGGGAGGGGCATACCATAAAAGTCCTCACACGCACACCCGAACAGCATACATGGCTCACCAATTATCCACGAGTGAGCATTGTCAAAGGCGATTTAGATAATTTAGAGGTGCTGATGGAAGGCGTGCAGGGATGTGACTATATCATCCATGCGGGTGGGCTATTCCGTTTTTGGGGTGATGAAGCCAATTTCATCCGCACAAACGAACAAGGCACACAAAATATCCTCACTGCCGCTACTAGCATCCCACTCAAACGCTTCATCCATATCTCCACCATCGCCGTCATCGGGCATCCACATCAAACCGATGTGATGGATGAAACCTATCCCCCAACGCCAACCGACCCCTATCAACACAGCAAACTCGAAGGGGAACGCACTGCCATGCGGTTTTATCAGGAAAAAAATGTGCCTGTAATTGTTTTGCGCCCCGGTGCATTTTATGGCGAATTTGGCGAATATGCCTTTAATCGGCTTTTTTTCAGAGACCCCATGCGCGGTATCATCATGCAAATGAATCGTGGGCGTTATATCATCTTCCCCGCTTATATTGGTGATGTGGTGCAAGGCATCATCAAAGCCATGACCAACGGGCGCACAGGTGAGATTTATAATATTTGTGGCGATAGCATCACCCATAAAGAGGCTTATGATATTGTCTGTAAAGAGGCAAAATTATGGTATCCACGCCCACCAATCCCCGGATGGGTTGGGATTAACACCTCGCGCTTTTTGGAATTTGTGGCAAAAATCACACGGCGCGAACCGTTTTGGCCCCTCAATCTAAAATCGTATGTCTATAATTATTGGCGGGTATCGAATCAAAAAGCACGCGACGAGCTTGGATTTATCCCTACCCCATTCACAGAAGGCGCGAAGCGCACGGTGGAATGGTACAAGAATCGTCAGCCAACCGATATACCCCAAACACGCTGTTAATGATATGATGGTTGTTCTTAGACGTGGGCAAAATAAATATTGCCCCTACAACTCACGATGATTATGGCTCACACGTATGCGTGTAAGGACGCGATATGTTGCGCCCTTATAACTGATGAGACACAACGAGGTATAGAACAAACACATGGCATTTGACCAAGCAAAAATTTACATCCGTAGTGGCGATGGTGGCGATGGACTCGTCTCCTTCCGCAGAGAAAAATTTGTGCCACGCGGGGGTCCCGCAGGTGGCGATGGTGGCAAAGGTGGCGACATCATCTTTAAGGTGAATCCCAAGTTCAACACTCTCACCTATTTTCATCATCATGTCCATTTCAAAGCCAGTCATGGCAAGCGTGGCGGTAGTACCGATAAAA
This sequence comes from bacterium, assembly GCA_033763335.1. Lineage (GTDB taxonomy): Bacteria > Chloroflexota > Anaerolineae > Aggregatilineales > Phototrophicaceae. Next base: position 1,333 of record JANRKU010000073.1, read on the forward strand.
CAGGCAGAGGCGCAAATGACCTCATTATCGAAGTCCCCGCAGGCACAGTCGTGCGCGATGCAGAAACAGGTGATGTTCTGGCAGATTTAATTTATCCAGAACAAACCCTTGTGGTTGCCAAAGGTGGGCGTGGCGGACGTGGCAATGCCAAATTTGTCACCCCATCCAACCAAGCCCCACGTATCGCAGAAAAAGGTGAACCGGGCGTTGAACGTTGGATTACACTCGAACTCAAACTGATTGCCGACATCGGCATTGTCGGGATGCCCAACGCGGGCAAATCTACCCTATTGTCTGTTATCAGCAACGCCAAGCCAAAAATCGCACCCTATCCGTTCACAACCCTAGAACCCAATTTGGGTGTGGTGATTTATGATGACCGCGACCTCGTTTTTGCCGATATTCCGGGCTTAATCGAAGGAGCGCACATGGGTGTTGGCTTGGGTCATAGCTTTTTGCGCCACGTTCAGCGCACACGGGTACTCATTCACCTGCTCGATGGCACAAATCCAGATGCCCTCGCAGATTATAGCCAAATCAATACAGAACTCGCGTTGTATGATGAAGAACTCGCCAGCAAAACCCAAATTGTCGTCTTAAATAAGATAGACATGCCAGAAGCCGCAGAACAATGGGAAAAAGTGCAAGCCACCCTCAAAAAACAAGGCGTAGAAGTGATGGCAATTTCGGCGCTCACCCAACAAAATACCCAAAAATTGGTTCAGCGCGTCTTTGAATTGATGTCTACACTACCCAAGCAAGCCCCACAAATCGTCAAAGAAATGCCCCTCTACGAATTGCCAGAAGATGAAATTGTCTTTACTGTCGAAAAAGACGATGAAGGCTATCATGTGAAGGGCAAACGGATTGAACGCGCCGCCGCCATGACCCAATGGGATTATGAAGAGGCTGTGATGCGCTTTCAACAAATTTTAGAGACATTAGGAGTATCTGCCGCCCTCGAAAAAGCAGGGGTTCAAGTGGGCGATACCGTCTTTATCGGCACATTTGAACTGGAGTGGTCAGAATAAATCATGCCCCAACGGATTGGTATTCTTGGCGGGACGTTTGACCCGCCTCATCATGCCCACCTGATTTTGGCACAACACGCCCTTGAAGAACTCAGTTTGGATAGGGTGTTGTTTGTGCCTGCGGGCGTACCACCTCATAAGAGTACCACCCGTACTCCAATTGAGCATCGCCTTGCTATGATTCGCATGTGCATTGAAGATGACCCTCAATTTGAATTATCACGGGTCGAAATAGACCGTCCCGGTCCGCACTATACCATAGACACGGTGCGAATTATTCAAGCCCAAAACCCAGATGCAGAATTATTCTTCATCATGGGGGGGGATGTCTTTCGAGATTTACCCAATTGGGATAGACCCCAAGAGATGTTCCAAACCTGTAAAATCGCTGTCGCGGTCATGCGTCGCCCCGGATTCGGCAACCCAGAAATCCGCCTCGACATGCACCGCGATACCATCCCAGAAGTCGAACAAAATGCCCTTCTGCTCTCATCGCCATTGGTGGAATTTTCATCCACCGACATCGTAGACCGCCTAATGAAGGGCAAAAGTATTCGTTACATGGTGCCAGATTACATCCTCCGCTACATTTCGGCACATGCTTTATATAAAGGGACTAAATAATGAAAAAATTGCTCCTTCTGATAGTGCTATCGCTATTCATGCTCATATTTGGCACAGGTGCGTTATTTTCTGCCACAAAACCCCAAACTAGCCAAGCACCCGCCCCCACCCTTGTACCACCAACCCTTGTGCCACAACCCCCATCCACATCGCAAGAAATCCTGCCAACCGATTCGGTTGTGGCGCGGATTTTAGCCAATGGTGTGGTCAATGTCGGCATTTTATATAATCAGCCCCCTTTTGGGGAATTGAATATTCGTGGTGATTTGGTCGGTTATGATGCCGATTTAGCCCGTAGCATGGCGCTCACATGGGGCGTAGAAGTGAATTTTATTCAAGTCACCCGCCAACCAGAGCGCCTTGCAGAATTGTTGCGAATAGGCACAGTAGATATGTTGGTGGCGGCACAAGTCCATCAACGCGGACTCGATTCCATCATGGAATTTAGCCACACCTATTATTTGGGCGAACAAGCCATCATGGTACGCCGTGATGACACCGCCATCCAAAGCCCCAATGACCTCGCCAATAAACGGATTGGGGTGGTGATTGCCTCTCCCGCCGAAGATGCCGTTGGCAATTGGCTACGCAGAAGCGGTTTTTCGGTGGAAATAAAAACCTTCCTCACCCTAGACCAAGCCTATACCGCACTCGCATTGGGCGAAATTGATGGCTTGGTAGATAGTGATTATCGCCTACGCCAAGTATCTATCAATCAACCCGATGCCATCCGCGTCCTTGCACAACCAATTGAACTAGAACCATTCGCCATCGCTTTCGTGCGCCAAGATGCCAGTATGCGCGATTTAATCAATCGCACCTTGCAACACCTGACCAATACAGGGCGTATGCAAGAAATTCATCAAGCCTATTTTCCGGGAAAGACCAACACCGCTATCACCGTCTGGAAAAATTTAGGCGACCCGCCCACACCATCGCAATACGAAACCACCATCCCCTTCCCAGACACCTATGTCGTCCCAAGAATCCAATCGGGGAACGCTTTACGTGTAGCAGGACTCACAGGCACACCGACAACCGAGAGTGAACGCCGATTAGAAATATTTTATCGGGATTTGCTCAATCAAATTGCCAGCCGATGGGGTGTGACGGTGGAATTTATCCCCAGCACACCAGAAAACGCGCTGGAATTGGTCGCTACGGGTCAGGCGGATATTGCCGTTGCCGTAGAACCCGATTGGGCATGGGCAAATCGTGTAGATTTTACCCTCCCCTATTTATGGCGTGGCGATAGGCTCATGGTCAAAATTGGGAGCAATATTCGCGGATTTAATGAATTGCGTGGTGATAAAGTCATCGTGCCAGAAAATCAGGCAGGTGTAGCAGAACGCGCTGTCGCTGTTGCAGGCACGATTCAGGCGACTATCGAGACCATTTATCAACCAGAGGCAGAACTCACCAACGCCCTATTCAATGATGAGCTAAAAGCCAGCGCCGTCTTTGGCGATAGCATTTTATTGCTATCACACGTTCAAGCCTCACCAGATAGGCTCGAATTAACCCTATCAGACGACGGAAGTTCCGCCCGTTGGTATAGTCCATCTTATCGTACAGGGGTCAGTTTTGCGCCCATCCAAATTGTGATGGCTGTCCCACGCAATGACATTGATTTTCGGTTATTGGTGGAATACACCTTGCAGGAAATTATGCGCGAGGGAGTCCTAAAAACCATGTTGCAACCCCTCATGCAAGAGCGCGACATCCCCACATTCGAGATTTGGCCTGGGGGCAGTAATTTCTTCGGGTTTAATTTGAGCAGATAGATAAAAAAAATGGGAGACCGTCTATGTCTCCCATTTTTATCATTATCGGACTTCCCAAACAGGGTCATCATTCAAAATACGTTCAAAATGACTCGGAAAATCGCTACTACGAACAGGCTTACCCAAAAAGCTATGAAACCCTGCCCGTTGACAGTTGACCATCTCGGCGGAATTTGCCGTATATGCCACCACGGGGATACCGTCAAAATCGGGGATGGAGCGAATAGCAGAAAGCACTTTATACCCATCAGTACCGGGCATCTCTAAATCTAAAAACACGACTTTCGGCTTTTCTATACGCGCTAAATCGGCAAATAATGTGCGCGTATCATATAGCACATCATAGGGAATTTCCATGCGCCCCAGCAATTTCTGCAACACATTTGCGTCGCCAGAATTATCATCAATAATCAAAACACGAATACCGTTCATAAAGCAAAAACATCCTTCTTCGTTATTTTTCTATGGTATCAACATCAAAAAATCGGTGCTATGACTCTGGTGCATCGCCCCATACTTCTCCCCCTCCTAAAACATGGGCAATGCTTTTAATAAATGTTTTGGTACGAATCGGCTTGCTAATATAGCCCTTAAACCCGCGTTCTTTAGCTTTTTTCATCTCGCGGTCTGGGTCGCTAGCAGTTACCGCGACAATTGGGATATTTGCCAATTCTGGAATCGCTTGAATAGCTGTCAAGACATCATATCCCGTGACATTATTGGGGAGCATTAAGTCGAGCAGAATAATATCTATGGGCATAAAGGCTTTGATGGTACGCGCCGTCTCTACACCCCATGTATCAAAGAAAATGGTCGCCCCATAGCGCCTGAGCATAGACGAAATAATCGCTAAATTGTTGACATCATCCTCTAAGACAAAAATCTTCTTTCCGTCTAAAATTGGGACAGACATACATATCCTTTCAGTTGTGGGCTACATCGCCTCATGGCACATACCAGACAGCATCACCCGCGAGGATGCGTTCTAGTAATTCTGGGAACACTTTTTTCCGCACAGGTTTGGCAATTAAGCCATCAAATCCCGCTTTTTTCAAATCCTCAATATCAGAAACGGTCACACTCGCCGTCATCGCAATGATGGGCTTGCCATCATAAGCAGAATCTGCCCGTAACATTTTGAGCATCTCAAACCCCGTATGAGGGGTGATTTGCACATCCAACAAAATGACATCTGGCACTTTTGGCAAGGCTTTTACCCGTTCCATGAAGTTGCTACTATCTTCAAAGATTGTTACCTCTGCGCCCCCCTCAAGCTCAAGTTTTGTCAACATGACGTGCATCACCTGACGGCTCATGGGGTCATCTTCTGCGTATAAAAACGTAATTGGCATGGTTATTTCCCCTCTAGTGCCAATTCACCCTCAGCGAGTTTTTCACCTTTTAGGGGCAACAAAACATGGAATGTAGAGCCTTGCCCCAAGTCGCTTTCAAACCAAATGCGTCCACCGTGTGCCTCCACAAAATGCTTTGAAATCGGCAATCCCAAGCCTGTCCCACCTGCACTACGCAACCCGCTTTCGGTTTGCTTAAAGCGTTCAAACACCTTTGGATGGTCTTTTGGTGCAATACCAACCCCGCTATCTTTTACGCTGATATGCACCCCATCTTCTTCACGATGAGCATGAAGGACAACAGACCCATTGGGCGTAAATTTGACCGCATTCGATAGCAAGTTCAAAAACACCTGATGCAAACGCCGTCTATCACCAGAAATAATGGGCAAATTCTGTTCAACATCAATCACCAATTCAATCGGCTTGTCTTTTACCAACCCCTTACCAGTAGAAATGACTGCCTTCAGTGATTGATTAATATCCACATCTTCAATGAACAATTCCAACATCCCAACTTCGATTTTGGTGATGTCCAAAATATCGTTAATCAGACTGAGCAAATGCTCGCCACTAGAGACCACTTTTTGCAAGGTCTCTTCTTGTTCTTCATTAACCTCGCCCAAATCCCCATCCATCACAAATTCCGTGAAATTGAGGATAGCGTTCAATGGGGTACGGAGTTCATGGCTCATATTCGCCAAGAATTGTGATTTAACGCGGTTGGCTTCTTCTGCCTCTTTTTGTGCCGCTTGCGATTGCGAGAACAATTGCGCGTTCCGCATAGCGATTGCCACCTGCTCCGCGAGAGTAGTCAAAACCGAAATTTCTTCTGGTCTAAAGCGTCCTGTTTGGTTGGAATGAAAATCGAAAATACCCAATAGGCGCGTACCAAGCATCATCGGGATAGCCAATTGTGCGCGGGTATTGGGCAATTGCGGGTCGGCGAAATAATCTAGGGGAACAGTGACATCATTCACCGTCACAATTTGGGCGGTATAAGCCGCTTGTGCCACCACGCTCCCTGCGGTATCGGGTTCAATGGATACATATTTTGAAACATCCACCGCGCCTGCCATATCCGCGCCCGCCGCACGAATAATTTGTGTCCCAAGACTTGTATCTTCAATACGGAAAATAAAACACGCATACAGCTTAAAGCTCTCTACGGTAGATTTCACCACGTCTTGCAACAAAAGGTCAATATCAAGTACAGTGGTGATTTGACGCGATACATCCGCCGCCACGCGCAAGTCACGGGTTCGTTCTGCTACCCGTGTCTCCAGTGATGCCGAGAGTTCCATCACTTCACGGATGCGCGAATTACGTTCACGGATAGATTGCACCAAGTTATCCAACATGGTATCAAATGCAAAGCCCAATCGCCCAATTTCACTAAACTGCTTCAGGCGGGCGCGTTGGGTATAATCGCCACGAATGGCGAGTTGAGCAATATAGGTGAGGCGTGTAATCGGTCGCGTGAGCCAACGAGTCACAAATTGCCCGACTATCAACCCCAAAATTGCCATCACAATCGCCGCCACAGCACTCACATCACGCACATCGTTAACGGCTTGAAGTGCCTCTGATTCGGCGATTTCTGCTAAAAGCCCTGTGCCAAGCGGGGTAATCCATGTATAAGCCCCAATCACATTTTCATCACGATAATTGGTATAAAAACTACCGCCTGTCCGTCCCCAAAGGGCTTCACGAATCCCTTTGCTGGCATAAGCAATGGTGGGGTCGTATTCTACAAATCGGCTTGGTGTGATGATATTCGAGCGTTCCAAGCTGACTAAATACGTCTCACCTGTATCTCCAAAGGCTTCTGTGGGTGCAAGCAAACTGGCAAGGGTATCAAAATTGAGTCGCCCTCCCAAAACACCGATAATTTCGCCCTCTAAGTTCACAATTGGCGTGGTGAGGACGGCATCAACAGTATTGGTTTCTGGGTTGATATAAGCAGGTTGAGTATAAGTAGCCAATAAACTCGGCTCAAAATAAGGCAATTCGCTCACCCGTGTGCGTTCTGAATCTGGATTAGTAGAGACATTCACCCGCCCACCGGTGGTATAAATGAAAAATTCGCTAAAGGCTTGTTGCGAATTCAATTGGTCTTGCAACAATCCGCGTACAAAACTGACCGTTTCGGCATTTGGACGCTGATTATCAACAGTGCTACGAATTTGCACCAATTGACGTTCTGGCAATGCCAATACTGATGATAGGCGCAACTGACTCGATTCTAACCACCGTTGCACTTCTTCGGAACGGGCTTGAGCAATGAATTTCATCTGATTCAATGCTTGGTCACGCGCTTGTTGACCAAACAGCCCCAATGCCACAGAGATAACGACAAAAACAGGTATCACTGCCAATGCCAGTGAATAGATATTTAGGGTTGTACCGATACTAATGCGTATCGGTTGTTCCGATTGTTGTGGAATGTTTGTTGCTTCCGCCGACATACCCGCACTCCTAGATTATTTGATGTGCCTATTTTAACATCATTCACAAAAATCGGTGAAGCCATAACCGATTTATCACGAAAAAAAGACGCAAATGCGATGTATAAACCTGTGTAAGGGCGCAATATGTTGCACCCTTACAGACATTCATATTCGTTATATCATGGTTCTGGTGTCACTTCTGGCTCAAGCACATCACCACTAACACGCTCTACACCCGTTTCAATCTCGCCAAATGCCAACATATCGGCAACATCAATCATGGCATCATAATATTCCAACGGAATATCAGCATCATGTTCAGGAGCAAATGAAATCCCATCATTTTCAAGGCTCAGGATATAATTCTCGCCACCGGGGAAAGATTCCATATCGCCATCAATGAGCGCCGCCACCATATCATAAACACCGACATTCACCCGTTTGAGCATACTGGTAATCAGGCGGTCAGCCCCTTCCACTTCACCAGATTGGAAGGTGGTGAAATATTCGTCTTGGTCTACACCGATGACATAAATCCCTTGCCCAGCCGCATGTTTAATGCCTTCGCTACCTGTCAAACCAGCCGCGCCAAAAATCACATCTGCGCCTGCCTCAATAAAACCATCTGCCAGCGCAATGCCTTCATCTGGGTCTGCAAAACTTTGTGCATATTCTGTGAGAACAGTGATTTCTTCTTCTATTTCTAATTCTGCAATCGCATAATCCACACCTTGCAAAAAGCCATTACGGAAACGTTTAATCACGGGGATTTCTGGACCAAATAAGCCTGCAATGACATTGCTTTCTGTGACCAATACCGACAAATACCCAGCCAAAAAGCCTGCTTCATCATCACTAAATTGCACACCCACATAATTGGGCGAGCCATCTACCACATTATGGTCTATACCGATAAAATATTTATCAGGGTATTCTGCCGCAACTTGTGCCGTCACTTCTGCCAATTGAAACCCAATGGCGACCACAATATCAAAGCCTTCTGCACAGGCTTGCAAATTAGGATACCAATCTGCACCTTCTAATTCAGGGTCAGAGGGGATATAAATGACATCTTCATTCACCGCCAAATCATAATCTTCGGCAATTGCCAGCAACCCTTCCCACGAATTTTGATTAAAGCCACCATCTTCAACCATACCGATATTCAACACCATACACACCCGCCGCAGACCCTCTTGGTCTTCCTGCGCGATGCTCACCGACACCCCAATCATTAACAATGCCAATACTGCCAGCAACCCTTTGCGTATCATGTTATGCTCCTTATCGTCGTGTCTTTTGTAGGAATAGCAAAATACCTTGCCCTCTAAGAGTAGAACGCAAAATGGCACAAATTACAAATTAATTTTCAATTGAATTGATTAAAATGATGATGTGGGAGGAGGGCAACAACAAATGTCACCCTCATTTGATAGCTATCCGACCACGTATGGGCGGAGATATTGCCCTGTATAGCTATTTTCGACGGTGATAATATCTTCTGGCGTGCCTTCTGCGATGATGATACCACCGCCATCGCCGCCTTCTGGACCCAAGTCAATGATGTGGTCTGCCACTTTGATGATATCGAGGTTGTGTTCAATCACCACAATCGTATTACCTTGGTCAGCGAGCGTTTGAATCACATCAATCAATCGCTTCACATCCACCGCATGTAACCCTGTAGACGGTTCATCGAGGATATAAAGGGTTTGCCCTGTCGCCCGTTTAGAGAGTTCACGGCTCAATTTGACCCGTTGCGCCTCTCCCCCACTGAGGGTTGTGGCGGGTTGCCCAATGCGAATGTATCCCAAGCCCACCGCTTCGAGCGTGACCAATTTTGACGAGATGGCGGGGAAGTTCTCGAAAAATTGCACCCCCTCACTGACAGTCATGCTCAAAACTTCGGCAATACTCTTGCCTTTATAATGAACTTGGAGTGTCTCGCGGTTATAGCGTGTCCCCTTACACACTTCGCAGTCAATATAAATGTCGGGCAAAAATTGCATCTCAATTTTGATTTGCCCCTGCCCCTGACAATTCTCACAGCGCCCACCCTTCACATTGAAGCTAAAGCGCCCTGTCTGATACCCGCGAATTTTGCTCTCTGGCAATTCTGCAAATAAATTGCGGATGTTATCAAACATCTTGGTATAAGTAGCAGGGTTGCTACGTGGTGTTCGTCCAATAGGGCTTTGGTCAATATTGATAATTTTATCAATCTGGTCAATGCCCTCAATACTATCATGAATCCCCGGACGTTCCCGACTGCCATTCATCATCTGAGATAGTTTCTTATACAGAATATCCACGACCAGCGTGCTTTTCCCGCTACCACTAACCCCTGTGACGCAGGTTAATTTGCCGAGTGGGAACTGAACATCAATATTCCGCAAATTATTCTCTCTTGCGCCTTTAATAGTGATAAATTTGCCATTACCGCCACGTCGTTTGTCGGGCAGTGGGATGGAAAACCGTCCAGACAAATAATTTCCTGTCGGGCTATCATGATTTTGCATCACCTCTTCGGGTGTGCCTTGTGCCACGATATACCCGCCAAATTCACCCGCGCCCGGTCCCAAATCCAGCAACCAATCGGCACAACGCATGGTCTCTTCGTCATGTTCAACGACCAAAACGGTATTCCCCAAATCACGTAAGCCGATGAGGGTCGTTATCAGCCGTGCATTATCCCGTTGATGCAACCCAATAGAGGGTTCATCCAACACATATAACACCCCTGTAAGCCGACTGCCGATTTGTGTCGCCAACCGAATCCGTTGTGCCTCGCCACCGCTTAATGTGCCAGCAGACCGCCCCAAAGACAAATATCCCAACCCAACATCATTCAAGAAGCGCACCCGCTCCGCAATTTCTTTGAGGATTTGATACCCAATCTGCAATGATTTTGTGTTCAATAACGGCACATGCCCCTCATCGCCACGCAAACCACTCACCCATCCAACCAATTCAGAGACAGGGAGCGCCGTCACTTCGTGGATGCGCTTATCCGCAATCGTCACCGCTAACGCTTCTGGGCGCAACCGATAGCCCTTGCACACCGCACATGGGGTTTGGGTCATATATTGTTGCAATGACTCACGCATTTCGTCAGAACTTGTCTCACGATAGCGCCGACTCAAATTGGTGATGACCCCCTCAAAATTCGCCTGATAGGTGCGTTCTTGACCATAGCGATTGACATAGCTAATGGGGACTTTTTTGCCACCCGTACCATACAATAAAATCTTTTGTTGCTCTGCTGATAGAGTGTTCCATGGGGCATCCATCGCAATATTAAAATAGGCACAAATACCCTTCATCACATTGCTTCCCCAACCATCATCATCAAAATTCCAACCATTGGCTTGAATTGCCCCGCCAATAATGCTTAATTCGGCATTGGGGATGATGGATGCGGGGTCAAATTCGAGCTTAAATCCCAATCCCTGACATTCTGGACATGCGCCACGTGGGGTATTGAAGCTAAAGCTACTGGGTTCAATTTCTGGGATGCTCCCATGCCCATTCACACACGCCAATAATTCACTATAGAGTGTATCGTGTGCGGGTTCTGAGGTGATGTCATTGATGACGACAATCCCTTCGCCCAATTTAAGCGATGTCTCGATTGAATCGGTGAGGCGGGTGGTGGCGCTTTTTGCTTCATCAGAATTGGGGTCTTCTGGATGGCGGATGACCAAACGGTCTACCACCACCTCCAAATTGTGGATGACATAACGGTCTAGTGTGATGTTATCTGCCAATTCGCGCACTTCCCCATCGGCACGAATGCGGGTGAACCCGCTTTGACGCAATTCATCCAACACCTTTTGATGATTGCCCTTTTTATTCTTGATGACAGGCGCGAGGATTTGTATGCGCGAGCCATCGGGCATTTTTTGAACTGCCTCAACAATTTGTTGGGCGCTTTGTGCCTTTACTTCTTCGCCACAGACAGGACAATGTGGCACACCCACCCGCGCATACAATAAGCGCAGATAATCATAAATCTCGGTCACAGTTCCAACGGTGGAACGTGGATTTTGGCTTACGCCCTTCTGGTCAATTGAAACAGCAGGGCTTAACCCTTCAATTTGGTCTACATCGGGCTTTTCCATCTGCCCCAAAAATTGTCGTGCATACGCGCTTAGGCTTTCGACATACCGCCGTTGCCCCTCTGCGAAAATGGTATCAAATGCCAATGACGATTTACCGGAGCCAGATAGCCCACTAATAACGACTAATTTGTTACGCGGAATTTCGACATCAATATTTTTGAGGTTATGCTCACGCGCCCCTCGCACCACGATTTTATCTTGCATAGGTGTTTGCTTATCCCTGCTGAATGGTGAACAACGTACTAAAGTTCTAGCGTATCATCAGATAAAAAGATTGGCAATAGAACACGCGAAAATTGTGATGAAAGATTTATATTCAGGGCATAAAAAGCAAATAGACGGCTTGTATATGCCGTCTATTCTTTAGGATGTGTTGCAGGAGCTGACAGTTTAGCTGGTTACTTTTGCCACTGTATCTTTAATTTGATTAATATGTTGGCGGTTATGCCCCTCGGTGAGGTTGCTCATTTGAAGATTTACCCACCACAAAATATAGGGGCGGTCAAATTTTTCGTCCTCAAAAGCACGGATGATAGCAACATTTTCGGCATATGACCGTTTGAGTTCATTTAAAAGTCCTGTGGTCCCACCATAGGTTTTCACAACAGCATTCACACGGGCGCTGGCATTGGCACTATACGTATTAATTTCAGGGGCTTGCACATATCCACCCAAAAATTCTTGGTTATTGCGTTCACCCAAGATAAGGTGTGCCAAAACCTGATTCACACTCCACTCACCCTCGGCAGGTGGTGTATTGGTGGTTTCTTCAGATAATCCTGCCAGTAAATGACTCAATTCTTCATGCACTTTGGCATATTCACCTTCGACACGAGTCGCTAATTCAGTAAAACTATTCACCATTGGGGGTAATGGAAACCCAGATAGCACCAATGTGGTCGTGTGTTTTTCTGCACCACGATAAAATTTGATTTCAGCAGAATCACCGGGTTTCAATCCCGCAAAATTGGTAGGCAACACCGTAAAATTATCAACAGGTTTGCCATTGGCTTCCACCACCAAATCACCTGCTTTGAGTCCTGCTTTTTCTGCGCCAAGACCGGGGATGGTATTGGCGACCATCAACCCTTCATTCACAGGAATCCCCAGCCGTTGTGCTATTTTTTCATCAAATGCGTCGGATTGAATGCCAATCAAAATACGCCCTGTGATACGTTTATCTTCGCCTGTGGTGAGCGCCGCATACAGCGTATTGAATCCATCTTCCCACCCTTGTTGAAAATCGGATTCTTTAGCATGGGCGGGGATATTATCATGTGTCACGGTAACTTTTGTGCCACCATCAACAGCTTCTAATTGATAGGTCACATTCGATTTGGCATCATCACCAGCATCACGCCATGTAAAGGCAATGCGTTCATTTTCGACCAATTCAGTAAATTCGCCTGTCACATGCCAATTATTTTGCCACGAGTGTAAGACGTGTCCGCCAACTTGAGGGCGAGTATAGACGCTATCACCAAACCAATAAGCAAGTCCGTCTTCATTGGTGAGCATATAATACATGGTTTTTGGGCTAACGGGAAAGGTGCGTGCCACAGTAACAGTCATGATAAATCTTCTCCTCAATATTTTATGTATGCGTTTATTTAATTTAACCGATTTTTTGCATAATTGAATTATAGAACAATTATACCGAACTTTTGAACAAAAACCAATAACAATGAATATTTTGGTCGTTTATGTAAGCTCATTAGGGGAATTAAACATCGCTCATGATTTTCTCGCTTTTAGGTTCATTGCATTAGCGAGTTATCATGAACGATGTCGGACTAACAATCAGATTTTATAGACACCGAGAAAAGTTATTTGGTAACTTTTGCCAATGTGTCTTTAATTTGATTAATATGTGTACGATTATGCCCACCCGTGATGTCTGCCATTTGGAAATTTGCCCACCACAAAATATAAGGGCGGTCAAATTTTTCGTCTTCAAAGGCGCGCAGGATGGCGATATTTTCGACATAAGCCCGTTTGAGTTCATTCAATAACCCCGCCGTGCCGCCATACGACCTAACCACTGCGTTCACACGGGCGTTGGCATTGCCACTGAATGTATGAAGTTCAGGGGCTTGCACATATCCACCCAAAAATTCTTGGGCGTTGCGTTCAGTGAGGATGAGGTGTGCCAACACCTGATTCACACTCCACTCGCCTTCCGCAGGGGGTGTATTGGTGGTTTCATCAGATAATCCTGCCACCAAACCTTGCAATTCTTCATGCAATTTGGCATATTCGCCCTCGACCCGATTCGCCAATTCTATGAAATTCTTGACCGATGGGGGCAATGGATACCCCGAAAGGGTCAGTGTGACAGTGTGTTTTTCTGCGCCACGATAAAAGGTCACAGGAGCAGAATCACCAGGTTTTAGCCCCGTCAAATTGCCTACTAGTGGGGCATTATTGCCTACAGGTTTGCCATTGGCTTCGACCACCAAATCACCCGCTTTGAGTCCTGCTTTTTCTGCGCCCAAACCAGGGATAGTATTGGCGACCAATAACCCTTCATTGACAGGCAAACCCAGTCGCTTGGCGGCTTTTTCGTCCATATTATCGGGATAAATGCCAATCAAAATTCGCCCAGTGATACGGGCATCTTCGCCTGTGGTGAGCGCCGCATACAGCGTATTGAACCCATCTTCCCAGCGTTGTTGATAATCGGCAAGGTTAACATCAGATGGCAAGCCTGTCTGAGTTAAAGTCACTTTTGTGCCTTCCCCCACTGCCTCTAGCTGATAGCTCAATACGGAACCCGTATCTTGACCAGCATCACGCCATGTCAGAGAGATGAATTCATCTTCTTTCAATTCAGTGAATACACCAGCGACATACCGCCCAGTCGCCCATGTATGAACAACATGCCCACCAACTTGCGGACGGGTGTAAATTCTATCTGCAAACCAATATGCGAGTCCATCTTCATTTGTAAGCATATAATACATCGTCTTTGGACTAACAGGAAATGTGCGTGTCACAGTAACGGTCATGATTAATTCTCTCCTCAATATTTTTAATTATGCGCGTATGCGTTTAATCAATTTTGTGCATAATTGACTTATAGCATAAGCATAGGACAATTTTTGGGCAAAAGTCAATAACGGGAACTATTTTAATGATGCAAGAGGGTTCAATAGGGGTATTTTGATAAGATAATTATCTTATCCAGTGTAGCACTTGGTCACATAATAATTTTTCATTATCTGATAAATCTTTGTAAAGGGAAATATCTTTTATTTTTTTAACAAACCGTTCCTTGTTTTCAAAATAGTAATATAATCTATTTCCTAATGGAATATCATAGCCATTATCTCCGCTCTGAGTTATATAACCCTTTATAAATTGTAAAAAAAGATGGTAATCTTCTAATTTATCCCATAACCACTTTTTAGCATCGTTGGATTGTATTTCAATCCATACCTCAATAGTATCTCTAAATTTTATATCGTCAAATGATATGTTGGAGTTACATAAGATATGTATTTGGGGTATAACAATACTTTTTAATTCTTCAATTTGATGAGGTCTAAGCCTGTCATTTGCTCCATCCATCTTAATAATCCTATCCATAACAAGAACAGATAAATATGGGGATTTACTGTTCCCAAGTACAGATTTAATTAAATTATACTGAGCAAGTTTATCATCAGGATAGTAAATTAACAATATATTCTCAATGACATCACTAATCCAATATCCAATATATGTTCTATTGGTCTCATGTTGAAAGGCTAATGGTGCAATTTCAAATAAGCTTTGCAAAAATACCTCATGATGATTATAAGGAATTTGCCTTGTTTTAGTCAAATAAATCAAAATATCTTCAAAAATATGAATATTTTTTGTAATCATACTTTCAAACAGTCTTATTGTTGGATTTAAACCTTCATTAAGTGCCTTATACAGTTCATTCACTTTTTTTGAAATTTGATTTGAAGAATAACAAAAATATACATCAAAATTTTCTAAACTGCCTAACCTAAGATTTAGCCGATATTCGCTTCCAAAGCTATTAGGCAGGAAATCAGATAGAAACTTTGCAAGTTTGTTTCTAGTAGCAGGATTTTCACTATTCAACAATTCTTTTGTTAAGTCGTCATTAGAAAATCTTGGTCTAGTAAAATAATCTTTATCATTTTTTATAGCCTCATAGATACGAGGATTAAACATACGTAACATTTCAATAGCAATAAAATCACCCTCATGAACTTCTCCTTTAACACCTGAATAAGTAAATTCAAATGTATTTAAAAATCTAACTATATCTCTAGGTGTTGTAATTAAGTTGCGTAAGTATACATAATATCCCTCATATCCACTTTTATCGTAGAAAGTTTCAGGAATCGATTTATTTAATATCTTTTCAAGACTTGAAATAAGCAAATTGTCGAGTGCATTTTGACTTATCAGTGGCATTTCAAATGGGAATTGCACAATTTTTTCGAGAAAATCATCACCATAACCATCTGGTGATATTGCTTTGCTAACAATCTCTTTATCAAACGCCAACAAATAAAGGATATTGGGGAAATTAGCAACAGATTTCACTAAACCGAATAATTGGCGAATTTCATCCCTAGTGAGTCTATCAATATCATCAATTACAATTAAAAAACGCTTATCTTGTCCACGTAATAAACCCTTTATCTCAGTATGAATCCGATTAATGCTCTTAGGCGGATTCGCAGTATTTTTAATCCCCCGCAATGCTCTAGTCACTATCTCTAGTGGAGGTAATGCTGGTGATAAAACGTCGCTCAATTTTTCAAATGAATCCAATAGCTGGGATCCCCATTGATTATTTTTAGTCAATGCAAATTCAGCACGAATTTGCTCAAAAAAATGTCCTACTAAATTTTCCTGACCAGAAAATAACCACGGATTAAATTTAATAACCATTATTTCTGGCTTCTGAGTATTATCGATGTTTGGTTGAAGATATTTTAAAATAAAATTTATGAGGGTAGATTTACCACTTCCCCACTCACCATAAATTGCCATTACAGCGCCATTATTTAATGAAACATTCGTTATCGCTTTTGCAAGTGTTTTGGCATAGGGAGCAAAATTGAGTTCATCATTTTTTAAATCTTCTTGGGGTGAATCGGAGTAATTTTTTTCTGGGTTCTCAAGTGGTGCATCTAAGTGATTTTTCTTATCTGACATTAGTTGTATATCCCCACAAAAATAGTGTTAAAATCCAACAATATAATTATATAACAAATTTTCTGTTTGTTGTCAATCAAAAAAGACGACTGCTGATGAGTCGCCTTTTTGTATCAGAAAATAGTTACTAATCCCCTGTCGTGGTCGCAGGGTCAATGGTTGGGGTGGCGGTGAGTGCCAAAATACGCCCCAATTCTTCCATATCGGTATATTGGTCAGAGACCACCACAGACCCCAATCCGCGCACAGGTGTGACCCATGTACGACCGGGTTTGAGCATAATCGGCACAGGCGACCCACCATAAATCAATTGGATGGCGCTACCGTCATTTTCATCTTGTCTGCGCCAAAAACCGGTATAGAACTGTCCATCGCGGAATACAAATGCCCTACCCTGCGCGGGGTCGGTGCTTTCTGGCAACAATCCAAAATTGATTTCGATGGATTCATAATTTGCCCCTGCTGGGAACAAATCGGGGCGACGGCGATGTTCAACTTCTAAATACACCAAATTATCTGCCCAAATTTGTTCGCCATCCCCTTTATCAAAATGAGGATAGCCATCGGCATAACGGACATAACGACCTGTTTCGGGGTCATATTGCCAACGGGCATCGGCTTGTCCCCACCAATCATAATAAATATCCACCGCAGGCACACCATTGGGGTCTGGCACTTCGCTAAAGGCGAATCCACGCGCACGTAACGGGCGATTCACTTCGCGCCGTGTGGCGAGGTCATAAAGTGTCTGGGTATTGAGGAACAAGGTATGCTCAAAATCGACATCGAGGCTCTCATCACGGCAAAAACCAGCATTTTCGCAATTATCACCTTTGAGGGGTGAAAATGTCTGATAGACAAAATCAGACGATAAAATGATATTTTGAATCGGTTCACTCGTCCCAGAATAGGCGAGTAGCGCGTTATACATGCGGATGAGGTGCAAATCACCCAAACGGGCGCTCCGCACAGACCCGACTACGGTGGGCGCATTGGTGCGATAAATTGCCGCAAACCGTGTCACACCGCCTTCGGCTTCCATCTCAAAGACCACATCAGCAAGGTTAATCCCTGTTTGTGGACGCACCACAGGCGGATAATTGCTAATTTTGACGATGAGATTGCGCCGATTTTGCGCTTCTTCGTTAGGGTATGGCAACCCTGTGAGCGAATTCACACCATCTGGATAAATAAAAGGACCATTCGGTGTAGGCGTTGGCGATGGAGTTGGCGTTGGTGTAAAAGTCGCCGTGGGCGTGAATGTTGCCGATGGCGTGAGGGTTGGGGTATAGGTTGGGGTCGCTGTCGGGGTGAGCGTTGGGGTCAGCGATGGGGTATATGTGGCGGTTGGTGTAGCGGTGGGACCACTCGGCGTATTGGTGACAAAATTAATGGGTTTATCGGTAGCAGGACGTGGGGTATTGGTCACAAAAACCTGTTCCCCATGTGGAACAGATGCCACCCCAAAAACGGGTACAACCACCAATAAACAACACATCCCCGCAAGTAACAAAACGATTCGGCGCATAAATGCCTCTTTATCATAATCAACAGAACTCAAGCGGGGTAAAGTATAAGCCCCATACACACGATTGCACAGGGCTTTTTATAGAAACGTGGTCATTGCGTGGGGAAATCGTCTATTTACACAAAAAAATCATTGCCATGTTAAAATAACGGCGATAATCATGCCAATCACAGAAACAACCGCCAAAACCCCGCAAGTGATGAATAATGCCCGTGTTTTACGTGGGTCATAATAATGAGGGTTGCGCTCAAATAATTCAGTAAAGGCTTTTTGGGCTTCTTCATTGGTGTCATCTAAACCAATTGCATTTTCTAAATGAGCATAACGTTCTTCATCGGTAGTCGCAATCAATGATGCCAAATAATATGTCTCTGAATTGCCTTTTGGCAATGCCTCTGCCAATAACGCACGGGCTTCATCAACATCATTGACATTAATTTTGGTACGAATCCATGCGTTTTGTTTGGTTATATCATCAGACATAAGGCAAAATTCCACTTTTTGAATAATTTTCATAGCATAGCACACTTTATGATTTTGGGCATAAATTGAGACATGCGAAAGAATCCCCAATCATTCACTATCTGATATAATGTGAATTGCAAACTGAGGAGCAGATATGGAAAAAAAGCGGATACTGATTGCCTTTGCCCATCCCGATGACGAAAGTTTTGGGTTAGGCGGACTCATCTCTAAATATGTCGCAGAGGGTGTGGAAGTCTATTATGTGTGTTCGACCAATGGTGATGTCGGCACAATTCCAGAAGAAATGAAAGGGAAGTATGGCACCATTGCCGAATTGCGCCTAAGTGAACTCGATTGCGCTTCTGCCAAGCTCGGATTCACCGAAGTGGTCAAAGTCGGTTATAAAGATAGTGGCATGATGGGGTCAGAGACCAGCAAAGACCCGTCCTGTTCGTGGTATATTTGGGAAAATACCCCCAAAGTGATGATAGACATGATGGTACATGAAATTCGGCGCATCCGCCCACAAGTCGTTATCACATTCAATAAATATGGTGCATACGGGCATCCAGACCATATCGCCATTCAACGCGCCACCACAGAAGCCTTTACACTGGCATCCGACCCTAAATATATGCCAGATGACCTACCCGCCTATGCCCCACAAAAATTGTACTATACCAACATCCCCAAAAGCACAATCCAATTAGGCATATTCATCATGCGCCTACGTGGGCAAAATCCGCGTGCAGTCGGGACGAATAAAGATATTGATGTAGTAGCGATTTTAGAAAATTGTGAACCCAACCACACCAAAATCAATATCGCAAAATATCTCAAAGCATGGGAAGATGCCAATGCTTGCCATGCCAGTCAGGGTGGCGGACGCAGAGGCATTTTGCCCTTCTGGTTACGAAAATTACTAGGTGGCAATCAGTCGCTCACCCGTATCTATCCAAAACCCGCCAAAGATAAAATTGACGAACACGATTTATTCCAGAATGTGACTCTATGACCGACCAGACCACCCCGCCACCAGATTCTCGCATAGACCGCCTATTAGATGCTGTAGACCTCATCAAAGAAGATAAACAGCAAGAGGCATATGATATTTTGCGTAGCCTCATTCAAGAGGACGGCAATTTTGAACATGCGTGGTTATGGATGGCGGTGGTGGTCAAGTCGTTAGACCAAGCCATTGTGTGCCTCGATAATGTTTTGCGGGTAAATCCAGAGAACACCTCAGCCGCAGGCGCATTATATCGCCTACGCGAGAGCGAAATGTTGATGGAAAAGCGCCGTGAACGCTTACGCAATGCTCGCAACGTATCATTGATTTTTTTGTGGGTCTTAACGATTGCTTTATTGTATATAATGCTCTTTACATTTTTCGGAAATTTTACCGTTACCGCGACATAGGCAACAACAACGGTACATAATTTTGCATGATAACCCCTTGCCCCTCTTGACTCTGAATCCAACCCACAAACACCCGTGTGTCATCTTGTGGTTCACTTTTGCCAACCACATAAATGGTGTTGGTGAGGGGATAGATATGCTCATAAATTGTCATCAGGGTTGGCTGAACACCATCAACCTGCAACACATGAACATCTTGCTCAGGAAGCGTATTCAGATACCCCCACGAGACATAACCGATACTGCCGATAGTCTCTGAAACTTGCTTGACCATTTGAGCATCGCTGAAGGCAAGGCGAGCATTGGCGGTTGTCCGCCGACTACCCATCACCATGCGCTCCAATTCTGCGCGGATACCACTGCCATCTTCACGGCTAAACACCACAATATCATCACCTACCCCACCAATATCTGCCCATGTCACCAGTTGTCCATTATATATCTGGCGCAGTTGGTCTAATGAAATGGTCTGCAAATTGGTTTGTGAATGGGTAATGATGGCGATGCCATCCTGAGCGATGGGTGCCGCCCATAAAGATTGATTCGGGGATAAGTGATGCGTTGTAAAATAGGAGATACGGTTATTTTGCAAATCATCCAAACGGGTTTGAGTATTGGCGGGATATAATTCGAGGACATACGCCGATGACCCGTCACCATAGGCGCGGAGGAGGTCGTTCATGAGGGGATACGTTGCCGTTGTCGCAGAGACACGCGGAGGGGTCGCGGTCAAAGTGGGTATGGTGGCGGGGGAATTATGAACACCACAGCTCACCAGCGTTGTGGTGAGTGCGACAATGGCGAAAGTGCGTTGAACAGGCTTCATAAAAATTTAGGCTAACCGCATATATCGTTTCAAAAAATGAGTCGCATATTCTCGCAAGCGTCCTTCTATGATGGCTTCTCTGATTTGGCGCATATGGTCAATCAAAAAATGGATATTATGCAAACTGAGTAAATAATGCCCTAATAACTCTTTTGAATGAACCAAATGGCGTATATATGCCCTAGTAAAGGTCTGACAAGCATAACAAGTACACCCGTGTTGGAGTGGTGAGTTATCCCGCGCATGTGCTAAATTCCGCATGTTAATGCGACCGTCTAATGTCAATGCCGCGCCATGTCGTGCGACCCGTGTCGGCATCACACAATCAAAAACATCCATGCCACGCATAACCGCTTCGACCAAATCATCTGGTTCACCCACCCCCATCAGATACCGAGGCTTATTTGCAGGTAATAATGGGGCAGTAACATCTAGTGTATCATACATGGCTTGTTTCGTCTCACCGACTGCCAAGCCCCCAATTGCATAGCCCTTAAAATCGAGTTGTGTCAAAAATTCAGCCGATTTTTCGCGCAAATCAGGGAAAATACCCCCCTGTATAATGCCAAACAGCGCCTGTACCGTATCATCACGGTGTGCCTGTCGGCATCTTACCGCCCAGTCGCTGGTACGTTTTACGGCACGTTCCACGATAGTCCGGTCTGTGGGAATGGGACATTCATCAAAACACATGATGATGTCTGCACCCAAATTTTGTTGAATGGTCATAGAAATTTCTGGTGTGAGGCGTAATTTTCTGCCATCAATATGACTCTTAAACGTCACACCATCATCATCAATTTTATTGATTTCTGTGAGGCTAAAGACCTGAAACCCACCAGAATCGGTCAAGATGGGACCATCCCATGCCATAAACCGATGTAACCCACCCATCTCTGCGATGAGTGTATCGGTTGGGCGCAAATAGAGATGATAGGTATTCGCCAAAACGAGCGACGCACCACTTGTTACCAAATCTTTTGGAGGAATCGCTTTAACAGTCGCCACAGTCCCCACAGGGGCAAAAACAGGTGTGGGAATATCCCCATGAGGGGTATGTAACACACCAACACGAGATTGTCCATCAGTTGCTAGAATCTCAAATTCAAATGCCACACGAATAGCCTTTGCATGATGTTAACATTATAACGCATGTGCGATAAATTGCGAACAATGATATAATAGAATTGCCCTTTTAGCACAATACAATTTGTTAGAGGAGACATAAATGACCACCCCCAATGACCCCAAATCCCTATCACAAGAGCGTTTTGGCGAGTTTGCAACCGCCTATCTGACCAGTGTCCCGCATGTTGAAGGTGAAGATTTACCCAAATTATTGGCGATGGCAAATCCACAGCCCGATTGGGTTGTCCTTGATATTGCCACGGGTGGCGGACATACAGCAAACCTCATCGCTCCCCATGTCAAATTCATGGTCGCTGGCGATATTACCTATAAAATGCTCCGTGCCGCCAAAACATTATTGTCTCAACATGATAACACCGCTTATGCGACAACCGATGCGGAACATCTCGCATTTGCACCCAATAGCTTCGATTTAGTGACCTGTCGCATTGCCCCACATCATTTCCCCAATTGTTTTCGGTTTGTACAAGAATGTGCGCGTGTCCTCAAGCCAAATGGCAAATTGGTGATAGAAGACCATTATGTGCCAGAAAATGACCATGCCGCCCGTTATATAGATGCTTTTGAGCAATTGCGTGACCCAAGCCACCACCGCATTTATGCCGAATACGAATGGCGCGGGATGTATTTGGATGCAGGATTGGTGGTAGATGAAACCTTTTTACTTTCTAAATCGGCAGGTGGCTTTTTAGACTGGGTAAATCGGCAAAAATGCACGCCCCAAACGATTGAAAAGCTCGAAATAATGCTCCACCAAGCACCAAAGGATGTCAAAGAATTTTTGAACCCGCGTGCTATCGGCACACCAGAAGCCGATTTTGACCATAGCTACATTTTAATTGCAGGTCACAAACCCGCCTAAAGGAGATGGCAGATGCGCTACCATTTTTGGGTTATCATCATCCTCATTTTTCTGTTTATACTTGCTCTAGGAGGAGGAAACGCCTCTATGACACCATTCATTTATGAATTATGGTAATTTTTGAGGTAATCAAAGCAGAGGATATATAATATGAGCTATCCAAATCAACCCAATCAACCACCACAAGATGGCTATCAACCTAATCCTTATGGGCAACCACCGCAAGGTGGCTATCCCAATCAACCACCACAAGGATACCCGCCCAATCCTTATGGACAACCGCAATATGGTGGCTACCCTCCCCCACAATATGGCTATCCACCAAAGCGCAATAACACCCCACTCATCATTGGCGGAATTGTGGCACTCATTGCGGTTGTCGCCATTATCATCGTTGTGCTTTTAGCATCTAACAGCGGGGCTTCTCTTAAAGGCACTTAGTACACACCCCAAAATGGTGGTTTTACCACCACTTTTAATGATTCAACTTATACACAAATCAGTGACAGCGGGGAGTCATATACTGATGCCTATCGTATTGACGGCGATACATTATTTATCACTTATGAGGGGCAAACAGAATCTATCGAGATTGTTAGGTTAACATCCACGGAACTTGTCTTTAAGATAGATGGGGATGAAATTAGATTGACACGAAAGTGAAAAAAATAATACGCCAATCGGGGTCTTGGCATATTCAATCATTTTTTATCAATTCGTATCCATGATTAGTTCGTTACACTTAAAGGCGCTCAAATCCACCTTTATGACCAATATTCACTTCAAAATTAGACAAAAACTAGCCCCTTTAGTGGGCTTCCAAAACGGTTAGCCTATGGCTCAAAGCCATAGGCTAGGCTAGAGATTAATCTATGTTTAAGAAACCGTAATGATAGCTAATTAGGGCTTGATATTTATGAAAAAAAAATAACATAAATATAAAATATATCATGTACTATTATGGAGACAACCATGAGTTATCCAAGCCCAAACCAACCTAATCAACCACAACAACCCTCACCAAGCGAGTATACACAAAATCAATATGGGCAACCACAAAGTGGGTATCCCAATCAACCGCCACAAGGTTATCCACCGAATCAATATGGACAACCACAATATAGTGATTATGCCCTAAAACGCAATAATACCCCATTTATTATCGGTGGTATTGTGGCACTCATCGCCATTATCGCCATAGTGTTTGTTTTAGTAAGTCAGGGTAGCTCTGGTAGAGCTAATGATATTGTTGGCTCATGGTTCAATCCAGAGGCATCTTTTAATGCAGTTACCACATTTAATAACGATGGTACATATAGATGGGAAGATGATAATTCATGGCACACAGGAATATGGCTACGTCATGAATCGTATTTAATTATGATACAGAAGAGCGGATCTTCGACTGTGTCAGGGATTAATCAAATCATAGAAATTGTGAGTGTATCAAACAATCAGGTGATTATAAAATCACCTAATGGAGGTACAGTAACCCTAATTAGGCAATAACATTCCGCAGAAAATTAGGCTTTTACCCAGAACACTCGCCCAACACAATCTTCTGGCGAGTGTTCGTCAGCAAATTTCAATAATTGTCGAATCATGCCACTAAAATCATCATCGCGTCCTGTCCAACATATTAAACCAGCATGGTCTATATGTTGGGCAGTTCGCCCAGCGAATGGTTTATCACGGGTGAAAATCACCAATCCATTTTGAGTGGCATACGGCAAATGCTCGTTATCATCATCTTTACCCGTCATTCCAACATCTACAGCCATTATCACATCACAACCATTCTCAATAAGAGCCTTTTGGACAATGCGAGGCATGTGTTCATCAAAATAAAAACGAATTTTATTTGCTTGGTCGCTCATCAAATGCCTTTTGTGCGTCATCCAACATGCGTTGATATAGCGCCTCTTGCGCTTCTATCTCTGTTTTGTATTCAGCATAATAAAGCAATGCCGATAAAACTTCGGCTTGATTCAATGTGAATTGTTCACAGAGCATCGCAACGTCCCAACCATGTGTTTGAGAGCTATGGGCAATGGTCGCAACAGGCACACGCCGTCCGCGTATATGTGGGCGGTTATCGCGCATTTCAATATATTTGCTCAAGCTAAAAATAGGGGCTTCTTGTAACATTGTTCATATCCCGTTCATATCATCACTATCCACATTATAGCATGGATTGAATCACCTCAACGGCACGCCCTACCCCGCCCAAATTCGCCATTTCATCCGCCAATTGGGTGGCGGTGATTTGCACTTTTTCGTCATTCACCAGCGCCCGCACCCCGTCCTTTAACATGCCCTGCCGAACATCATGCGCCGTCAAATTTAGCCCGACTCTGGCTTGTGCGACCCGTTTGGCTTGTACCCGTTGGTCGGCGGCATGTGGCACAACAATCTGCATCACCCCATAGACCACAGCATAATGAGTCGTACCCATCCCGCCATGATGAATCATGATTTTGCATCGCGGTAGCACATGCTCAAATGGCACAAAATTGACCAGTCGCGTCCCTTTTGGCAATGATTTAACCAGCATCGCCTTATCGTCTGGCGCAATGGGATTAAACCCGATTGCCACCACAGGCAATAATCCCTCACGCGCCGCCGCTTGTGCCGCCCAGCTATAAAATCCCAAATCACCCGTAAAAGTCGTCCCTAGTGTGATGAGTGCCAATGGCACATCCTCTGGAATATCGGTGAGCCATGCGGGAGGTGGGTCTTTTGGGACAATTTTCACCCCGCCAACGAATATATTTTGCGGGAGCAAACTCCCCATTTCTGCAATATACCAACGCGGGGTAAAGTATGAAATATGCAAATGCGGACTGAGAATGGAGGTCGTTGCCCCTTTAGAGAAATTTTCACCTTGTAAACCAAATTTTTCCAGCAAAATGGCTAATCGTTGTTGGCTATCTGTTGCCAAATTGCGTTGAATCGGAAACAATGCCTCTGCATCCAAATCGGCTTGTGCTTGCCAACCACACACAATCATTTTCACGCCGATTTTTTCTGCGAATAGCGCCGATGAACTCAAAAATGGGTCGGTGAGGATGAGGTCGGGCTTGCCGATTTTTTCTGCCAAATCCAGTAAATTTTGTGTGGATTCTGCCACAATATCCACACTCATCCACGTATCCAACGCCCGCCGATAGCGCAACATCACCGCCTCTTGTGGGGGAATTTTGGTTACATCAGGCGCGGGTGGTGGCGGAAATAAAAAGCCTGTTTGGGGGATGGGATGAAAGGGCAAGCCAGCACTCATAATCGCCCCACGCAATTTTTCTGCGCTCACCCATATCACTTCATGCCCACTATCTGCCAAACTTTGTGCAGTACGCAAAAATCCGCCCCAATCAGTATGACTGAATAATTGGGCAGAAATACACCAAATTTTTGCCATATTACCCCTTATCAATCTCACGACTCATTGCCAATGCAAATTTTGCCGCCTTTTCGAGTGCTTCTGGATGAATATTATCACTATTATCGCTATGTTGATGCCAATTCACCAACCAGCCATCTTCACCCACACCGACCACACACATCGCTCGCATCCCTTTTTGACGCAAGGGCAAAACCTCCTCCAAAATGGTCATCGGTGTGCCTTTGATACGCCATTCTGGGTGTTCATCAGCGACTTTTTGCGCCAATGCGACCATTTCTTCATGTGGATGATACGGTGTAAGGTAATTTAATCCGCTATGGCGCGTCACAAACCCAATATCACCCGCGCCGACCATCTCAAAATCTATCCACCACGCATCACGCAAGGTTTCTTCGTATTTATCGAGCAAGGCACGTAAGCCATATAGCCCAACTTCTTCTGACCCCGTAAATGCCAGCCAAATTTCGGTATTTTCCAGTGGATTTTTGGCAAAATATTCGCCAAGTCCCAATACACATGCGACAGCACTCGCATTATCATTTGCGCCATCTACATAGTCCTCGCGTTCATCTTCGATTAGCCGCCATAAGGCAAACCCCAATATACCACCTGCCCATCTACGAAAACTCTGTTTACCCGTGAGCAATCCCCATAAATTGAGCGACAACCCCGCCGTCATGAGTGTGGATGATGGCAATAATAATTTTTTGCCTGCCTTAGAAAAACTTTTGCGATGCTTATTGCTATCCACATGCCCCATCAGCACAATTTTATGTTTGATTTCGCCCTTTGGGGCAATTTTGGCGATGACCGTCCCGCCTTGTCGTTGGGGAAATAATGGGGCTAGGATGCTATTTTGTGCTGTGAGCGTGGCAACATGCTCCCGCAACCCCAATAATGCCAATCCACCACCAATAAGGCGATTTCCGATAATATTCCCCACCAAACTCGCCCCTACCGAGCCAATGAGTCCATAACCCCATGAATCTATGGTATCAAAAGAGATGGTTTCCACATCATCAATCCCATAGCTTTGTAATTTTCCGCGCACATAATGACGCGCTTGTTCTTCTTGTGGATGCCCCGCAGGACGCGCTCCAATATCATCTGCCAACACTTTAACATGCTTGAGCAAAGACTCGCCAGAAAGTGATTCATCGGTTGTCATGATATTATCCTTTTATTTGTTTTTTGGACGTGACTCATCATTCCCCTACTTTGTATACGTTAAACCATTCTGATTTGTTTTATTCACCAGATAACCATGCGGGAACATCTATAATGGGCAACCCCAACAATCTAAAAATATCGTTGGCTTTGTCCCATGCTTCACGCGACTTAGCCATATTCTCTATCCGTGCCTCATACCGACTTCTAAGGGCATACACATCCCCAATAAGGCGACGTAAATGGGTCGTTTCTGCGCGGGTTTGTGCTTCATCTAACCATGCAGACAGGTCTGGAAGCGTCACGGATGTGTCTACCATCTGCAAGCGCACCAACCCCATAAGCGCCCGCACAATCACCTCATGATTATCACCCCTACGCCCGCTTTCCAATGCCACATCCAATAATTTTTGCGCCTCACTCATTTTTCCCAGTGAGATTAAACTATTACCCAAATTCGCGCTCACAATCCCCCGCCAATGAACATCATCACTTCCCACCAAAAGTTCCCATGCTTTGGCATGATAATAAACAGCGCGTTCATAACTCCCTTTTGCATCATAAACCAACCCGATATTATCGGTCTGAACAGCAGATTGCATCTTTAGCCCCAATTGCTCACTCAAGCGCAAGGCATATTCAAGCATCTCTAAGGCGTGGTCTGGTTTGCCTGTGGTGAGCAAAAACCAGCCATAATTACCGCGCCGTGTAGATTCGGCAAGACGGTCTGCGAGTTGCCCCGCAATTTGGATAGATTCAGTAAAAAAAGAATCTACTGTTTCCATATCGCTATAATCCATAAATGCGATTGCGGTATTTGCCAACACAACCCCGCGTGTTTCGATGTCATCCACCGAGCTAAGGGTCTGCAATGCCATTTGATAATCGGTCATAGCACGTTTGAATTGCCCGCTTTGTTTGCGAAAATGAGCAATATCACAATAGAGCCTCGCAACCCGCGCATATTGCCCTTTTGATTCATATAATCTGAGCGCCTGCCACCATTCTTTGAGCGCCTCATCTAATTGTTTTTGGCGCATATAAAAAATGCCAATATCACGATGAATGGCGGCATTATCCAACGGGTCATCATGTTTTTTGGCGTGGATAAGTGCCTTATCAAACGTGGCAAGCGCGGTGGAATACTCCCCTTTTTCGGTATATGCCACCGCCAAATTGCGAAATATCTCCACAGGGCTATGTTCACCCTCTGTCCATATATGGTCAGCATATCCCCCATCAATCGCCATCGTCAAATGGGCAATTGTGGCATCATAATCATGTAATGCCCGTGCCACCACGCCTAATGTTGCCTCTAGGAGCAATTTATCGGTGGTGGATAAATCTTGTGCAAATTCGGTCGCTTGTTGCGAATAATCGAGCGCGGCAGGAATATCATTGAGGCGCAAACACACTTTACACAATCGGCATAAAGTGAGGGTCACTTTTGCCCCATCTTTTACGGATTGTGTACTCAGTTGTGTCAGGACTTGGGTCAATAAGCGCCGTGCTTCGTCATATAACCCCTCGCTTATGGCTTCCACCGCCAACAAACTGCGCCAACGGATTTGGTATTGCCGATATTCCATCTGTTCCGCAATACGAAGCGCCCGCCCAATGAGTTGTTGTCCTTCAAGTTTTTTGCCCTGTGCAATGAGTGATTCGCCCAGCCGTCCGACAAAATAACTGCTCAATTCCATATCGCCACTGGTATTAATCTTGGGAATGGCTTCTTGGAGCAAATATGTAGCATAACTGGCATTGCCTTCGTTCAGATAAGTATCTGCCAAATGCGCTTGGGCGCGACCTTCTGCTCCAATGAATTTATATTCTTTCCCCACGCGCAACGCTCGTTCATAATAATCTCGCGCCACATCCCATTGTGTCACTTCTTGCGAGAGTACCCCCAACGCCATCAATACATAGGCGAGATAGGCTTTTTGTTTATGGGCATCGGCTTCGGATTGTAATTGCAATAACATATTTTGTGCATCTACATATCGTTTTTGTTGGGTATAAATATCGGCAGTATGCAAGCGCAAGGCAAATGGCAATGATTCGTTCACCATCGCTTTATCGTACCCACTAATCATCTGGGTGGCACGGTCAATTTCGCCGAGTGCCTTATCAAACTCGCCAGAGCGTTTATATCGTTTCATACGCTCCAATAGGGTCTGTAATGTCTCGCGTCCGTTTTCGGCACTCGTCTTATCTGTTCCTGCCGAGCGTAATCCCAATTTTTCTGTTAATCGGTCAAAAAAATTCACAAATTCCATCCTCTATCGCCAACACAAACATGATATATCGCATATCCCATATAGCCACTTATACCGTAGGGGCATGACAGGTCATGCCCAAAATGATATGATTTTATCTTGTCTATCCTATCATATCACCCTATCGCTATTCGATAGAAGGAATTTCATTTTGAACGAGTATTTGCCGTTATTACGCCAAAATCGTGATTTCCGTTTGCTATGGTTTGCCCAAGTGGTGAGTTTATTGGGAGATTGGTTTAATACCATCGCCCTACTCGCCCTTGTCAGCACCTACTCAAACGGCTCTGGATTGGCACTTAGTTTATTCATCCTCGCCCGTGTCATGCCGCCGATGTTCATTGGTCCGATTGCAGGGGTCTTGATAGACCGCGTTGACCGCCTCAAAATTCTCATTTACTGCAATATTTTGCGTACAGGCGTGGTATTGATGTTTTTATTTGCCACCTCAGCCGATAGGTTATGGATTATCTATCTATTCACCTTCATCCAATTTGGGTTATCGGCATTTTTTGAACCCGGTCAATCTGCCATCACACCCGCTTTAGTTGAACCCAAAGACATCATCGCCGCCAATACCCTCTCTAGCGTCACATGGTCAACCATGTTGGCATTTGGGGCAGTGGTTGGCGGGGTGGTCGCCGCCATTTTTGGCACGAGTTTTGCCCTTGTGATAGACGCACTCTCTTTTGCAGTCGCAGGCTGGCTCATCAGCAAAATTCACTATGTCCAACCCCCCAAAGCCGAAAAAGAACATCACCGACAAGGCAGTTTTGGCGAAGGTTTGCGCTATATCGGCAAACATCCCAGCACCCTTATGACCATGCTCATCAAAGGGGCGACCAGCATTGGCAATGTGGATGCACTCATGACCATTTTTGCCACACAAGTATTTATTATCGGGTTAGATGGGCAACTTTCGCTCGGTATTATGTATAGTGCCTTTGGTGTTGGTGCAGTCATTGGACCGTTTTTACTGAATAAAATAAATGATGGCTCAATCGGCAAAATACACCAATTGGTATTCATCGGCTTTTTCTGGGCAGTTTTGGGATGGGTATTACTGGGTATAAGTGGCTCATTATTGATGTTGTGCATGGCGCTCATTTTGCGGGCAATGGGCGGGTCTGCCAATTGGACATATAGCCAAGTGCTGATTCAAAAAACTGTCCCAGATGCCTATTTGGGGCGTGTTTTTTCGTTGGATTTAGCCTTTTTTCAATTTGTGACCGTCATCAGCACCATTGGGCATGGTGCATGGGTAGATGCGCTCAACCAAGCTATCACCCCGCCACTCCTCACCCTTCATGCCGATTGGTTGGGCAATAGCTTACGCTTGCTCACCTATGGCACAGTCGCCAATAATTTGAGTCTCATCAGTTTTGGGACAGGGGTTATTAGCCTCATTCCATTCGTGATATGGGGCATCGCCTATCCGCGTATGAACGGCAAAGAAGCACCACAAGCATAAGAAATATTTATCTTCACGCACAAAAACAACTACCTGTGTTACAGTATATTACACGGGTATTTTATGATGTATGGAGAAAATTCAATGAAACGAATTACCGCATTTTTACTACTGTGCCTCTTTGTGCTGTCCATTACACCTCTCACAGCACAATCACCAAATGAGCCACCCCTACTTCTTACTGCTAATGGAGAAATTTACAAATGGGAAAATGGCGAAGTCATTCAACTGGAAACAGGAGAAGGTTATAGCTATACCCCCGATTACTCACCCGATGGCACACAATTTGTTTATCGCACATGGTCACAACTCACCAGTGATTTTGCCGACGCAAATCGAGATGAAAGTGGCAACTTCTTTTGGGAAGGTGAATTGCCCACCGACATCGCCATTTATGACCTCGCCACAGGCGAAATTATGGTTGTTGCCACACAACCCACCGAGGCTGATACCGAGACACTATTAGGGGCAATCCGTCGTTCTGCACCAAAATGGTCGCCAGATGGCACACTCTTGGCATGGACAGAAGTTATTCCCACGATGGATGAAAACCAAAATTTTACAGAGGTCTATCAATTGGTCGTCTATGACATCGCCACTGCCACCAGCAAAGTGCTGACCACCGACCTGCCTCCAGCCATGGTGTATTCTATCCCACACAGTGTTGAATGGGGCGCAAACGGCATTTACATGAATTTTTTTGAATATGATAATTCAAGTGCAGTAAATACCTATCTGCTATTCTCCCCCACAGGCGAAATACAGTTCAGAGTGCCATTTGTCAGCGATGTAGACAATATCCCACCAGTCGCGTCATTTGTCGCCCAATTTAATGATAAAGAGGTTTATGCCCTC
This sequence comes from bacterium, assembly GCA_033763335.1. Lineage (GTDB taxonomy): Bacteria > Chloroflexota > Anaerolineae > Aggregatilineales > Phototrophicaceae. Next base: position 33,300 of record JANRKU010000073.1, read on the forward strand.
TATTATGGCGCTGGAATGCTACGCCTCATTGATGAAACAGGGGCTATAGAAGAAATCACAGCCGCCGCCCCACAACGCTATAATGCACAAACCCCCATTGGGTTAGCGAATTTGATGATTATCGTGAACGACCCCATGCAGAATATGTGGGAAATTTATGTGACTGACCCCAACACCCAACTCCAAACATTACTCACCGATACAGTATATGGTGTCAATCAGCTTCAAGTGTCGCCAGATGGGGCAAGTGTCGCATTTATAGAGCCAATGACGGGGGTTGTCAATATTTGGAATAATCTGACCGTCACCCCTATTCCATCCCCACTCGATTCGTTGGGCAACACCCTATATATCAATGAGCTTACATGGGGCAAGCAAGCCATCCGTGTCTTGCAAAGCTAATATAACAATTGTGGCGGGCATATATATTATGTCCGCCACTTGTTATGATTCCCTACCCCAACACACCTTCTTGGTGAATTTCCAAATAATCCTTATACACAAAATCCTCTGGAGAAATTCCCAACACACCTAACATGCGTTGAATCCCATCGGCTTTATGTTCCGCATCCGATAGTGACCATGTGCGCGATTTGATTTCGATATACATCTCATTATCATCAGTATCAAGCAGGTGGTCTATATTGATAAAATACACCACATCTTGATACAAAATCCGCCAGCGTCTGCGGTCTTTGCTCAAATTGACCACCGTCGCCGCTTGGAAATATTCCCGATAAAAACGCAATGGGCGGTCTGCTGGAGCAATAAACCGTGACCGTGAGAGCAAAATGGCAGAGTTAAAAGCACGCTCCTTAGTAGGGCTGGTATAGGTCAATCTTGCCCGCACTTCTGTCACATTGCCTTTTTCGTCGAGTTTATCATCTTCACGATAGCGCACACGTCCCATTTCTGGTGCTTCAAACATGAAGAAGGTATCATATTGCCGATAATGCGTCTCGCGCAAAATTTCGACTTCATAACTCTTGAGCAATTTTTGGACAATTTCGGGGTCGGTAATCCGCGCCTTCACTTGTACCTCAAAGCTCTCTGCACGTTCAACACCACCCACAGCGATGAGTTTCTTCAATACATCGCCTTCATGAGCAATGAGGAAGGTGTCCACTTTTTCGGCATATATCCGCGCCGCTTCGAGCAAATCTGGCACATCCACCGTGAGCAATTCCCGATTTTTCATCAACCATTTGCCATGACACATCACATGCGCCACATCGGTGCTTTTGCTGGCATAAATGATTTGCGAATATACTGCATCCGTATTCCGTTTGAATTTGGGGCTATTGTGGAGCGTATCGGCATCTATCACGATTAAATCGGCATATTTACCAACTTCCAAACTACCCGTCACATCACCCAAAAATAGAGCTTGTGCGCCCATGCGGGTCGCCATCAATAAGGCTTGGCGGGCGGGGAGCGCGGTGGGGTCATTGGCGGCAGTTTTGCCCAAAATTGCCGCGAGGCGCATCTCCTCAAACATATCGAGGTCGTTATTGCTGGCGGCACCATCTGTCCCAATGCCCACTGTCAATTTATTTTCGAGCATTTCGGTCACAGGAGCAATCCCACTGGCGAGTTTCAGGTTGCTGGTGGGGTTATGCGAGACGGTTGTATCGCTTTCATACAAAGTTTGCATATCGCCTTTGTTGATATGAACGCAATGCGCCGCCAATACCTTTGCATTGAGCAAGCCACTGGATTTTACCCATGGCACAACCCGCATCCCGTAAATATCAAAGCTATCCTCTTCTTCTTGTTTCATTTCAGAAATATGGATGAGGACAGGCACATCATATTGCATCGCCAATTGAGCGCATTGCTTGAGCATGTCTTTGGTGCTGGAATACGGCGCATGAGGGGCGACAGCAGGGGTGATGAGGGGGTGATTAAGCCAATCTTCAATAAATTTGCGCGTATATGCCAGTGCATGTTCATACGATTCAGAATCGGGTGATGGGAATTTTAAGATGGTTTGCCCCAAGACACCGCGCATCCCAATTTCGGCGGTGGTCTCTGCGATAGTAGCTTCGTGATAATACATATCGGCAAATGTGGTAATGCCACTGCGTATCATCTCCGCACAACCAATTTTTGTGCCTAATCTACAAAATTCTTCGCTCACAAATTCGCGCTCTGTGGGCATAACATAGCCCATCAACCAAACATCCAACCGCAAATCATCCGCCAAACCGCGCAAAAGGGTCATAGGGACATGGGTATGCGCGTTAATCAGACCGGGCAAAATAAATTTTCCGTCACAATTTATGACTTCTTCTGCCTCATAACGTGCTACAATATCTTGGCGTGTGCCAACAGCGACAATCTGATGTCCATTGATAGCGACTGCGCCATCATAAAAAACCTCAAATTGTTCGTTCATGGTGACGACTGTGCCACCAAGCAGGAGTGTTTTAACTGTTTCCAAGTGATTCTACTCCAATCGGGGTGCAACCATTGCACCCAAAATTTCTTGTGATAAATTTGGTAGATTATACACCCAAAAATGTGTTTTGGAGCTAATCCCTTTAACAAACCTTAACTGAGGACGGATAAATGCGCCGTATACGTTCATTTTTAACAGCAAATCACCCCTTTTTTGCCCTTATTGAGGCAACATTTGTTGGGGTATTCTTCATACAAGCCTTACGTTTCTTATTGGGAGAGGTCTATGCCCGCATGGGAAGTGCCTCACTTTTTCCCACAATCAACCCTGCCCAGTTAGACCCCACCCTACTCGGACTGATTCAACCCAGTGTAGCAAGCGCCAAGATAAGTTTTTTGGTCTATATGCTGGCATTGCCCGCACTCGGCATTTTCATCGGCGGATTTCGCCCCGTCATCGTGATTGCCACAGGCATCACTGCTTTTGGGCGCTATTGGATGCTCGCCAATATGGACTTGCGTCCCGATGTCATCGGCGCGGCAATTACGCTCGGTGGGGCATTGCTCTATATCGTGGCAATTGCCCGACATCGTGGCAGAATTTTTCCACCGATGATGATTCTTGCCTTTGGCATTGACCAACTTTTTCGTGCCTATGGTAACACCCTCGACCCATCATGGGGCGCAAATTACCTCAATATCCAACTGATTTTATCGGTTGTGACCATCGTCATCAGCGCCATCGCCTTTTTTAGCCAACCACTGGATAAGCCCAACGCCCAAGAAGTATCGCCCGATGTCACCCTCATCACCTTTTGGGGTGGATTGAGTTTTGGCGCATTGCTCTTTTTACAAGTATCGTTACTGGCACTCCCCAACGCCATCGCAGGACGCGCCACCAGCGATTACACCCTGCTGGTCGCCCCCACCATGGTCGCCACCTTGCTCCCCCTCATGCCAACAGTACGGGCATATGTTCGCCGTTTCATCGGGTTATTTGATAGTGGGGTGCGCGGATGGGTGTGGATGCTCATCGCCATGTTATTCATCGTCATCGGCACGCGCCTAACAGGATTGATAGCAGGGATTTCGCTCATTTTGGCACAATTTACCATCAGCCTGTTATGGTGGTGGCTCATCCGACCAAAAGCCCAAAAAGAACGCAGTTTAGGCGGTTTATGGCTCATTTTTGGGGTATTGCTATTCGTCCTCTTGTATGTGGGCGATATTTTCACCTATGAGTACGCCTTCGTGCGGAATTTTGCCCCGCCATTGGATGGTCTAAATCCCATTATCCCGCCGTTGCTACGCGGATTTAAGGGGTTAGGATTGGGCTTATTGCTCCTCGCCACATTTGTCGCGTGCTTGCCCATTGTACAAACCCGCAGACGCATTGCATGGAGTGGTGGCAATCCTGTTTTATCGGTGGTGACGCTTATTTTGGTGGTGGGTATGAGTGCTGGCGCGGTCTATTTTGCCCGTCCACCCATCATTGAACCCAAATTGAATCCCCAACAATTGCTCGTATTGACCTATAACATTCACGGTGGTTATAACGAATTTTTCTATCCCGAATTGGCGCTAATGGCGAACACCATCGAATTTAGCGGGGCGGATGTGGTGTTATTGCAAGAGGTCGAAATTGGTCGTATGACCAGTTTTGGGGTAGACCAAGCCTTATGGCTGGCACGCCGCTTACGCATGGATGTGCGCGTCTATGCCCCCAATGAGGGGATACAAGGATTGGCAATCCTCTCCAGAGTACCGATTGTGTTTGCCGATGGCTACCCGCTCGAAAACAGTGTAGCGACAAAAACAGGGTTACAGCGCGTACAAATCCGCCCAGATGCCAATGTCATCACCATTTATAACCTATGGCTAGACCCATTATTGGATACAGGCGGTGTCGTCAGTGTGGCAGAATTAGAACGTGGGCAACAAGAACAACTCTCGCAAATTTTTCGATTGGTGAATACCCATATCGAACAAGATGGCGGGACAGGACGGCGCATTATCGGCGGGACATTCAACAACATCCCTAGCTCTGATGTTATCCGTAGCATGACACGCAATTTCGTTGATTATTTTGCCGATGACACCCCAGAAACCACCGTCACCTTCATTCGCACAGGGGTACGCGCACGGCTCGATTATTTATGGGCGTGGGAAAGTGATATTTTCCGTGTAGATGAGGTTACGGTCATTTTTGCCGATGACCAACGGGTCATTATCCCCCGTCAGGCTTCTGACCATCTCCCCCTGCGGATGGTATTACGGCTAAATTAGGGTGATTGGCTTCCACCATCATCATGGCATTTTGGGCGGCATCTTGCGCGGCGGCGCGTTTATTCTGCCCATGCCCTGTGGTGATGAGGTGTTCACCCAAATAAACCCCCACTTCATAATTGGGCAGATGTGCCATACCACCCACGCTCAAGACATCAAAACGTGGTGTAATCGAATACATGGCTTCTGCCCATTCCTGAAACCGACTGCGCGGATTTTTATTCACAGACTCATCAGAGATACTATTTTTGCGGGCGGCGAGCAATGGGGTGATAAAGGCTTTTGTCGCCTCTAGTCCTTTTTGCAAATAAATCACCCCAACCACTGCCTCAAACACATCACAGAGCAAACTCGCCCGTGTGCGCCCACCCGCCGCTTCATCACCCTTACTCATACGAATATAGTCACCCAATCCATAATTTGTTGCCAATTGTGCCAATGCTTCCGTTTTGACCAAAGCAGACCGCAATCGCGTGAGTTCCCCTTCTGCTATATTGGGGAAATGGGTATATAGAAAATCCGCAGAGATGAAATCGAGGACGGCATCTCCCAAAAATTCCAACCGTTCATAATGAGGGACTTGTTCCCCAACATCATTGCTATAAGAACGGTGTGTGAGGGCTTGCTTGAGCATGGTCTCATCCTCAAGTTTCACCCCCAAACGTGCTTGCAACACACCTAAATCCATCAATCAATCCGCCTTCTTAAAAATCAACGAGGCATTATGACCACCAAAACCAAAGGCATTGCTCATGGCATAGGTCATCTTTACCTCACGCGCTACCAATGGCACATAATCGAGGTCACATTCTGGGTCGTTTTCATACAGGTTGATGGTCGGTGGCGCAATTTGGTCACGAAGCGCCATCACACAAAACACCGCTTCGAGCGCCGCCGTCATCCCCATACCATGCCCTGTCATGCTTTTTGTCCCACTAATGGCAATTTTATAGGCATGGTCGCCAAAAACTTGCTTCATGGCTTTGGTCTCCATCGGGTCATTGAGTGCTGTCGCTGTGCCATGTGCATTGATATGGTCTATCTGGTCGGCATTAATCCCTGCCGATTCCAACGCCAAGCGCATCGCTCGTACCGCGCCAAGTGCATCGGGGTCGGGTGCTGTCAGGTGATAGGCATCGGATGTGGCGGCATATCCGCATAATTCTGCCAATATGACTGCGCCCCGTTTTTTGGCGGTTTCATATTCTTCTAAAACCACCACACCCGCCCCTTCCCCAAATACCAACCCTGTGCGGTCTTTGGCAAATGGGCGCATTGCCCCTTGTGGGTCATCATTATTGCGCGATGCCGCCCCAATACGGTCAAATCCGCCAATCCCCAAATCAGAAATAGGGGCTTCGCTACATCCTGCCAAAGCGCGGTCAATCCGCCCACTACGGATGAGGTCAAAGGCATAGCCGATACAATCTGCCCCTGTAGCACACGCAGAAACAAGCGTCTGGGTGGGACCATGTGCGCCGACATGAATACTCAGCATATTGCTTGCACCATTGGCGACAAACATCGGAATACCAAATGGGCTAATTTTGCGTAAATCGTGCGTTTCATGCACAATAATGGCATTTTCACGGTGACTTTCTACCCCACCGACTGATGACCCCACCACGACACTGGTGCGTGAGCGTTCTTCTTCTGTGGTCAAATTCCAGTCTGCTTGTGCTAATGCCTCTTTTGAGACAGCATAAGCATAATGTTGATAGCGGTCATGACGACGCAAATCTCTGGCAGACATATAATCGGCAGGATTCCAATTTTTGAGTTCACAGGCAATTTGAATATGATGCTGTGACGCATCATAACGGGTAATTTTACCCGCGCCAGAAATCCCTTTTTTGATAGCTTCCCATGACTGTGTGGCGGTATGTCCCACAGCCGTCAGAGCGCCTACTCCCGTAATTACGACTCGTCTGGTCATGATAATAGTTCTCCCTCTGTGATGAAGATAAAAAATAATTTCTAAGGATGTTTGTCGCTCGGTGTGGGCATATAATCCCCTTCAATCCACACCGCACCATCTGCGCCAATCTCTTTTTTCCATACAGGCACAATCTCTTTGAGCCTATCTATGCCATAACGCGCCGCCTCAAAACAGCCATTATCCCGATGTGCCGATGAACAAGCAATCAGTATCGTATTATCACCCACCGCCAATTCGCCAATCCGTTGAATGATGGCAATTCCCAGCACACCCGCCCATCGCGCCCGAATTTCATCTGCGACTTGCTTCATTTTGGCGAGTGCCATCGGCTCATATGCCTCATATTCCAGACGGATAGTTTGGGGCAAATGCCCCGCTTTATCGGTTTTTCCGCGTACCATCCCACTGAATAAGCAGACTGCGCCCGTCTCTGGTGTGGTGATAGAGGCGACAATCTCATCATGATTCACAGGGGCATCTGCCAACAAAAAAATCTCTGGCGGATGATTGCCTCCACTCACAGGCGGGAAAAATGCCACTTCATCGCCCGCATGAACAACATCAGTATCCACGGCAAATTCTTGATTGAGCGCGGCAATTGCCAATTCTACATTGACCTCCATCTCTGGATAAGCCTCACTTAATGTACGGCGTACAGTGAGAATAGTCGCATTTTCTGGAACATCCAGTACAAGGCGCGATTTGCCTGCGCGGTCTTTGAGTGTTGCAAACAGCAGAATTTTCACCTGCATTTATTTATCCTCTGCCACATAATCACCATGAACCCCACCATGCTTTTCCAGTAGGCGAATATCACTGATTCGCATGGTGCGGTCTAGGGCTTTTGCCATATCATAAATCGTGAGTGCCGCCACACTGACAGCAGTGAGGGCTTCCATCTCTACGCCTGTTTTGCCAATCGTTTTGCATGTTGCCACAATATGCACCGCATTGCGCGTATCCTCTATGTCAATTTCAACACCAATCTTGGTTAAAGGTATCGGATGACAAAGCGGAATGAGGTCAGATGTACGTTTTGCACCCATAATCCCCGCCAATCGGGCTGTATTTAATACATCGCCTTTTTTGATATTCCCCTCACGGATGTGCTGAAGTGTATCGGCAGTCATAAAGACCCAGCCTTCTGCCACTGCTACCCGTTCTGAATCGGGTTTTGCGCCAACATCCACCATATGAGCCTGTCCACGCGCATCCAAATGCGTGAGCGAATCGGTCATGAAACCATCCTCATTCATAGCCAAATATATATAGTTCATTATAGCCCATTAATCGCCTTGTTTTGACCCCTTAGCCTGTGTATGATAGCATTAGATAATATACAGAGATAAAAAATATCACATGAGGGACACACTTTGGGCATTTTTAATCGTGGATTAGCCAAAACACGGAAATCATTTTTTGGGCGTATTGCCAATATGCTCGGTAACACCGAAATTGATGAAGAGGCATGGGAAGATATTGAAGCCATCCTCATTCAAGCTGATGTGGGTGTAGAGACCACAGGGCGCATCATTAAAGAATTACGCTCACGCGGTATCACCAAAAACGAAAACCTACAACTACAATTGCGCGAGGTCATGGCATCCTTGCTCAAAGTCCCCCCCACCCTCAATATTAGTGGTCGGGAACTTTCGATTATGTTGGTGGTCGGGGTCAATGGCAGTGGCAAAACCACCTCCATCGGCAAATTGGCACATCGCCTCCACACCATCAACCAACGTAAGGTCATGCTCGCGGCTGGTGATACATTTCGCGCCGCCGCCATTGACCAACTGAAGATGTGGGGAGAGCGTGTGGGTGTGCCTGTCATCGCCAGCAAGCCCGGTGGCGACCCCGCCGCCCTCGTTTATGATGCCACCGCCGCCGCCAAAGCACGCGGGTATGATGTGCTAATTGTAGACACAGCAGGGCGCTTACACACCAATTTTAATTTGATGGAAGAACTCGCTAAAATCCGCGCTGTATCAGAAAAAGTCGTCCCGGGCGCGCCCCATGAAGTCATGCTGGTACTCGATGGGACAACAGGACAAAATGCCTTGCAACAAGCGCAAAAATTCAAAGAGATGATTGATGTCACGGGCGTGATTGTCAGCAAACTCGATAGCTCCGCCAAAGGTGGCATGGTCTTTTCGGTGTTCAACGACCTCAATTTGCCTGTCCATTATGTGGGCTTGGGCGAAGGCATCAATGACCTTGTATTATTTAATCCAGAAATATTCGTGAAAAGCCTATTTGATGAAAATTAACTCATGATAGAAACCATAACCAGTTTTCAGAACCCACGCATTAAACAAATCAAACGCCTACGCGATAAAAAATCGCGTGTGGATGAATATTTATTCCTCATTGATGATGGACGTGACCTCACACGGGCGCTCGAACAAGGATTCGCCGTAGATTATGCCATTGTGTGCTATCCATTACTCAAATCCGAAGAAAAAGCCTTGATAGACCGTATTCCAGAGGAACGCCTCTATAGTGTCACCAGAGACATCATGGAAAAAGTGAGTTACCGCGAAAATCCGTCTGGATTGGTATCGGTGATGAACAATGTCCCACAACGGGGCGCAGAATCATTGGCAAAAATTACCGATGATAGGATATTGGTGCTGGTCAATTTGCAAAAACCGGGCAATATTGGCGCGTTATTACGGACAGCAGATGCCACAGGGTTCAAGCATGTTTTTCTGGTAGATACCACACTCGACCTGTATAACCCCAATATCATTCGTAGTAGCACAGGGGCATGTTTTTTGCGAACAACCTATTCGCTCACATCTCAAGAGGCACTCACCTTTCTCAAAAAAGCGGGCTATAGAATTGTCTCGGCAGTGGTAGATGGAGATAAAACCCTCTTCAGCGCCGATTTTAAGGGAAAAGTCGCCATTGTTTTGGGGACAGAAGATGAAGGCTTGCCCCCCTTATGGATGGATTCCGCCAATGAAAAAGTCAAAATCCCCATGATGGGGCAATTATCAGATTCATTCAATGTATCGGTCTCTGGAGCAATTTTTATGATGGAAGCCTTACGCCAAAATCATTTCTGACATCATAGTAGCCATGACATCCATCGTATTAGCGTGTGGTTGGGCAATAATGTCCAACCCGTTTAGGATGTAATGGCGGACTAGCATAGCGTATGTCCGCCACCATTTGGCATACTAACCAACTGATTACCCAGAGGAAAGAATCACCCATGAGTCAAGTCATGATTAATCGCCTGAGCGCGATGAAAACCGAAGTAGATAGATTAATGACCCGTTTGGATATTGAGGGTAAAAACGAACAAATCCAACGACTAGAAGCCATTTCTAGCACGGCAGAATTTTGGAATGACCGCGAAAATGCCCAAAAAACCATGCAAGAAATCGCCAAACTCCGCACCCAAACAACCCCTTGGGGGGCGCTCATCAATCGGATTCACGATGCGCTAGAACTCGCAGAAGTGAGCGATGAGGATTTTATAGACGACCTCACCGCCGAAGTGGAAGCGATTGGCAAAGATGTCGAAAAAATGTCATTAGAAGCCATGTTCACAGGCGTTTATGATAACGAAAATGCTATTTTAGCCATCCATGCGGGTGCAGGTGGGACAGATTCGCAAGATTGGGCGATGATGTTAGAGCGCATGTATTTGCGCTGGGCAGAGCAAAATGGCTACAAAATTGATATTATCGAGCGCAGTGATGGTGAAGAAGCGGGTATTAAAAGCGTGACCATGAGCGTTCAGGGGGTCTATGCTTATGGCTATCTACGCAGTGAACAAGGGGTACATCGGTTAGTACGCCTTAGCCCATTTGATGCCGCCAATCGTCGCCACACCTCATTCGTCAAAGTCGAATTGTGGCCCGATATTCAGGGCGAAATCAACATCGAAATCAACGAAAAAGATTTGCGAATAGACACTTATCGCTCTAGCGGTGCTGGTGGTCAAAATGTGCAGAAAAACGATACGGCTGTTCGCCTCACCCACTTGCCCACAGGCATTGTCGTCACTTGTCAAAATCAACGAAGCCAAATGCAAAATCGGGAACGCGCCCTACAAATCCTAAAAGCACGCCTATTCGAGATGGAACGCCAAAAACAAGAATCTCAATTGGCGAGCCTCAAGGGTGAAAATGTGAATGCGGAATGGGGCAATCAAATCCGTTCTTATGTGTTGCATCCCTATCAACTGGTCAAAGACCACCGCACCGATTATGAAGTCGGCAATTCACAGGCGGTTTTGGATGGGCGATTGAATGAATTTATGGAAAGCTATCTGCGGTATCAAATGCAACGTGTGAATAGCCTAAATTAACCGACTATCGAGAGGACAATTGGCAATGAGCGACAACCCAGAATTAGAATCGGCAAAAGCCACTTTTGCCGAAGTACAAAGCACCTATACAGGCTTATCATCACAAGTACGCCTCAATTCAATTAATGATGAGGTCAATTCACTGGCGACCACTGTGGCACAATTGCCCGCCGATATTGAAGTCATCCGCAAACGCAATTATGTGTTTCGCTCCTACCTAGAGCATAAAGCCGAAGTCTTTCGTGACCATTGGGCAGATATTCGTCGCCGTGTTGAGCGCATACTCGATACCGAATCCGCATCGCTAATAAAGCAATATAATGATATTGCACCAGCCATAGATCGCATCGAAAATCTGGAAAATTTACCCGCCCGCTATATTGATGCGGTGGAAGAATTTTCCCAAAAAGTAGCTCAATTAGAGAGCAATATTAATGCGGCGACCGAGCGTATTGCCAGCCTCTATACCACCCTCAAAGATGATGTAGACAACACCAATCAGCAACTTACCGAAATTAATTGGATTTGTGACCAACGCGATGAAGCCAGTTTTCCATTTTTGGAAGGCGAAGCTATCTTTTTGGTCGCCACAGCCGAATGGCGTGCATCGGGCAAAGGCAAAGATGACCCCGATGGCAATTTATATCTCACTGACCAACGCCTCATTTTTGAGCAAAAAGAGACCACAGGCAAAACATTAGGCTTATTTGGTGGTAAAAAGACCCAAGAATTGGAATGGGAAGTGCCACTGCATCAAATTATTGGTGTGGAATATGAGAATAAAGGCTTCTTTGGCGGAAAAGATATCCTCCACTTCACATTGGGCAATGGGGCAAAATATCCCAAAATCAGCGTAGAGGTCAAAGGAAGCGCCGATAATAAATTCTGGGTGGCACAAATCCAACGCATGATGACAGGCGAAGTAACCGATGAACGGTCTATCCCACCCGACCCCGACATGCTAAAACGGCTCTCAGAAGCCCCTACACAATGTCATGTGTGTGGCGGGACATTGCCCATGATTACCGCAGGGCAACTGCAAATGAGCTGTGATTATTGTGGGTCAGTTATCCGACTCTAGTGAGAGCTAATCTTTTGTGGCTGACATACGACCCTAATGGGTCTAGTCAGCCATTACATCACCCCAGCAAGGAAAATTTGTAATGGCGGACTAACGCGAAGCGTGTATGTCCGCCACAGATTAAAAATATTCGTATGTGATTTTATTTACTCCGCCAACCAACGCACAGCATCTTTGGCAAAATAAGTGACAATGAGGTCTGCACCTGCCCGTTTAATGCTCATCAAACTTTCCATCGCGCAACGGCGCAAATCTAACCAGCCATTTAACCCCGCCGCCTGCAACATGGCATATTCCCCGCTCACCTGATACGCCGCAATCGGCAATGGATACCCTTCGCGCACATCACGGATAATATCCAAATTGAGCAAAGCGGGTTTTATCATCAAAATATCCGCGCCCTGATTCACATCCAACGCCACCTCACGCATTGCCTCGCGCCGATTGGCAAAATCCATCTGATATTGTTTTCTATCGCCAAACGATGGGGCGCTATCGGCGGCATCTCGGAATGGATTATAAAACCCACTCGCCATTTTGACTGCATAACTCATGATGGTGATATGCTCATAGCCACCACCATCTAACCCGTTGCGAATTGCCCCCACCATCCCATCTATCATGCCCGATGGCGCGATAATATCTGCCCCTGCTTGGGCGTGAATCAGTGAGGCTTGTGCCAAAATATCGAGTGTGAGGTCATTGTGCAAATAGCCATGTGGCAGGTGATGATTAAATCCATCATGGTCTTGATGATTGATGATGCCACAATGCCCATGCGCGGTATATTCACAACAGCACATATCAGAAATGACAATCATCTCTGGGGCAATATCTTTAATAATACGGATGGCACGCGGAATAACCCCCTGTGGGTTATAATTTTCGCTCCCGCGCCAATCTTTACGGGCGGGAATACCGAATAAAATCACGGCGGGAATGCCCAATGCCACCAATTCTTTAATCTCAATTTTGAGGCTCTCAAATGAATGGCGATAATGCCCCACCATTGACCCAATCGGCACTTTTTCTGTGGCAGATTCATCAATGAATAGTGGAAAAATAAAATCGGATGGGGTGAGGTCAGTTTCGCGTACCATGCGCCGTAAGGTGCTATTCAGGCGCAAACGGCGTGGGCGATTGATGAGCGATAAGGCTGTTTTTTCGGTTATATCGGTCATTGAGTGTCCTTTTATAGTCATGGGCGGGGATTGTAGGGGCTTGATATATCAAGCCCGCCTTAAAATTTTGCGCCCTACACGGATAATTCTGCCACAGCCAAAAAATAATCTTCCATGCACGCCAGCAAACCCGCTTGGGTGTGATTTGCCCCATGCACCTGCGTAAAGCCGATTTCCTGCGCCCGTTGCATGGTGGTCTGTCCAATACAAAAAGCGGGGATATGCAACCAATCCGCCACCAGCAACCCGTCATGTTGAACGCGGTGGATAAAATTGGTCACGGCAGATGGGCTAAAAAAAGTGAGTGCATCACAATTCGGATGGTCTGCCAAGCAAATCCCCCCTGTTCCGATGACGGTACGATAGGCTTCTGCCGATTCGACATCTATCCCCATCCCACATAAGCCGTTTTCGAGTGTTGTATCAGATAAATCCGAGTGAGGGATAAATACCCGCGCTCCCAATACCGATGCACTTGCCCATAAAGCGGTGCTATGTTGGGCGATGGTGATAATGTCCCATGTGGGGAAAATAGACTGTATCACACTCGCCGTTTTTTGCCCAACTACCGCCACACGAATGGGCGGAATGGGCAAATTTAATGCCGAAAATCGGTCAGATAGCACACGAGCAGTTTGGGCGCTCGTGACGATGAGGGTATCAAATCCGCTCATACACAAACGGCGCAACCCATCATCCAACGGGCGCAAATTGGGGGCAGGTGCAAATGCGATACAGGGGTAATGCAAAGCATTTGCACCATATCCATTTAATTCACGGGCAAATTGGTCATTTTCGCGGGTGACAAGGATGGTGCGATTCCATAAAACATGAATTGGTGTTGGGTGTAAGGGCGCAATTGTGCCTACCGATGACGGTTGTAGGGGCGCAACATGTTGCGCCCTTACATCACCATTGGACGATACGCTATCATGGCTTTTTATGCCCATGTCGCCCCTTGCGCCCGTAGGTCATCTGCCAAGCGTTGCCCACTGGTGAGGCTATCTGCCAAAGGCACCTGCACCTGCCCTTCCCAGAAATCAGCGCCGATAATCCGCCCAATGAGGGTCATGGTATTGTAAGTTAATACACCATGCGCCGCAATCGGCAAGGCACACCCGCCACCCAATGCCGATAAAAATCCGCGTTCCGCATTGGTTTCAAGTGCTGTTTGTTGATGATGGATGGGGGCTAAAAATTCACGCCATTCGGCATCATCCCGACATTGCACCGCCAATGCGCCTTGCCCAGGGGCAGGCAACATCAGCGACAGGGGCAAAATTTCGGTGATATGGTCGGTTTGCGCCAAGCGAGCGATACCCGCCATCGCCAACACAATCCCGTCATATATGCCATCATGTGCAAGGGCTTTTTGGATGCGCGTCATCACACTACCGCGCACCGATTCAATCTGTAAATCGGGGCGATAGCGAAGTAATTGTGCCTTACGGCGTGGGCTACTGGTGCCAATCCGTGCGCCTTTTGGCAATGCCTCTAAGGATAATTTGTGTTTGCTGATGAATACATCGCGCACATCGGCACGCGCCAAAATTGCCCCATTGGTCAAGCCTTGTGTGGGGGTGATAGGTAGGTCTTTGAGGCTATGCACAGCAAAATCGAGTTCACCCGCTAAAAGTGCTTTTTCTAATGTGGCGGTAAAAACACCCTTCCCGCCAATTTCTGGCAATGGCTTGTCTTGGATTTGGTCGCCCAGTGTGTCTACAGGGATAGTATGGATGGTGAGCGCAGGATAGTGACGCTTGAGCGCCTCCACCACCAATTCTGTTTGTTTGAGCGCCAATTGGGTCTTGCGCGTGCCAATGCGAATGGATGAAATAGTCATGGATTTAATCCCCAATGCCCAATTTTACTGCTTCATCCTCCACTAGTGTGTGGAGCGCATCAAATCCCACTCGCATCACAAAATCGCCAAAGGCTTCGCCAGCATTGCGACACTCACGATAATAACGCAAAATTGGGGTAAGGGTTGGTACAAGGTCAGCGATATGCACCAAATCCAAAAATTTCTTGGCGAGGCGTGTTCCATTGGGATTACCCCCCAAGAACACCGTGTATTTTTCCAGTGAGCGCCCCACAAAGGCGATTTCTGCCACATACGGACGCGCACACCCATTGGGGCAACCGGTCATGCGTGCCATAATTGCCGAATCACCAATATCCAATCTATCTAGCGCATCTTCAAATTCGCTGATGACCTGCGGGAATACACGCTCCGCTTCGGTGATTGCCAATCCGCAGGTAGGCATCGCCACACATGCCAACGCATTACGGCGCATCCCCGAAATTTTATCCACAGTACGAATCCCATACTCGGCTATCATCGCTTCGATGGCGGGGCGGTCTTTGGGTTGAATATTGGTCAGCAACAAATTTTGTTGGCATGTGAGGCGCACCGATAAATTGAAGGTCTCGATTAATGCCCGCAATCCAGAACGAGTACGCGCCGTTTCGCGGTCTACAATGCGCCCATTTTCCACATGAATCCCCAAAAACAGGTCGCCATTATCTTGTTTATGCCACCCCAAATGGTCATATACCACAAATTCAGGCACAGGACGGGGTAATTCAAAGGTGAATGAGACACGGCGTGCCAATTCTTCTCTGAACCAATCCAATCCCTTGTCATGCAAAATATATTTGAGGCGGGCGTGCTTGCGGTTTTCTCTGCTACCATAATCCCGATGAATGGTGACAATGGCAGTCACGGCTTCAATGACGTGTTCGGGCAAAATGAAGGCGACATCATCGGCAAGGCGGGGGAAAGTCTCATCATTGTTATGGGTCATCCCCATGCCACCACCCGCAAGCAGGTTAAATCCGAGCAGATTATCGCCATCAAACACCGCGACCAGCCCCACATCATTGGTATAAATATCCACGCAATTATCACCCGCATACGCAAGGGCAATTTTGAATTTACGCGGGAGATAGGTATGCCCATAAATCGGTTCTTCTTCGAGGATTTCGGAATCGTCTATGAGTTCGGTATCATCCAAAAAGATTTGATGATAGGCGCGGGTTTGGGGATAAAGCGCCTCATTCAGCTTAAATGCAAATTCTTGTACGGCTTGTTGTTGCGGATTGGTGGTCGGTGCGGGACAAACCAACACATTCCGCACAATATCGCCACATGCCCCAAGTGTGGTCACAAGGGCATGATTCATCGCTTGAATGGTCTCGCGTAATTCAGATTTGAGGACACCATGCAATTGAAATGTCTGGCGGGTGGTGATGCGAAGCGTGCCATTGGCATAATTATCGGCAATATCATCCATCGCCAAATATTGTTCTGGGGTGAGTTGACCACCGGGCAATTTGGCGCGTATCATCACTTGATGATGGTCATTTTGGCGGTCAGTTTTACGTTTATCGCGGTCTTCCTGCTCATAAATCCCATGAAATTTGAGCAGTTTCTCGGCTTCGGGCGTAAAGAACAAGGCACTATTTTTGAGTTCTTCCAAAATTGTGCCACGTAGATTGCGACTTTCTCTTTTTATATCCTCAACACTGAGTTTCGCCATTTATCCCCTCCGATTTTTGGACGATATACTAAAAAAACACACCCCAACAAATTGTCAGGGTGTGTGGTATGGTCTGCTGAATAGAACTATCGGCACATAACCTAACAATGGGTGTGTGTTTGCTTGGGCTTGCACATAAAACAACACATTGTTAAATAGGTCATCATGCACTTTCTTTTGAAACTTTTTTACGATATACTCCATTTAGCATAGTGGATAAGTCATAATTTGTCAATGGCATTACTGATGAAAAATCGTCCCAAGAACGCCCTTATTTTGCTCGGACATGGCTCGCATATCAGCCCGAATACGGCAGGGGTGGTTTGGGATGCTGTGGATAGGTTGCGTGAACGTGGGGTTGCTGATGAAATCACCGCCTCATTTTGGAAAGAACACCCCTCTTTTCATACTGTGCTAAAGGGCATTACCGCCAACGACATCACCCTCGTGCCACTATTTACCGCACAAGGCTATTTCACCCAAACCGTCATCCCCACAGAGATGAATTTATCTGGGGCGATGACCATCCGCGATGGTCGCACAATTCGTTATGCCCCGCCACCCGTTTTTCATCCCAAACTAACAGAAATTGTCCGTGCGCGGATAACCGATGCGGTTCAGCAACACAATTTATCACCCCAACATGTTGCCATCGCCATCATTGGGCATAGCACCCGCAAAAATGCCAAAAGCCGAGAATCCACCGAAAATCAAGCGACCCTATTACGCAATATGGGGATTTTTGGTGATGTGCTAACCGCATTTTTAGATGACGACCCCGAAATTAGCACCATTTATGCCCGAACATCACAACCAACGATTATCGCTGTGCCATTATTTTTGGCGATGGGGTCGCATACCACCATTGATGTGCCAGAGGCACTTGGATTATCCCCCAATACATCCAGCGCGGTTATCAATGGCAAAAAACTGATATACACCCCTGCTATCGGCGAAGGCAACGACCTCACCGACCTGATTATTGACCTTGCGCGGGCGGTTGATGCCCCCCTCAATGCACCAAATCCACAAAAAACGGTATGGGGCTGTTTTCCGCGTGGCGGATGGGAACGCCTACAAACACGCCTAACAGAAACAAGTGAATTGCAAATCGGTGAGTTGATAGTGACACATGAGGGTGTTCGCGTTTTTGGCGATGAAGCACCCACCCATATCATCAAAACACCTGCTGAATTGCGTGCGCTGGTGCGTGAAAACCCATTTCGTCCCTTATCCACCGCAAAAGGCTTACCACGCGGATGGATAGCGCCCGCCCAATCCTTAGATGAGGTATGTGCTATCATCGAAACGGTGTATCCCAACATATTGCCCTATTGGGATGATAAAAAAGGTGATATAACCCCTTTTGGGGAGACAATTGCGCGTCAAAAAGGCATTTATCGCCCATTGGCAGAGTTGGATGAGGCAAGTATTGGAGATGTTACCACTACCGTTTGTAGTGCCTGTATACGAACCCCAACATGGCACACAGGGGCATTTTTACCGATAATGTGTGATGAAGCCTGTAACTGGTGGCTTTCTAACGCATCAAAAAGGATAGAAATAAATGACTAATATGGGAAAAGTATATTTGGTTGGTGCGGGACCGGGCGACCCCGATTTAATCACCGTAAAGGGTTTACGCCTCTTACAACGTGCCGATGTGGTGATTTATGACCGACTCGCTCCCCCTTCCCTGCTCACAGAAGCACCCGCAGGCGCAGAATTAATCAATGCCAGCAAAGATGGACATCAACACACGCTCAAACAACCAGAAATTAATGCCCTTTTGGTAGAAAAAGCTCAATTGGGGAAGATGGTCGTGCGCCTCAAAGGGGGAGACCCATTCGTCTTTGGGCGTGGTGCAGAAGAAGCCTTATATTGCCAATTGGCAGGCGTGCCATTCGAGGTTGTACCGGGCATATCCAGCGCCATCGCTGTACCCGCCTATGCAGGGGTATCGGTCACACACCGCGATTATGCCAGCGCCTTCACCGTGTTCACAGGGCATGAAAACCCCGCCAAACCAGAGAGTATGCTCGATTTTGAGGCGATTGCTCATGCCGCCAAAGCAGGCACATTGGTTATGCTCATGGGGGCAACCTATCTGCATGACCTGATACAAAATTTGGTCACAGCAGGCATAGACCCACAAACCCCATCTATGTGTATCGAATGGGGGACGACCCCGCAACAACGGGTGGTAACAGCTTCCCTCATAGACCTGCCCCAACGCGCCACCGATGAAAAAATTGGCTCGCCCGCCATCACCGTCATTGGGCAAGTGGTCAATTTGCGCGAACAAGGTTTACGCTGGTTTGATTAACCGCCAAAACCGTTAATCACAGCGTTCCAGATTAACCTTATTCACCTGCATCGGATTAATCCAACCATCCAAGAGGGCGATTTGTTCCAAATTACCCTCTTGCCAATCCTCACTTCGTTGCATGAGCAAAAAGTAAATCATCACGGGCCAATCCACCACATAATCGAGTTGTTGTTCACAAATATAATCCCACATCTGCCCCTCTGTCATCGCACGATGAGCATCGGCATTGACTTTGCCATCCAAATTAATCACCTGTGCATGGGTATAATAAACAATTACCCCCGATTGAAATGCGCCGATTTTGGCATCGGGTGGCACATTTTCATTCATCCACACCGCCGCCTCATAAAAGCCAGAACGCGGTTGCGGGGGTTGTGGGATATTGTCGCCAATGATGGGCAAATGCGTCCCTATCCATGCGTAGTCATCGTATAAAGTGGCAAAATTCCCCCAAAAAATAACGCCATTCATCACTAACACGATAGATGTAATAACAATCCCTGTCGCACGTCCAAGTCGCAAGCGCAATAATGCCCCATACACCACACAGAGCATGAGGATGCTCACAATTTCGGCAATCGGCAGGGTATATCGCTCATAAAACCACCATGAAATGACCACAAATGAATAAAGAATAATAGCCGTTATCATCCACAAACACGCGATGAGCCATAATCCGCGTATCATCCATGATTTGGTGAATAGTGATACCCATCCAACCATGATACATGCCATCAGCACAAAAAATACCCCATGCGTAACATCTATATTGACTACGCGAAGATTTACCCCGTCAAATAAAGTGCTATCGGGTTGGGCAGGGGGGCGGGTGCTGATATTCAGTGGGTATAGTTGACCTGCCAGCTCACCCGTAAATTGTGCCATTTTTTCCCCATAATAACGGGCAAAAATGGGGTCTCCGTTGATGGCATCTGATAGCGATAGCGGTGGTGGCAATTGGTCGGCTTGCCCTGTATAGAGTGTATGCGCCCGCACCGCCGAGCCACTTTCTGGCAAAATAAAATCGCCATGTGAGATGGTAAATAGCACCCATGGGCTGATGACTAATGCGCTCACCACACCAATTGTCAACACACTACGAATCCGTTCACGGCGAATGGGCGGAACGAGTACAATGGCGATGATGAGCCATAGTATCAACAAACTGGCATCTACCCGCGCCAAAAATGCCACCCCACAACTCATACCAAACAGCAAAACCCGAAGCTGTGATGGGTGCTTATAAAGAGATACAAATGACAAGAGCATGAGCAATGTGGCAAATGTTGAGAGGGTTGTCTCCATGCCGTTGATACTATATGCCACATGATGCGGATGCCAATACCATATCGCCACGCTGGTCAATGCCATGAAGTCAATAATCCCATCCGTTCCCCATTTTATAGGGAGAAAATTTTTAGCACTCGTAAAAATTGATTTACTCCCCCTCTCCACTTTGTGGGGAGGGGGCTGGGGGGTGGGGACAGCCATCAATAACAGTGATTTTGTCAACCCAAACACCAACACACATGACCATACGCTCACCAACACACCCATCCACTGAAAAAGTACAATTGTCCTAATGGGGCTATTGGTCAATAATGCAGGTATGACGCTCATTGCCCCCCATAATGGCTGAAACCCTGTCGTGATATGTTGGTCATCTACCATCACGCCATTGCCATCGGCTAAATTTCGCCCCAACGTAAAATAGTAAAATGAGTCATCTAATAGCGGTTGCTCTATAACATTAGTGCGGTCGGTATGTTGAATGGCAATGCCACGCATGACAACGCCAACCAAAATAATCAACAATAAGGGTACATATCCGCGTAAAAATGATGTCATGATAAGCTCGCTATGAAATGATGAAGGGTCTGGTTGATAAAATCGGGGCGTTCCACATGAATATCATGCCCTGCCCCATCTACCACATGCGTTTGGATGGTAGAAAATAGTGATTTTGCTCGTTTGACCATGTGATGTGGCGGAAAAAATGGCTCATGCTGGCTGACCAAGAGCAAAATCGGGGCGGTGATATGGCGCAATTGGTGAGGTGCTATAGCACCCGGGGGATGGTGACGAATATAGTGCTTGAGGAGCAAATGGGCTAAGGTGATATTTTCGGCGGTTGGTTCTGTATCTGGGGCGACATTTTTCTTCGCCAAAAAATAAGCAAGCCGATGTGTGCCAAAACGCCGTGAAAGAAATCCGACACTATAGGCGATAGGCGGTTGGCGCATGATATTCAACGGAAATCGAAATGGCACAATGCCACAGGGATTGATGAGCGCCAATCCGCGAACATATTGCGGGTAGTGAATAGCAACTTTGAGTGCAAAAAATCCCCCACCAGATGTCCCTGCTATCACCGCCGATGACAAATGGAGCGCCTCTAGCACATCCGCCACCCAATCCGCATAGCCAGAATCATGATATGCCAAGCGCACAGGGTCGCTCTTTCCTGCATACCCAATCACATCGGGCGCAATCACATAATAGTCTTGTGCCAGTGCTTCAATTTGTGCCTGCCATCCCAACGCACTCACATTTGTGCCATGCAATAAAAGTATAGGCGGGGCATAGTGATTCCCCGCCGTGAGGATATGGGTACAGCCATGACGGGTTGTTATGACCTGTGTGTGAATCGGCATGGTAAACAGTGCCAATCGGCGGTCATACCATGCCATCATTGCCTCCCGCCCTGCTTGAGAGGTATAAAACCCATGCCCATTCATACCAAATGGCTCACCAAGCGCCAAATTCATCTTGATAACAAGATTCGCATACCGAATAGCGATAGCGTGGCGAGAGTGGCTTACCACATTTGGTGCATCGCTTGGCGGTATCTATCCGTTGCAACAATGCCATATCAATATAGGTTGACCATTTGCCCCGTAATGCGCGAACATCATCAGCATCGGGCGCACAACTCATAAATTCTTGGCGTTGCGACAGCCACAAATAAATATCGGCACAAGACACACATGCCTCAATTTTTTCGAGTTCATACGATGTCAAAATTTGTGCAGGTGGTTGTGGTGGCAATGGCATCGGCAAATTATTCATGATGGCAGTGGCACAATCACGCCAATAATTGCGACTCCCCTTGCGCGTGGGAGAGTTGGTGATGCGAACAGCCGCATCCAAGCCAATTTGTTCCACTTCTTCATCGGTGAGCATCCGCGCCAATTCAATGCGCTCACTCAAATCGGCAGTTTTCACACGGTCACGCAAGGTCTCTGGAATAGATTGCAATTGTGACCATTGGATGAGCCGTTGCGCCAAGCTACCGGGCAATAGGGCTAAATCTTCTACCGATGGCGCAACCCGCGCATGGGTCAATGTGACGGGTTCTTCATGGAATGCCTTGCGAATATATTTGATGGCGCGGTGGCTAATTGCGCCCACCGTCCCACCTTCAGACAAGCCAAATCGTCCCGCACGTCCGCCAATTTGTTGCACTTCGGTGGGTGTGAGGAAGCGCGTCTCTTTGCCATCATATTTTTCGATTTCATAAAAACACACATGGTCAGCAGGCAAATTTAAGCCCATACCCACCGCATCAGTCGCAATACAAATTTCTGTCTCACCACTGGCAAAGCGGTCAGCTTGTTTTCTGCGGACTTCTGGGGGCAAATTGCCATATACCACAGAAACACGCCGTTTCATCATTTCTAGCTCGGTTTTGAGGTGCAAAACCAATGTGCGTGAAAAAGCGATGAGGATGGTCTGCTTGGGCAGTGATGTCATCTCCCAGGGCTTATCTGCCACTTCTATCGGCATGAGGCGGTTATGTTCATATACACTATAGGGAATCGCCGCCGCATTAGCCAGTGATTCTATCAACCCGCGTGAGGTAACAGGACCAATCACATGAATTTCTGGCGATTGTGCCTGCATGAGGGCTTGCGTCCATGCCCAGCCTCTATCAGCATCTGCCAACATTTGCGCCTCATCAATCACCACACATTCCCCGCTATTATTGGGGTTAAACATCTCAATGGTGGCGGCGGTGATGGTCGCGCCCGGTATTTCGATATGTTCCTCGCCTGTGAGCAAATTGCAATACACGCCTTGTTGATTGAGGCGGTCAAAAATCTCAAATGCCAGCAGGCGCAACGGCGCAAGATACCACCCACTACCCGCTTCGATGAGGGCTTGTAGGGCATTATGGGTCTTACCGCTATTTGGCGGTCCCACATGCAACGAAATATGTTGCTCATTGCGATATTCATGTTGCCACGAGGGAAACGCCGCCAATAATTTATCGCGTAATTCTTTACGCCGAATTTTTTCTGCTTCGCGCTCGGCTTCAAGGCGTTGGCGCAATTCTTCGGCTTCGGCTTGTTTTTTAGTCCGAAATTCTTGGATTTCATCTTCTAATTTGGTGACATATTCACCATAAGTGGCGGGTAAGCCCCATTTTCCGCGCACATGTCGCCATTGCAACCCGCTAGGATGAATCCCATCCCGTTGCAAGCGTCTGCGAATGGTCTCATAGACGCGCCCACTGACCAGAGCAACATCCCGTATACGCACTTCTTCATAATCAAAAAATGCCTCTAGCACATTTGGGTCTGCGAGCGCCGCTTCAATTTGATAGGCAGGAATACGGCGTGCGCCTTCTGGGTCAGAAAACAACGTTAATACCCCGCCTTTAATCGCCCGTTCCAATGTGTTTAGGCGGATAGACAGGCGTTTTTGTGCCGCCTTGACGGTATAACTCCGCGCCACGACTTGGCTATGGCTGGTTTTGCCATCTTTGGCATTCACGCGCAACACATCGCCACACACATCCAAAAACTTTTCCCATTCAGCATCGGGGATACGGGTGGCGTTTTCTGCCAATTCACGCGCTTCATCAGCCGATGCAGTCGCCAAACGCACCCACATCACAGCGAAAGGAGGCGCTTTTGTGCGGACAGAAAATTGTGCTAATACCTTTTTTGCCACCAACCCACTTACAACGGCTTCGCCAAATTGTTTGGCTAAATCATCATAGAGCATGGTATGTGCCTCTTGCGTAGACATGTATACCATGACATTTTGGGCAGAATCCATCACCGATTGACGATGAGCAAGCGATTGCACCGTGCTATCACTCAGGCGCAATGGGTCATAGATTAAATTGGCAAAACGTCGTAAAATGCGCTTATTGACCAGCCCTTCTACGCCCAATTTGACCTCTGGCATATCGGGAAAGTCATTTTCTGCCATGTATCCCGCCGATTCATTCATCAGGGCGATGATATATTGCCATGTCGGGTTGTTGATAGTTTGCAAATATTGTTCGCGTGCATCTAACCGTTCTTGTATGGTCGCTTCGGGCAGATTGCCATCTTTATGAATATGGTGCAACGATGGCGAACACCATTTGCCCAATTCCACGACTTGTTCGGAATTAACACGGGTGACATCATAAAAATAATCTAACACACGGGCAATACTGCTATCGGTGATGAGTGGGTCAACTTTATTTTTGTCGCCCATCTTAATACGTTTGTTAAGCGTGTTTCGTTTGATAAAACCCTCTGGCACACGCGCTACAATGTCGGTGAGCAATTGAGGAGTCGGTTGTAATTTAACTGTCATGAATAAAAACCTATGAGATTGATTAACCCTTATATCATAATCGCACTTGATATAAAGTGGTAGTGAAAATATGGTTTATGGGTAATGATGCCCGTAAGAACGCCCCCAATGCGTCCCTATTGGCTCAAATGGGCTTCTGCTTCTGCCAATGCTTGCGGGGTATTCACATTAAAAAAACACCATTCATCGTCTACTTTGACCACTTTTAAGCGTAATTTTGCCAAAAAATCGCGGACGCGATACTGTCCATCGCGCAATTGCGCCCGTATCACATCCAAACAGCGTTGATGATAAAACGCGCATAACGGTTGTGTCATTTCCCCCGACATCGGCAAAATCACATCCACTTGGTCATGTGCCAAAGCCGCCAATGATTCCAAAATATGAGGGCGAAGCAAGGGCATATCACACGCAACCACCAGTGTCCATTCGCTATTGCTATGCGATAACGCGCTCTCAATGCCCCCCAATGCACCACACTCCCTAAAATTATCAACATAAATAGGGAGTGCGAGGTCAGTATATTTTTCTAAATGATTGGCAACTAAAAAAATGTCGCTAAACCCTGCTTTTTGGATGGCAAACAACAGATGATGAATGAGTGGATGTCCACCCAATGTCACCCATGCTTTATCTGTCCCCATACGGGAACTTTTTCCACCAGCGAGAATAGCGACTGTTATGCTC
>JANRKU010000074.1:0-19848 GCA_033763335.1 bacterium
AACACCCAAGTTGACCGCGCTGACCGTCGAGATTTGAGTATTTTTCGCTTGGGTTGGGACTGGTTGGAACGGCGTTTCGCCTTACGTGAGCCAATCCCTATTTTATTTAAACCGAACTTTAGTTTAGTGTACGGTCGCTAGAAACTTTACTTTAACGCATATTATCATATCAAAAAAGGATATATACACATGAAAGCTGTTCTCGGAACAAAATATGGCGCACCAGAAGTTCTTCAAATCGGCGAATTGGAAAAACCAACCCCAAAAGACAATGAAGTGTTAATACGGGTTCACGCCGCAGTCGTGGGTCCCTCAGATACTGCCTTCCGTCAGGGGAAGATGTTTATCATCAAATTAATTTATGGCTTTGGCAAACCCAGAAACCCATCACAAGGGGTTGAATTATCGGGCAAAATTGAGGCAATCGGCAAGGATGTGACCTTATTTAAGGTGGGCGATGAAGTGATGGGGATGGATCCCAATAAATTTGGCGCTCATGCTGAATATATTTGCCTACCAGAACATAAAACAGTCGTGGTCAAATCGCCCAATATGAGCTATGAAGAAGCCGTTGGGCTGTGTGATGGCGGGTTAACTGCCTTGATATTCCTGCGCGATGTGGCAAAAATTCAGAAGGGGCAACGGATTCTCATCAACGGGGCATCTGGCGCGGTGGGGAGTGCGGCGGTGCAATTGGCAAAATATTATGGGGCAGAGGTGACAGGTGTGTGTAGTAGCGCAAATGTGGCGCTGGTGAAATCGTTGGGCGCAGATATGGTCATTGATTATACCAAAGCCGATTTTACCAAAAGTGGGCAGACCTATGATGTTGTTTTTGACGCGGTGGGAAAAAGCTCATTTGGGAAATGCAAACGCATTCTCACACCCAAAGGGGCATATATGACCACTGTGCCATCGCTGACCATTCTCCGCAATATAGTTGGGAATATGTTCCGTAGCAAAAAAGCCAAATTTACTACGGCAGGACTAAAGCAAACCAAGAACAATCTCAATTTTATTGTCGAGCTATTTGATGCAGGCAAAATACGCGCCGTTATAGACAGACGCTATCCATTGGAGCAGATTGTAGAAGCGCATCGCTATGTGGATACAGGTCGCAAAAAAGGGAATGTTGTCATCACGGTGGCATAAAAACACGCTAGTGGTAAGGGCTTGCCATGGCAAGCCCCTACGACCGTCCCCGATAATATGGGTGTAGGATTATAAATCTGCAATTTGGGCAAAGGTCTGTTTTAGGGTGCTATATAACGATTGATAAATCGGATAGAACGCCTGATAAGCTGTTGTCTCTGATGTCGGCTCTACGATAGCGCCCGTTTGGATGGTTGCCTCGCACGCCTCCGCTACCGATTGATACACGCCAACGCCGACACTCGCCAACAACGCCGCCCCAAATGCACCGCCTTCGGTGGTGTTGATATTGACCAATTTCGCCCCCAAAACATCTGCGATGATGTGTTGCCAGATGGGAGATTTTGCGCCACCGCCACTAATACGGATTTCGTAATTTTTGGGTAGGCTGGTCTCTGCGATGAGCGTAAAACTATCCCGTAGCCCATACGCAACGCCTTCCAACACGGCGCGGGTCATGTGGGCGCGGGTATGGCGCGTTGTGAGTCCGATAAACGCCCCACGCGCATTCGGGTCTGGATGAGGGGTGCGCTCCCCTGTCAGATAGGGCAGAAAAAATAGCCCCTCACTGCCTGCGGGGATGGTGGCGGTTTCTGCCAAGAGGTCATCAAACGACACATCGGGCGCAATCGTATCCCGATACCACTGCAAGCTACCCGCCGCGCTCAACATCACACCCATAAAATGCCATTGATTGGGGACAGCATGACAAAATGCGTGCAAGCGCCCGTGGGGTTCATAGCCATAGGCATTGAGGGGCGCAAATACCACGCCCGATGTGCCGATGGTGATGCCGATTTTATCTGGCGAGACACATCCCATGCCAATAGCACCCGCCGCTTGGTCTCCGCCACCCGCAATAATCGGGGTGCCATCTGCCAAACCTGTTAAACGGCTTGCTTCTGCGCTCACCACGCCCGTTATCTCTGACCCCTCATATAAACGGGGTAGCCATGATGAGGGAATATCCAACGCGCTCACAACATCCCCTGACCATGTGCGCTGGGCGACATTCATCAATAGCGTTCCAGAGCCGTCTGCCATATCCATCGCATAATTACCACTGAGGCAATAACGGATATAATCTTTTGGCAACAAAATATGAGCGCATTGGGCATATACATCAGGTTCATGCTCGCGTACCCATAAAATTTTTGGGGCGGTGAAACCTGTGAGGGCGCGGTTGCCTGTCAATTCGATGAGGCGTTCTGCGCCGATTTTTTCTGTAATTGTCTCGCATTGGGCTTGTGTGCGTTGGTCATTCCACAAAATAGCAGGGCGTAACACGCGCCCCGCAGAATCGAGCATCACCAGCCCGTGCATTTGACCCGTTAAGCCGATGGCGCGGATGTCTTTTCCGCTTAAACGGGCGCTGGCGAGTGCTTGTCCTATCGCACCCACCACACCCTGCCACCAATCCAGTGGGTTTTGTTCGCTCCAAAGCGGGTAGGGTTGGCTAATCGGTTGGGGCGTGCTACCGAGCGCAATGACAGCCCCTGTTTCATCTATAATCAAGGCTTTTGCGCTGGTGGTGCTAATATCAATGCCCATGAAGTAAGTCATTACCGCACCCCAAGCAACAATTCGATGGTGAGTTGGTCTAATTCTTCATAAGGCAGATTTTTTGCGCCAAGCCCATCACGGTCAAAGGTCGTACTGCGGAGTTTTGTGGCGGCATCCTTGCTATATCCACCACTCAAATACGATAACGTATCATCTTTGGCGGTAATTTCTGCTAACAGGGCTTGAATTTCTGGGTCGGCATTAAATTGGTGTGCTTTTTCTTTGAGGATGAGATACGTCCGCATACACCCCCGCGCAAATGCCTTGACATCCTCATAGCCAGAACTGCGGAAGGCATGGGCATCAAAATGGCGACTGCCAGCATATCCGACAGTTTCTAAAAATTTGACCAGATAGAAGGCTTGCTTAATCATCACACTGCCAAAGCGGAAATCTTGGTCATAGCGCCCAAATAATTGGTCGTTGAGGTCAATATGGAACAATTTATTCGCGTCCCATGCCATCGCCACACCATGCAGAAAATTTAGCCCTGCCATGTGTTCGTGTGCGACTTCTGGATTCAACCCGACCATCTCGGCATGGTCTAATGTGCCGATAAATCCGAGTGCATCGCCGATGGTGGGCAAAAAGATATGCCCACGCGGTTCATTGGGTTTGGGTTCTAACGCAAATTTGAGGTCATAGCCTTGGTCAAGCACATATTCTGTGAGGAAATTGAGTGCTTCGCGGAACCATTTGAGCGCATCGGCTGGATTTTTACTGCTATCGGTCTCTGTGCCTTCGCGCCCACCCCAAAACACATAGGTTTTTGCGCCCAATTCCACGCCCAAATCAATGGCATTCATGGTCTTTTGCAAGGCATACGCCCGCACTTTGGGGTCGTTGGAGGTGAATGCACCATCTTTGAAAACGGGATGGCTGAATAGGTTGGTGGTTGCCATTGGCACAACAATGCCCGTATCGGCGAGTGCCTTTTTGAAATCTGCCACGATTTGGTCACGTTGGGCGGGGGTGGCATCAATCGGGACGAGGTCGTTATCATGAAAATTGACACCCCATGCACCGACTTCTGCCAGCATGTGTACAATTTCTACGGGGGAAAGGGTTTTGCGGGTTGCCTCGCCAAATGGGTCGCGCCCCGTGTTGCCGACTGTCCATAATCCGAAGGTAAATTTATCTTGCGCGGTTGGTTGGTAATTGCTCATGGTGTTTAATCCTTTATACAAAAAATGTTCAAAATGTAAGGGCAGGTATGAGATGGTGGGTATCATTCATTGAATTTCATGGATAAGCATCGTGCTTTGGTGGGGGAGGCTGGCACGAATCGCGTATGACTAAGTGGGTCGCCAGCGTTATATTTTTGGGTGCATTTTCTGGATGTTCAATTTGCTCCAATAAAAGTTTGACCCCAATTCGCCCCATTTCTTCTAGCGGTTGATGGATGGTTGTTAGCTTTGGGTAAGTGGTCACAGCTTGCGGAATATCATCGAAACCAACCACAGAAATGTCTTGTGGAATCCGCAGGTTAGCCGCTCGAATCGCATCCATAGCGCCTAATGCCATCACATCATTAGAGGCAAAAATGGCAGTAGGGGGGTAGGGTAGCGCCAGTAATTTTTGACCTGCCATATAGCCAGAATCTTGTTGAAAATCACCTTTGACGATTAACGACAGGTCAATGGGGATGTGATAATCTTTTAGGGCGGTGATATAGCCATCATAGCGGTCTTTTGCGCTACTCAGTTCCATAATCCCTGTAATAAAGCCGATGCGCCGATGACCTAATTTGATGAGATATTCGGTTGCTTTATAAGCACCATCCCAATTGGTCGCACTCACCGAAAAACTGCGCCCAGAGGTATCTACAGCATCTATGAGCGTGTAGGGATAGTTGATATTTTCTAGCGCCCGTAAAAATTCAGACGAAAGGAGTGGCACAACCAGCAAAATCCCTTCGGTTAAGCCATTTGCTACATATTGCAAATAACTTGCCTCATTATTGCCTTTGCGATGGGTGGTATAAATCATAAGTTCATAATCAACTCGTGCCAATTCTTGGTCTATGCCACGTATAATTTCCACGATATAGCCGTTACCTAGACCTGGAATTAGCACGCCCATGACGTTTAGTTTTCCACCAGCAAGGCTTCTTGCCTGTAGATTGACGACATAGCCTAATTTTTGTGCGGCATTTAGGACACGAGTGCGGGTGGCTTCTTTAACCCCTGCCTTGTTGTTAAAGACACGGGATACGGTTGCATCAGAAACACCCGCTTCCTTTGCGACATCATAAATCGTAACGGGGTTACTTTGATTTTTTTGCATGGTCATAATAGGCTCTTTTGTAGGCGCTTACATATTATTTACAAAAAAAAATTAAAAATTACGATGATTATGCGTTATTTTACACAGATATGTCCTTAAAATGTAAGCCCTTACATAGAAATATAACAAGTAAATGGGGAGTTGTCAAGGCGTTTGATATAGGGTCTCAAGGCATACACCGTCTTTATTTACTAACAACCATTATGTTACCTACAGGACAAAAATTCGATGATAGAGCATCCGCTTTTTGTTGATAGAGCATCCATACCCCTCTATGAGCATACATCGCCAAAGGGGTGACATGCGATTTTGGTGTGTGATTGGGGATGTGAGGCGTGCATTTATCCCTCACTAGGTAACATACATGTTACATACAGGACAAAAATTCGATAATCAGCTATCCGCTTTTTGGGTTGATATAGCTCCCTAATACCCCTATGAAGATATATCTCCAGAGGGGTGACATGCGATTTTGATGGGTGATTGGGGATGTGGGGCGTGTATTTATCCATCATTAGGTAACATATATGTTACATACAGGACAAAAATTCGATACCACGCCATCCGCTTTTTGATTGATATAGCACCCTAATACCTCTCTATGAGTGTATCCCCGCAGAGGGGTGAAATCCGATTTGTGTGGATGATTGGGGATGAGTAGCGCGGTTTTTATCCATCACTAGGTAACATATATGTTACATACAGGACAAAAATTCTATCCTTATTACACGTACTTCACAATACCCACACCCTTAAAATATAACATAGAGGGGTATACTATCTCATGCAATAGCACTATCACTCTCAATTTTTTGAGGTGTGTTATAATATAAAAAGGAATCGTTTCCAACCCCACACTGCATGGAAAAGGAATCTTATAACATGCGCCCACCCAATATTAAAGATGTAGCAGACCGCGCTCAAGTCGGTATCGGCACCGTTTCACGAGTGTTAAATAACAGTTCCCAAGTACGGGCAGAGACCCGTGAACGGGTATTAAAAGCCATTGAAGAACTCGGATTCATCCCCAATCCCGCCGCCCGACAATTATCTGGCGGAAAAACCTCCGTCATTGGGGTCATCACGCCCTTTTTTACTCAACCTTCGTATGTAGAACGGCTGGCAGGCATACAATCTAGCTTATATGAGAGCGATTATGATTTGGTGTTGTATAGCATCAATTCACGCGCACATTTTCATACCCGCCTCCAAAATTTACTCACCCAACGGCGCACCGATGGGTTAATCTTGCTCACACCACCGCGTATTGATACCCGCACATTGCCAGAACTCGAAAATATGCCCATTGTCGTATTGGATAGTCCGCACATGCCCCAATACCCCACGTTGCGGATAGATGACCATCTGGGCGGGGTACTGGCGACAGAATACCTGCTCAGTAAAGGCTATGACAAAATTGGCTTTATTGGTGATAGGCTCGATGACCCCGATTTTGGCTCTGGCGCGACACAACATCGGTTTGAGGGGATGCAAGTCACACTGACAAAAGCCCAAGCCCCCAAAAATCATCAGTGGTATCGGTTTGGTGGCTTAGGGCATGATATTGCCCGTGTCCATGCCTACGAATTACTCAATATGACAGATAGACCGCGTGCGATTTTTACCGATAGCGATATTAAAGCCTTTGATGTCATCAATGTGGCGAAAGATATGGGCTTACGTGTCCCAGAAGATATAGCCATTATCGGGTTTGATGATATAGATGCCTCACGCTATATGATGTTGACCACCGTCCGCCAACCCTTGATGGATAGTGGCACGCAAACCATCGAAATGTTACTCGACTGGCTGGTGAATAAAAACCCGCCCGAAAAAATGATGTATTTCTTGCCATTAGAGGTTATTCCGCGTGGAACAGCATAAGAGGAAGAGCGAGGGCGTGCATGATACACGCCCTTTTTTATTGATTTAGCGATTACGTAGGCGTTTGCCTGTGATATTCCATTGAACGAATGTCCCCAAAATGCCCAACCCCAAAATCAGCGCAGAGGCGAGCCATGTGGCACGAGTGGCTTCTAAGTCGCGGAAGCGAAGCACAAACCCAATGCTGGGGATGAAGATGCTCAACCCATAGACGATGAACATCGCCCCGTTGAATGCCGTCCCAAGCACCACAATCAATCTGCGGATACCATAGCCAACCCCTGCACCAATCACGGCACAAACGGCGATAATGATGAAGGATGTGGTGCTATTGGTGGGCAAATTGAGGATGTTGATAATAAAGAAGCCCGCCGCCACACCAAGCATTGCCCCTGCGATGATGACGCTCCAATCGAATAAAAAGTACAGCACAAATGCCAAAAACAACCCAATCCCCACACCGAGCGCGATGCCACCAAACCCGATTTGTGTCGTGCCATTATTGGCGGCGATTATCGCAATCCCAATGAACAGCCCAATGATAAACCCTGTGAGTGATAACACGGGGCGGAAATAGCGTGCGCCAAAGAAACAGCTCAAAATCCCAACAGCGATTGAACCACCGCCTAAAGCTAATTCTGCAATATCCAGATTCATGGAAAAAATATCCTTTCGTAACCGATTGTAATTTATAAGTATTGTAGCGTATTTTGAATTTTGCGCCAAAGATTGATGCTGGTTGGCATGTCGCCATTCGCCAATTTTCCCTCTATTTATGATTCGCCCACATCCCATAAAAATACCTTCACCCCTTTTTCAGAATCTGCGTAGGCTTGTGGATAATCCCGTACGAGCCGTAGCGGAAATTCGGCTTGCCAGCCTGTGGCAATGCGTGTTTCATCATCCCTATCGGCATCATCCATGATGATGACCGCCCCAGATGTCAAATATGCGTTGAGCAGGGGTAACGCTGGATAGCGCATGAGTGGGATGGGTTGATTATATTGAGGTGGACCATCCACCAGCAGGAGGTCAATTGTCAGGTCGGCTGGTAGGTATTTCACATCATACCAACGCCATGTTTTGTCGCCAATGATATACTCTATGAGGGGGGCATAGATGACGGTGGCATAATCGGTGAGGCGATGGGTAAGCACTTGTTGTTGCGTAATTTTGGCAAAATGTGGGTCATGGTCAAGGGCATAAACATGCCCACCCCCCAATTGTTGCAAGCAATAGGCAGAGATAAGCGTGGAGTTGCCACCACCCGCCTCTAAAATGGTCTGTGGACGATGGTCGGTAATGCGTGATGCTAAGATGGCTAACATATCGGGTGAAGCCGCCCACCCGCGTAATCCGAGTAGGGGCGCACGAAAATCCAATTGATGATAAAGCGCAAAGAGCGCCTCTATTTGGCGATAGAGACTCTTTTGTTCTAATAACAATGTGTGTTGATTTTTTTCGATTGCCTCAAGTTTGGCGAGAATCGTGTCGAGTGTGGTCATAAAAATTTGTGCCTATTCTGGTTAGATAAATAAATTGACCAAATCTAAAAATGCCTTATGGCATATCCCCATTCGCCAATTTTTCCTCTATCGCATCCAGTACCGGCAACACATCCGCCACACTATCGACGACAAAATGCGCTCCTGCTTCATGGAAGCGGTCATAAATCATTTTTAGACGGGTATGCAACTCATCGGCAGAAATTTCGGCAATTTCCGCGAGGGTTAACCCCAATTCGTTGCCCGTTTTGGCGATGCCTACCGTCCACATGCCCGCATTGTGACCCTCTTCTATATCGGCAATGGTATCGCCAATTTTGACCATCGCGCTCATCGGATAAACACCCAATCGGCGGGCATTTTCGTAACACATGAAAGGGGCTGGTCTGCCATGACCGACTTCATCGGGACAAACAAGCGCATCTGGCGCATAGCCTTGTGCTTGGGCGAGGGGCAGTAGGGGTTGCATCATGGCGGTGGTATAGCCTGTGCATGACCCAATTTTTAAGCCTCTGGCACGCATGGCGGTGATGGCTTCTGGCACACCCGCAATCACATCGGCATAATTGGGAATCGTTTCGATTTGAAGGGGGATGAGGTCGGCGAACATGGCATCTAAATCGGCTTTGGTGGGGCTTTGCCCATAGGTTGCCCCCCATTCTTCTGCCACACGGGGCATCTCGGTGATGATTTGCAGGTGGTCATATTTATATTTTCCCATCGGCGCACGCGCTTCTGCGATGGTGATGGGGACACGCCTGCGTGCGAACACTTCCATAATCACACCAGTCGGGGCAAATGACCCAAAATCTACGGTTGTGCCTGCCCAATCGAGGATGACTGCTTGTAGTTTTGTCATGAATTTATCCTAGTGTTGTTTCAATGAGGGGTTCTGGAATGGTTATGCCTTCTTCAATTGCCGTTTCGAGCCATAATTCTTTAGCTTCGTCCAACATCATCAGCGCATCTTCACGGCTATCGCCTTGTGTGAGACATCCCTTTAATAATGGGATAGAAGCAACCCACACACCATTTTTATCGGGTGTTAATTCGATTGTATAAGGCAAGGTCATATAACGACGTTTGCGACGGCGCTTTTCAATACTCATAGTATAACACCCATATCATCCAAAACAGCCTGTATCGCGTGTAGCAATCCGCGCATGTGGTCGCTATTCAACCGCCCAATATTGCCAATACGGAAACACGGCGCATCGGTCAATTTTCCGGGATAAATCACAAACCCACGTTCATTGAGTCCCGTATAAAATTTTTCAAAATCAAAATTGGGATGGTCGGGATAACGATAGGTGGTGATGATAATGCTTTGGTGTTCTGGGGCGACATACGCCTCAAATCCTAGCTCCGCCATGCCTTCGGTGATGACGCGGTGATTTTCTGCATATCGCGCCCCTCGTCCCTGCACACCGCCTTCTGCCTCGATTTCCACCAATGCCTGATGAAATGCCAATAGTGCATGGGTCGGTGGGGTGAATCGGAACTGCCCATCGGCTTCGAGTCCGCGATATTGCGCCAACAGGTCAAGCGATACGGTGCGGGCATATAAGCTATTTTCTAGTATGGGGATATTGGCAATCACAAACCCAAATCCGGGGACACCCTCGATGCACTTATTGGCAGACGATACCATGTAATCCACGCCTGTTTCTATCCAATCAAACGCAATCGCGCCGAAGCTACTCATGGCATCCACAAAATATAATTTTTCTGCTTGTTTAACAATTTTGCCAATCTCGGTGATGGGATTCAAAATGCCTGTGGTCGTTTCGCAATGCACACAGGCGACCATCGCAATATCGGTGTTTTTATAGAGGATAGCGCCTAATTCGGCTAAATCGGGGAGTGTGTTTTCCTTATAGACCAATTCAACCGTCGGGATTTTATGTACTTTGGCGATATGAGCAATGCGCCGTCCATACGCGCCATTGATGATGACCAGCAATTTTTTATCGGGGGGCATCACGGACGATATGACCGATTCAATGGCAAATGTGCCACTGCCTTGCATAAGGATGGCGGTACAGGCATCGGTAAAATCACCCATACCCGCCAAATTGAGTAGACGCTGGCGGATGTCTTTCACGATGGCGATAAATTCCGTATCCCGCGAGCCTAAATCGCGGAGCATGGCACGTTTAACCGTGTCGGATGTGGTCAACGGACCGGGGGTAAAGAGGTATTTATCGGTCATGTCATTTCCTTTAAGATGCGGATGGTGTGTGTGTCATAGCAACATGGATTGGCAAATTATCGAATGAATCGTGTGTGGATAAATTGAGAATCGTTAACCCAATAACATCACCTGTATTAGGGTCTAAGCGTAATATGACATCATTACCAACCTCGCGCGAAATGGCGGGGCGTGGATTGCCAATGGATAAATATAAAATATCTGCGTCGGTATCATACGATAATTGCATCACATCGTTTTTTTCCATAATATGTCTCCTGATTTAATTTGGTCAGTGGCATAAATCGTAGAAATAAAGCGCCTTTCTACCCGTTTTACAACGACAACCACCCATTTACCATCAAGCACCTGCCCGTCAAACCGATAATATAAGATGACACGTTCATCTCGAATACTACGGCGAATTTCATCAGGTGATAATAGCGTTTGGGCAATTTTATCCCAAAAATCAGCCACTTCTGGATGTTTTTTTAAGATATTATCCCGTGTATCCTGCGTCAGGATAATGTCATCACCAAATATATCCTTATAAATGGTCTCATCTATCATGAGTATAACACCCTTTTTATCATAGATTCGCTATCCCAATTCCTCCGCTTCTTCAGATGCCAATTCTTCATCACTGATGGGTGGCAAGTTGGCGATTGCTTGACGCATCATCAACAACAATTCTGCCTCGCTCATATCAAATTGCGATGATGCCCCACCGGGTACAGATTGCGGTGGTGGTGCAGAGAATGTCGGTTGATAAGCGGGTTGTTCGGCTGGTTTGACAACGGGCGCAGGGGCAGGTTTTGGCGCGAGGGGTGGCTCTGCGCTTTGGCGTGGTGGTGGGGTAGCGCCTGCT
Source organism: bacterium (assembly GCA_033763335.1). Taxonomy (GTDB): domain Bacteria; phylum Chloroflexota; class Anaerolineae; order Aggregatilineales; family Phototrophicaceae. The sequence continues at coordinate 11,450 of JANRKU010000074.1, forward strand.
GTGTTTGGACGTGGATTAAGCAGGTCACGAATCACGATATATACCCGCCCAACTGCCCAAATGGGTAGCATCACAACCGACATCAACACGGTTGTAACTGGTGTCCCGCCCGATTTTCTGGCAGATGGTTGGGGTGGATAGAGGGGCGCGGTCGGTTGTTGGCGGGGAAGTTCTGCCGCCTTTTTATCCTCTTTTTTCGTTTTTCCTGCCACGACAACATCATCTAGGGCTTCTTCGGGTTCTGGCATGAGCAATTCGTCCATATCGGGCGAATCCATTCCCTCATCGTCAGATAACCAATCGGGCATTTCGCCACCAGAGCTACCCACTGCATCTGGCGAAATAACGACACCATCCGCCTCTTCTTTATCAGACATACCGCCGAATAAATCGGTGCTGGTGCTTCTTTCGCGCCGTGTCTCTTCGCTCAAATCGGGATGAACGACATCATCAGGATGTACCGACATAAACCGCGCCGTCAATTCTTGGACATCTTTTTTCAGCCTGCGCCAATTGATGGGGAAGGCGTTGTATTCACTCAATACTGCCAATTTGCCTGTGAGGTAGTTGCGGATGCGCGGGTCTGAATAGGTGAACCCCTCAAACATCAATGGCACGAGGTTGCGCTTGTGTGTGAGCGCCGTTTCGATTTCAAAACGCATGACATCATTTGGCTCAATAAAGCGTTCTACGGCAGACGGGGTGAGCAGGAGCATAAAATGAGCGCGACGCTCAATTTCGCGTTGGATAATCACCCGCCATGCGCCACTGCCCATATCTTTTATATCAAGGAAGGGGTCATAACCCGCTTCTATGAGGAGTTGATATATTTTGATGGCGTGCGCCACATTTGTCCGCCGATAACTGATGAACACCGTCTTGGGGATGCGTGCCATGTGCAATAACCTCGTGGTTGGAAATCGTTTATAGGTGGGATTATAGCATAGTTCCCATACCCTGACACCTAAAACAATTGATACTTATAATCTGTAGACTTAAAAGCATCATATTTTTATAGTCTTTGACTATGGATAATCAAATATATCTCAGACAATTTGGCGAAACAGTGCGCGAAATCAGAAAACAGCGCAATTTATCGCAAGAAGAATTTGCCGAAAAATGCGGATTACATCGCACCTATGTTGGCGGTATCGAGCGTGGTGAACGGAATGTTTCTCTTTTGAATATCATCAAAATGGCACAAGCCCTCAATGTTACTGTTGGTGATTTGGTGAAAGGATTACGGTTGCCATGAATTCTCCTTATGATGGGCTTTCTGATGACCAATGGGTACAAAAAACTCGTGAACTCATCAAACAACACCCGATTAGCACGCAAGAACTTTATGATGTGGTCATCCAATCATGGGATAGCATTTTTCAGTCCTCAATCGGTACAAAGCCGTTCAGAATTGGGCATGATATTTTTCCTGCACCGCAAATCATGGGATTTTTATTACATGAACTTATTCCATTAGAACTCACTTTTCGTTATCCTACTCTATGGCATAAGGGGATTAAGGCAACAGATAAAGATTTGATTTACATCCCTAATGATAATTTTTCGATAGAGATTAAAACATCTTCTAGCGGGAAAAATATTTATGGTAATCGTAGCTATGCCCAAGAAACGACAACCAGCAAAAAAAGTAAATCGGGCTATTATTTGGCGGTCAATTTCGAGAAGTTTTCATCCACTATTCAAATTCCACGTATCGCCCTAATCCGCTTTGGTTGGTTAGACCATACTGATTGGATGGGTCAATTTTCTGCAAGTGGTCAACAAGCGCGTTTAAGCCCACAAGTAGAAAAAAGTAAGTTGTTGATTTTACCCCTCAGTGAATAATGATGTTTGTAGCGGTTGATCAAGAAATGTATCTATGCGATTAGCGATAATATCGCAATATTGGGGTTGAATCTCAATGCCAACGACAGGTCGCCCCAATTTTAAGGCAGTGAGAGCCGTTGTCCCAGAACCCATAAATGGGTCAAATACGAAATTTCCTAAGTGTGAAGATGCGAGGATAATTCGCTCAATAACCTCCTCTGGAAATTGGGCAGGGTGGGGCGTGCGTTCTTCTGATGACCGATTTTGCCCAGAAGTAACTTTTTTCATCGCCCACACATCGCTTGGATTTTTGCCATTGGGATTTACTTTGAGCTTGCCATTTTTCTTTTGATTGGGATATTTTACATCAGGGTCACGAACATCATCTAAGTTAAATGTGTACTGATTGGCATCTTTTACATACCATAAAAACTTTTCGTTACGGGGGGAAAAAAATTTACGTCCAGCCACGCCAGCCCCATAATGCCATACAATTTCTTGAATCAAAAAAAATGGATTTTTATCCCATAATAAATAAGGAAGGGGTAATGCCTTTGCTTGGGGATGATTGGGTGTATATCCTAAATTGAGCCAAAAAGCCCCATTAGCTTTTGTAAGCCGATAAACCTGATTAATCCAATTCAGACACCATAGCACATAATCATCTAATGACATGGGTTGTTCATATTCTTTGCCGATATTATAAGGCGGGCTTGTTATAGTGAGATGAAAACTATCACTAGGCAATTGGGGCATCAATTCAACACAATCACCACAATAAATCAGACAATTAGGTGCCTCATAATAAGGTTTTCCAAGATATTTTTTGATATTGGCAAATTCCATTATATAACTCCTAAAATGTACATAACCATAGTATTGTCGTTTTTGACCGTATTGTCAATTTTGAGCGCATAAGCCCATGACAAGTGTCATACATCATCACCCCTTAATCATATCCAACGTCACTACTAAAACCCCACTCGCAGGCGCAAAATAAGAGATAAATATTGCAAAACAGAGTGGAGACTATCATCATGGTGGCAACAAAAACCCCTAATAAACAAAAATCAACAGATAAGAATTTACCACATAAGTGGGTGTATTTATTTAATGAAGTAGATGAAGCACAAGCCCTTGTTGGCTCGTGGGATAAAGTGCGCTCATTGCTCGGTGGCAAGGGTGCTGGTTTGGCAGATATGACCCGCGCCGATGTGCCAGTCCCGCCCGGTCTGACCATCACCACCGAAGCCTGTAATGCCTATCATGCCGATGAAAAATTCCCCGAAGGCATGTGGGACCAAGTCGTTAATGCCCTCAAACAAGTTGAACTCAAAACAGAAAAAGAATTTGGTAGCGCCACCAACCCCTTGCTCGTCTCGGTACGGTCTGGGGCAAAATTCTCGATGCCCGGTATGATGGACACCGTATTGAATTTGGGCATGAATGATGCCATCGCCGCCCGTATGGTAGAACTCACAGGCGACCCCCGTTTCGTCTATGATGCTTATCGCCGTTTGGTGCAAATGTTTGGCAGTGTCGTCATGAATATTGATGATGATGCCTTCGAACATCCCCTCACCGATATGAAGAAGAAACGCGGTGTCAAATCGGATACTGAACTCACCGCCGATGATTGGAAAATTCTTGTAGAAGAATTTAAGGCGACCTATAAGAAGGAAGTCGGTGAAGAATTCCCTCAAGATTCCTACAAACAATTGGCACTCGCCATCGAAGCCGTGTTTAAGTCATGGAACGGCAAGCGTGCCATTGATTATCGCAACGCCGCCAAAATCGCCCACGATTTGGGGACAGCCGTCAACGTTCAAACGATGGTATTCGGCAATATGGGCAATAGCTCTGGGACGGGTGTCGCGTTCACACGTAACCCATCCACAGGCGAAAGAGTGCTATTTGGCGACTTTTTGATGAATGCACAAGGCGAAGATGTGGTCGCTGGTATCCGCAACACAGAACCCATTTCCCAACTTGGCAAAGAAAATCCAGAGGTCTATCAACAATTCCTCGATATTGCCGCAAAATTAGAAAAACATTACCGCGATATGCAAGATGTGGAATTCACCATCGAGCGTGGTCGTTTGTGGATGCTCCAAACCCGTGATGGCAAGCGTACTGCACGCGCCGCCGTCCGTATCGCTGTCGAAATGGCAGACGAAGGACTCATCAGCAAAGCCGAAGCCGTCTCCCGCGTGACCCCACAACACGTTATCAATCTGCTACACCCACAATTTGATGATGATGCCCGTGATAAGGCTAAAAAAGGTGGCAAACGTATCGCCAAAGGTGTGAATGCTTCCCCCGGTGCCGCAGTCGGTGTGGTCGCCTTTGATGCTGACCTCGCAGAAAAATGGGGCAAGGCAAAAAAATCGGTCATTATGGTGCGTCCAGAAACCAAACCAGATGACGTTCATGGGATGCTCGCCTCTAAAGGTATTTTGACCAGTCATGGTGGCGCAACCAGCCACGCCGCAGTGGTCGCCCGTCAATTTGGTGTTCCATGCGTTTGCGGTGCAGATGCGCTCGATATTGATGTCCGCGCCCGTGTGATGCGCGTTGGTGATGTTGTGGTCGCAGAAGGCGATACGATTTCGATTGATGGTGGCACAGGCGAAGTGTATTGGGGCGAAATTAAGCGCGTAGAACCCGATTTCATGCGCGAAGCCTATCTCCGTAAATTATTGGAATGGGCAGATAGCTTCCGTCGCTTGGGCATTTATGCCAACGCCGATTACCCAGTAGATGCCAAACGTGCGCGTGATTATGGGGCGCAAGGGGTTGGGTTATGCCGTACTGAGCATATGTTCTTCCAAGATGAACGCCTCCCCATTGTGCAAGCCATGATTCTTTCTGCACCCAACAGTGAAGAAGAAGCAGGGCATTTGGCAAAATTGCAACAATTCCAACACGATGATTTCTATGGCATTTTGAAGGCGATGGATGGGTATCCTGTCATCATCCGCCTATTAGACCCACCACTTCATGAATTTATGCCCGACCATGAACAATTGGCGATGCGGGCGGCGGGCTTGCGGATTATGAATGACCGCCCCAAGGAACTGCAACGGGTAGAAGAACTTATGACCGCCGTAGAAGGCTTGCGCGAATTTAATCCCATGCTCGGTTTGCGTGGTGTGCGTTTGGGCATTATGCGCCCCGCCATCAACAGAATGCAAGTCCGCGCCATTTTTGAAGCCGCCTGCGAATTGGTCATTGAAGGAGTGGCTGTACATCCAGAAATCATGGTCGCCGTCACCAGCCATGAAAATGAAGTGAAATTCATGCGCGAAATGATTGAAGAGGTCGCCACAGAGACCATGACCCGCCATGATGTCAAATTTGAATACAAAATTGGCACCATGATTGAATTGCCACGCGCCGCTATCATCGCTGACCGCATGGCACACTATTCTGAATTCTTCTCATTCGGCACCAACGACCTGACTCAAACGACCTTTGGCATTAGCCGTGACGATGCAGAAGGCAAGTTCTTGCTCGAATATGTCGAGACAGGCTTGCTCAAAGAAAATCCCTTCCAAGTATTGGATGCCGATGGGGTAGGGTATTTGGTAGATTTAGCCGTCAAGAAAGGGCGCGGGGCGCGTCCGAACCTCGAAGTCGGGATTTGTGGTGAACACGGTGGCGACCCAGAAAGTATCGCCTTCTGCCACAAAGCAGGCTTAAATTACGTGAGTTGTTCCCCCTTCCGTGTCCCAGTGGCACGCCTCGCGGCGGCACATGCGGCACTCAAGGGTATGAAAGAAGATATTTAACCTCCTTCTTGTAGTACCATATTCTCCTCCTCCACAAACACATCCCCGCAAGGGGGTGTGTTTTTTATTGGGGGAAAATTATGAATTTGACACACCATAAATACGAATATGTCCTTCTCTATTGGCAACCAATAATTTTTTACCATCTGGGCTGAAGATGATTTGTTTGTCTCGAATATCATCATCCATTGTTTCCATATTGGCATATATTTCCCAACTTTGTTGTACTTCGGCATCATACAAATACAATGCGCCATCATGCCTTAATGCTCCGATGAGTTTCCCATTGGGGCTATATGCTAGAGATGCTGAAAATCTTCCCCTGATGATGGTTTCCTGAGCCGTCAAATCCCAAACAAAGAAAAAATCATAATTTCCAGCCGCTATTAATAGTCGCTCTCCATCTGAGCTAAACATAATATTGTGAAAGAAGTGACTATATGGCTCGTCAATGATTTCAAAAACTGGTATGTATGTGTCGGTAGACCATAATATGACAGATAGCTTATTGCCAACAGCTAAAAACTGACCATCAGGGCTATAAGTAGGAACACCCATAGGCAATCTTTGAACAATTTCATCAGTTTCTACATTGTATATTTCTAATTCGTTAATGCCAGCAATAGTGATAAATTGTCCGTTGGGACTGAATGCAATTGTAGATGTTACAGAATCATATTGCCGATATAACACGCCTGTTTGAACATCCCAAATTTGTACTCCTAATGTTGGATTTGGATATACCTCATAATCATTATTACCATAATGATCGCTTCTACCGACTGCTAAGTAACGTCCATCAGAACTATAAATGAGGCGAGTAACCTCATCAATCGGTAAAAGTAAAAAAGGCTCACCTGTTTGTACATCTACGATTTTAATTCCCGACAAACCAGCCAATGCTAAATAGCGCCCATCAGGGCTATAGGTCATGGCAGTTATGTCTAGTCCATGATTGTTTATGATACGCTCAATAATCTGTTCAGTTTCAATATCCCATACCTGAATTTCCTGATTCAAAAACGCCCTAGCGATGATATTTTTACTATCAGGTGAAAAACGGGCAGAAACAACATCATTGATATATAAAGTTGTTTTTAATTTGCCATCAACATCCCATAAACGTATATTTTGGTCATGAGATGTTGTAAGGATGGTTGTACCATCTGGACTATATTCAAGCGAGTTAATTAGGGCTTCATGCGCTTGATAGGATTGAATAAAATCGCCCGTTTCAACATCCCATTTATATACCATGCCATCATTGGTTCCAATTATAACTTCTCGGCTATCAGGCGAAAAATTAGCACTAAGTCTTTGAACAATATGTTCTTTTAAGATATGTGAAAAAGCCATACTTTGGTCAGTTGGGTTAATACGCCAAATTTGCGGAAAATCATTTAGTGGAACGACTAATACAGTATCATCTAATGGGTTAAAGTGAACAAAATCATTGTAACCGATTTCTGTTTGTGAAATAATTTCACCCGTATCAACTGATTTAACCACGATACGGTTATTTTCAACAAAGAAAAGATTCTGTCCATCTGAGCTATATCGAATAAGATATGAATAATTATTCATTGGAAAAGTTTTTGTTTTAATAAATGCTTCGATGTTCCAAATTTCGACATGCTCATATGATTTCAAAGATAAAAACTGATTATCAGGACTATAAGCGAATTTATACATCCCCTCAAACAAGCGAATAAGTTCAAATGTATGTGCATCATATAACCATACCCCTTTCGAACCTTCCACAGCGAATGTAGCACCATTAGGTGAATATTGAGGTAATCCAATAGATCCATTTTGACCAAATTCTTGAATAAGGGTTAATCGGTCTACATTTTCAGGCGTAATAACCTCATAGTCATCATCGGTTTGGGCGTGGGTAGTGGTGGCAAAAATCATCACCATGATAATCAGAATTAGGCGTAATTTAATCATAATTGGCTTCCTTTATGTGTCCACAGTAACGATAATCAGAGTATAACACGCCATATTCACATGAGGGTGTCTCACAAATAGGCGCTTCCTCTACGCTTATCATTCAATTTGAAGGTCAATATCAATATGGGTGGTATGAATCGTAGGGGCGGTACTAGCGCCGTTAGGCGCGTATGTCCGCCCTATTTATATCCGTTAAACTAGATTTATCCTCTAATCACCGCAATTGGCACTACATCCCCACACGCGAATCGTGCCATCTAACCCCACACTGATGAGCCGTGTGCCATCAGGGTTGAAGGTTAGCCCTGTCACCTGCATGGTGTGTCCGATTAATGTCGCCAAGACATCCCCATCGGCATTGGTGAGGGCGATATTGCCATTATTCAACGCCTCCGCTATCACCGCACCATCGGGTGTGGTAGCGATTGCCTCTACCCGCGCTAATTCACCTTGTCGCATTTCGACCAATTCCCATGTGGCAATATCCCATGTCCACACACCATCATCAAACACACCTGTGAGCAATTGACCCTCATCGGGCAGATAAGACATGCTATGGAAGGCAGGCAAAAACATGCCGTCAAAGATGAAAAGGGTTTCATCCGTCTGTAAATCCCACACGCGGATAGGGTTTTCATAACTATTCAGCATGATAATGCGCCCATCGGGGTGTTGGGTAAATTCACTCACGGGTGGTACTTGCCATGTGTCGGTTAATTCGCCTGTGCCAACATCCCAGCTACACACGGTGTTATCTTGTGCCAAGGCAAAAAGTGTCCTGCCGTCTTCGGTATAAGCCAGTTGATATGGCACTTCGGTTTGCCCCTC
>JANRKU010000075.1:0-20747 GCA_033763335.1 bacterium
ACTATCAGCAATGGCGGGTTATATACCGATACCCGTGTGTTGCCGATTACTGCGGCTGAAGTCCTCGCTACACCCTCTATCCCACTCTTTTTTAATAGCCCCAGCGAAGGGGTTATCGTGGGCGACCAATATTATCAGGTCTATACCTTCACTGGTACAGCAGGGCAGTTGGTCAATATTAGCATGAATAAGGTTTTGGGCAATTTGGATACACTGCTCATCTTATTCGATAGTGCTGGCACGATTATTGCCGATAATGATGATGTGAATAGCCCTGTAGACACCAATTCCGCTATTTCGACACGGTTGCCATCTGATGGCACTTATACCGTTTTTGCGAGTCGGTATGGCAAAAATGTGGGTGGTACAGAAGGGACATATACGCTTTTGGTGGCAGAAGAAGCCCCAGAACGTGCTGTAAACCTCAATTTGCCCACAGGCGATATTGAAGTCACCCTCACATGGGATACCAACGCCGATTTGCAATTATTGGTGCGTGACCCATTTGGTGATTCTGTTTATGATGATGCGACCAGTGTCCGTAGTGGTGGGTTATTGACCGCCACAGGCAATAAAAATTGTATAACGGCAATTACACCGCCACCTGTTTATCATATCTATTGGCCCACTGGCACAAAAGATATTGGCTCGTATGAATTGGAAATTTGGTATCAGAGCGAATGTAATGATACCCGCCCTGTAACCTTTAATTTGTATGTGGTGGTCGGTGGTGAACTTATCTTCACTGAAACCAATAGTATCCGCTTCAATGAACGCTATGTATCCAGTTTTACGGTCAATTTAGATGGTACTGCGACACCTAGCTTGGCGGGTATCATCGGCGGAAGCGAAACATTGCCCTATCAAACCGAATTAGAGACCGCAATTGTGATGGTCGCTGGCGGTGGCTTTACAGGTAGTATTAGCCCAGACAACAAATTTGATGTGTATGCGTTTGATGGGTTAGTTGGGGATGTGGTGACGATTAGCATGACTGCTTCATCGCCAACACTCGATACATCGCTCTTTTTGATTGACCCCAGTCAAATCGAGATTGCCCGTAACGATGATGCGAATGCCGATACAAAAAATTCAATCATTAATCGGGTGACATTGGCGGCGAATGGGCGGTATTATATCCTCGCCACGCACTTTGGAGCGATATATGGTGGCACAACAGGTCCGTATAATTTGGCGTTGCAAATTGAACGGGTTGCTCCACCTGTGGTTGAACCCTAAAATATGGTATATTGGTGCGATAAGGGCGCAAATGTTGTGCCTTTATCGCCTATACATGCGATATTAAAGCATATTTCCTACTATCCTCTAATTGTGACTAGCGTCCATAGGGGAATTGCGCTATACTCTTTGTAAATTTTTTAGATGGAAGCAATCAGGAAATTAGTCCTGTACTTACCGTTAAAACCTTATCACACATGACAAATAACCATTTTTCATCAAGAGAGAAAAAGACATGAAGTTGCGGAATATCCTCCTCCTCGTTGGTTTAGTGTTCCTGATTGCGGCGTGTGCGCCAACCCCACAATTACGCAGTGACCGTTTATTAAAAGATGACAGTGTGGTCTCTGATGAGCCATGTGCGCCTCCGTGCTGGCGAAATATCATCCCGGGCGGAACGAAATGGAATGATGCATTGAATATCATTCGTGATGATCCCACGCTCGCCAGTTTGCAAACCCGTACCGATGAAGCAACCAAGCAAATCGGCGCGGCATGGGCGCAAAAAGATGGTGACAATTGTTGCCAGATGTTCTCTGAAGATGGTCAGACCGTCTCGTTTATTGTGGCACAGACCACACCCATTATTCGCTTGGGTGAGGTGATTGAAAAGCACGGCGAGCCAAGTTATATCATTGGCGATACGGTCAGTAGTGACCAAGCATTGGTGAGCGTGTATTATCCAGACATCCCCATGCTGATTTATGTGTTTGTGGAAGGCGAAAATGGTGCAATTAGCGACCGCAGTGAAGTGGTTGGATTTGCCTATTTGACCAGCGACCTGATGGGCGAATTGTTACAAACTAGCAATTTGCACACATGGGATGGCTATAAGACATTTAATGAGTATATGCAAAGCGAATTTGAACTTACTCCCATCCCATCTGAAGAAGTTACCCCAGTAGTGGAAGCTACGCCAGCAAGCTGATATCGGTTATTTCTGCGCCTGATTACATCACGCAGTGTATAAACACCTTTTATGGGCAGGTTTTCGGTGAGAGAATCTGCCCTTAATGCCCTCACAGGCAAGTCAATTTTATATGAGTCTATATTGGTTAGATAAAATAAGGAGTCGGGGAATATGAGTGAAGAAACTACCCCAAAAACGGTTAGTAACTTGCAGGTTGGTATGTCAGTAGAAGGTACTGTTAAGCGCATTGAAATTTATGGCGCGTTTGTAGACATTGGTGTCGGTCAAGATGGGCTGTTGCACGTTTCCCAATTGGGCAAGAATGATGTCAAGAGTGTTGGGGATGTCCTCAAAGTGGGTGATAAACTCACCGTCTATATTTATAAAATTGAAAATGGACGCATTGCCCTCACGATGGTTGCTCAACCCACTGTTACTTGGGAAAGCATCGAAGAAGGTCAAACCCTCACTGGTAAAGTGGTGCGGATTGAAAACTTTGGTGTGTTTGTTGACATTGGTGCAGAACGTCCGGGTATGGTTCATGTGTCTGAATTGGCAGATGGCTATGTCAAAAATCCGGGTGATGTGGTCAAGGTGGAACAAGAAGTTCAAGTACGTGTCTTGAAAATCAATCGCAAAAAACGCCAAATTGATTTGAGCATGAAAACCCCCTCAGAAACCTATGAAGCAGTTGCCGATGAAGAAGAAGACGAAACCTTTACTTCGATGGCGATGGCATTCCGCAAGGCGATGGGCAAAGAAGATAGCATGAGTAATAAGAATAGCGCGAAAAATCGTCGTGACAATCGTAAGACTCAAGATGATATTATCGCCCGCACCCTCCGCGAACATAGCAACACCAAATAAGTATCATGAACACACAAAAATGAGGGGCATCGCTATTCCGATTGCCCCTCATTGCTGAGTGTGTTATGCCTCTTCGACATTTGGCTTATTGAGAAAACTGATGAGCCGAATCACACTGACTATAAATAAGATAGTCATGTTAGCCTCGTGCATCAGACACCACATGCAAAACGCCTTTAATAACACGGCTTGGACATAGACCAAATACATCGAGAATAAAAAGGCAAATGTGACTATCCCAAATGTGATGGGAACTAGCCATTCTCCTAAATATTGAGATAAAAAGCGGGTTGTTTCTGTCACAACACCTTTTTGGATTGGAACATTCCATTTGTACAAAAAGGCGAGATGTCTCTCAAGTAATAATAGCCAGCCAATGACCAAATAGGTTGCAAAACCAAGCCACGCGATGGCAATCCCCGATTTTGGTGGCATATAAGCATAAATACTGTTTTGTACTACTTCGCAATTGAACGCGCTTCCCTCACCCGTGGGACACACCATTGGCGCATTGGTTAATTTGACATAGCTCAGATAGCCACTCACGAATAACCCAAAAACGACCAATAGCAGGGATATATTTCGCAGGTTAAGCCATTTGCTGGCGGGATTATGCGAAACAGGTGGATTTTGAACGGTTTGTTGTGTAGACATGCTGTGAATCCTTTCAATTTGAATAGAGTAACTCGCTCTTTAATAAGCGCACACGATAAAATTCGCCTTCATGGGCGGTTATTGTGCCTGCTGGGATGATTAACAAGCCATCGGCTTTTGCCATAGAGATGAGGGCGCTAGAGGTTTGCGTGCCTGTGAGGGTGGCTGACCATGTGCCATTACCTGTTTTTTCTAAAAAGACGCGCAGATAACTTTCTCTGCCATCGGAGGTGATGGTATGGGTGAGGCGGGCGTTGATAGTGGCGATGGGGAGGGCTTTGCTGAGCATGTGATAAATGGCAGGACGCACGAACACCTCAAATGTGACCATTGCAGAGACAGGATTGCCCGGTAATCCAAAAAATGGGATGCCCGCAATATGCCCAAAGGCGAGAGGTTTCCCCGGTCGAATATTAATCCGCCAAAAATCTACCGCACCGAGTTCCGTCAAAATATCGCGGATAAAATCTGCCGCCCCCACAGAAACACCTGCTGTAGAAATGAGCATATCGGGTTTTAGGGCGATTGCTTCGGCAAAAAGGGCGCGAATACTCTCTGGGGTGTCTTTTGCGGTGGGGAGCAATATAGGTTCTGCATCGCACGCCAAAACGAGTCCAGCGAGGGTATAGCGATTGCTATCATAAATTTGCCCCTGTGCGAGGGGTTGCCCCAATTCTGCTAGTTCATCCCCATTCGATAAAATGACGATACGCGGACGGCGAAAAACAGGAATTGTCGTCATCCCTAGCGAAGCAAAGATGCCAATTTCTTGTGGACGCAATCTATCGCCCATTTTGGCGATGACTTCGCCTGCTTGAATGTCCTCACCGATAGGGCGGATATAATCCCCAGATTTGACGGCGCGGAAAATTTTCACGGATGTATTGAGTGCCGATGGGGTGGTTTTATCCCAGCCACCATCAGTATTTTCGACAGGGATAATCGCCGTTGCCCCTTGTGGGATGGGTGCGCCTGTCATGATACGGGCGGCTTCACCTGCTTTGATAGTTCCTTGTGGAAAAACGCCTGCGGGGATGTCCATCACAACGGTGAGTGAAACGGGTGTATTTGTGGTGGCAGTCGTGATGTCTTCTGCCCGTACCGCATAACCATCCATGCTGGAATTGGCAAAGGGGGGCAATGACACAGTGGCGCTGATGTCTTGTGCGAGGATGCGATTATATCCCGCAACGAGGGGTATAAATTCGGCGGGTAGGGGGGATACTTGGTTCAAAATACGCTTGAGGGCTTCATCCACAGAGAGCAAATCTGCCAAAATAGTCACCAATCCTATAGGATAACATCATAATAATCACCTTATCATATCGCAAAATCGGTGCAAGGTGAATTTTGTATGGAATTTTTTATGACCACTCACCAATCTCTCTATTGGCATGAACTATCATGCCTAAAGGGGCATGTGTTATAATCTTTACATCGCAGTTAAAAAATAAATTAGGAGACTTAGAGATGGTTGTTGCGACAAATTTAGAGACTTCTTTAACCTTAGATATGACCCCAGAACATAAAGAATTGGTCAAAATGGTGCGAAATTTTGCCCAAAAAGAGATTGCCCCCATCGCCACTGAATTTGATGAAACAGGCGATTTTCCCATGCAGACGATTAAAAAAATGGGCGAAATGGGCTTGATGGGAATCGAAATTCCAGAAGAATATGGCGGGGCAGGGATGGATACATTGGCGTATTCCCTCACCATCATCGAAGTTGCAAAAGCAGATGCCAGCCATAGCACTATTTTGAGTGTGAATAATTCCCTTTTTGGTTATGCCATCATGAAATTTGGGACAGAGGAACAAAAACACAAATTCCTCAAACCTGTTGCTAGTGGGCAAAAAATTGGCGCATATAGCCTCACCGAGCCAATGTCGGGCAGTGATGCGGCGACAATGGCGAGTCGTGCGGTGTTGAATGACGCGGGAACACACTATATCATCAATGGGCGCAAAAGTTGGGTTACAAGCGGACCTGTTGCCGATACATTGGTGCTTTTCACGATGACAGACCCAGAAAAGGGCAATAAAGGCATTACGGCATTTTTGATTGATGCCCACCAACCCGGATTTATACGCGCCAAAAAAGAACCCAAATTGGGGATTCGTGCCAGCGCCACCAGCGAAATTGTCTATGAAAATTATCTATGTCCAGTCGAAAATGTGCTGGGTGAAGTGGGTCAAGGCTTCAAAATTGCCATGACGGTATTGGATGCGGGGCGGATTGGCATTGCTTCACAAGCATTGGGCATTGCAGAAGCGGCATACGAAGCGAGTTTGGATTATGCCAAGACCCGTATGGCATTTGGCAGTCCGATTGGGCAATTCCAGATGATTCAACAAAAAATAGCCGATATGAAGGTTCAAATTGAGGCGGCGAGGGCTTTGATTTATAACGCAATTATGGCTAAAAAACGCGCCGAAGAAACAGGTGGACGATTTAGCGTAGAAGCCAGTATTGCCAAATTATTTGCAAGTGAAGCGGCGATGTTTGTCACCGATGAAGCGGTGCAAATTCACGGTGGGATGGGATATAGCAAGGAATTGCCAATAGAACGCTATTATCGTGATGCGCGTATCACCCGCATTTATGAAGGTACAAGCGAAGTGCAACGCATGGTCATTGCCCGTAACGAATTGGGATTGCGCTAATGCGAGCGGCGGTTATCACAGGACATGGTGGACCCGAAGTGGTGGCGGTGGTGGATGATATGCCCATCCCACAACCACAATACGGAGAAGTGCGCCTGAAGATGAAGGCGGCGGCGCTGAATCGGCTGGATTTGTGGGTAAGACTTGGTTGGCCAGGGTTAAATTTGCCCATGCCTCATGTGATGTGTGGTGATGGGGCAGGTGTGGTCGAGGCGCTTGGCGATGGTGTGACGGCATTTGCAATTGGTGATAGGGTGTGTATTGACCCGACTATTGTTGAGCCAGATAGTCCCGCATTGATGACCGGACTGGAAAATCAGTCACGTATTCATATTTTGGGCGAATCGGTGACAGGTGTAGCGAGTGATTATGCCGTATTGCCTGTCCGTAATTTGATGAAAATACCCGACCATGTGAGTTATGAGCAAGCGGCGGCGGCGGGTTTGGTCTATGTGACCGCTTGGCATTCGCTCATCACACGCGGGGGTTTGCGGGCGGGGGAATCTGTCCTCATTGTGGGGGCTGGTGGCGGGGTGAATAGTGCCTCTATCCAAATTGCCAAACTCGCAGGCGCAAAGGTGTATGTGGTCGGTAGCAATGCCGAAAAATGCCAAAAAGCCATTGAATTGGGCGCAGATGTGATTATCAACCGCGAAGTCACGCCGAATTGGTCAAAAGAGATGTATAAGATGACCAATAAAAATGGCGTTGATGTGGTGATTGATAATGTTGGCACATCCACCTTTAACGATAGCATCCGCGCCTTACGCATTGGTGGGCGGATTTTGGTCGTGGGGAACACCAGTGGTCCGTTTGTGGATTTGGATTTGCGCCAAGTATTTGCACGACAAATTAGCATCATCGGTAGCACGATGGGTCCGCATCAGGATTATGTGAAGGTGATGAATTTGGTATTTAGTGGGGCGCTCAAGCCTGTGATTGGGGCAGTTTTCCCATTACACGAGGCGAAAAAGGCACAAGATACACTGGCAGAATTTGAAGTGTTCGGCAAAGTTGTGCTGAAAATTGAAGATTAAAAGTAAGGGCGCAACATGTTGCGCCCTTACACCCAAAAATATTCTTATCAACCAAAAGATTTTATACATGGAACATTATTTAGGCTTTTTAAGGGGAATTTCGGAACGATGTGGCTTGCCAAGTGTTAAACAATTGGCGAGTGTTCACAGTGTTAAGGCAATCTATCGTGTGACCATTTACCGCCCAGATAGACGTGCCAGCGATGTTATCGTCACACTCAAGCGGGGCGCGTTGCAAAATATGGTGCTAGAAGCGGTGTATGTGGGACGATTTGATAACAAACCCATTAGCCGTCCGTGGACAGATGCCCAATTTGAGGGATTTATTCAGGCGATTCGTCCGAGCCTGTTTGATAAAATGGTAGACCAGCGTGATATTCCATTGGTCGGTGTGGATTTTTGCTTATTTGAACGTGGCGCAGGGAGTTTTATCAAGGCGGTACTTTTCGCTATTCCCACCCAAGACCCGACGTATATGCGCCTTGTGACGATTATCAATACGTTTATGCCAGAGGCATTTCGTGAAATTTGAGAGATTGTAGACAAAAAATGGCTTATGTCGAATCTGAAATCAAGCTCTATTGCCCCAATTTTGCCCCTGTGGTGACGATATTAGAAAAAATTGGCGCAACACTCACCAAGCCCCGCGTATATGAACGTAATGTGCGTTATGAGGATGCCAATAAAACACTCACTGGGCGCGATATTGTCGTCAGACTGCGCCAAGATGACCGTGTACGCCTTACCTATAAAGAGCCTCTCACCGAAAAACGGGATGGCGACATCACCGAAAAATTTGAGGCAGAGGTGACGATTAGCGATTTTGATGCGATGAGTGTGATTTTGGGGCGTTTGGGGTACACTCCATTTTTGGTATATGAAAAATATCGCACCACGTATGTCTATGATGAGTTAGAAATTGTGCTGGATGAGATGCCATACGGTAATTTTGTGGAAATTGAAGGGGAAATTGGCAAAATTGCGGGGTTGCGGGCGCAATTGGGATTAGCAGATGCCCCCGCTTTTACCCATAGTTATGTTGAGCTATTTGGGTTTGTGCGGCGTGCATTGGGCATTATCGGCACAGATTTGACATTCGATAATTTTCGTGGGATAGATGTGCCATTGAGTGCTTTTTATCCCCCAAAAGAAGGAATTGGCAATGGATGACAAGAAAGATGATAAAGGGCGTTGGCAACGTGAATTGGTAGACCCCGTATTAAAAAAATTTGGGGAACGCAAACCGCAATTCACGACATCATCTGGGATTCCGCTTGAACGGTTATATACGGCGGATGATGTCCCACAAGGAGATGTGGAATTTGCGGGGGAATATCCCTTCACGCGGGGGGTACAGCCGACAATGTACCGCACCCGTTTTTGGACGATGCGCCAATATGCGGGCTTTGGGACGGCGGAAGAATCGAATGAACGCTATCGGTTTTTGTTGGAAAAAGGGCAAAGTGGGTTATCTGTCGCATTCGATTTGCCCACACAAATTGGGTATGATGCCGATGACCCGATGGCATTGGGGGAAGTGGGCAAGGTGGGGGTGAGTATTTCCAGCTTGCACGATATGGAGACATTATTCAGAGGGATTCCATTGGATAAAGTCACCACGAGTATGACCATCAATGCCCCTGCGACGATTTTGTTGGCGATGTATATCGCAGTCGGTAAAAAACAAGGCATAGACCCCACCAAATTGGGCGGGACGGTGCAAAATGACATCCTAAAAGAATATATCGCACGCGGGACGTATATCTATCCGCCAAAACACTCTATGCGCCTTATCACTGACCTTTTTGCTTATTGCAAGGTGCATGTCCCCAAATGGAATACTATCAGCATTAGTGGATATCATATCCGCGAGGCGGGTAGTACAGCGGTGCAAGAAGTGGCGTTTACGCTTGCCAATGGCATTGCTTATGTTGAGGCGGCGATTTCTGCGGGGTTGGATGTGGATGAATTTGCGCCCCAACTCTCATTTTTCTTCAATGCCCATAACAACTTTTTGGAAGAAATTGCAAAATTCCGCGCCGCCAGAAAATTATGGGCAACGATTATGCGGAATCGGTTTAATGCAAAAGACCCGCGTAGCTGGATGTTGCGTTTTCATACCCAAACAGGTGGGAGTACGCTCACAGCACAACAACCCGATAATAATATTGTGCGGGTGACGATGCAGGCATTGGCGGCGGTATTGGGCGGTACACAATCGCTTCATACCAATAGTAAAGATGAAGCATTGGCGCTCCCCACAGAACACGCGGTGCAAATCGCCTTGCGGACACAACAAATTATCGCCTATGAGACGGGGGTTGCCGATACAGTAGACCCGTTGGCGGGTAGTTATGTCATTGAGGCGCTCACAGATGATATTTACAAACGAGCAGAGGCGTATATTGCCCAAATTGACGAACTCGGTGGGGCGTTGAATGCCATTGATTCGGGTTTTATCAACAACGAAATCGAGAATGCCGCCTATGAATTTCAACGGGCGGTTGAAAAGGGTGAACAAGTCGTGGTGGGGGTGAATCAATTCACTGTTGAAAGTGAAGAAAAGCCCGATATGTTGCGCGTAGACCCCGCCATTGAAGAAGCGCAAAAGCAAAAATTGGCACAATTGCGGGCAGAACGGGATACAGGTAGGGTGAATGAACTGCGACATCGGCTTGACACGGCGGCGCATGGTACAGATAATTTGATGCCCCTCATCATTGAATGTGTCGAGAATGATGTGACGTTGGGTGAAATTGCCCATACCCTACGTGGGGCGTTTGGGGAATATCGTCCGCCTGTATTATAGATGGGTGTTGGGCATGTTGTATCACGCCCCTACATCGAAAAATGTGCTTTCAGATGGTATAATCGGCGAAATTCTTATGGAACTACAGTTAAGGATGTATATATGACTGACAATCCAAAATTAGATGAATTGAGACAAAAACGCGCCCAGAGTCGTGCAAAGGGTGGTGAAGACCGTATCAAAAAACAACATGATGCGGGACGTGGCACAGCTTATGAACGGCTAGAAATTTTGCTTGACCCCGGTAGTTTTCATGAAATTGATGCTTATGTCGAGCATCGCTCCACCAATTTTGGCTTAGATAAGCAAAAATTTTTGGGGGACAGTGTGGTGACGGGTTGGGGGACGATTAATGGGCGCTTGGTCTATGTATATTCACAAGATTTCACTGTACTTGGTGGTAGCTTGAGCGAAGTTCATGCCCAAAAAATCCTCAAAGTGATGCAAATGGCAATGAAAACAGGCGCTCCGATGATTGGGTTAAATGATAGCGGTGGGGCGCGGATTCAAGAAGGTGTTGAAAGTTTGGCGGGGTATGCGGAAATTTTCTTGCATAACACGATGGCAAGCGGTGTTATCCCCCAAATTAGCGTGATTATGGGACCTTGCGCGGGCGGTGCGGTGTATAGCCCTGCGCTCACAGACCTGATTATTATGGTCAAAAACACCAGTTATATGTTCATCACAGGACCCGATGTGGTTAAACAGGTGTTGAACGAAGAAGTAACAGCCGAACAACTGGGTGGCGCGAGTGTTCATGCGTCTAAGAGTGGTGTGGCACATATGGTTGCTGATGATGAAGCACAAGCCTTGTTGATGGTGCGCGAAGTCTTGAGTTATTTGCCCCAAAACAATATGGAAGATGCGCCATTTGAGGCGACTAGCGATGACCCATTACGGGCAGACCCTGAACTCGATACGATTATCCCAGAAAATGCGAATAAGCCCTATGATATGAAGGACATCATCACGAAAGTGGTGGATGATGGTCATTTCTTTGAAATTCACGAAGAATATGCTCAAAATATCGTGGTTGGCTTTGCCCGTTTGGGTGGTCAAGTAGTTGGCATTGTTGCCAATCAGCCGATGGTTTTGGCGGGTGTGTTGGATATTAAAGCCAGCGAAAAAGCGGCACGGTTTATTCGCATGTGCGATTGCTACAATGTCCCCATCATCACATTTGTGGATGTCCCCGGATATTTGCCCGGTACAGACCAAGAACATAATGGAATTATTATGTGTGGGGCAAAATTGCTCTATGCCTATTGCGAAGCGACTGTGCCAAAACTCACTGTGACCACTCGTAAATCGTATGGTGGGGCATATTGCGTGATGAGTAGCAAGCACATGCGTGGTGATTTGAACTTGGCGTGGCCCACCGCCGAAATTGCCGTGATGGGACCAGAAGGCGCTGTGGAAATTATTTATCGGCGCGAATTGAAAGAGGCAAAAGACCCTGTGGCACGCAAAAAAGAACTAGCGGATGATTATCGGGCAAAATTTGCCAACCCATATATCGCCGCCAGTCGTGGATTTATTGATGATGTGATTGAACCACGCGACACCCGTGCGATTCTGATTAATGCCTTGCAAGTATTCCAAAATAAACGGGATACGAATCCGCCGAAAAAACACGGCAATATGCCGCTATAAGGGAGGCGAAAAAATATGGTACGTAATACCGCAGAAGTGAAGGGTATCAACAAAATTAATAAGGTGCTAATTGCCAATCGTGGCGAAATTGCGGTGCGGATTATCCGTGCCTGCCGTGATTTGGGCATTCCTACCGTTGGTGTTTATTCTGATGTAGACCGCACGGCATTGCATATTCGCTATGCTGACCAAGCGGTGCATATTGGCGCACCACCCCCGCGTGAAAGTTATTTGCGGATGGAAAAAATCATCGAAGCGGCAAAGCTCACAGGGGCAGATGCTATTCACCCCGGATATGGGTTTTTGGCGGAAAATGCCGATTTTGCCCAACTGGTGATGGATGAAGGTTTAACATGGATTGGACCACCGCCTAGTGCGATTGCTACCATGGGCGATAAGCACTCGGCACGTATGGCTGTGCAAAAATATAATGTGCCACTTGTCCCCGGTACCGAAGCGGGTCTCTCGGATGAGGATTTGTTTCGTGCGGCGGAGCGAATTGGCTATCCTGTCCTCATCAAAGCCACTGCTGGCGGTGGTGGGAAAGGGATGCGGGCGGTGCATAAGCCCGAAGATTTTGCCGAAGCGATTGCCACAGCACGCCGTGAAGCCGAGAGCGCCTTTGGTAATGGTGATGTGTTCCTCGAAAAATTGTTGGTGAATGCTCGCCATATCGAATTTCAGATTTTAGCCGATATGCACGGGAATATTGTGCATTTGGGTGAGCGTGAATGTAGCATCCAACGCCGTCATCAAAAATTGGTAGAAGAAGCGCCTAGTGTTGTGTTGGATGAAGAATTACGTGAACGCATGGGGCAAATGGCAATTAACGCGGCGCGGTCGGTGGGATATGTCAATGCTGGCACGATTGAGTGCTTGGTAGATAAAGACAAAAACTACTACTTTTTGGAGATGAATACGCGCTTGCAGGTTGAGCATCCTGTCACAGAATTGGTGACAGGTGTGGATTTGGTCAAAGAACAAATCCGCATTGCCAGAGGCAGACAAATGACCCCCACCGAAAGCGTATTGCAACCACGCGGTTGGGCGATGGAATGTCGCATTAATGCAGAAGACCCTTATGCGAATTTTATGCCATCTACGGGCAAAATTACCACACTTATCACCCCATCGGGTCCGGGTGTTCGCGTGGATAGTGGGATATATGGCGGGTCAGAAATTACCCCCTATTATGACAGCATGATTGCTAAACTCATCACATGGGGCGAAACACGGTCTGAAGCGATGCTCAGAATGCGCCGTGCATTGGCAGAATATACGATTATGGGACTTAAGCATAATATTCCGTTCCATATCAACCTGCTCAATAGCTTTAAGTTCATTGCGGGGCAAATCCACACCAAATTTGTGGAAGAAAACTTTAGCATGACCACCTATGAAACCGAAGTGAGCGAGGCAGAATATGAATTGGCGGCGATTGCCGCCACCCTATATGAACATCGCAAACGGCAATTGGCGGGGCAAGTTGTATCATCTGGTAAACGGGATGCCAGCAATTGGCGATGGGTGAGTCGTTGGGAGAGGTTGCAGAAATGAAATACATCACCACGATAAACGATAAAAAATATGAAATTGATATTGATGCACATGGCAATATCACGGTCAATGGTGAAGCCCGCTATGTTGACTTTTTGGCGCTGGATGGTGGTGGATTATATTCGGTCATCACCGACAAACGCTCTTTGCAGGTAGTTATTGAAGAAGAGAAAAGCAATTATTCCATCGAAGTTGAAGGGCGCATGTTTGAGGGGCATGTATTTGATGAACGGGCAGTTCTCCTCGCGCAAAAACGAGGTGGGCTTGGGGGTGGGTCTGGCGAGGTTAAATCGCCGATGCCCGGTCTGATTGTGGCTGTGACTGTCGAAATTGGGCAACCTGTGACGAAGGGGCAAACGGTTGTCATTTTGGAATCTATGAAAATGCAAAATGAACTCAAAGCACCTGTAGATGGTCTGATTCAATCCATTTCTGTTCAAAAAGGGCAGAGTGTGGAGAAGGGCGCGGCATTAATCATTATTGCCCCACCTCAAGAATAACGTCAAAAAATATATGATAATCAAAACGGGTGTAGCACAGGTGCTATGCCCGTTTTTTGTTTATAATGATTTTATGTAAACTGATTGAGGATGTGATGTGATGCCAATTAAAAAGCGTGAAAATTTGTATAAGGGTGTGAATGCCCATTTTATGAGCCAATGTTTTAACCCTGCTGATAAACCATCTATGTGGCATAGTTTTCATACACAATATATTAGCGATATTACAGGCGCTTTGAATGAGCAATTGAGCATGGATTATGTGGCTCGTCCAGAACAGTCATTACAAATATGGATTGATGATATAGATAACCTAGATTCAGCCCAGAGAAAGCCTGTTCCTGATACAAGTATTTTTAGAGTTGCACCGCGTATGCCAAAAACACTTGCGTCTGATATAGATGCTGTTTCGGGCGAGAATGTGCGTATTTTAGAAGTTAGGGATACACTATCTGAGCAAGTTATTATTTCTAGTGTTATTATTTATAAGCCAGATAGTCATGGGCGGTTAGGGGAACCTGTGACACGGATTGAGTTGTTATCCCCATCAAATAAAGAGGGTAGCGGTAAACAAGTTTATTTGGCTAATCGTACTCATGCAATTTTAGGTGGAACTTCACTTGTTGAAATTGATTTTATCCACACATTGCCTCCTATATTTGCGGGCTTAGAAACTTATCCTATAGGTGACGATTCTCACCCTTATTGGATTGGTATAACCGATGAACGGAAAGATAAAAATCTGCAACAAGTCATGCTTATTTATGTTTTTGGTGTAGATGACCCAATTCCCCAAAAAATATCAATTCCTTTGGCTGATGATGATACTTTAGAATTTGATTTTAACCTTGTTTATGCACAAACCTATGTGCGCTTACGTTGCGGTTCACATGTTGATTATGCTGAGTTACCACCTTTATTTGATACCTATAGCCCCAAAGACCAAGACCGTATTAAGGCAGTTATGGAACGCGCCAAAAAAGAATAAATAAATTGGTTGCATCAATAAAAATTTGTGCTATGATAGAACTTGTATTCTGAAATATCATTGGATGTAAAATATCACGTCCCTACGATATTCATTATTATTTTGTTTGACATAACTTCGTATTGCCCATAGAATGTGTGACTATAAAGATTGCGAAACACGCCAAGTAGGATAGATAAAATGACGAGCGACATCCAGAAAATTAATATTGAACAAGAAATGCGTGATGCGTATTTAGATTATGCCATGAGCGTCATTGTATCGCGGGCATTGCCCGATGCACGCGACGGGTTAAAGCCTGTGCAACGGCGCATTATGTATGCGATGTATGATATGGGCTTGCGTGCCGATACCCCTTATAAAAAGAGCGCCCGTATTGTGGGTGAGGTGTTGGGTAAATATCATCCACATGGCGATAGTGCTGTATATGAAGCGATGGTGCGGATGGCGCAAAGTTTTTCGTTGCGCTATTTGTTGGTGAATGGTCAAGGCAATTTTGGCAGTATTGATGGTGATGGCGCGGCGGCAATGCGGTATACCGAAGCCCGACTGGGGCAAATCGGTGAGGAATTGCTCCTTGATATTAATAAAGATACTGTTGATTTTACTGAAAACTTTGATGGAAGCCTCGAAGAACCCAGTGTTTTGCCCTCTAGTATCCCCAATTTATTGGTGAATGGGGCGACTGGTATCGCGGTTGGGATGTCTACCAGCGTGCCACCCCACAATTTACATGAAGTGTGTGATGCACTGATTTATATGCTCAAAAATTGGGATAAATACGAAGAAATTAGTGTGAATGACCTGATGCGCTTTGTGAAAGGTCCCGATTTCCCAACGGGGGGCATTGTCTATCGGCATAAAGACGGTGGGGAAGATGGCGAAGATACCCTCATCAGCGCGTATGCCACTGGACACGGCAAGGTGACTGTTCGGGCAAAGGTGCATATCGAAGAAATGGGGCGTGGCAAGCAACGCATTGTCATCAGCGAATTGCCGTATCAGGTAAATAAAACATCGTTGATTGAACGGATTGCCTCGCTGGTGCGGGATGGCAAGTTAGAGGGGTTAGCCGATTTACGTGATGAATCTGACCGCAATGGGATGCGTATTTCAATTGAATTGCAACGCGGGGTAGAAGCAGGTCCTGTGTTGGCGAATTTATTCAAACTGACCCCTCTGCAAGACACTTTTAGCATTCATATTTTGGCATTGGTAGATAATCAACCGCGCTTGTTATCGCTCAAACAAGCCCTGAAGGTCTATATTGACCATCGGCTAGAAATTATTCGTCGGCGGAGCGAATTTGACCTTGCTCGTGCCAAAGAACGCGCTCATATTTTGGAAGGGTTGCTAAAAGCACTCGATAAGATAGACCGCGTGATTAAAATTATTCGTGCCGCAGAGACAGCAGAAATGGCGCGTGAAGGGTTGATAGAGGCGCTCAAAATTACCGCCATTCAAGCCCAATCCATTTTGGATATGCAATTACGCCGTTTGGCATCGTTGGAACGGCAAAAAATTCAAGATGAATTCACAGAAAGAATGGCGATTGTGGAATATTTGCAGGGGTTACTGGCTAATCCTGTGCAAATGCGCGAGGTGGTTTCGGACGAATTAGCATCGCTAAAATCGTCTTATGGGGATAATCGGCGTACATTTATTGCCGATAGCTTGGCGGGTAGCACCAGTATTGCCGATTTGATGATACCAGAAGAACAAGTCTGGCTCACTATCACTTCTGATGGCAAAGTGGCACGCACGGCAGATAATGTCGCACCAAAGGTTGGGACATCCACCAAAGAACCGCCACGCTTCATCCTGAATGCAACCACATCACAAATTTTGCATTTATTCACGTCTACAGGCAAATGTGCCACGATTCCGATTCAACAAATTACCACTGCCGAAGATTTTGCCGATGGTGCATCGTTTACGGATTTATGCTCATTGCCCGCCGATTCGCAACTTGTCGCGGCGGTATGTTTGCCCAATCAGGTCGAACACGGTTATTTATTCATGGCGACAGAATTGGGGGATGTGAAGCGCATACGGCTTGCCGATTTGCCCGGTATGACATCGAATGTGTTTGTGGTGATGAATGTGAGCGCAGAGGATAAAATGATGCAAGCCTTCACGACGGATGGCAAGCAAGATATTTTGCTCACTAGCAATGAAGCCCAATCTATCCGCTTCAAAGAAGATGAGGTGCGCCCAACGGGGTTGCCTGCGGGTGGGATGCGCGGGATAAAATTGGGTGGTCAACGCACGCGGGTGGTTGGCGCAAATATTGTGCGCGATAATTTATATGTGTTCAACATCACCGATGATGGTATGGCAAAAATTTCTGCTGGAGAAGAATATCCGCAACAGGGTAGGGCTGGTGGCGGGGTGATTACCATGCGTCTGCCAAAATCGAGCCGAGAAATAACCGCCGTATCGGTGGGTAGGTTGGATGATACACTCATCGTATTGACGAATAAGGGCAAAGCCAAATTGATGCGTTATTCCAATGCGCCACTGGTCAAACGTGGGCGTAATGGCGAAAAAGATGTGATTTCCATGACACGGCAAAATGAGGTAGTGAGCGCCATTGTCGAATATTTGCCGATGTATGAATTGGCAGAAGCAGATGCTGAGTAAATGTGACCATATTCAATTGGCGATGCCAAAAGGGGAAGAAGCCCAAATACGGGCTTTTTGTACCCTTTTGGGGCTGATAGAAATTCCAAAACCTGCCACACTCGTTAAACGGGGTGGGGCGTGGTTTGTTTTGCCAGATGGTTTTCAGATTCATTATGGGGTAGAGGCAGATTTTATGCCTGCCCGCAAAGCACATCCCGCGTTTGTATGTGATGACCTTGATGGAATGGCACAACGGCTCATGGAAGCCAATTTTACGGTGATTTGGGATGAAGAACTCGCCCCCAGACGGCGCTTTTATAGCGCAGACCCGTTTGGGAATCGGCTGGAGTTTATGGAAGTATCACCCTAGTAGTGGCATGATATATCATGCCACTACACACGTAGAACAGCTATAGGGTATTGCACCGTCTGGCTTCTGCGACACTCTGTATCAAGCCGATTTTGGATAAAATACGACGTAATTGGTCGTTGTTGCGAATATCTAATTGTAGGTGAATGGTGGCAATTTCTTGGCGCTGTTGCACATTGAGCTTAGAAATGCTCACTTTTTCGTCTGCGATGATGGTGGTGATGTCTTTCATCAGCCCAAAACGGTCATAGGCGACAATTTCAATGGGGACGGCATAACGGCTTTCTTGTTGAACATCGCCCCACGACACATCAATCAGGCGCTCGCGGTCTGTGGCGGTGAGGACATTGGCACAATTGCGCCGATGAACCGCTATGCCACGCCCGCGTGTGATGTATCCGACAATATCATCACCCGGGACGGGTTTGCAACAACTGGCGATGTTATAGAGCAAGCCTGTCATATCGGAGCCATTGAGCCGAATTTCGCTACTGCCTTCGATGACGGCACGCGATTCGCGCACGATATGGCTAATATCGTTCATGCGTTGTTTTTCGCGCTCGTCATCTAAGACCTTATGGGCAATTTGGGCGGCGTTAATATCGCCAGCGCCCACTGCCGCCATAAAATCTTCTACTTTTGTATAATCGAACATCAGCGCCACATCATCAAACGACATGCGGTCTGTGACACCCATACGGCGTAATTCGCGCTCAACTACTTCGCGCCCCATCGTGATATGGTTGCCACGATTTAATTTACGGAAATGTTGGCGAATTTTGACACGGGCGCGGTGGGTGTTGACATAGCCTAAATCGGGATTGAGCCAATCGAGGCTTGGTCCGCCACGATTGATGGTGATGATTTCAATCTGCTCGCCTGTTTTGAGTTGATGATTGAGGCTCACCAATTGCCCATTTACCTTTGCACCACGACAGCGTTCCCCAATTTCGGTATGAATATGATAGGCAAAATCTATAGGGGTTGCGCCTGCGGGGAGGTCTACGATGTCGCCTTTGGGGGTATAGACATAAATATGACTCTTAAAGACATCTTCTTTCATGCCTGTCATGAAAGCGGCGGGGTCTTCGATGACTTCTGGACCAAATTCCATCATTTTACGTAGATGGGCGATGAACGACTCAAATTTTTCATCACGCCCTTTGTTGCCCTCTTTATAGCGCCAATGTGCCGCCACGCCATATTCAGCATGTTCGTGCATTTCCCATGTGCGGATTTGGATTTCGATGGTTTTGCCTTTGCCATCTATGACGGCTGTATGGAGGCTTTGGTAGTAGTTTTCTTTGGGAGAGGCGATATAGTCGTCAAATTCACGGTGGAGGGGTCGCCAAAGCTGATGGACAAGCCCTAATGTGAGGTAACACTCTGGGATGGTATTGACGATGATACGCATGGCACGGACATCGTAAATTTCATCGAAGGGCAAATTTTTGCGTTGCATTTTCTTGTAGATACTATAAATGTGCTTGGGTCGCCAATTGATGGCTGGGGTGGTGATGCCATTTTTGGCGAGTTCTGCGCGGATAGCCTCTGCGTGTTTGCTCATATAGGCTTCGCGGTCTGCGCGACGTTCATCCAGATTATTGGCGATGGAGCGATAGGCATCTGGGTTGATATAGCGGAAACTGAGGTCTTCTAATTCCCATTTGATTTGCCAAATGCCTAAGCGATTGGCGAGTGGGGCAAAAATTTCGAGGGTTTCTGTGGCGATACGTTGCTGTTTATCCTCGCGCATATAGCCCAATGTTCGCATATTATGAAGGCGGTCTGCGAGTTTGATGAGGACAACGCGCACATCATCGCCCATGGTGAGGAACATTTTTCGCATATATTCGAGTTCGCGGTTGGTATCACGCGGGCGCTTGCCCGTATTATTTTTGTCGAGATTGATGGGGAGGTTTTTGAGCTTTGTAACGCCATCTACGAGGTTGGCGATTTTATGATTAAACTCTGCGATGAGTTCTTCTTTGGTGACAGAGGTATCTTCTAGAATGTCGTGCATGAGGGCGGCGGCTATGGCTTCTGCATCCAATTTCATTTCTGTGAGGATGGCGGCTACAGCGACACAGTGGGTAAAGTAGGGTTCACCCGATTTGCGGACTTGCCCCTCATGGGCGACTTGTGCTTTGATATAGGCACGTTCAATGAGTTCCCGGTCATTCGGCGTAAGGTCTGGAAGGGCATCTAGCAAGCCCGTTAAATCGAGCAAGATTGAAGAAGTAGTGGTTGGCGACATATACCCAATAATCCCATAACTTGATAAGGTTTTAATTATATATTGTATACCCGATTTAACAGAAAATGACAAATTTTTAATCTGATTTTTGTTATAGGTTGCTAACGAAGGGATAAATGGGGATGTGTTTGTGTTGTAAGGGCGCACTATATTGCGCCCTTACAGAAAATACTGTTAAAAATTAGCGAGGCAATACAAACACGGCTGTGGTACGCGCTGGCACTGTGAATGCACTGATAGCACTATCGTATGATGCTGTTTGGACGATGCTATCGAATGAGGCTTGTTGAACTGGATGGAGGACAAAGCCTGCGCCTGCAATGGTCTCATCGACATAGGTGAAGGGTTGGTCATCGGCGTTGATAATCACGATAATGGTCGCGTAATTGGGGTCAAGTTGTGGCAAGCCCTCAATATCATC
Source organism: bacterium (assembly GCA_033763335.1). GTDB lineage: Bacteria > Chloroflexota > Anaerolineae > Aggregatilineales > Phototrophicaceae. The sequence continues at coordinate 20,552 of JANRKU010000075.1, forward strand.
GGACAATTTTATCATGATGACCCCTGCGGTTTGGTCTTCGCCACTGTTGGGGAAACTGAGGCGTGCTTGAACATCTTCTGCGGTTTGCAAATGGAACAATGGTGAGCTTTGGCGAATTTGCAAGGCTTCGCGGAAGTGCATGTGCGCCGCCATGATGTCATCGGGTGTGACTTGAATATCGGGGTTGGCGAGCAGG
>JANRKU010000076.1:0-33444 GCA_033763335.1 bacterium
AAAAAAGCGGTTATTGTAGCTGTTATGCGAAAATTATTGCATCTTGTTTATGGGATTCTGAAATCTGGGCGACCTTTTGACCCTCATTATTTAGACAATTTGGCGATACCATCTTGATTTTCAAGACGGTATCTACAATCCTGCCTATTTTGAAGGATGTAATGGCTGTACTAGAGGCTTTAGCCTCGTATGTCAGCCACAAAAAATAATCCGTATTAAAAAACCAACTTGCATTATCATGCCACTACAAACCATCAATTATTCGTAGCGCAACACGTTCAATGGCTTTTCGCCAGATGCGCCCCATGCCGTTGTGACGGCGGCTACCAAGGCAATCGCCACACACATCAACATGAGCAATAATGCTGTGCCATAGGGGATGATAGAACTGGCACCGGGGAACCCTTGCAACGAAATCACCAGCCCAATAAGCCCAATGCCCACGCCCAATAACCCGCCAACAAAGCCCATAATGGCATTTTCGAGGAGTAACATCCCCAAAACGCGCTCACGATGCACGCCAACCGTTTTCATCACGGCAATTTCTTTGCGCCGTTCAATGGTCGAGAGTGCCACCGAGTTGGCGATGACCACCCCGCCCACAATGAGGCTCAATGTCGCCACCAAAATCGGGAAGGCGGTGATTTGCCCCAAAATGGCATTGATAAAGGTGTTTAACACTTTGGTTTCGAGCATAAACACCCCGCCGACTTTGGAGAGGGAGCTTCGTAAATCGGGGACATTTTCTTCTTCAATATCCACAATTACCCCTACTGATATTGGTTGAACCCCTTCAAATGCGCCCACAGGGGCATAGGGGGCAGGCGGGTCTGTGACCACAGTGGGCGGTTCTGATAACCCAACCAGCGTAAAGCTGATTTCTTTGGTATCGGCAACGCGCACCGTAATCACATCACCCACAGCCAATCCAGAGGCATCTACCGATTCATTGCGTGGCATAACAATCACGGCTTGCCCTGCATCTTCGGCGGTGAGTTGCCGTCCATTGCCCGCATTAAAGGTCACATTGGGCAAATTATTGGGAACATCACGCCCACTTGTGCGTTGAAACAGATTATCCAACGCATTGATATTGCCACTATTGCTTATGATGATGCTATTGATTTCATCAGCCGTTTGAACTGTACCATCCACTTTGGTCACAGAAATGAGTTCCATCGGGAAAGTACGAGTGAGGGTATAACTATTCACCCCTGTTTGGTCTTTTAGGATGGTTTCTACCCGTTCAGATGCGCCTGCACCCGCCATTTGGATGATGACATTGCCACCAATGCCTGTAGAGGTGAGGTCACTAATGACACGGTTGACCGAATCGGCTAAGAGGGTGATGAGGCTCAAAGAAAATACCCCGACCACCAATGCTAATAAGGTGAAAGCACCCCGTCTGCGCCCGACTAATACCGCTTTGAGCGAGAGGCGTAAATCTACCCATCCAAAAGAGGGGAAGAACTTGCCTATTATCCATAGCAATAGCAACAGGAGCAGATAGAAAAACCCTGCCGCAAAAAATGTGCCAGAGACAACGCCAAATGCCGCACTCAAATTGCCCAAAATGCCTGCGGCGATGAGCGTGAGCGCAAAAACGACGATGAGCAATGCCCCAAAGGAGCGTAATAAGCCTGTGCGTGGCAAAATATCATCATTCGGACGCAACACAATCCCCGGACGCACTTGCCCCGCGCTAAGGGTGGGCAAAAATCCGAAAACGGTTGTGACCAGCGTCCCCACAATCAAGCCAGTGATGGCAGGAGTGGGGGTGATGCGGAAGGGTAATGATTGCCCCAAGAAGGTCTCTGCCGAGCCTCTGATGAAGAAGGTCATCCCCCAACCGAGCAAAATCCCAAATAGACTTCCCAAGATGCCCATGATGAAGGCTTGCACAAGGAATAACATGGTGACTTGATTGGCTTGTAATCCCAATGTTTTGAGGACAGCGACTTCGAGTGTGCGCCGACGCACCACCACCTGCATGGTGTTGACGATGCCGATGCTCCCCAATAGCAATGAGATAAGACCCATCACCGTCACCAATTGGTTGATAACACCCGCAATTTGCTCATTCACTTCTGCCACATCCAATGTGGTGTTGAAGTCTAAAAATCCGAAATCAGATTCCAATTTTTCACTGATTTCTGCGATGAGTTCATCATTGGGGTTTTCTAAAATCATGTAGACTTCTTCTACACGGTCTTCTATCCCAAAAAGGGACATGGCGCTTTTATCTACGTAGTAAAAGCCAAAAATCCCCGCGAATGGATTGGTTAGCCCTGCTTCTTTTTCGGTGGCGACAATGCCTGTGATGGTAAAATCGGTATCAATACCGCTTAAACGCACAGTATCCCCCACTTGTGCTTGGAGGTTATCTGCCACATTTTGGCTGATGACGACACTGTTGGGTGTGGGGAATAATTCATCCAACGATTTTCCATCATTAGACCGAATTTCACCCACCAATGGATAATTGGCGCTGTCTATCATAAATGGGGTGACTTGGCTACTTTGCAACTCGGTACGCCCCAAATCTAATACAGTCCCAGCACCTAATCCTGTGAATACCCGTATGGCATCGGTCACTTGATACAAATAGGTAAAGGTCACAGGCTGGTCAATATTGGCATCTGCCCATTCTGCGAGGATTTCACGCCCACGCACACCAAAATATTTCGTGGTGGGCGCGCCAGGGAAGAAGGATGTATCGGCTATTTCTTCTAAGACACCACTGTCTACCGCTTCTTTTTCGATGGATGCGACAATATCCTGAAAATCACTGCTGTTAAACTCTTCTGGATTATCAAATGAAATATCGCGTAGGCGAATATCGTTATCAAAGCGAATATCACCCTTATTCGTCTCACGTAAGTTCCCTGTGAGGGTGTCTTGAATCATTACTGAAAGGGTCTGTAGGCTGACAATTGCCGCCACACCCGCCGCAATACATAAAATGGCAAAAAATGTGCGTTGTCCATTGACCCGCAGGTCGTTGATAGAGTGTTTGATGTAAAATCTGAATTTTTCTAGCATCATATATCCCTATTTATGAACACTTTGCCATTCGCCAGTTGCCCGTTTTTCTTTGAGCAATTTGACGGCAGTTAATTCTGCGCTGGCGAGGGGGTTGGTGTCTTCTGCGATTTGACCGTCTACCAGTGTAATTACACGGTCAACGTTGGAGGCAATATCGGGGCTATGGGTCACAATGATGATGGTGGTGTTCATATTGCGTTGCACATCACGGAGGGCTTGCATCACCGTTTCGGTGGCGGCACTATCAAGGCTACCTGTGGGTTCATCTGCCAAAAGCAATGGCGGATTATTTGCCAAAGCGCGTGCCAAGGCGACCCGTTGTTGTTGCCCACCTGATAGTTGTGCGGGGCGGTGATGAATTCTATCGCCCAAGCCGAGCATTTCGAGTAATTCTTTGGCACGTTTTTGTGGGTTAGTCCCCTTCTTTTTAGAAAATTGAATAGGCAATGCCACATTTTCTTGTGCGGTAAGGGTTGGAATGAGATTGAAGAATTGGAACACGAATCCGATTTTTTCGTTGCGGATGGTGGTCAACGCCCGTTCAGATAAATTGGTGATGTCTGTGCCATCAATCCACACTTTACCTGCGGTTGGGCTATCTAACCCGCCAATCATGCCCAATAGGGTAGATTTACCACTGCCCGATGGTCCAATAATCCCCAAAAAATCACCCCGTTTGACCTTCATCGTCACACCACGCAAGGCGTGAACAGTCACTTCACCCATTTGCAGGTCTTTTTTGACATCTTGCACATCTAAAACAAGCTGTTCGCTCATGTTATGATTCTGCTCCATTTTGACGAAAACAATTCATACACTAGTGTACGCAAATTTTCACAAATTAGTTGTGAGGATTTCTTCATAAACCATTGTGAACTTTTGTGAACTCTCGTAAAATGATAAAGTCGCTATTTTCAAAATGAGGTGAACCATGAGCAAAGTGCTTTTGTATATTGCCATCAGCCTTGATGGATTTATTTCGACATCGGACGGTGGTGTTAAATGGCTAGATAAATTTAATTCACCCGATGAAGATTATGGCTATAAAGACTTTTTGACCCGTTTTCAATCAATAGTGATGGGTGGGGTGACCTATCGGCAGGTGTTGGAATTTGGGAATTGGGAGTATTCTGGCAAGACTGCCTATATCCTCACTCGGCAACCTCTCGAAAATCCGCCAGACCCCGCCATTCATGCCTTTAATGGCGATGTGCAAGAGTTGGTCGCACATATCCGCAAGCAGTCATCGGAAAATATTTGGTTGGTCGGTGGGGGTGATGTGGTGGCACAATTTATGGCGCATAACCTGATTGATGAATATCATATTTCGGTCATGCCAATATTATTGGGGCGTGGGATTCCGCTTTTTGGGGGCGTGACATTGGCTAATTGGCAAAATGTGAGGTTGGATAGCGTGAAGTCGTATCCCAACGGTGTGGTGCAGATGATTTATCACAAAGATAGTTAGGGTAGCTCACCTAACACCACACGAGGGCAATCAGGCGGGTTGCCCTCTGTGCATTGCCATAAGGTGACGCGAGGAATGGGCGCATAATATTCGTATGGGCTTCGATGGACAAAGCGCATAAGTCGTTTATCCCCTTTTATATCGAAATAATTAACTACATCAAGTTCACCATATTCATCGGCTTCGGTTATGGAAATATTCACCGTCTGCCCCTCTGGTATATACCAATAAAAAGCGTATTCTGTCTCGCTAAAATCGTATCCCAGAAACGCAATATCCCCGAAGGTTTGATAATCTGGATTACGTGCCAATTTTGCCTCTGTGGGCGTGGATTCTACCCATGCCACACCTTCACGCATGATAATTATTGTAAGGGGAACTGTGATGAGGAGTGCCATGAGCAATATCGTCAATGGACGTAAGGGCGCAACATGTTGCGCCCTTACAGGATTCTCATCAGCATAGGATTTTTGCTTGTTGATGACCATCCACCCGCCTGTGATAAATACCGCTATAACACTGACTATGATGCCGAGTTGTTGCGGATTGGTCATGGAACGCATCAGGCGCAAGGTATGTGTGCCTGCGGGTATCATGTCGGTGCGGATAAAGCCAAAATCGCCCGATGCCGAGATGCCTAATGGGGTATCATCTAGGGTGGCAATCCATCCGACAAAATAAAATTGGAAAATTTCGAGGCTCACTGGCACGTCTGATGAAATTTCTAGCACATAGTCTTCGGCGGTGCTTTTAATGGGTGTAAAAATAACCCCTTCGCCATAGGCATCAGGATTCACCCGTAGGGCGGGTGTGCCATTGATGAGGCTATCCACCAAAAATCCTGTTGCAGGGGGGATATTTGGTACGCTTCTGGGCTTAAATTCATTGGCAGATGTGGTGGCGAGGTCGTTGGTCTCAAATTCATAATAGAGATAGTCGCGGGGGGTGGCATTGGCAGGAAAATCATCGCGCCAATCAATCACGGTGCTATGCCAACCTTGTACAATGAGCAATGCCATGAGGAGTGTGCCTACCCACCGCCAGCGAATGACAGTTATCCCCGCGCCGATGAGCATCGCCAAGGCTAGTGCTGTGATATTTAAAAATCTGGCGGGGAATACGAAGGTTTGCAGGGTTTCGATGTCGTCCCATAAAAATTGTGATTCTGGCAACACCAAAAATAGTGATGCTACTGTGATGACGAGCCAAAACAATGTTTCGTAGGGACGCGATATATCACGTCCACCGACAGGGACGGCATTTATGCCGTCCCTACGGTTATTATCCTTAAGGGGTGTAGGGGCATGAACTATCATGCCCCTACAAATAGCCCACAGCCCCATAATTATTATTGCCCCCCATGTTACTACGCCTATCGTGAATCGTTCTGGTTGAATGGATAACCCAAAATCATGCGGTTGCAACCCATCTAATAATTGCCATACCGTATAAAAATGATTCTGATAACGCATGTGTGGGTTAAATTGGAAGGCATCCAACGACACATAGCCCCGTTCTAGCAAAACGGGTATCCAGAAAAAGGCGCTGGTGGCACATCCCATGACGAACAGGGCAATTGCACCGCGCAAATAGGGCATGGATGCCCGTTTGACAATCAGCGAAAATATCAGCCATGCCCCTATAAGCCCCGCACCCGAAATAGCTGTTAGGTTATGCGACCATAACAGCCCAAAAATCGCCAAAACTGCCCATCCAGCACCTTTTTTAGTGATGGCATAACGGTCTAATAGGGCAATGCTCATCACCAGCCAGCCCATGCCCCATATCACAGGGAATGCTCCGCGCCCAAGTGCTTCGTTGCCGATGAGGACGGGCGCAAAGGTGAACGCGGTTGCGCTGAGTAGCCCACCCATCACCCCCCAACGGCGGGATGAATAGGTATACATGCCAAATGTACACAGATTAAGCGCGATAAACCATGTGAGTTTGAGCGCCCAGCCATCATCTACAAATGGCAATTTGCCAATGATACCCGCCACGATATAAAAGCCAGAGGCGGTATATTGGAAGGTTGGCGCACCATAGCCATAATAAAAATGCTCTGCCCAACGGGGATAAAATACGCCCTCTGACCATTGACTGTTCAGCTCAAATACGCGCCAAAAATGGGCGGCGATATCTGCACCTGCGGGCAATCCGCTATGGGCGAGAGCAGGCATAAATGCCAGACATGCCAACAGAAAACAGGCGATATGTCCCGAAAAACGGGTTAAATAAGCAAATTTTGGTGATGTCATGGGAAAAATCTTTGTATGATACATAAGGGCGCAACAGGTTGCGCCCTTATATCAAAATGAATGTGTTATTGTGTCCGCGCCTCAACAATGGATGTGGACGGGCATATATGCCGTCCCTACTTATCCGCTATTTGATGGAGAGAGCATAATCTTCTCAAAGGCTTCGCGGTCGAGTGTTTCTTCGACCACCAAGACATCTGCCAATTCATCTAATTTTGTCCGATATTGGCTGATGATATTTTTGGCGCGTTGATAACATTCTTGCAAAATGCGTTTGACTTCGTTATCAATTTCTTCGGCATAATGTTCGCTATAATCGCGTTGTTCACCGATTTCACGTCCCAAAAAGACTGTTTGACCATTACCACCATAGGCGCGTGGACCCAATTTGTCGCTCATGCCGAATTGCGTCACCATAGAACGGGCAGTCCGTGTGGCTTGTTGCAAATCGTTTGATGCGCCTGTGGTGAATTGTTGTAGGGCGATTTCTTCTGCGGCGCGTCCACCCAATGCGGCGACAATAAAATCTTCAAATTGTTCACGAGTGGCAATCATGGTATCGTCTTCATCGGGCAACGACATCACATAACCACCAGCGCGTCCGCGTGGGACGATGGTAATTTTATGCACCGCATTGGCATGTTCCAATACATGATGCAAAATGGCATGACCCGCTTCATGATAGGCGAGGGTCTTTTTGGTTTTTTCGTTGATGACACGGCTTTTGCGTTCTGGACCCATCACCACACGCTCCATGCTTTCTTGCAATTCGCTCATGCCGATGGTTTTGAGGTTGCGCCGTGCCGCCAAGATTGCCGCTTCGTTGATGAGATTTTCGAGGTCTGCCCCAGAAAATCCTGCGGTGATACGGGCGATTGCCTCTAAATCTACACCGGGGGCGAGTGGTTTGCCTTTGGCGTGAACTTTGAGGATGTCTAAGCGTCCCTTCACATCGGGGTTATCCATCATGACCTTACGGTCAAAACGTCCTGGACGCAATAACGCTGGGTCTAAAATGTCTGGGCGATTGGTGGCGGCACAAATGATGATATTTGTGCCTGTCTCAAAGCCGTCCATTTCGACCAAAATTTGATTAAGGGTTTGTTCACGTTCATCGTGACCACCACCCAATCCTGCGCCACGATGCCGACCAACGGCATCAATTTCATCAATAAAAATGATGGCGGGGGCTTCTGCTTTGGCGCGGTCAAACAAATCGCGCACGCGCGATGCGCCCACACCGACGAACATCTCGACAAATTCAGAGCCAGAAATGCTAAAAAATGGCACGCCTGCCTCACCCGCCACAGCACGCGCCATGAGGGTTTTGCCTGTCCCTGGAGGTCCGACCATCAATACGCCTTTTGGCACACGCGCCCCAAGACGGATGAATTTTTCGGGTTCTTTTAGGAATTCGACCACTTCTTTGAGTTCTTCTTTGGCTTCATCACACCCTGCCACATCATTAAATGTGACTTGTGGGCGTTCCATGTCACGCGCCACACGCGCACGACTGCGACCAAAGCTCATGGCTTGGTCTTGTTGTCCGCGTACAGAGCGCATCATGCGCCAGATGAGCCAACCGATGAAAATTAGTGGACCAATACCAATGAGCAATTGAAACAAAAACACGCCCGTTTCATCAGCAGGGGTATAGCTGATATTGGCAACCAATAATTTGGGGGTCTCTACTTGGTAGGTTGTCCCCAATAATTGCCCAATATCGGTACCGGGCGGGATGCTCATTTGACGTGTTCCGCCAGCGCGTAGGGTGATAAGTACATTGGCGTTGCCATCTTGTACGATTGAGGCGACATTTTCTGCATTTACCTCACGAACAAGTGCCGCCATCGGATAACTATCTTGAGGAGGACGACTGCCGCCACTTAAAAAGAACATTAATGCCAAAAACACCGCAATACCCACAAAAATCCATACCCGTTGGGCATTTTTATTGGGGATAGGTGGTGTTGGTGGCTGATTCTGTCCATCATTAAGGGGATGCTCGCCACGCGGTTTTTGAGGTGGTAATTCAGGTGGTTTGTTATTCAAAACTTGGATACTCCAAACTGACCAATTTTTCTGTGTTTATCATAAACGGCATTAGCATGTGGGTCAAGATGACCAACGAGATAATCTAATCATATTCCCATTATAAAATGGGTGCATAAATGGTGTGTCTCGTAAATAATTTGGAGCGGTGTAAGGGCGCAATATGTTACGCCCTTACACCATCTCTACTGGGGTGAGGGTAAACTATTATGATTTCGGTGTATTAGCGACCACCGCGGCGGTCAATTTTTTCTTGAGTGCCTCAACATCCTCAAAAGGACCTTCGGTGTTGGTAACAACGCCACTATTTAGGCGCAGATGATTGGCTTCCATCGCTTCACGCGCTTTTTCACGGTCTTTTAGGGGATAAAAATATTCGCGTGATTGTTCAATCCGTTTTTGAATACGGTCACGGATTTCGTTCACATTGCCTGTTTGGGTGACGATGATAAAATCTTCTGCGCCGATATGACCAATATAATCATCTGCACCACCATGCTCACGCACAGCATTGCGAATCATCAATGTGACGGCGCGTAAGACATCATCTGCCGCCACAAAGCCGTACATTTCTCTAAAGCGCCCCAGACTATTGATGCTCATCTGCAAAATTGTCCATTTATCGGTGCTGGTGAGCAGGGTGGTGAGGCGTTCTTCTACCATTTGACCTTCGGGCAAATCGGTGACAGGATTGACCAATGCTTGCCGATTCACACGGCTGATGGCATTCCGCACGCGCAAGCGCAATTCTTGAATATCAAAGGGTTTGGTGATGTAATCTACCACGCCCAATTCAAGCCCTTGCAATTTGTCTACACGGTCACGTTTTTCGGTTAAAAAGATGATGGGGGTGTCTTGGGTTTGGCGTTGAGTACGTAATTGGCGACACACTTCGTAACCATCAATATCTGGCAGGCGAATATCTAACACGATTAAATCGGTATGATTATCGCGGGCAATATCGAGGGCTTCTTTGCCCCAAGCGGCGGTTAATACTTCATAATTTTGAACGCGAAAATAGGCGCTCAACATCTCTGATAAATCTAAGTCGTCTTCTACAATCAGAATTTGCGGTTTATCCACGATTCGCTACTCCCCCAATTGGGTTTTTATTGATTTTGAATACACAGGCTTCGCCCCCACTGGCACGACATATCACCTCTTGTACATGATATTCTTGCCCGTTGGATGCCCAATTTAAGCCTTCTTGCAAAATACCAGCGATGGCATGACAGACTGGACGTTCTGCGGTGCGCCCCCACGCCATTGGGCTATTTTGTACTTCAAAAAGATAGGCTTCTGGCGTAGTTTTGACAAGACTCACTTGGTCACTAAAATTAGTAAAAACTGCCGCAAGGGTTTGAATACCCATAGACGTGCGATTTTCGAGGGGCAATTGAATAAATGCAGGGTCTTTCATCCCCGCAAATGCCCCAAACTTGTTTAACCCCAACGAAAACATTTCACGCCCAATGCGTAATGCCATACTTCTGCCACCACGCGCCCCAAACATCGCCTCTAAATTTTGGCTTATGGTGGCGAGGGAGGCAAAATCGAATTCACGCGCCATAGTGTCTGGCGGGGGAGATTCGATGAATGTTCCCAATCCAGACATGGTTAAAATGGCATTGAGGCTTGCATCACCCATCACTGTCTCCATCGCCAACAAAAAGAGCCGTGCAAAACGATTAGGGTAAAATAGCCCGCTAGAGTCTAACACGGTTAACAACGCCTTCCGATGGACATCTTGAATAATAGACAGACGCGGGAAAGAACACCTTTATTGAAAAGAGGTGCAGAATCCCGCCAAATCTCTCTATAATACGGCACAATTACACCAGTTTCGATAATGCCTCTACCGAGCGATTAATATCGAGGAAGATAAGCCCCAATTTGGCATCTTTACGTGCCAATACGGTGAGAACAGCTTCTTCCCCAACAGCCGTGAGGATAACATAACCATTTTCACCTTTGACCATGACTTGTTCCAATTCGCCACGCCCTAGTTCGGATGAAATCCGTTCACCAAGCGAGAGCATAGCGGCAGACATGGCGCTTACGCGGTCTTCTTCAATATCGGCGGGTAACGATGAAGCCATACTCAATCCATCTACGCTCACAATCGCGGCGGCTTCAACATCGCCAGAGCTTGCTTGCAAATCGCGCAGACGTTCAACCAGTTGTTCGGTACGTGACTTAGACAACGGTCATCTCCTATTCCGCAACATATAATCAATTAAAATGCCCCACACGCACAGCGTATAGGTAGCCTATCCATAATAATACCATGATTGCTTGTACTATATCGCAAATTAGGGGGGATATGCAAATCTTTTTTGGTAGTTTGGGGGTTTTAACTTTTGAAAGATGTTTCGGACGAATTTTTCGTGCGGTGGTTGTCAATTAGACCAAACAAATGTTAGAATGTTTATGGGAGAAGAATGAATGGTTATGTCAAACAGAGAAACAGACATCCGCCCAGCAACATTAGTTGATTTGCCAATGCTCTATCGCATGATGGATAAAGCCATTTTGCTCGATAGTGTTGCCGATTGTGTGCGCGACAGACACGATTTGATGGGTGTATTGCTTTCGAGCAATGTCCTCCGTCCACTCGGCGGGACGCATACCCTCATCGCCCGTTCAGACCGCCAACAGGTGGTTGGGCAGTTCCGTATGAAGGCAGATAACAGTAGCGCCCATATTGTGTTCATTGCCCCAACTGTGGAACAAGATACCGATGATAGCCTGTGGTTATCGCTCTTAGATGCGATGGTACAAGAGGCGGGTCGGTATGAGGCACACATGCTCATCGCAGAAGTCAACGAAATGTCGCCCCTATTCGAGACGATGCGGACGAATGGGTTTTCTGTTTATACACGCCAACAGCTATGGCAAAGACCGCCATTACCTGTTTCTGCCACACCGAGTACCATCGCGCTACACGAAGCCACTGATGCGGATATGTTGTCTGTTCATGCGTTATTGGGACGCACCCTCCCCAGCCTGATGCAATCTATCCCCTGCACACCAGATGATGCACAACGCTGGATTTATAAAAAGGATAATCGTGTAGAAGCCTATTTTGTGGTTTCGACTGGTAAATACGGTGTTTATATCGTGCCATTCATCAATCCCCAAGAGGTGACGAGTGATGAAGTGATTGCCTTATTAGAGGCGTTGATGCAACGCCTGCCAAAATCGGAACGTCACACCGTCAATATTCGGGTGCGACGCTATCAAGAATGGATAGATTACGCCCTCCTGCAAATGGGTTTTGAGCCGACAGGCATTACCCAAGCGGTGATGGTGCGCCATATCACTGTCCGCAATAAGCAAAGTCGCCTCGCATTGGGGATGCAGTATGCCCTCAAAGCGATTTTAGAACCTGTGACCACTAGCCAACCTCAGCCCGAAGGCGAGGAGTGCTTGCAATATTTTGGTTAAAAAGAGCCTACAAGGATGATATGGAGAAAAGAATAACGGATGATATAGATAAGCTCAAGCGCGTTCTACCCGATTATATCAACGCAAAGTTGGACAAAATCGGTGATACAGACCGTTTGCTAGAGATTGTGTTAGATTTGGGACGTTTTCCGAGTGCGCGTTATGTGGACGGGGAAATCGTTTTGGCAGAAAAAGAAGTCACCCGTGAAGATTTAGATGATATTGTCGCCAATATTGGCAATTTTGATGCCGATAACCGCGCAGGCATGGAACGCACTCTCCATCGTATTTCCGCAATTCGCAATCGGCGGGGTGCGGTGGTTGGGCTAACCTGTCGTGTGGGACGTGCTGTATACGGCACGATAGACATCATTGAAGATTTAATCCAATCTGGACAAAGCATTTTATTACTGGGACCACCCGGTGTTGGTAAAACCACCATGTTGCGCGAGTCGGCGCGTGTTTTGGCAAATGGTAAGCGCGTGGTGATTGTAGATACATCCAACGAAATTGGTGGTGATGGCGATGTGCCACATCCCGCAGTTGGAAAATCACGGCGGATGCAAGTCAATTCGCCCGAAAAACAACACGAGGTGATGATTGAAGCCGTCGAAAATCATAACCCAGAGGTCATCGTCATTGATGAAATTGGGCGTGAACTCGAAACAACCGCCGCCCGCACTATCGCAGAACGCGGGGTGCAATTGGTCGGTACTGCACATGGTAATGCGCTCGAAAATCTGATGCTCAACCCAACCCTGTCTGACCTAATCGGCGGGATTGAATCGGTGACATTATCAGATGATGAAGCACGGCGTAGAGGCACACAAAAAACGGTATTAGAACGGCGTGCGCCCCCGACCTTTGATGTGTTGGTAGAAATTCAGACCCGTGACCGCATGATTGTGCATACCAGTGTATCGGATTCGGTAGATGGTATTTTGCGCGGACGTGTTTTGCCCGCCGAATTGCGGACTCGTGACCAAAACGGCGAAATTCACATTGAGATGATTTTGCCCGAAATGCTTCGCCCTATCAGCACAGAGCGTAATGGCGATGATTCTCCCCGTACAGGGAAACCACTGCCCAAGCGGGAACGTAACAACGGCAATAACGGCAATGGCAATTCGGTTGCACCCAATACCAATTATGTCACCCGACCCAATACTGCCCGTCCAATCCCGTTGAACAGTTTGGACGACCCGCCACCTGTGTCGCGTCCACAAGATGCGCCACCGTTGCAAACACTGAAGGTTTATGTGTTTGGGATTGCTCGTGACCGCCTGCAACAAGCCGCCAAACGGCTCCATGTGCCGTTGATGGTCACAGATGACCTCAATGGGGCAGAGGCGGTAGTGACGATGAAAAATTATTATCGGCGCAGACCGAAACTGATTGTAGATGCAGAACGCAAGGGCATGTCTATTTATGTTTTGCGGGCGAACACTGTCAGTCAAATGGAAAACTTTTTGATTGATGTGTTCAAATTAGAAGTGGATACGTTAGACCCTTTCGGTGAAGCCCTGCGCGAGACAGAACTTGGCATTATGCAAGTGCGTGCAGGGCTGGCGTTCATAGACCTTTTGCCACAAGATGCCGCAGTACGGCGCTTGCAACACCAAATGGTGCGGAAGGCACAATTGGTCTCAAAAAGTTTTGGCGATGAACCTTTGCGGTATATCCGCATTTTCCGCCAAGAAGCAGAGTAATCTATTATCCGTAGGGACGGCATATATGCCGTCCTTTATGGATGTGTTGTATCGCATCCCTATAAGATATATCAGGAAAAAAATCCATGTTCATCACCTTTGAAGGCGTAGATGGCAGTGGCAAAACCACGCAAATTGCCCAATTTGCATCCTATTTGCGCGAACTCAAGCATCATGTGTTGACCACCCGTGAACCGGGGGGAACAGCGATTGGCGACCAAATTCGTGGCGTATTGCTCGATAATAAAGAGAGCGAAGACATGCACCCCCGTGCCGAATTATTGTTATTTTGTGCATCACGGGCGCAATTGGTTGAGCAAATTATCGTCCCCCATCTGCAAAATGGGGGGGTGGTACTCTGTGACCGTTTTATAGATTCCACCTATGCCTATCAGGGTTATGGGCATGGCTTAAATTTGGATACCCTGCGCCATATTATCACCTTTGCCACAGGCGGATTATCCCCCGATGTCACCGTCTTTTTAGATATATCCCCCAAAAAGGCATTAGAACGGCGTGCCAAAGCCACCTTATTTGGGGAAGCCTATAACCGGTTAGATGATATGGCATTGCCCTTTCATGAACGGGTATATGCGGGCTATCGTGAGTTGATGTTGGCACAACCAGACCGCTTTTTATTGGTAGATGCCGATGCCAGCCCCGATTTGGTGCAAAATCGGATTCGTACCGCCCTCATGCCGTATCTCAATTTGCCACCACAGCCCAAAGAACCGCCGCGTGCGCCAAAATCATCACCCAAACAAAAAACTGCGCCGATAAAGAAAAAAGCACCCCGCAAGGATAATTTATCGTGATTCAAATCACCTTTAATATCACCATAGACGAGTCACAAACGGCTGATAGCCCTTTATTTGATGAATTTGAATTGGCGCAAATGCTTGACCATACCAAAGCCCAAATCATCCAATATGTGCAAACACAATTGGGTGCATTGCGTTGCCCATCCCACAATGAAGCCCCTGTTGTGCGGGTGGATGGGGTCTATAATGCCGATACCGAACAACTCGATTTTAAGTATCACATAGACACCTGTTGCCAGATGTTTTTGATGCAGGCGATTGCCGCGCTTAATCGGACTTAGGTAGTGGGGGCGGTGGGGTGCTGGTGCTATTTTGCAAATCGCGCTCCACTTTTTCGATAGATTCCCCTTTAAGAAGCCGTTGGGTTGTTTCGTGATATTCCACGCCCAGTCGCGGGTCTGCCCCGCCAATTTGGTTAAACATCTCTCCAACTTGGCGCGAATTGCCCGATTGCATCACTGATAACATCTCATTCGAGTTCATTTTGCCATAATCACGGGTGGGTTGTTGAATGGCAACTTGTGTGATTAACCGTGATAGGGTGGTTGCGCCACAATTGGGGCATGTTTTGATAGCAGAATCATAATCGGCGTAGGTTTTATAGAACAATGAGAACCGACTTTTGCAAGATTGGCATTTATAATCGTAATTGGGCATTTGGTAGTTATCCCTTATCTATGGTATCGTTTGATATGTGATAATATATCCATGTTGTGCTGTTCGTAAGGGCGCAACATGTTGCGCCCTTACACTTTCTATATAAGTAACTTTAGCACAGTTAAATTAGAATTCTATTGATGAGAAAGTTCACTCTATGTTTAACCAACCAACTGATGACCAACCACCCGCGCCTAAACCAAAGCGCCCTCATCCCTTAGAAGCACCCCTTCCACCAGAACCAACTACACCCCCAAGACAACGGGGTGTGTTACATATTCCTGTGGCAAAACCACGCTATACCTATATCCTAATTGGCGTGAATATTTTGATTTTTATCGGTATGTTGATTTTTCCTCAACAAGCCGAAAGTATCTATGAATTTGGGGCTAATAATCACCGCGAAGTGCTACAAGGTGGGCAATATCACCGCTTATTGACTGCCATGTTTTTACATGGGAGTGTGGCGCATGTTGCCTTGAATATGTATTCCCTGTATATCATTGGTGTGACCATTGAACGGTTTTTTGGGAATATACGCTTTTTGGCAGTGTACTTTTTAGGCGGATTGACAGGCTCGGTGTTGAGTGTGTTGCTCAATGGCGAAAATGTTTTTTCTGTGGGGGCATCTGGGGCGCTATTCGCTGTTTTTGGCGCAGAAATCATATTTTTATACAAACATCGCAAGTTATTTGGTGAGATGGGCAAGCAACAATTACGCCAACTCATTGTGATTGCAGGACTCAATTTTGCCATTGGCATTATCAGCACACTTGACCTGAATGCGGGCGGCGTTGTGATTGATAATTGGGGGCATTTAGGCGGATTTGCTGGCGGATTACTTATTGCGTGGTTTATTAGCCCCCTTTTCTTGCTAGAAAAACATGCCACCAATCAAAATGAATTTGTGGTCGTAGATGTCAATCCCTTGCTGACTCATTACACCAATTTGCTGTTATATGGGTCTGGCTTGATGGTGATATTGATTATTGGGACATTTTTTGCTCGTGGAGGTTTTCGATGAGCGAATATCGTTTTCATACCCTCAAATTCGCTTATTTATCACCAGAAGAACAACTGCAACGGTCACAAGAATTTTTGGAACGGATGAAAACACGGCGTACTGTGCGCGATTTTTCATCTGCCCCTGTCCCATTTGAATTGATTCGCAATGCCATCGCCACTGCCAATAGCGCCCCATCGGGTGCAAATCAGCAACCATGGACATTTGTCGTGGTGAGCAACGTACAAATCAAGCGAAAAATACGGGCGGCGGCAGAAGCCGAAGAACAAGAAAATTATCAAAGGCGGATGAAGCAAGAATGGCTAGAGGCATTACAACCGCTTGGTACAGATTGGATGAAACCGCATATTGAAGATGCACCCTATCTGATTATCGTTTTTGCACAATCGCATGGGGTACGCCAAGACCCAACCACAGGTGAAGAAACGACCTTTAAGCATTATTATGTCACGGAATCGGTTGGGATTGCCGTGGGCATGTTGTTGGCGAGTTTGCACTTGGCAGGACTCGCAACCCTCACCCATACCCCTAGTCCAATGGCTTTTTTGAGTGAAATCCTCAACCGCCCCCATAATGAACGGGCATACGTCCTAATACCTGTGGGGTATCCCGCAGAGGGGGCAAAAGTGCCTAATATCCCCAAAAAATCGGTAGATGATGTGATAGTTTTATATGACTAGCGGATGTTCAAAGTTTTGAACATGGTGTTCAAAACTTTTTGACAAATCGGGCGCAACATGTTGCGCCCTTACAGGCACACACTCCTCTATTTCACTATTTTTTCATCTAGCAATCGTTTAATATCCGCATCAGAAAAGCCCGTCTCGGTCAAAATAGCGCGGGTATGCTCGCCATAGGCAGGGATACGATTTTCGATAATCGGCTCACTATTGGATAGGCGGATAGGACTTCGCATCCATGTTGTGCCATCATCAAATTTCCCCAACATGCCCCGCGCTGTATAATGTGGGTCATCGCCAATTTCGGCAGGGGTTTTGACGATGGTAAAGCAACAATCCGCTAATGCCAGTTGTGCTTCCCATTCTGGCGCGGTTTTTTGTGCGAATAATTCTTCTAATTCTTGGCGCAAATAGGCTTGTTTATCAAACTGTTGGTGATATTCAATCAAATCTGGGCGATTGATGGCGGTGCAAAAATTTAGCCAAAATTTTTCTTCCAGCGCCCCTAATGCCACTGCACGCCCGTCTTTGGTCATATAAACCCGATAGCACGCCAATCCGCCTGTTAGGACACCTTCCCCTGCGGGTAATCCCAATGTTTCGGCTTCTGTCCAGTTATAAAGGGAGAAGGGGAGCGCCGCTTCTGATAGCCCCACATCCACAAATGCGCCTTCGCCAGTGCGCTCACGGCGGAATAATGCGGCTGTAATGCCTGCTACCGCCACATACGCCCCGCCCAAATCGGCAACCTGCCCGCCGAGTACCTGCGGTTTTTCCATCGCACCAATCAACCCTGCCAATGATACATAATTGAGGTCATGGTTGGCGAATGGGGCATAGGGACCCGTTGCACCCCATCCCGAAATGGCACAATAGATGAGTTTGGGGTTTTCTGCGCGGAGTGCTTCATAATCACAGCCAAATTTTTTCATCACACCCGGACGAAAACTTTCTACCAGCACATCGGCTTTTTTGACCAATTGCTTTAATACACGCGCACCTTCATCGGTTTTCAGGTTGAGGATGAGACTGCGCTTATTGCGATTATTCATCCGAAAAAACACGCTAGAATCATCTATGGTGGGTCCCATCCAACGGGCATAATCGCCCCCATTGGGGTCTTCTATTTTAATAATTTCTGCGCCTAAATCGGCTAACATTTGGGTTGCTACCCCACTTGGGAGCAGGCGGGTTAAATCTAAAACACGAATCCCTTGTAATGGATTGTTCATCAAAAAATCTCTCTTGATAATTTAACAACGATTTATTGCCATGAGAGTAACATATCCTAAAGGCATATCCAAAAATATTTTACAAATTCTCCATAGAATCCCCATATTTGATTGTCTAAATTGCCCAACCAATTGTCATTTTGTGTAATTTGCATTTGCACATTAAAACTGGACGTGTTATAAATAGACGCTAATCAGGAGTTCACATGTTGTTAAAGTTCTTTGTAATGAAGGCATCATGTGCTTTTGAGAAAACTATTTGTTTACAACATATCTCGATGAGGTAATCCATCTATGAATAAACGTTTTGCATTGCTCAGTCTTATGGTGTTCATTGTTGCCATCTTTGCGTTGCCAGCCCTCGCACAAGATGACATGATGAAAGCAGAAGCCCCCAGTTGTGACTATGGTGGCATCATCAAATCCATCGAAGCGGTGGACGCATTGACAGTTAAGTTCACATTATGCGCCCCAGATGGTGTGTTCCCACTCCGTGTTGCATTGTCCAATTTTGCCATTCAATCTTCTGAATATTTAGAATCTACCGGTGGCACTGGTGATTTGGTGACGAAACCTGTAGGGACTGGTCCATACAAATTAGAAGCATGGAATCAAGGTAGCGAAATTGTCCTCACCCGCTTTGATGAATATCATGGTGATGCGGCAATTGAACCAACAGTTATCTTCCGTTGGAACAGCGAAGCCGCCGCCCGCTTGATTGAATTGCAATCGGGTAACGTAGATGGCATTGACAACCCCGCCCCCAGTGACTTTAGTGTCATCGCTGGCGATTCTGCGTTGCAATTGCTCCCCCGTCAAGGTCAAAATGTTTTCTATATTGGCTTCAACAACACCATCGCTCCATTTGACAATGTGAATGTGCGTCAAGCGATTGCTTATGCCATTGACCGTCAACGTATTGTGGACGATTATTACCCCATTGGGTCTGAAGTCGCAACCCAATTTATGCCCCCCTCCATTCCATCGGGCTATACACCAGAAGTTGCCCCACTGCCCTATGACCCAGAAATGGCACGTCAATTGTTGGCAGAATCTGGTTTGGAATTGCCAATCGAAATCACCCTGAACTACCGCGATGTCGTACGTGGTTACTTGCCCACCCCAGGTGTTGTCGCAGAAGATATTCGCGCTCAACTCGCTGAAGTTGGCATCAATGTGACCATCGAAGTTGTCGAATCTGGCACCTTCCTTGACCGTGCCGACCTTGGCGAACTTGGTTTCTATTTGTTGGGCTGGGGCGCGGACTATCCCGATGCCACCAACTTCCTCGACTATCACTTCGGTGCTGGTGCAAGCCCACAATTCGGTGAAAAATTTGAAGACATTACCTCCCGCTTGCAAGCCGCCGCTCAAGTTGCTGGCTTGGAAGAACGTAATGCCATCTATGCCGAAGTTAACACCTTAATTCGTGACTATGTACCCATGATTCCCATCGCTCATGGTTCATCTGCGATTGCCTTCAAAGCCAGTGCAGTTGGCGCTCTTGCCAGCCCATTGGGTAACGAAGTCTTCTCCATCGTGGAAGACCCCGACGATGACACCCTCATTTGGATGCAAAACGGCGAACCTGCTGGGTTGTATTGTGCCGATGAATCTGATGGCGAAGCATTGCGCGTTTGTGAACAAATCAATGAATCGTTGCTCGGATTTGCCCCCGGTACCACCGACCTCATCCCCAGCTTGGCGACTGAATATACCTTCAACGAAGATTCAACCGAATTCACCTTCACCCTCAAAGATGGTGTAATGTTCCATGACGGCACAACCCTCGATGCAAACGATGTGGTCTTGTCCTACTTGGTACAATGGGATGCCTCTCACCCACTTCATGTTGGGCGTGATGGTAGCTTCACCTACTTCTCTGGGATTTTTGGTGCATTCTTGAACCCACCCGCAGAAACCGAAGAATAATTTTTACAGTGGGGATGTTCTATAGAGCATCCCCACTTGGTTTGTATTGTATTGTTGGGACGGCAAAAATGCCGTCTCATCTTTATCACAAGAGGCGCTATGTCTAAATTTTTATTACGCCGACTCGTACTGATGCTACCCGTATTATTTGGCATTGTTTTGGTCACATTCGTGATTGCCCGTTCTATCCCCGGTGAGCCGTGTACAGCGATGTATGGCGAAAAAGCAACACCCGCTATTTGCGAAGCCCTCACCAAACGCTTGGGACTCGACAAAACGATTCCCGAACAATTTGTCATCTATATCAGCAATGCCTTGCGTGGCGATTTGGGTGATTCTTCACAGCGTGGTATGCCTGTTACCGACCTCTTGGCACAACGCCTTCCCACAACGATTGAATTAGCGAGTATCTCACTTATTTTTGCTATCGTTTTTGGTGTCCCATTGGGCATTATCGCGGCATATAATCGCAATTCACCCTTAGATGTGGTGACGATGATTATTGCCAATGTGGGGGTATCTATGCCCGTCTTTTGGCTGGCATTGATGCTCAAAGTATTATTTTCGGTCACACTCAAAGATTCCTTTTTATATTTGCCCCCATCGGGTAGTTTGCCCGCCGGGTATCAAAGCAATATCATCCCCTTTTATGTGGCGTGGGGAATGGCTACAACAGAAACAGCCAGCCCGTTTTTAGTGTTTTTATCACGGTTTAATATCCTCAATGGACTTTTAACACTTAATTTTGACTTGGTCTTTCAGGCATCGCGGTATCTTATTTTGCCCGCTATCGCCGTGGGGACAATTCCTCTGGCAATTATCGCCCGCATGACACGCTCTAGTCTTGTGGATGCGTTAAATCAAGATTATATTCGTACTGCCCGCGCCAAAGGACTCAAAGAACGGGTTATTGTTACCCGTCATGGGTTACGCAATGCCATGTTGCCTGTGATAACCATCATCGGCTTGAACTTTGGCTATTTGGTCAGTGGGGCAGTCCTCACCGAGACCATCTTTGGATTAACTGGGGTGGGGCGAACCTTATTTGATGCAATCACCGCCCGCGATTATCAGGTCATTCAAGCAGTGACGCTGGTTGTTGCGTTTTCGTTTGTTTTTATCAATCTCATTGTAGATTTACTCTATGGCTTTTTAGACCCGCGTATCCGGTTGAGCTAAATCCACCCTCAGAAGGGGAATAACTGATGCAACAAGCTGTTCCAGAAGCCAATAAACCAATTTCATTGACCGCCGAAATTCGTCCACCCCAACGTCGTTGGGTGGTGACACTCAAGACCACCTTGAGCAATCGCTCTGCCATGTTGGGACTGATTATCATCTCATTTTTGCTATTGGTGGCGCTCTTTGCCGATTTTATTGCACCTTATCCATATGATAAATCCATGCGCGATACCCCCGGATACGAAGCCTCTGGGGGCAGATTGCCAGAACGCCCACCCTGTATTCATGCCTTTGGTTGTGAAGATATTGAACAACATTTTATGGGGCTAGACCGTAATTCGCGTGACCAATTTAGCCGTATTGTCTATGGCACGCGCATTTCGCTCACGGTTGGGCTGGTCTCGGTTTCGATTTCGATTATATTTGGCACGCTCATCGGCTTAATCAGTGGATATGCGGGTGGTTGGTTTGACGACATCACCATGCGCTTTATGGATGTGTTACTCGCATTTCCATCATTATTACTGGCTATCGCCATCGTGACGCTCCGAAAGGGGGCGAATCTGGAAAATGCGATGCTTGCCATCGGCATTGTGGCTGTGCCAGTGTATGCAAGGCTCATTCGCTCTAGCGTGTTATCCATCAAAGAATTGGAATTTGTGACCGCAGAACGCGCACTCGGCGCGGGACACATCCGAATTATGTTGTGGCATATTCTCCCCAATGCGCTCACACCGATTATTGTGCAAGGCACACTCGGTATTGGCACGGCTGTTATCGAAACAGCAGGGCTATCATTTTTGGGCGTTGGCGCGGCAGAACCGATTCCCGAATGGGGAAAAATGCTGTCTGATGCGCGAGATTTATTCCAAAATTCGCCCCATTTGGTCTTGTTCCCAGGGATTGCCATTACGATTACGGTACTCGGATTTAATCTGTTAGGTGATGGGTTGCGTGACGTATTTGACCCGCGTTTGCGTGGCAAATAAGGGATGATGTGATGGTAGAGCCGTTGGTGACATTCATTCATATCAGCGACACCCATATCCATTCTAATCCAGACCATACCCGTGATTTTGCCCTTTATCCCCCCAATTTAGGGGCAAAGGCGTTGGTAGACACCATCAACCAATTGCCCTACCCAATTGATTTTGTGTTGCATACGGGCGATGTGGTCTATGACCCTGTCCCGCAGATGTATGTGAACGCCCGCGAAATTTTGAGCAAGCTCAAATATCCTGTGCATTATGTGGCGGGTAATCATGATGCGGCTGGGGTATTACAAAATATGCTCATTCAACAAGGAGATGCGTCTTTGCAGGTGCATTATACGTTTGAGGTGAATGGGGTGCAATTTGTGGTGGTGGATAGCAACGGACCTGCCACGCCCCCCGCAGGGTATTTTACAGATTCTCAATTAAAGTGGTTACAAAAAATTTGTTTGGCAGATGACCCGCGCCCATTGGTGATTGCGACCCATCATAATGTATTGCCAGTGGGGATTCCGTGGTTAGATGACTATATGGGGGTCAAAAATTGGGCAGAATTTCATGAGGCACTTTTGCCCGCCAAAAATCGGATTCGTGGTGTGTTTTTTGGGCATGTGCATCAGCATATTGATATTGTGCGCGATGGTATTTTATATGCCAGTACCGTGAGTAGTTGGGCGCAATTTTTATCGTATCCCACTCTCACCAAAACCACTGCCGATAAGGGTATGGAACCCGGATTTAGCCTTGTGACCATCAGTCAAGACCAAACCTTCATCCGCCGATGGCGTTTTCCCATTCCAGAACCCGTTAAACATGACGATGATGACGTGACACATGCCTCACGGTGATTATTAGCCAGATATAACCATCTGTGCCAATTTTATGCCTAATTCGTTTATATGCTCTGGGACACTGCTTTTCATATCCCATAACATTATCTTGTCTGCTTCGTCATTGGGAATGAATGGTCGTAACTCATCCAGTTCACAACCATATAATGCCCCAAGTTCATAGGCTTGCTGGTTTTTGATATAAAGCAGTACCATCCCCCAAAATCTCATATTTTGCGCTATTTGGCTTGATTCCTCATATAACTCTCGTATTGCCGCCATATGAGCCGATTCGTTTGGTTCAATTCCCCCTGCGGGCAATTCCCATTCTTGTCGCCATGGATTAAAAACAAACAGGATTTTCCCTTCATGTTGTGCAACCACACAGGCAAATGAAAGCGGGAGATGCTCATACCCCGTGAGGGGGCTGGGTGCATCTCCCGTTTGTATCATAATGAGTTGGTCTCCATTACGACTTGTTGCCATGACCATATTGGTTGATTATTCCTCATCAACCTTGATATCAACTTTTTGTTTGCTTTCGATGATGTCGCCTTCGCCGACTTCGCGCACAATTTGGACATCCACTTTGGCAAATACAGCCGCCGCGCCTGCCAAAAGCAAGAGGGGGATGCCACCAAAAAATCCGATGACACTACCAACACCCACACCAACGGTTAGGGATGTATCCAAGAGGACACGCCCTTCTTTGGTCTTAACAATCAGACGGCGAATATTGCCTTGTTTAATCAGGTCTTGCACTTTGCTCACCACTTGATTGCCAGCTACTTCGACTTCTTCGGTAAAGGTACGTTTTGCTTTTTCGGTATTTGGTTGTTCGCTCATGATAGTTCTCCTCTATATTTCGAATGTGTTCTATAACATCTATTACGCAAGTGAGTGCGAGAAGGTTGTAAAAGGGTTTAGGGACATTAGTACCAAAGCAATAGATGAGGGTATGTGTAAGGGCGCAACATGTTGCGCCCTTACGCTTATCCCAACTGATTGGCAAAATCGCGCAAGAGACCTGTCGCATTTTCGGTGATAGGCTCTCCATGCCCAAAGCAAATGATTTTAGGTGTGAGTTGTGCCAATTTTTTGATGGAGCGTTTATCTTCTTCCATATCCACTGTTAGCATCGCCCACGGCAAGGTCATATTTTTACGCATACGGAAAATAACATCCCCACAGAATAACACCTCATGTTCTGCTTGCCAAAAGGCAACATGACCCGGTGCGTGACCACCCGAATGGATGGCTTGCAACCCGCCCATGACTTCGGATATTATCTCCCCATCTTCCACTGTGCGCGTCACCATGACGGGTTTTAATTTTGTATTTGGGGGACGCAACCCGCTTGGTCGGCGGGGAATGGCTATTTCACCTTGTATCACGGGTTTTTCCACTGGTGATGAGATGACCTGTGCGCCTGTTTGGGCAACCAGATAGCCCAATCCGCCAATATGGTCGGGATGGGCATGGGTGATGAGGATACGCTTCACACTATCTGCAGAATAGCCTGCATCCGCCAGTTGCTTGAGGATGCGCTTGCCAGCCAGTGATATACCCGTGTCAATAATCGTGAAGCCATCGGGGTCTTTGATGGCATATACCCGCCCTATGATGAGACCTGTGAAGTTATAGAGTAAATCTGGGATTATCGTTTTCATATATTTGCTCCTGATTCAATATGAGCCAATCTATATATCAGTATAGCGGATAAATGAAACCTTTCATGTTCGGAAATAGGATGTCTACCATCATCGCCGACATGCCATCACAACTCAAATCTGGGAAAATGGCGCGTAGTTCCTCACGATTTCGATGCCCAAGTACCAATTGGGTGAAGGCATTGGGCGGTATGCTCATATCACTTTCGCCCTCATCATAACCCAGTGAATTGACCTCTATGAGCTTCCCATCCTGAAAAACTAATGAAAAAGCATTGCGATACAAATTGAGAATGAAGGTATGCGTCAGATTGGCACATGGACTGCTGGCAAGGCGTTTCTCAAATGCGGGTTTTAGGGCAGTGAGCAGGCGTGGCACATCGGGAATCATGATTTGCCATGCGTACCGTCCATTATCGTGTCCACCATAAAAACGCGCCAATTGAGTTAATACATGCGTTTGGGGGATGTGAATTTTGATGTATGGCTTGTTGCGCTCAATCGCCATTTTCTTGGATTGTCCCAAGACTGCAACCGCCATGTCGTGAGATAAATTTGAACATTCATTGATATTGAACCCTGTGCCAAAGCCATAACGCTCAACACGCCAATAACCGACGATATTCCCATGTGAATCTACCACACACCATGTTTCACCTGCATTGCCTGTTTTTGTGGATGCACCAAGTAAATAGCCCCATATACCTTCATCGCGCACCGCATGAATATCTAAATCGCACATGGCGAGGTCATATAAACGCATCAGGGTAGGGATGTCTTGGGCTGTAGCAAGCCGAAATGTATAGCCACTTGGCATATCGTCTGGGACGGCGTGTAGCTCTAAGCGCCAACCACCTTCTAGGGGTAGGGCATATTCATATCCAAATTGGCGATAAAAATAGGGTATTCCCTGAATATTGCTGAGGTGATAACCGCCCTGATTGAGTAAATCACGGTGATGCTTTGCTAGTTCTCGAACCAAACCCTGTCCGCGATAGTCTGACAATGTGCCAACGACACCCATTTCACCGACTTTCAACAATACACCGTCTAATTGCCATGTCCATGGGATAAGGCATAGCGAGGCGATGATTTTTTCGTCTTTTTCGATAAAAAACCAATCTTCTGGTTGGGTATTGGGATGGCTCATGATGAGTTCACGGGTCATGGTATCCACACCATCACCATGAATGGCGAGGTTAAAATTTGCCAATTGTTTAATATCAGCGATGCTAGAGACGGTGCGTAACACGAAACCATCGTGTAAGGGTTTGCTATAGGGTTTTGTAGAAATAAACATCGTATGTCCCTTTTGTGAGATAGATAGAGTCAGTTGAATAATGGAAAATCGAAAATAATCACATGATAGCGTGCATGTGAGAGGGGACATTTATGGGGGTGTCGGGGGATTACGCTACCCGACTAGCAGACTTGCGCCTTTATAATACGGATTTTTGTCATGCTGAATACTATATCTTGGATACAAAGGGGAGTCAATATGAAACGATGACGTAGACAGAATATCGGTATATTTTCAATTTTGATATTTTTATTTGTTAATCCTCATTAAATGAGTAAATCGGCTAGAATGATAATAGGTAATTCTTGAACACGCCTTAGCTGAAAATCATTGGTCAAAAATGCGTCTGAATTTGTTTCTAAAGCAGTGGCAATTTGGAGCGCATCTGGTGTTTTAAGCCGATATTTTGCGCGTAGATTGGCGGCAACACGCGCAATCGAATTGTCTATTGGAATAAGTTGAAAACCTTTGCTATTCTGCAAAATATCATCATAATCTTTTATGAGTTGGGTTGCATTTTGTTGTATCGGAAAGTTTAACACCTCTGTTAGTGTAATCGTCGCACTAAATCCAACGATTTGCCCTATGTCAATGAGCTGAAACACATAGCGCATTTTTTGTAAATAATCAGGATGCTTTTCAACAAAATAAATGATTGGCGCTGTATCTAATGCCAATTTCGATATTCCATTAAAAGCATCCTTGATTTTCATAGATTAGCTATCCCATTCATCACGCAATTGATTGACATATTCTTGGGCATCTATTCCTTCCCAAATTTCTGCCCCTAATCCCTCTAATTCCAATAAACTTCTCTGTTTATTAGAACTAGTTATCGGTTTGGCGACAACATCTACTAACATTTTGATAAGTTTGGTCTGCTCATCAAGTGGTAATGTTTGTGCTTGCTCAAAAACTTCTAATAGAGACATCTTTGCCAACCTTTCGCATTCTTTTATTCTCATTATAGAACAGGTTTAAGCGAAAATGGGCATATCGGCAATCACTTCTGCCGCCAATTCATACCGACCAAAGGCGGGGATGATATATGCCCCTGCCATCAATGGGCGCACGGCATGGAGCAATTCTTGGGCAATTTTGACACCCTCTTGCGGGGCATCTTCGCCTGCATCTTCCATCCGCTTCATCAGATAATCGGGAATCGAAATGCCCGGTACTTCATTATGCAAAAATTGGGCTTGGCGCAGGCTATAGAGGGGCATAATTCCCATCAAGACAGGCAATTTGAAGTGTTCCCCTGTGATGGCTAAAAATCGCTCTAGGAACAATTCGATTTTATGTGGTTCAAATACGGCTTGTCCCAGCGCAAAATCTGCCCCTGCTTCTAGTTTCTTGATGGTCAGCTTGACCTCATGGTCTAAATCATCTGCGAACATATTCAGCGCACATCCGACATGGAAATCGGTGGGTTTGCCAATACTACTACCCGCCAAATCTTGCCCATGATTCATCTTGTGTTTGATGAGTTCGATTAGCTTGGATGGCGCAATATCAAAATTATCCATCGCTTCTGGATAATCGCCAATTTTGGTGGGGTCGCCCATCGTCACGAATAAATTCCGCAAATCGAGCGCGTGCGAGGCGAGCAAATCGCCCTGAATCCGCAACACATTGCGTCCGCGTGTGGGAAAGTGCAACACCGTTTCCATGCCCACTTGGTCTTGGATGATATGTGCCACAGCCCACGGACTCATCCGCATACGGGCGGCTGGGGTATCGGCGACATCCAAAATATCTGCGCCTGCCTCGCGTAACAAACGGGCGCTATTGACCAATTTTTCCACTGCATAACTTTTGGGTGGGGCAACTTCTACAGTGATGGTGAACTTGCCATCTGCCAAACGACGCGCCAATGTGGTTGGATTATCTGGCGTGGGCATGACAACTTCTTGTGTGGCATCCACGACTTGAATGGGTAATGCCACGGCAATCGGTTTTTGGAGCGCGAGGCTCATGGCGTTGATATGAGCAGGGGTTGTGCCACAGCACCCGCCAATGATGCGTGCGCCAATGGCTTTGAAGGTTTGCGCGTAATCACCAAAATAATCGGTTGTAGCGGGGTACATTGCCCGTCCACCGATGGTCTGTGGATAGCCTGCATTGGGCATAGCAGATAATAACGCATTAGGCATCGCTTGGTGCATGGTGGTGAGGATAGTGGCGATTTGACTGGGTCCCGCACTACAATTCACCCCAATCACATCTGCACCCGCTTTGATGAGTTCATGGGCGGCGCGTGCGGGGGAATATCCGAGCAGGGTGCGGTCATCTTGGGCGAAGGTCATCTGCGCGATGATGGGCAAAACAACACCATCGGTCTCCCGAATACTTTTCACCACATCAATGGCGATGAATAACTCGTTATGGTCGCTGAATGTCTCGAATAAAATGGCATCCACACCCGCTTGTGATAGGGCGCGAATTTGCTCCACAAACCCTGTCCGCAACTCGGCGGGATTAATTTTGCCATAGGGACGTAAGCGCAAGCCAATCGGACCCACCGAGCCGACAATATAGACATCATCGGCGGGGATATTGGTTTGGATGATGGCTTGGCGGATATTTTCGACGGCGGCGGTGTTGATTTCTGTCACCGATTCACCAAGTCCGTATTCGGCGAGTTTATAGCGATTTGCCCCAAAGGTATTGGTTTCAATCAGACGCGCCCCCGCCATGAGATATTCGGCGTGGACAGATTGCACCATGTCGGGCGCAGTGATATTCAGATGTTCAAAACAGGCATTCAGCGCGACTCCATGTTGATGGAGCAATGTCCCCATTGCGCCATCGGCAACGAGTGTGCCACCATTTTTGAGGAATTCTAAAATAGGTTGTTTAGGCATTGTGCTTTCATTCATATACTAGATAGGACAAGTAAAAATTATTGTATATGCTCATGAGCGATTATAGTATCCTTTTATTGGGGTGTCGCTTTATTTAATGGGGCAAATATAGGCACTGGGGCGACTAGGTTTTGTTGATATTTATAATAATATCTGCTTGTGGACATGATAATGCAAGTTAGTTTTTAAATACAGATTATCTTTTGTGGCTGACATACGAGGCTGAAGCCTCTAGTACAGCCATTACACCACCTAAATAGGCAGGATTGTAATGGCTGACTAGCACGCAAGTGCGTATGTCAGCCACAGAATAAAAAAATATTTTACACCGTCTTTATTTACTAACAACCATAAGGCACATATGTCCGCCCATTTACACCCATCCTATTCCGTTGTATCCACCAGCACATCACGCGCATTTTGTTCTTGTGTGGGACGGGCATTGAGGGGGACTATCGCCGCAAATGCCTCTATTTGTGTTGTGGATAGGCTTATGGGGCTACCCAACAACAACCAACGCACAATTTCACTGCATGGCGGTGTGGTCAATGACCCTTGATAGGTGAGATAAAGGGTTGTCTGTGGCAACAGGCTATTGAGGTCTAACACGATGTCGGTGGGTTGTGGCTCGCCTTCTTCGGCGGGCAAATTGGCAAAAATATCGGCATAGCTGGTGTTATCGGCTTCATCTGCGACTAGCAAAATACCCACCACTGCCAATGTGCCAGAGAGGGGGTCTTTATGGACAAAATGCACTTCCATATCTGCCGCTTCACCATCTACCGTATGTTCGCTAGGGGTATGAAAATGGAATTGGAGCAAGTCGTATTGGATTTCGTTGTAGGTGATAAAACTGCCCGCATCCACCGCGACTTCGATGGTGTGTCCGTTGTTAAAAATATTGAGTGCGGTTGTGCCATAGCTAAAAGTGATGTTGGTCAAATCGGCATAGACGGCGCTCTCGCTGACGATATTAATGGGTGATTGTGCCGTGCCATCGGCGCAGGTGGCATAATCATCATCCAAACTGCCCCAATTTTCTGCACCTGCCTCGCCTGTATATTCCCAATGAGCATCTTCTTCGTCTTTGTCTTCATCATGAGCAAAAATGGCGCTGGCAGATACTAACAGGAGCGTTGCCAACAATAGGGTCATCAAAAAACGTGCGTGGTGTGTGAGTTTCATGTGTGTTGTCCTCCAATGGGATATGGATAAAATTATCCGCATAGAGAATAGCGCACAGGGGGGTATCGTGCAAGCGATTGATAAAAACGCACAGCGTAGGGGCGGCATTCTTGCCGTCCACCCTCTTGGACGCGAATAAAGGGCTGTCCGTAGTTTGTTTTGATGATTTTGCCTGACTTTTCGCGTTTGAGTAGCATTTTGTGGCTGACATACGACCCTAAAGGTCTAGTACAGCCATTACACCCCTAAAAATAGGCAGAAGTGTAATGGCGGACTAGCACGCAAGTGCGTATGTCCGCCACCAACGACCCCTTCTGGTCGAGAAATACACTTTTTTAACTACGGACAAACCTAGAACGTCGTCCATATATCCCCAAAAATTCTTATGACCTGTACGGGACGATTAGCGCAAAGCGCGTATATCGTCCCTCTGTCTATTGCTCAAACACCGTTAGTTATTCAGAAATGCCCCACACGCGCACGGTGCTATCATCTGCCCCAGACGCAATGCGCGACCCATCGGGGCTATACATGACGCTATTCACCGCTTCGGTATGTCCTGTGAGTGTGAGCAACAACTCGCCCGTAGTCGCATCCCACACGCGCACCGTGTTATCCCATGCACCAGAAATAATGCGCGACCCATCGGGGCTATAGGCAACGGTACTCACGATACCCGTATGCCCATTCAAAAAGCGCGGTTGTGCGCTATCATCTTGGGCATCATATAACCAAATCCCCACAGAACTGGCGACAGCGATGGTTTGACCATCGGGGCTAAAGGTTGTATCCAAAATGCTTCCCCGCCCCGCCATCAACAATTGTGTCACTTGCGTGATGGTGTCGTTTGTGATGACAGTCTGCCCTGTTTGCAGATTGCCGATGAGGGCATTATGCTGTGCAAAACTGGTTGAGACGCTCAATCCCAACAACATGATAAAGAGAAATAATCTTTGCAGGACGTTCATGGTGATTTATCTCCAAAAATTAATCAATCCCACCGAAGGCGGGTGCTTGTCGAATACGGTCTGTTAGCATATATGCCAATTCTAGCATAAAGGAATAGGTTTTTTGACGAACATCACCTATGGCAATGGGCAGGCTAACCCGAAGCACATAAATGACATTGCCAACGCGCACAGTGGCATCGTAATAGTCATGGGTTGCATCTGTTCCCTGATAAACAAATTGGTCATCGCCAAAATTATCGCTCAAAAGGGTCGGTGTTTTGAATGTCTCACACGCAGTAGCACTCTCTGACCAAGCCACCAGCGCCTCTTGTGCGATAGCTTCACCGGCAAAATAAAAAATCCCGTTATAGACAGACCCAACCACATCCTCACCATACAAACGGGTCGAAATTGTGTAGTTGGCATCGGTATAAAGTGTTGCGGGTAGCCCTGCACCACAGGTCACGTATGGCACATATAACCCATCTGGCTCGGTGAAATCGGGGTTGATGTCTGCTGTAAATTCCCAATCTGCCCCGCTAAAATCGGATATACGGGGCATATCATCCATGCGTAAGGCATATTCATCCGCCAAAATGATGCCACCATCCATCACAACTTGCCCACGAATCAGCGAAGAATTGAGATGGCGAGCGAGGGCATAATCCAGCAAGGCTTGTTCATCATTGCCAACGCGGTCATTGGCAAGCCCGCGCCGACTATACACCGTAGGGGATGTATGACCCAATTGAACAGCACGATTCAACGCCGTGAGCGCATCGGCATAATTTGGGGTATCAATATTCAAAAACGCCGTCCCCAATAAAAAGTAGCTATAGCCCCTATCGGGATTTAATTCAGTTGACATCATCGCATATTGGAGGGCTTCAGCATATTTTTCGTTATACGATAAAATCCACGCATAACTTTCGACATAAGCCCCATTTTCTGGGGCAAATTCTACGGCACGGGCATAATCTTGCTCCGCAGAGGCGAAATCATCCCTATTCACATAATCCATCCCGCGCAAATGATGAATGGCGGCATAAAAATAGGGGTCTGCTTCTGCGATACCAGTCGAAAGGGTTAAGAGTTGGGTATAGGTATCTATGGCGGCTGGATAATTTTCTTGGATATGGTAAATATTCGCCAAATAAAGCAGGACATACACATTATCGGGCGCACGTTGCGCGACGGCTTGCGCCAATGCCAACCCGTCATCTACTTGGCGATGACGGACAAATATCCGTGCTTGCACAATTTGAGCGAGGGGTAAATTGGGGTCTAGCGCCAACGCAATGGCAATATCGGCTTCTGATTCATCGGAATCTTGTTGAGAAAACAGCAAATTGGCGCGGAAGGCGATGATTTCTGCCCAATCGGGATTTTCAGTCACCAACTGATTGGCAATATCCAGCGCCCCTTGACGGTCACGCTTCCAAAATAAGACTTGCGCTTGTTCGTATAAGGCTTGTGCTTCATCGGATTGTGCCTCAATGGGGGCGATGATAAAAACGGCAGACATCAGCACAAACACGCCTAATAGGGTCATGATTTTCATCAAAACATCATATCCTTTCAATTCGATAGTATACGAACAGTTTATCATGTGAATCGAAAGGTGATGAAATACTCCATAATATATCCATTTTTTATCCACAAAATTGGCAATTTTTGCCATCTTTATCGGATATTATGGCATGAAGCATTCATAACGGGGTTGTTTTGCCTATTTTTGATGATAAAAATAGGCAAATTTCTATGATACGGCAGGCGGTGAACCACCTGCCTGCGCCACCAAAACCCCATAAATGGGGTTGTTGTGCCAATTTGTCCCTGAAAATTGGCACAATGTACGGGCTTGCCATGGCAAGCCCCGCATAATCAACACTAAAAATCGGGCATGACATGTCATGCCCCTACGATATGCCCATTTTTTACGATAAAAATAGGCAAAACAATCCAGTTATGATTGTTAGTTTTTAAGTACGGCGTAAAACCTCATCCCTAAATCCCCTCTCCATAGTGGATAAGACGTAAGGGCGCAACATGTTGCGCCCCTACACCCACCCATACATGCGGTTTTCTCCCCTTCTCCAGACTGGAGAAGGGGTCGGGGGATGAGGTTAAAAAAATGGTATCACCG
>JANRKU010000077.1:0-6355 GCA_033763335.1 bacterium
AAACGAGTCGCACAATCATCAGGTATCAGTTGCATTAACACTCTTTTCCATTTACCATAGCTTCTTGAGTTGAACATCTCAGTCTCTCCTATTGGCTGTTTTGTGAGAAATTCAACCTTAGCAGATTCTTTGATTTGTTCAACTCGCTTTTTTGTTCAGTGTACGGTCGCTAGTAGTTGTATAGAATTATTTATAAGTTGATTTTACATCATGGGGTAAGTCAATTAGTGGCTGACATACGCGCTTTGCGCTAGTCAGCCAGTACACCCCCAAAAATAGGCAGAATTGTACTGGCTGACTAGAGGCGTGAGCCTCGTATGTCAGCCACAAAAAAGATTTCAATTTGAATATTTGCGTCCATGCACGCGCATCAGCACATGCGGGGCGGGTTCTAGGGTTGCACCCATATAGGGGCGCACATCATCCTTCACCAATTCAAACCGATAGGCTTGCAACAATCGTGCCAATACCACTTTTACCTCGACATCCGCAAATGCCAAGCCAATACAATTGCGTGTCCCTTTGCCAAATGGCAAATAGTGATAGGCATTATTAGCCGGTTTTTTATCCCCCAAAAAGCGTTCTGGCATAAATTCATTCGGATTTTCCCAATAGGCGGGGTCTCTGTGACTGAGATAAATCGAATAGAGTATCCGTTCCCCTTTTTTGATGCGATACCCCTTATAGGAGAGTTCTTTGGTGGCAAACCGTGACCCCAGATGAATGGGCGGATAGAGGCGCAATGCCTCATCTATCACCGCGCCCAAATAGGGGAGTGCCGATAATTGGTCATGGCGGGGCAAATTATCCCCCAACACCGATTTTATCTCATCAGCGACTTTTTCTTGGATATGTGGATATTTCCCCAAAAAATAGAGCGTCCATGCCAATGATGCGGTGCTGGTATCATGCCCTGCGATGAGCATGGTCACGAGCTGGTCACGGATGAGTTGGTCGCTCCACCCCATATCAATCAACGTGCCGATGAGGTCTGTCCCTTGTGCCGATTTTTTCCGTTTTTGGGCGATGAGGTCAAAGAGGTAGCTATCTACCTTTTTGAGTTCGCGGTTATATCCCAACCGAGAAAATCCGCGCCATAATACCCAAATATTGGGCGAGATATAGCGCACAGCCCGAATCACCCCCGCCCATAGCCGTTCCATATCGGGCGTGAAATCGGTGTCGAATAGGGTGGATGTGAGGACGAGCAGGGCAATTTTTCGCATTTCTGGCAACATATCATAATCGGTGTTGGGTTGCCACGCGCCCATAACGGCTTCGGCACTTTTTGTCATGGCAGTTACATAACTTTGGAGCATGGGGCGGTGCATGATGGGTTTGACCATTGGGGCGCGGATGTCGTCGTGCTGTTTGCCGTCGGTCACGAGTACCCCTTCATGGAGCAAAATGGTGATGGGTTCATTGGGTATTCGCCACTGGAGGTCATTTTTCCAGTCATTGGCGATGAGCTTATTTGCCTCTGCACCGACCAGCATAACGGGGTTGAATCCGGGCATGGGCAAGCGGAAAATATCACCCATTTCGGTATAGAGGGCTTCTAATGCGCCAATAACGCTTTTTCGTTTGATGATGCCTTGTAGGGCTTTGAGTCCGATTTGCCCAGAAGGGCGGGGTGGTTTTTTGAGGTCATCAGGCACAGGATTCTCCAATCATTGCAGAGAAGATTATAGTGCCTATATGGGGAAAATGGGTAGGGGCATGATGACCATGCCCTCATACATAACAACTTAAAACGCAAACCTCACCCCTAAATCCCCTCTCCAGTCTGGCGAGGGGACTTAAACCAACCCACAAAATGGGTGTGTCTCCCCCTCTCCAATTTGGAGAGGGGGCAGGGGGTGAGGTAAAAATGGTAATTTTATAGGTAAATTACGACTCATTAGGCATGATGACCATGCCCCTAAACGGTGACAAAATTAGTCGCGGCTCATGAATATGCGGAGCAAGAACAAGAACAGGTTAATCACATCGAGATAGAGTTCTAATGCGCCGATGATGCTCACCTTCACAGCCAAACTACCATCTGCTTGGATGTCGGGGTTAGCCGCCATATTCTTGATTTTTTGGGTGTCATAAGCGGTGAGGGCGGTGAACAACAACACACCCGCTACACTGATGATGAAATCAAGTGCGCTACTTTGCAAAAGCATATTGATAAGCATGGCAAGCACTAAGCCGATGAGCGCCGCCATAAAGAAAAATCCAAAGCGGCTCAAATCCATTTTGGTGGTGAACCCAACAAAGGTCATTGCACCAAAGAGGGCGGCGGTTGTGCCTGCGGCGGAATAAACTGCACGAGGGTCAATTTCTGCCAAAATCACCACAAATGACAAGGCGAAACCCATGATGGCGGAATAGACAAAGAACAAGCCAATTGCCATGCCCGGTTTTAGCCAATTGCGCGTCACACCAACACCAAGTGCAATGGAAATGCCGATTAACAACACCATTGTGATGATGCTCACACCTGGTGTTAGGGCAAGATTTAGCAATGAGGGGGTGTTGGCGACTAATACGGCAACCACACAGGTGGTGAGCAAGCCCAACCCCATCCACAGATAGACAAGGCGAAGGATACTATTGCTTTTTTCGACAGACAATGCCCCTGTGTTATAAACAGGCATTGCTGGATTTTGATTATTGAACATAGACATATCTCCTCAAGAAGAAATTTTACTTTACACTTTATCATATCCCAAAACATGTTAGAAATATACTATATCCATTCGTTTTTCCTTCATAACCCCTCATTTATAGGGGTTTTTTGGGGTGATTTTCTTCAATACGCTATACTGATTGACCGTATTGGTGAAGCCATCGGCGCGATACGTGGCAATTTCGGTCATTTTTGTGGCACGCACCAATGCTTCATGCTCGGCATCATCCACATAATGACAATAGCGCAGGGCAGTCGCTCCCCGTCGCCAATCCAGCAAATAATCATGTGATTCGACCTTATCTGCTAATTGGTCATCCCATGCGGTCACACGCTCACGGAAACGGTCAAATTCATAAAAGCGCCAACAGGCAAAAGCCAAATAGCCACCTGCATTAACCGCATTTGCCCAATTCCATAACAGATGGGTGCGGAGGTGTGCCGATGGAATATGATGGATGACCCCAAACGACACCACAAGGTCATAAGCGGGTTCAAATTTTGTGTTGCCCATGACAATATCGTCTTGTTGGAGCGAAAAGGTGATGGATTTTGCCGATAATGCCTCTTTTGCCGATTCCAACAAACTGGGGTTGTTATCTATGCCATGATAGACCAGCTTATCGCCCCATTTTTCATGTAAAAACACGCCAAAGCGTCCATTCCCACAGCCAATATCCAACACCCGATACGGTGCTGTGGATGTGGGGATGTGATTCATCAGCATTTCCCAGCCTGCCCATGCTTTGCCACGAGTCTCATCAAAATCGTTGGCGATGGTCGTATAAAAATCGGCATTAATTTTGTTAAGCGTCTGAATGGTCTCATTATCCATCGGCTTAACCAAATAAGCCTTTACGCGGGGCAGGGGCATGAGTGAGGGTGAGAAACCCGCCACCGAATATATCCTGTATGGGGCGTAAATCGTCCAAAATCATCTTTATCGCCTTGAGGGGCGGGTTATAATGCTCTGCGATGATTTCCAAAAAGCCTGCATGGTCACGGAAAACTTGCTTGGCAGTTTCTTCTGGGATTCCCACGCTAGGGCGGTATTTATCCCCACTCCAGCGCCATTTTTCGGGATAAAAATAATAATAAAGCGGATAGGCGGTGGCAGTCGTCACAGAGACACCCCGTTTATTATAGCTATACAGGTCAATACCGATATGCTTCGCTAGTTCTGCCATCAGCACAAGGGCTTGTGTGGCTTGAATTTGATAGGTGAAGCCTGTCACCTCGTCTTGATTATCCACAATGGTCGGCATATAGCCTTCTGGATGCAATAAATCGTCTATGGCGTGCTTATAAGTTGTGACGGCGCTATTTATGGTCGTCTCATCTTCACTGATGATGCCCAATGTCAGCGTCAACACCCCTTTCCACAACAGTTCATGGGTATTTTGAGTGTCGTGTTTGAGCAATTCGGCGGTATCATCGCCCCATTGACGGATAAATGGGGTAGATGCCAAAAGTGGGCGGATGAGTTCTATCACTTGCCCTGTGAACAAGGCTTGGCGCATATTTGTCAAAAAATCGTTAGATGGCTTTGCATTGAACCAGTCAGATAAGCCAATACGGGCTGTTTCCCCTGCGCTATTATCCCCTAACCGATAGCGATACGCATGGATGAGCATATCGGCATACGGGTCTGTTTGTGGCGCATTAAATTGCGTCCATGCGTCCGTAAATGGGGCTTTATCTTTATGTTTTTGGGCGCGTTGCAAGTGGGCTTCGGTAAAAAATAAGCCATAATGGGTAAATTGGGTCATATAAAGGTTTCTCTCAGAATAGCGATTGTAAGCGGGGAATGGTATCCATTTGGTCACGGTTGGTCACACAAATCACCCCAGACATCGAAAAGGCAATTGTACCACTATCATCCACATCTAAGGCACTAATCGTCACAGCACGCGGGGGCATATCGGCTAAGAGTTGGCGCGGTTGTGCATCTACCAGCAGGTCTATCCCAAATTTTTGATGGGTGGGTGTGAAGGTTGCCCCTTCGTATGCCCGTATAACCCCATTCTCAAAATCGTGGGTGAGTAAAATAAGCCCATTCGGTGAACAGACAATTTGACGGATGGGGTAATGTGATTCGATGGTCTTGTGGATTTTGCCACTGGAATCGGTGCGGATGATTTTTTCGCCATCACAGACATAAACGGCGCTTCCCCCATGCGAAATAGCGATGCTGGCGCGGAGTTCTGAGCGCGGGGTTAATCCGGTGGGGAAAATGCCGAGTTTCATGTGTTGTTGAAACAGGTGAATATTGCCTGCGCGGTCTAGGGCGGCAATTAATCCCAAAAAGCGGTCTAACCCGACTGCCACGAAGCCATCATCATGAATCACGAGGGGGATTTCTTCGCCCATATTCTCTAAATAGAGGTCGCTCGTGCCACTCTGATACAGGCGCAATTTGCCATCATTGCTCAAAAAAGTGGTCACACCCTCTAAACGGATGGTGGGCAGATATAAGCCATTGGGGGCGATGAGATTGGCTAAAAACAGTTGCCAAATATCACCGCGCCTGTCTTCCATGCCTGTAGCGGTGATTGTTTTTTCTGCGACTTGTGTGCCTGTAGCGAGGTCATAAAAAATGACGTAATTATGGCGTATCCAGCAAGCGAGTAGGGGCGTTTTGCCCGATAAAATATCCAAGTAGGGGATTGTTTGGTCGCTGAGGTGTAACCGCCATACCATTTTTTAGTCATCCTCACGTAATTCGACACGTAAATCACCGCTTGGCACTTCTATATCATAAAAGAGACGCGGGGCGGTATCGGTGGTGAATGTATCGGGATTGGGACGCAAAATGGTCAACCCTGCCTCGCGGGATTCGATATAAGTGGTGGGGGTCTCTGAGATAGATTGTGCCAAATAAATGAGACGGGCATCTACCTCGCTAGGGATGAGCAAGGTTAAATCGCCACCAGAAATAATGAACTCGCTCGGCAATTCTTCAGATTTGAGTGATATGGGTTCATAATTGGGCAATGCGACCACGCCATCCCCTTTGGTGATGGTGAGGGTCATGCGCTCCAAATCGGAATCACCCAAACTGAGGGTGACATTGCCATCTTGATTGACCACATTCAACACCATGAGGGTATTGGTGGGCAAGGTGACATCTAATTTTCCCCGACCAATTGAATTCAGGCTCGGAAATTCGGCAGATTTTGTCTCTGCGATGGTTATTTCCCCGACACCCTGTTCATTGACAGATTGTGTTTGGGTGATGGTGCTTTGCTTGCTCCCCACAAAACTCCCCGTAATACGTCCTGTTTGTGGGGCGGTATTGATGGTGATTTCGGTGGTGAGCGCAGAAACATTGACCACCAATAAGGTGATACTGTCATCTATGGGATAATCGAATGTCAGGTTTTGGTCGGTGCTGAGTTGTGAGGATTTGCCACTATATGCCATGGTTGCCACACCACCGACCAGCGCAAGGCTAATGATCAAACTGGCAATGCTCCCCAATGGGATGCGTCCACGCAAGAAAAATCCGAGTCCGATGAGGATGAGTAACATGGGCAGGGCGCGGGTGATGAGGTCGGCAATGCCATCTGGAATTTGGTCGAGGAGGGGGGTATAGGCTTGGGTGATAATGCCCCACCATGCACCAGCACAGAGGGCAATGAGGATAACCACCAACAAAAAGCGCATGAATCCAAATTT
>JANRKU010000078.1:0-6644 GCA_033763335.1 bacterium
GAAAACCGATTTCTGGGATATGTTTTAGCCCCTCTCCAATTTTTGGGGAGGGGTTGGGGTGGGGATAAAAAGCCTTATCTTAACGGTATTGGGTTCAAAACCTCTAGCTAGTCGAATAAAGTCCACTAAAGGGACTAAAACCGTCTCTTAAAAAAGAGATGCCTATCATAATAGGCTGATTTTAATGCCAATTTTGTGAAAAAAATTAGGCAAATCAGCCCCTTCAGTGGGCTTTAAAATCGAATAGCCATAGGTTTTGAACCTATGGCGGGGCTGGTTTTATTCCCCCTCAGCCATGCAATGGGGAGGGGGCTATGGGGTGGGGTTAATGCTTTAAGTTTCTACACATAAGACGTAACATATTGCGCCCCTTACCAAACCTGCCTGTTTTACGGTTGTAGGGGTGGGCATACGCACCGCGTTGCTAGTCCGCCACTTGACACACCCCAAAGAATGGGTTACAGTTCTGGAAACCGGTTTTTTATAAAATTTTATTAGAAATTCTATCAATGAAAAAGCTAACCATTAACCAAATCGCCAAATTAGCTGAGGTATCGAAGGGGACGGTCTCTAAGGTATTAAACAACTACCCACATGTGAGCGAGGAGATACGTGAGCGTGTGATGAAGGTGGTCAATCAGACAGGATTTGAGCGCAATCATGTCGCACAAGTCTTAGCCTCGTCTCGGTCAAATATTATTGGACTCATCATCCCCAGTGGCGCAAAATCTGTCTTTTCTGACCCGTATTTCCCCCAACTGACAGAATGTATCACCAGAGCCAGTAACGGCTTGGGGCTAACATTATCCCTGCTTTTATTTTATTCAGAGCAAGAAAACATATCGGCAACCAAAAATATTATCACCAATGGCTTGCTCGATGGTGTGATTTTATCTGGCGACCGCAAAGACAACGAAATTCTCCCATGGCTTATCAAAAGCGCCACCCGATTTGTGTTTTTGGGTCGTCCGATGGATGGCGAGCAAATTCATTATGTGGATGTGGATAATTTTGGTGGTGGCAAAATAGCGACCGAGTATCTCATTGATAGGGGGCATCAACGGATAGGCATTATTGGGTGCAATCGCAATTGGGCGGGTGAACATCGCTATGAGGGGTATTGTGCTGGACTTTTGGAGCGTGGCATGAGCTATGACCCAGATTTGGTCACATTCACCGATTTTTCGATGGAAGGGGCGTATCATGCCATGAAAATCTTGATAAAGGCGGGTGTTGATGCGGTTTTTGTCGCCTCAGATACGATGGCGTTGGGCGCATTGAAATGTATCCGTGAGCATGGGTTAACTGTGCCAGATGATATTTCCCTCATCGGCTTTGATGATTTGCCTGTTGCCCTGCAAGCAGAACCACATTTAACTACCATCCGACAACCGATTCAACAACAAGCAAATTTGGCAGTCGAAACATTGCTCACCATCATCGAAACACCCACTACGGCGCTCAGACAAGTGATATTGCCAACGGAACTGATTATCAGAGGCACGACAAAATAGTTATATCAGCAGGTGCTTATGCAAGTTAGTTTTTAATAACGGTGTATCTTTTGTGGCTGACATACGACCCTAAAGGGTCTAGTACAGCCATTACATCCTTCAAAATAGGCAGAAGTGTAATGGCTGACTAGCGCAAAGCGCGTATGTCAGCCACACATTAAAAAATATTCTATACCGTCTTTATTTAACAACCATTAGTGGTGTGTCTCATAAATAGTACGGAATAAAACCTCACCCCTAAATCCCCTCTCCATAGTGGAGAGGGGACTTAAAACCACCCATACATGCGGTTTTCTCCCCTTCTCCAGACTGGAGAAGGGGTAGGGGGATGAGGTTAAAAAAATGGTATCACCGCATCAATTATGAGACAGACCAATTAGCGCCTGCCATAAACCGATATATGGAATTAAGCATCAAAAAATAGCACTTTTTTCTGTGAAACAGAAACCGGTTTCTTGAATAAAAAATCATGAAAGAAGGTCATATATGCAAGCCATAAAAACGATTTACCAAGATACATCCCGCACAATTGATGAGCGGGTACACGATTTACTCAGCCAAATGACATTGGCAGAGAAAATAGGGCAGATGACCCAACCCGAAAAAAATAGCGTCCCACCAGAAGATGTGACCGCCTATTTTCTGGGGTCTGTCCTCAGTGGGGGCGGGGGCAATCCCGATGTGAATAATGTGACCGAATGGCGCAAGATGGTGCAGGCATATATGCAAGCCTCACTCAAAACACGCCTTGCCATCCCCATGATTTACGGGTCAGATGCCGTACATGGGCATAATAACGTGAAGGGCGCGACCATATTCCCGCATAATATTGGCTTGGGGGCGACCCGTGATGCCGATTTGGTCACGCGCATTGGCAAGGCAACCGCCAGTGAAATGTTGGCGACCAATGTGCATTGGAATTTTGCCCCTGCGGTGAGTGTGCCACAAGATATTCGCTGGGGGCGTTCTTATGAGGGCTATAGCGAAAATACCGACCTCGTGTGTGAATTAGGCGAGGCGTATATACGCGGGTCACAAGGCAAATTCCCCAATGGTGATTGGGCGCTGGCATCGGTCAAGCATTTTGCGGGTGATGGTGGCACAACATGGGATTCGCGCAAGGATATGCCCTATACCCAAGCCAATAACTGGCAAGCGGCGACCCCCAATTGGCGCATTGACCAAGGCGATACCCGCGTGGATGAAGCAACACTCCGCCGTATCCACCTTGCCCCCTATAAAACTGCCATTGAAGCAGGCGCACAAAATATCATGGTGTCATTTTCGAGCTGGAACGGCTTAAAAATGCACGCCCATGAATATTTGCTCACCCAAGTGCTAAAAGGTGAATGGGGCTTTAAGGGCTTCCTCGTCTCCGATTGGATGGGCGCACATACCATTTCTGATGATTATTATGCGGCAACCGTGACCAGTATCAATGCTGGTTTGGATATGATTATGGTGCCATTCGATTATAAGACCTTTATCGCCACCATGATTCAAGCGGTTGAAGCGGGCGATATTACCCAAGCGCGGATTGATGACGCGGTGGCGCGTATTTTGCGCGTCAAATTG
This sequence comes from bacterium, assembly GCA_033763335.1. Taxonomy (GTDB): domain Bacteria; phylum Chloroflexota; class Anaerolineae; order Aggregatilineales; family Phototrophicaceae. The sequence continues at coordinate 3,090 of JANRKU010000078.1, forward strand.
TTGCTTGGGTTATTCGAGAAGCCCATCACCGATGAGGGGTATATCACCACCTTCGGCGGGGCAGACCATCGCGCATTGGCGCGAGAAGCGGTTCAAAAATCTGCCGTGTTACTCAAACACGAAAACGGGGTGCTTCCTTTACATAAGGAAGGGACTATCGCTGTGGCGGGTGTCGCCGCCAATGACATCGGTTTGGCGTGTGGGGGATGGACGATTGTTTGGCAAGGGGAAGCAGGCACAATTACTGCAGGCTCAACCCTATTAGACGGGCTTGTGGCACATTTGGGTGATGCTGTAACCTATAGTGCGACAGGCGATTTTATGACCAAAGTGGATACAGCAATTGTCGTTGTCGCAGAAATCCCCTATGCAGAAGGCGAAGGCGACCGCGCCGACCTCACACTCTCCGCAGAAGACACCGCACTCATCGCCAAAGTACGCCAACATTGCGATAAGTTGATACTCGTTATTTATTCGGGACGACCCATCCTCATTACACACGTTATTGACCACTGTGATGCGGTTGTCGCGGCATTTTTGCCCGGTAGTGAAGCAATTGGTGTGGCGGATTTGCTGGTTGGTGCTGTGCCATTCACAGGAAAATTATCGTATACATGGTTTGCATCCATGTCACAATTGCCCCTTAGCCACTTTTTGGCGAGTGGCGAAGCACCGTTGTTCCCATTTGGGCATGGGTTGACGCTATAAAACAATATCCCCTATCCCCCCAGCCCCCTTTCCCCATTGCATAGAGAAAGGGGGAGAAAACCATTTTTAAGGGTGGTTTTAGCCCCTCTCCATTTTATGGGGAGGGGTTGGGGTGGGGATAAAAACGTTAGGTTTTTGACCAATAAATTAATGATTTACGGAGGATTCACAATGAAAATTCGATTATTACTCTTACTGGCGTTTCTTTTATCATTTTCGGTTGCCGTCACCGCACAAGACGACCCTTTCGCCTATCTGAACCCCGATTTACCCGTTGAGGAACGTGTCGCCGATTTATTGGGGCGCATGTCACTTGAGGAAAAAATTGGGCAAATGACCCTCATCGAAAAAAATAGCATCACCCCAGAAACCGTGACCGAATTGTATATCGGCGCTATTTTGAGCGGTGGCGGTGGCTATCCAGAAGGCAATAATACCCCAGAAGGCTGGGCAGAGATGGTTCATGCCTATCAAGATGCCGCCCTCGCCACCCCGCTAAAAATCCCCATGATTTATGGCGTGGATGCGGTGCATGGTCATAGCAACGTGTATGGCGCGGTCATTTTTCCGCATAATATCGGCTTAGGGGCGACCCGCAACGCCGAATTAATCGAAGAAATTGGTCGTATCACTGCGTTGGAACTCATCGCCACAGGCATTTATTGGAATTACTCGCCTGTGTTAGCTGTCCCACAAGATATTCGTTGGGGACGCACCTATGAGGGCTATGCCGAAAATACCGAATTGGTCACGGAACTCTCTAGCGCCATGTTGCGCGGGTTGCAAGGCGAGGCGTTAGGCACTCCCAATCGTGTACTCGGCACACCCAAGCATTTTGTCGGTGATGGTGGCGCTGTTTTTGGCACATCGCCCCAAAGCGGTGGTTTTGTAGACAGAGGCGTTACCGATGTGGACGAAGAAACACTCCGCGCCATCCATCTGCCACCGTATTTAGAAGCAATCGCCAATGGTGCGCGAAATATCATGATTTCGTATTCCAGTTGGGGCGGATTGCGGATGCACGCCCAACAATACCTCATTCAAGATGTTTTGATAGATGAATTGGGATTTGAAGGCTTTATCGTGTCAGATTGGGCAGGCATGGATGATGCCGCGCCAAATTATTATGATGCGATGGTCATATCGGTCAATGCGGGTGTGGATATGAACATGGTGCCATACGATTACACACGCTTTATCAATACCATGAATGAAGCGATTGCCAATGGCGATATTTCGATGGAACGGGTTGACGAAGCCGTTGCCAATATTTTGCGCGTCAAATTCGAGATGGGCTTGTTTGAACATCCCTATGGTGATTTAACCTTGCTAGAAACGGTTGGCTCTGATGAACATCGTGCTGTGGCACGCCAAGCCGTGAGTGAATCGCTCGTATTGCTCAAAAATGAAGGGGATGCGTTGCCACTCGACCCCGCTACTGAACAAGTCGTATTCATCGCAGGGCAGGGTGCAGATAATATCGGTATTCAAGCAGGTGGTTGGACGATTGAATGGCAAGGTGTGGGTGTGGATGGCTTACCGGGGACGACCATCCTCGATGGGCTACAAGGGGGCTTTGGCGATAATCCCAACGTGTTCTATGACATGGCGGGCAATTTTAAGGATAGCGATGGCAATGATGTGCGCGGGAATATCGGCATTGTCGTTGTCGGTGAAGAACCGTATGCCGAATGGTTTGGCGATAGCGAAACCGTTGCGCTCGGTGGGCGCGATATCCGCCTCATCCGAAAAATGCGCGACCAAGTAGACACCCTCATCGTCGTGTTGCTATCGGGTCGCCCATTGGTGATTGAATCGGTGCTGAATATGTCCGATGCGGTTGTGGCGGCATGGCTACCCGGTTCAGAAGGTCTTGGTGTGACCGATGTATTGTTTGGCGAAAAAGATTTTGTCGGAAAATTGCCCTATACATGGTTACGCAATGTGGCGCAATTGCCCTTCGATTTTGATAATCTGCCCACAGAAGGTTGTGAAGCCCCCTTATTCCCGTATGGCTATGGCTTGAGCTATGCCGATAATAGCGAATCTGCCAAATGGCTAGAACTCGCTGTGACCTGTGCGCCTGTGGAAGTGATTGCAGAAGAAACCCCCAGCGCCCCTGTGATTGCCCTGCCAACGGGTGATGGTGAAGCATTGGTCAATCCCGCCGATATGGTGCCACACATCCCGCAACAAGTGATGTATATTCCGTTCCCCGTTGGCATCACATTGGATGGCAATTTAAGCGATTGGAACGGGATTCCTGTCGAAATTGTCGAAAAAGGAATGATGACCTCCACCGACCCTACCGAAAATGGCTACTATCAATGGGCAGTGGCTTCTGATGGCGAAAATCTGTATATCTACATGGTTATGCCCGATGCGACCATCGTCACGGGCGAACATGGACAAGATTTTTGGAATGAAGATTCAATGGAATTTTACATGAATTTCTCTGGCGACCTAACCCGTACCAGCTATACGGATGGGATATTTCAGGTCAATATCAATCCGGGGAATCTCGGCAACACCGACCCCAAGGGATTGGTTTTTACGGGTGTGAATGCCTCACAATCCAATTTTTCTGCGTATGTGTTCCCCATTGAAGGCGGATGGGGCTTTGAAGCCGCCGTCCCCATCCCAGACGGATTCACACTCGAACACGGCGCACAAATGGGTATCCAAACCCATGCCAATGGGTCATCGGGTGGCGGACGCGATGTGAAATTGATTTGGTCTGCCAATGATATTTCCGATAACAGCTATCAAAACCCGTCATCTTTTGGCATCGGCTTATTCTACGAAATCGGCAATCCAGAAATTCCCCAACCCGTTGTAGGGGAAGGT
>JANRKU010000079.1:0-16903 GCA_033763335.1 bacterium
GATTCGTTATTTGATAAAGTGAAAAGTGCTTATTTGTTGATATTAGACGATTTGGGCGCAGAAAATCCCAGCCAATGGGCGCAAGAGAAATTATTTCAATTGCTCAATCATCGCTATATCAATCGGATGCCCACCGTGATCACCACCAATGTCGAATTAGAACGGCTAGATGGGCGTATCCGTAGTCGTATGGTAGACCCTGATTTGAGCAGTTTTCATAAATTGAATGTGCCAGATTATCGGCGGGCGATTGAAAATAAAAATCAGACCGCCATCCAAACCGATTTGAGCCGTTATAAGCACATGCGCTTCGAGAATTTTTCGTTGCAAGGGGTCACACAAGATGAACTCACCACCTTGCAACACGCCGTTTATACGGCACAGCAATTTGCTCATACCCCCAACGGATGGTTATATTTATCGGGTAAATTTGGCACAGGAAAAACCCATTTAGCTGTGGCGATTGCACATGCCTGTCGTGAAAACGGGATTGATGTCACCTTCATCACCACACCAGATTTATTAGATTATCTGCGAGAAACATTTCATCCAGCCTCACCTGTGCGCTTTGATGAACGGTTTCAGGAAGTAAAAAATGCCCAAGTGCTGGTGCTAGATAGTTTTGATATGACCAATGCCTCTAGTTGGGCAAAAGAGAAAATTTTTCAGGTATTGGATTATCGCTATATTAGCCAATTGCCCACCGTCCTCACCAGTGCGGTTGGGATTGCCCAACAAGAAGAACGGATTCGCACACGGTTGATGGATGACCGTATTTGTCGAATCGAAATTTTAGCAGGTGAAGCGTATAGCACGCGCCGTCGTCGGATGAAATAATGATTATGATAGAGAACCCCATTCGCATTGTCCCCTATACACGTGGGTTTCGTTCCACGTTCAATGACATGATGTTTTTTAGCAGTCAAATGCACTTGCATTTAGACTGGTCGCATATTGATACATGGATTCATAGCGCCGATGCGTTGGTATGGGTCGCCGTCCAAAAAGACCGCATTATCGGCTTTTTGGGTGCATCGCGCCCCATTGGGGGGCAATCGTGGGTGCGTATGGCAGTATTCAAAGAAGAAAGCATGGTCATCCCCGCCCTTTTGTTATTATGGGAATCACTCAAATCGGCATTATTGGCATTGGGGACGAACAAGGTCTATTGGATGATTTTTGATAATTGGCTCAATGAACCACTCGCCCAATTGGGATTTACCCAAACGGATGAGGTGATTACCTTCATTCGCTACAATTCCCCCATGCTCATCGCACCGAGTCGCTTTGAAATTCATGCCGCCAATATGAATGATGTAGACCGTTTATATGAGATAGACAAGCTCGCTTTTTCGCCCATGTGGCAAATGACCCTCGAAGATATGCGCCAAGCCCGCCGTACTGCCGCCGTCTGTACAATGGCGTTGGATGGCGATGTGATAGTCGGTTTTCAACTCAGCACCTTGCATCATCGTAACGGGCATTTGGCACGTTTGGCAGTTTTGCCCAGTATGCAAGGTAAAGGGGTTGGGAGTGCATTGGTGAATGACCTTGTACGCTATTTCAACCGCCGTCACATGGATTATGTCAGTGTGAACACCCAATTGAGCAACCCTGCTTCGCAAAATTTATATAGCAAATTGGGATTTATCCGCAATGGCTATGATATGCCTGTATGGGGAATAAAAATCTAAACGCAAAATTCGCATAAACGGCATTACACTATTGATAAAAAATAAGAAAGTGGCATTACCTTATGACTGTCCTTTATCACGAAACCGATGGCGATGAACGCCTCATCCATAGCAAAACAATCACCATCATGGGCTATGATATGGTGGGGCAATATTTATGTCGTTATTTGCGCCAGCACCCCGTCCGTTTATTGGTCACAGGGTCATCAGCAGACCAAACGGCGGCAAGTGCCGATGGCTTGCAAACACAACCGCCTGCCGTTGCAGTTCAACAAGCCGATATTTTATTTTTATCGGTGCCAGATGAAGAATTGAGCGACATCTATATGACCCAAGTGGCGCGTGGGTTGCGAAAAGGTCAAATGCTCATTTTTAAGAGTGCCTATGCCATCGCCTTTGGGTTTATTGAGCCACCACCATTTATTGATGTGGGATTGCTCTCGCCGCGTTCCCTAGCACCGCTTACTCAGGGTGCGCCAGCATCAGCCATACGCTGTTTTGTGGGAATTGGACAAGATGCCTCACGGAGTGCATGGGAGCAATTACTCGGATTTGCCAAAGCGGTAGGCATGTTGCGCGATGGTGCGCTGGAGGTGAGTTTTGAGCAAGAAGCAGAGATGAATTTATTCGTTGAGCAAGCCATCATCCCTGCCTTTCATCGGGTTATCATGACCGCTACCGAGTTATTTATCCGTCAAGGCTACCCCATTGAAGGATTTTTGACAGATTTATATCTCTCTGGTAAATTCACAGGCTATATGGCACAAGCAACACAAACAGGATTGTTAGGGTCATTGTCTACGCAACAAAAAACATCCCAATATGGCATATTCACACGGCGAGAACGCTTTAGCGAAATAAAATTAGAGCGTCTATTAGAGTCTATTTTGACTGATATTCGGAATGGTAATTTTGCCAAAGAGTGGGCAAAAGAATATGCAGAAGGACACCCACGCCTAGAAAAATTACAACGGCATCAAGAGTCACTTGATTTATGGGATTTGGAACAGCAAACAATTGATTTATTCTCAGATAATCAGTAAGGAAATTATCTTATGACCACCTCAACACAACATATTCAAGAGTTACTGTCAAAAATGAATGATTCTAATCCCGATGCCCAACAAGCGGCGGCGGTAGAACTCATCGAAATTGGGACAGATGCTGTTCCAGACCTCATCCAAGCCCTTGCCCATCCTAATGCACATACCCGTTATTTAACCGCGTGGATTTTGGGTGAAATTGGCGATGACCGTGCAGTAGACCCCCTCATCCAAGCCTTACATGATGATGATGAGCATGTGGGCGAATGGGCGGCGAAAGCATTGGGTGAATTGGGCGATAATCGTGCCATTCCCGCCCTCATCAAAGCACTCACAAATACCAATATCAATGTTCGCAGAAATGCCGCCGCCGCATTGGGCTGGATTGGGGATAATAGTGCCGTAAATGCGCTCCTGACTGCCTTAAATGACCCAGACCCAACTGTATGTGGCAATATCGCCGCCGCATTGGGCAATATCGGTGATAAATCTGCCACAAATGCCCTGCTCCCCCTGCTCAATCACCCCGATGAATGGGTACGGATTCGTACCGCAAAAGCATTAGGGCAAATTGGCGCACTCGAAGCCACCAGCGCCCTCATCACTACACTTGGTGATACGCGGGAATGGGTGCGCTATAACGTGGTAGGGGCATTATCCCAAATCCGTGATGGGAGCGCCTTCATCCCGCTACTCGAAAAATTGCAAGATGAAAGCGCCAATGTACGGCGAGGCGCGGTGGAAGCATTGGGCAAATGGGGCGACCCGCGTGCCATATCACCCCTAAAATTGGTGCTATCTGGCGATAATGACGCTGTGGTAAGAAATGTCGCCCATATCGCCTTACAAGAATTAGGCGTGTAAACTCAGCATCATTTTTTCTGCCTGTTCGGTCATCGCATCTGACCAGAAAAATTCTTTGCTAAGGCGTTCCACATCCACCAATAAAGGCGCATTGGTCTGTAATGTATGCCATTGTGCCTGTGCTTGTTCTATATCACCACAAACAAATAAGGTGACAGCATAACCCGCTTGTGCCACTAGGCTAAAATCATACCCACTGGTGGTTGGGGTAAATTCTGTATCACCAGCCAATGATAACGCCTTTTCATAATCGGCACGCGCAGACACATAATCGTTGAGCAAAAAGTTCAATTCGGCGCGGTCAACATATAAAATCATCGAATCGGGATATTTTTCTGCGAGTGTGGCATAAATGGCTCTGGCTTCATCCCCACGCCCCAAATGGATGAGGGCTAAGGCTTTGGCGGCATTCACAGAAATAACCACATTTTCCAGTTCAACATTGCGCTCTGGTGTCGCTTCGAGCAGATACGCCCCATATTTTGCATTGGTGGCAAGTTGTTTTTCCAATTCATCAATGGCAATTTGGGCTTTTTCTAATGCCTTTTCATACTCTTTTTTGAAGATATAGGCATAGGCGATTCCCAATTGGGTTTGTGGCTGACGGGGGTCTGCTTTGAGTGCGAGTTGATAATCGGCTAGGGCATCATCATAGCGCCCCAAAAACATCAAGAAATAGGCACGCGCCCCATACATTGCACCGCTCATACGCCCACCACGCGCCACCGCTTGGTCATAATCGGCAAGCGTGGCAGTATAATCGCCTTTGCGTTTATAGGCGCTCGCCCGATGGTATAAAGCGATAGCATCTTGCGGGTAATATTTAATCACCCGCGAAAAAACAGCGATGGCATCATCTATCTGACCATCGTTCAAATAGGTGAGCGCCTGATTATGCCAGCGCACCCGCGTAAAAAAATAACCCAAAATCGCCACCATCACAGCAAATACAACGACTAACACCATAATTCAATCACTCCATGATTTTATCTACATAAAAGAGGCTTCGAGTTCTTTGGCTTTTGCCGTCATCGCCTCTGACCAGAAAAATTCTTTGCCTACCCGTTCTGCCGATGTGAGCAAGGGTGCTTTGGTTTGCAAGTCTCGCCATTGTGCCTGTGCCTGTTCAATATCGCCAGTGACAAACAAGGTAACGGCATAACCAGCTTGTGCATAAAATACCGATGGATAGCCATGAACACTGATGGGTTGCTGTGGCAATTTATCGGTATTCATCAAGACTCTTTCAAAATAGGCTAAGGCGGTTGCGTAATCTCCAATAAAAAATTCCAACTCTGCGCCATCTGAATAGATGAAGGCAATATTGGTCGGATATTTTGTCTGGAGCATGTGTAATACCTCTCGTGCCTCGTCCACACGCCCTAAATGAGCCAACGCACGGGCTTTAGCTATCCAAACCGCCTGATAAATAACCTCAAATTGTGCAAGTGCCTCTGGTGAACGATTCGAGATATATGCCCCATATTTTTGGCGTTTATCTGCCAGCACTTGCCATTGATTGAGCATCGCGTCACTTGAATTGATAACTTGTTCATACTCTTTGCTATGCAAATGAACATAAATCAATCCAACATGGGCTTGGGGCAAATCTGGATTTGATAGAAGTGCCAATTCATAGTCGTTGCGTGCATCCGCAAAACGCTCCCAATAAAGAAATAGGTATGCCCGATTCAAATATAAGAGACCATTTTTCCGTCCGCCCATCTCAATGGAGCGCGTGTAATCGGCAAGGGCAGATGATAAATCCCCTTTATAGCGATAGGCTGTCCCACGACTTTGCAAGGATAATGTATCGAGGGGATAATAGCGCCGAATACGGGTAAAAATGACGATAGCTTCATCGAATTGACCTTTCGCCAAAAAATCTGCCCCTTGAAAATGCCACCGTACCCGCACATAAAGATATGCCAACACAATGATAATCAATGGCAACAACACGCTTAACAACATACTATGCACCTCTTTTACATATTGAGTGAGACTTCGAGTTCTTTGGCTTTTGCCGTCATCGCCTCTGTCCAGAAAAATTCTTTGCCCACCCGTTCTGCCGATGTGAGCAAGGGGGCTTTGGCTTGTAATTCTCGCCATTGTGCCTGTGCTTGCTCAATTTCGCCACAGGCAAATAAGGTGACGGCATACTCAGCCAGCACAATATGATGAAATTTATACCCACTGATTGTGGTATATAAGCCTTTGAGGTTGTCATCATTGAATATTGGACTCGCTTTTTGATAGTCGCTTAAAGCAGATAAATAATCACCCAAAACAAACATTAATTCGGCACGAGCAAAATAAAAGGGCGCAAAATCAGAAAACTTTTCTGATAATGGAATAAACACTTCTTTGGCATCATCAACTTGCCCTAAATAAGCAAAGGCACGTGCTTTGAAGGAATTAATAAACAGATATATGGTCTTTAACCTCAAATCTGACTTGGCATTGCTTGTGATTAAATACGCGCCGTGACTTTCTATTTGTGATAACTCATGCTCTAAAATGGGGAGGATTTGTTGGGTTTCCTTCAGTGTTGAAATGTAGTCTTTCTGATAAAAATATGAAGCAACTATCCCCCAATATGAAAGATAAATGGGCATATTATGCTTAGATTGCATTTCATAAGCAGTTTGGTAATCATTACGCGCCTCTGTATAACGTCCCAAATGGAGGTTAAGATACCCACGAAGACCATATGTTGCTGTATTAAAAAATTTACCGCCTTTCCCCGACAAAATCATTTTGTCATATTTAATCAATGCACTCTGATAATCTTCTCTATGGTTATCAATAGTTGTTTGGTTCAGGAGAATTAATGGATTTCTCTTATAGTATTTGAGCATCCATGAAAAAAGAGCATCTGCCCTATCTAATTTCCCTGCTTGAATGAGTTTTCCGCCACGTCTTGAAAGCACAACTGCAAAAATCCAGCGCACAACAAAAACGAATAAAACCAGCCAGATGCCAATTTGTATAATATTCATCACATGCTCCCTCATATCCCAACTCCCCGCCCACTATCAGCAAGGCGCGTCAATAAATCACGCAATTCATCGCGCCATGTCTCCTGATTATCCCGCATGGGCATCATGACCGCCACCCGCGAAACAGTCAATAAAACACAGCCATCACCCTGCATTGTACACCAAATGGCTACGCCAATAGAGCCGTGTCTTGCGGTCGAAGGTGTTGCAAAATATCCTACACGTTGTTATATTTATCAATAGAGATTTATTTAGTTTAAAAAGGACGCTCACTATGACTCATCCTTTGATTCCGCAGTTGCGCTTTGCTCGCAGCGAATTTCAGCGTGCTTTAGATGGTATCACAGCCGAAGAAGCCGTCAAACGCCTGATGCCGATGAATTGTATGAGTTGGATGATCGCACATCTTGGGCGTCAGGAACAGGATTATTGGCTAATAAAGGCTCAAGGAAAAATCCTTGTACCCGAAGTCAGAGAATGGGCGGCTTCTGGTGGTCCCGCGACCACGCCACCATTGGCTGAAGCATGGCAAGCGTGGCACACGATTATCGCTGCTGTTGATCCGTATCTCGATACGCTGACCACCGATGTGCTGTTGACACATTACGTCACGGATGGTCAGCGCCATTGGGAGAGTATAGGTACGCAGATTCGCCGCACGACCTATCATTATTTTTATCACATTGGTGAATCGCAAGCCATCCGCCAATTGATGGGACATCAAAATGTTGGCGATTTTGTGGGTCATATCGGCGACGAAGCACCCTACATTCCAGAAACGCGCTGAGTTCTAATCCTCGCGAAACAGATTGTTGCTACAATCGTACTATAGCAATTGATGCTGGCATATTTATCCCTAAATCCCAGTCCCGCGCCCACTATCGGCAAGGCGGGTCAATAAATCGCGCAATTCATCGCGCCATATCTCCTGATTATCACGCAAAGGCATCATGACCGCCACCCGCGAAACCGTGATACCACCGCCCAATCGTTGTGCCATCCGTTCCCGATTAATTTCGCCCAAATAGGGCAATTTGATGTGTATGGCATCTTCCCGCGCCAAAATCGCCGTAGCGCCTGCCGTCTGTGCCATAATTTTGATTTCGATTTGGAACAATAACCCCTCTACCGCATGAGGCAATGCCCCAAAACGGTCTCTTAGCTCTTCGAGCATGGCGAACACTTCTGATAGTTCACCCAACGCCCCAATGCGCCGATAAATTTGCAGACGCAAGGCAATTTCTGGTATCCAATCGGCTGGCAGGTAGGCGGGGATTGGCAAATCCAAAATAATCCCCGCCGTGTTGATGGGCGCACGTTTTTCTTTTGGCAACCCCTTTAGGTCACGCACGGCTTGGTTGAGCAATTGCGTATACAGGTGCAAGCCGATGGCGCTCACATGCCCTGTTTGCTTGGTAGATAAAATATCACCTGCACCGCGAATTTCGAGGTCGCGCATGGCGATTTGATACCCCGCGCCCAATTGCGTATTTTCTGCCAATGTCCCCAATCGGGCGATAGCATCTTCTGTCATATTTTTGGGATGGAAAAAATAAGCATATCCCTGCTGTGCGCCCCGCCCCACCCGTCCGCGCAGTTGATAGAGTTGCGCCAAGCCCAACCTATCGGCGCGGTCAACGATGAGCGTGTTGGCATTGGGCATATCAATCCCACTTTCGATGATGGTGGTGGCGATGAGGATGTCATATTCATACCGAGAAAATGCCCCCATGACTTGTTCGAGTTGGCGTTCTGGCATTTGCCCATGCCCGATGATAATCCGCGCCTCTGGCACAATTTCGCTCAATTGGTCACGGAGCATGTCAATGCTATGCACGCGGTTATGCACCACAAACACCTGCCCACCGCGTTCTAATTCGCGCAGAATGGCTTGGCGCACCATCTTGGTGTCGAATCTGCCCACATGGGTAATGATGGGCAAGCGTTCTTCTGGCGGGGTTTGAATCATGCTCATATCCCGTACCCCTGCGAGGCTCATATAGAGTGTGCGCGGGATTGGTGTGGCGGTGAGCGTCAAGACATCCACTTGGGTGCGTAATTTTTTCAGATGTTCTTTGTGCTTCACCCCAAAGCGTTGTTCTTCATCAATAATCACCAGCCCCAACGACTTAAATGTCACATCCGCAGAAAGAAGCCGATGCGTCCCCACCACAATATCAATTTCACCCGATGCGATGAGGGGCAACATGCGATTTTCTTCTTGTTTGGTACGAAAGCGCGAGAGTGATTCGATTTTGACAGGAAATGCCGATAGTCGGCGCATGAAGGTGTCGCCATGTTGTTGTGCCAATACCGTTGTCGGAACGAGTACCGCCACTTGTTTGCCATCCATCACGGCTTTGAAGGCGGCACGAAGCGCCACCTCGGTTTTGCCATAACCGACATCGCCACAAATGAGCCTATCCATTGGGCGTTGGGCTTCCATATCGGCTTTGACATCTTTTACAGCTTTAAGCTGGTCTTCTGTTTCGATAAATGGGAATGAGGCTTCCATTTCGGCTTGCCAATGGGTATCTGGGGCGAAGGCATGACCATCAGTGGCTTCACGGGTGGCATACAGCGATAAGAGTTCTTCTGCCTCCTCCAGCACAGATTTTTGCGCCTTGCTCATCGCCCGTTCCCATTCGGGCTTGCCCAATTTGTGCAATGCAGGCGGAATATCATCCGCGCCGATATAACGGCTCAATCGGTCTGCCTGATGAATGGGGACATACAGCGTATCTGACCCGCCATACTGAATCATCAAATATTCGCGCTCAGTATTTTCGAGGGTGCGCCGTTTGAGTCCCAAAAAGCGCCCAACCCCATAATCCACATGCACCACATATTCGCCTTCGCGCCAATCGGCATAATCCGATTCTGGTGGACGCGATGTTTTTTCTGTTTTGCGCCGACGCGGTTCTGGGCGATGCCAGCCAAAAATTTCGCTGTCGGTGAGCAGGGTATAGGTGTGGTTGTGGGTTTTCATCACCCACCCCTCACTTAATTGATTTTCGATGAAGGTTATGCCTTCTGTGGGTGGGTTTATGAGGTCTTTCTCAAGCGGATTGGTCGCGCCAGAGGTCTGTTCTTGCCACAATTGACGCAAACGACCCGCCTGTTCGGTGATGACCACCATGCTCTCGCCTTGCCCCGTCTTTTTGCGGAGCGCGGTCAACATGGGGCGCAATTGCCCCGCATATAAATCGGACGGGGTGAACACATTGCTAAACGATTCCCCCGCTTGCCCCAACACCAACACCTTACGCCCATTGAGGGCTTGTGTGATGTCATCCCACGACAAATAGGGGCGTGGATGGTCTGGCGACAATTGATAATTTTCGACACCCTCCAATTTGGCTTTTTCGGCGTGGGTGATGAGGTCATCTGCCATTGATTGAATATCGCCCATATCATCCACAATAATCAGGGCATCCAATGGGGCATAATCCAGCAACGATACAGGACTTTGGGTGATGAAGGGCAAATAATGTTCCAAATATGCCGATGCACCGCCCCCCTCCAACACAGAAAAATCGGCGCTGGCGGTTGTCATATCTTCGGTGGCAGAGGGCAAGGTATTGAACCACTCGCGCAACCGATAGGCGATAGCAGGGGCATATTGGGGCATAGATTCACGCGCGGGTGGGATGAATAGTGATTCAATCGCCATATCTGACCGTTGCGTGGCGGGGTCAAATTGGCGCATGGTATCTATTTCGTCATCAAAAAATTCAATCCGCACAGGCTTATCTGCGCCCACAGGGAAAATATCCACCACACCCCCGCGCCGTGAATATGTCCCCATACCCAAGACCATCGGTGCATAGGAATAGCCCATATCCGTCCACAATTTGAGCAATTTATCCAGTGCATGGCGGTCACGCTTGCGGAGCGTGAGGCAATTTTGACGGAATTGGGTGGGGGCAATCGTCCGTTGCATAAATGCGCGTGCTGACGATACTACTACTGAGCGCGGTTGAGCATCATCCAGTAACATCATCAATGTTTGGATACGGCTATGAATCACCGTCTCGCCCCATGCGATACGCTCATAGAATTGTGGAGTCGGCTCTGCAAAACGGGCAATCGGCAATTCATCTTTAAGCCATACAGGGAGTTGTTCGGCAACCGTATGGGCATATTTTACCCGTCCTGTGATGAAGATGATGGGCGCACCCCAATCTTCTGCCAGCGCACCCAAGAGCAACGGACGTGCCGCCCGAATTAGCCCTGCGCTGATGGGATTAGAGGATTGTTGACGTAACTGCGACAAGAGGGTGTGGTAAGCATCTGACCCTCGTAAGACATCGGTAAGACCTGTTAAACGCATCATTTTAATGACCTATTATTAAACCGAAAGAGGGTTACATGACCTGTTATGCCCCTAAGATACCCATTTTACACCGTTTCTGACCAATTAGCAGAGGAACTCTGATATTGTTTTAATAAAATTTGTGTTATAATTGGTTTATCAGTCGGGAGTGACAAGGATTTGACACGGGAGGCTGATAACCGACGGCAAGCCGAAGCGCCCACCTTCGCAACATGGGCAAGCACATTAAGTGCCAATAACAATACCACAGCTTACGCATACGCCGCCTAGTCGGTAATGTATAAGTTGCTGACACTACGTGAGGTCAGCCGTCTGCCCCATTCGTCGCTATTCGGATGGCTCGGCAGGCGCAACTAAAAATAGCGTGCTTCCCTCTGCACGCCGATAACAGAGGGACTAAGACACATCGGCTAGGGGCGACCATACCGCGTTGGCTAGGGTTAGTCGCAACCAAAGCTCAATAGCACAACTACGCTTGTAGATGTTTGTTATCGAATCTCAGTGGACCCCAGTTCGAGTCTGGGCACTTCCATCAGCAGTACAATCGGGGACACAATAACCGTTGTGTCCCCTTTTTCATGGGACTATGTGATTATGGTTATCATTTATCGTAAGAGCAAAAAAACAACCGAATTATCCCCTATCCCCCCGCCCCCCTTATCCCCACAGAGTAGGGAAAGGGGGAGAAAACCAGTTTTAAGAACAGTTTTAGCCCCTCCCTATTCTATGGGGAGGGGTTGGGGTGGGGATAAACACCTTAATTTGATGTGTACCCAAATACTCATTTTTTCGACCATCATCCTCATCTTGCTTTCTGCTTGTGGCGCGAGTAGCACAGACCAACAAACGATGGTTGCCTATAATACCGCCATCGCAACGCAACGCGCCGTGTTTTATCTCACCGCCACAGTAGATGCAGAACGGGGATTTGTAACACTCGATGCCATCCAAGACCGCATAGACCGCGCCATGGTTCAACGCCAATTTATGCTCTCTACCCTCGAAGCGCGGGGCGTGGATATTAGCCGATTGCCCCAACTGACCACACCAACCCCTGCCCCATTTTCGCCCACTCCCAGTGATTCATCCGCCATCACCGCCACCCCCATGATTGGCGATACCCCCTTACCGACTGCGGTGGTCGTCACCCTCATCGCCATCACACCAACAGCCAATATCGCCCAACAATCACCCGCACAAAATACCGCCAATACCAATAGCCCCTTACGCGATGTGGTTATGGCACAAGGTGTTGGGGATGATGATTGCGCGGTGGGTATTACCAACACCTTTTCGGTGAATACAGCAGAAATTTATGTCGTGGCGCGGGCAGTCGGAGTCCAAGCAGGGACAAATTTGGGTGCAAGCTGGGCAAAAGCCGATGGCACAGCATTGGTAAGGTTTGATTTCACCCCAGATTTTGATATTGAAGATGCGTGTATTTGGTTTTTTGCCGCCCCAGAAGATTTTCCGTTTGAGGCGGGGGGATATTCGGTGGTGTTGGATATCAATAATGTTCCCGTTGGCACACCTATCCCATTTATCATCGCCCCATAAGCCCCTACCCGATTGGATGGTGTGAGTGACCATCCACATCTGCTATATTGATGGTAGACAGATTTCATCGCAATTTATCTGAGAGGACAACCTTATGTTTCATGGTGGTGGATGGTGGCGGTATTTAGATGCCGAAACAGCCCGTCCAAAAGTGACACGTCGCCTTATCATGCGCGTTTTAGAATATGCGCGTCCCTATCGGTTACACATCCTATGGTTATTGGGGACAATCCTCATCACCACTGTTTTGGGCTTGTTAACCCCCCTCATTTTCCGTGATTTAATAGATACCACCCTCCCCAACCAAGATGCGGGGCGCTTAAATTTGCTCGCCATTGCGCTGGTCGCCATCCCGGTATTTGTGGGGGGAATCCGTGTTGTGCAACGGCGCTTAAATAGCTGGATTGGCGAAGGGGTCATCTACGATTTGCGCGTGGCGCTATATGCCCACATGCAAAAAATGTCGTTGCGTTTTTTCACCAATACCAAAACAGGCGAATTAATGAGCCGACTCAATAACGATGTGGTAGATGCTCAACGTGCCATCAGCAACACCATCGTCGAAATTATCACCAACCTTATCACCGTTGTAGCGACGTTGGCGGTGTTGATTGCGATGGATTGGCGACTCACCATACTCGGTGTGTTGGTTTTACCCGTATTCATCTTACTCGCTCGGCGTGTGGGTGGTATTTTGCGAGAACTCTCGCGTGACCAAATGAAGCATAACGCCCAAATGAATGCCATGATGAACGAAACACTCAACATCAGTGGCGCGTTACTGGTCAAACTCTTTGGACGCAGACAAATGGAAGTGAATCGCTTCGATTCCCGCGCCAAGAGTGTGCGCGATATTGGCATCCAACGCGCGATTATCGGCACACAATTTTTTGTCCTCATCGGCTTGGTATCTGCTATGGGGACGGCATTGGTCTATTGGGTGGGGGGGCATTTATACCTCACCAACCCACAAACCTTCACCATCGGCACCATTGTCGCCTTTGGGACATATCTCACCCAATTGTATGGTCCGTTGCAAGCACTCACCAATGCCCCTGTGGATTTTGCCACCTCAATGGTCAGTTTTGAGCGTGTTTTCGAGATTATAGACATGCCTATCGAAATCACAGAAAAAGCCGATGCAGTCGCATTACCCGATGTGCGTGGCGATGTAACTTTTGAGGGTGTCACCTTTTATTATGATGCCAGAAATAACCCCATCCTCACTGATGTGAACCGTTATGATGAGGAGAGTGTTGGGGCGGTATTGAGTGGCGAAAATGGCACATCTACTCAAAATGGAAATGGGCATACACCAGAATCACAAGCGCGTGAAATCGCCCTACAAAATGTGTCGTTTACCATCGAAGCGGGGCAATTGGTGGCATTGGTTGGTCGCAGTGGCGCAGGAAAAACCACCATGACCTATCTCATCCCGCGCCTATATGACCCTAGCGAAGGGCGTATTTTGTTGGATGGTCACGATTTACGCGATGTCTCATTGGAATCATTGGCATCACAAATTGGGATGGTCACACAAGAGACTTATTTGTTTCACGATACCATCCGCACCAATTTGCTCTATGCCAAATTGGATGCCACCCAAGCGGAACTCGAAGCCGCTTGTCGCGCCGCCAATATCCACGATTTCATCGCAGGATTGCCCAATGGGTATGATACATTGGTCGGGGAACGGGGCTATCGCTTGAGTGGTGGCGAAAAACAACGCCTCGCATTGGCGCGGGTCATCCTCAAAAATCCCCGTATTTTGGTCTTGGATGAAGCGACATCCAGCCTCGATAGCGAATCGGAGGCGCTCATTCAAGATGCGCTCAAAACGGTCATGGCAGGGCGTACCAGCATTGTGATTGCCCATCGCCTCAGTACAATTTTAGCCGCCAACCTGATTTTGGTGATGAATCGGGGCGAAATTGTTGAGCGTGGCACTCATGCCCAACTCTTGGCAGAGGGCGGGATTTATGCGACACTGTATGAAACACAATTTAGCCATCAACGGGAGTTGGTGTAATAGGTAAAATCATCCCCTATGGATGCGATTAGCACATTGTAGGGGCTTGCCATGGCAAGCCCTCCGTAACCAATGATAAAAATCGGGCATGATATATCATGCCCCTACATCACACCAATTTTTGTGATAAAAACAAGTAAAAGGCAAACCATTCTTGCCGTCCAATTTGGCGGATGCGATGAATCGCGTCCTAACTACACAAGGAAAACCCTCATGTACTACGAAAAATCGGCGTGGTTTTATGATGCCATTTATACATGGAAAGATTATGTCAAAGAGACGCATTACCTCTTGGGTGTCATCCAACAACATAAAAAAACGGCGGATAACACCCTTTTAGATGTGGCATGTGGCACAGGTGGGCATTTAGCCCATTTGCTCCCCCATTTTGCCTGTGAAGGCTTGGATATGGACAGGGGAATGTTGGCAGTGGCACGAGAAAAATTTCCTGCTGTAACCTTTCATCAAGCCGATATGACCGATTTTCATCTGGGTAAGCAATATGCTGTTATCACTTGCATGTTTAGTTCCATCGGCTATGTGCAAACGGTTGAGGCACTCAATCAGACACTCAAAAATTTTGCCGAACACGTTATGAGTGGTGGCGTGGTCGTGATTGAGCCGTGGTTTTCATCGGTATTGATGAAAGACAAATATTTGAGCATTGATGTGGTCAATGAGCCAGACCTCAAAATCACCCGTATGAATGTCACCACGATAGAAGGTAATGTCGCTGTGTTGAATTTTCATTATTTAGTCGGGAAAGATGGCGCAATCACCCATTTTACCGAACAGCACCGCCTCGCCATGTTCACTGATGAGGAATATTTATCGGCATTTCGTGACGCAGGATTACAGGTTATTCATGACCCACAAGGGGTCAATGGGCGCGGATTATTCATTGGGGTAAAGGCATGACAGAGCGTTTTTTGATTGTCGGACTTGGCAATATTGGCAAGGAATATGCAAATACCCGCCACAATATTGGGTTTTGGGTGGCGGATGAACTGGCACGTCGCTATGACATGACGTTTGGCAAAAAAGAGCGTAAAGCCGTGTGTGCCGATGGCACTATCAAAGACCAGCGCGTCATCATCGCCAAACCCCAAACCTATATGAACCTCAGTGGAGAAGCAGTGCGCTCATTGGTAGATTTTTATAAAATTCCGCTTCATCAAATCATCGTCATTCATGATGATTTAGACCTCACACTGGGTACACTTCGTATTCGTGCCAATGGGAGCGCAGGCGGTCAAAATGGTGTAAAAAGCATTATTCAGCACTTAGGCACACAAGAGTTTGCCCGTGTGCGCTGTGGCATTGGGCGACCACCGGGCAGATTAGACCCTGCCGTGTATGTGTTGCAACCCTTCACAGGCGATGATGCTATCACCGCGACCATCCTCCGTGACCATGCCGCTAATGCCGTAGAGACATGGTTACGCGATGGATTGGAACTCGCCATGACCCGTCATAATGGTACTGTTGGCTAAGATAAAGGTGGGGGAAATTTTCGTTTTGTGGTATCATCAATGGTAGTAAAAAATGCCTAAAATAGGTCAGATACCACCTACCCGATAAGGATGGTCGTTCCCAAACGGTAAATTTCTATGTCAGATGAAAATAAAAAACAGACAAATTATCTCAATATAGACAAGTCTAGCGCACAACCCATGCCAGAACGCACTCAAAAAGATGCGCTCAAAGTAGATTTACGCTGGAAATTGCTCTTTAAGATAGGCGATATGCGAACCATTATCCCCCTCAGAGAAATTATGGTGGTGGGACGTGGTGGCGATGATAAACAACCCCCTGTCTCGGTGGATTTTAACCAATTTGGTGGGTATCCCGCAGGTGTCTCACGCAGACATGCCATTATCACCTACGAGGATGGCGCAATTTATATTGAAGATTTAGAGAGTACCAATGGCACACGCATTAATGGCTTCCAATTACAAGCCGCCAGACGGTATCGGCTAAAAGATGGGGATGAGGTCGAATTTGCTCGGCTTGCCACCCAGATTCAATTCATTAGTCCAGATTAATCGCCTATGACGCGCAATTTTACAGACCGCGTATTAGGCGGTGTATGTGGTGGATTGGCGACACGCCTCCCGATTAATGCGTGGGGTGTGCGGATATTGTTTGTGTTGGGGGCAATTGCCACACTCGGCTTACTTATCCCCATTTATGCCATTTTATGGGCATTATTGCCACAAGAATCGCTCATTGCACCACAAAAATTTGGATTCATGCGCTTTTTGTTGGTGGTTATCCTCATTGCCCTCTGTGCTGGTGCATGGTGGGGCATTATCACCCAAGCCTATACCCCCCTCCTCGACCAAATTCCAGATGGCATTGCCGACCTCATCACCCGCGCC
>JANRKU010000080.1:0-118507 GCA_033763335.1 bacterium
CCCCATAATTGGCTTGTCTCATAAATAGAACGGAATAAAACCTCACCCCTAAATCCCCTCTCCATAGTGGATAAGACGTAAGGGCGCAACATGTTGCGCCCCTACACCCACCCATACATGCGGTTTTCTCCCCTTCTCCAGGCTGGAGAAGGGGTCGGGGGATGAGGTTAAAAAAATTGCATCACCGCATCAATTATGAGACAGACCAATTATCGTGTCCCTACACCCCATTGCATGGAGAAAGGGGGAGAAAACCATTTTGTGGATGGGTGTAACGGCGCAACATGTTGCGCCCTTACGTTTATTGCGAGACTAGAGAGGAGATGTGAGGGGTGCTATGGCGAACATACACATTGCTTGTTAGTCCGCCACAAAGTAGGATGGGCTTAGAAATTATCCATTACCAAAAGTAAGCCCATGCTGTTCACACAGTCGGGCGATGCTGTCGCTATCAACCTCAAAACCATAGCGCGTGTACATATCATCCACCGTTTGCGGTGTTAAATTGCCCATATTATCGGCAATTTCGTTAAACATGTGTTCAAAACCCGCAGGCGAGATGATTTCCAAAATGCGACAAGGGGTATCGCCTGCATTCCAAAACGTGTGCCACTGATTACGAGGCTTGAAAACGAGGTCGCCTACTTCGGCATAGACGACATCATCGCCTAATTGTGCGCCCATACGCCCCTCTAGCACATAGCTATATTCATCCTCACGGGTATGGCGATGCAGAGGGGCGACTAATGCGCGAGGTGCAATGGGATGTTCAACGAGCGAGAAACCGCCACCAGACTCTGCACCCCAAATCATAAAGCGTACTCCGAATGACCCAAAGTCTGCGAGTTTGCCACCATTTGGCTTGATGATACGCGGTCCTTGTGTCCAATCAAAGCGTTGTAGCTGTTTTACATCAGACATTTATATCCCTCCTCATTATCAATTTCCATAGAGATAATTTTATGAGACATCTGGGGTTTGATATATGTCGTCAAATAGATGTAACATCAGCTTATTGTAAGTGAATTTATTCTCCACCCCCTATAGGAAAAAAGGTTTAATAGTAGCCGATGGTCTATGGCGCAGGGTATCATAAAATCGCATATAATAAGGAAAGAAGGTCATGTATGGAGAGAAAAGTCGCATGGACACCCCCCCTATTGTATTAGAGTTACCGCTACGCCTTGATGAATCTGGCACATGGCGCGTTGGCAAAACCCGCGTCATCATCGAAATGGTGATTTATGAGTTCAATCAGGGTGCAACCCCAGAGCAGATTGTCGAGGCGTTTGATTCGCTCAATTTAGCCGATGTGTATCATGTCATTGGATATTATATCAACCATCGGGAAGAAATAGATGCCTATATTGCCAAGCGAGAAGCCGAAGCAGAGGAATATCGCCGTCAATGGGAAGCGAAACATCCGCCAGTGACCAAAGAGGACATGATTAGGCGCTACGAAGAACGCACAGGGAAACCCTTTATTCCATACACAAGGCATTTAACGGTGTTCGATTTAATGGAAATGCCCATTGATGAGCGCCAACGTACCGTTGAACAGGCATTTGAACGTGCTTCTCATGAATCATTTGAAGAATTTGAAGCGTATGATGACATGGATTTTAATGATGATGCCTTCTAACCCGATAAAACCGATTCGTGGAGAAATTTGGTGGGTCAATTTCAATGCACCGATTACTGCCCCCACCCCACCCATCGGGACACCGAAAGAACAGCTACCGACAACAGGCGATGAAATATACAAATCGCGTCCTGCTGTTGTGTTGACCATTCCAGCATCATGGAATTTGGCATTGCAAATTGTCGTGCCTATCACATCTTGGCAAGAGCATTTTCAAATCAATCAATATTTTTGGATGGTCAAACTACAAGCAGATGGGGTCAATAATTTGAATAATGACTCTGCCGCCAATATTTTACAGATAAAATCGGTATCGCACAGACGATTTGGCAATAAAATCGGCATGGTAAGCCCCGACCAACTGAATTTAATCACGGCAACGGTGGCATTTTGCATTGGCTATAAGCTACCACGCAGATGACAAAAATCTCGCATATATTTCTCTGATATACCTCAGACACACCTCTTATATTCCTCAGAAATTTTTCTTACACAACGGCGCTATGATAAAAGCATAAGTGTGATTGAGAAATCGCACATCCGATAAATCAGAAAAACCTAGTAGGAGGAAAAATCTTATGTCAACTTTAATTCGCTGGAATCCTGTTCGTGAAATGTCTGTTTTGCAAAATGCGATGGACAGATTGTTTGATGAAACATGGGGTGGGATGCGTCCCGCCGTGGCAGGCAATACGATGCCCCTCGATGTGCATGAGAGCAAAGAAGCCTACACCGTTGTGGCAAATATCGCAGGCTTGAGCGCCGACCAACTCAATATCAACCTGCATGAAGATAAATTGACCATTTCGATGGAAATCGAAACCCCTGTCATCCCAGAAGCCACCCGCGTATTGTTGCAAGAACGCGCCTTCGGCAAATTTGCCCGCACCATCACCCTACCCCTCGCGGTGGATGCCGATGCGGTGACGGCAGAATATAAAGACGGTGTGTTGACCCTTGTGTTGCCAAAAGTGCCAGAAGTGCAACCTCGCAAAATCACCGTCCAAAACAAAAGCAATTTGAGCGCCAAGACCGAATAATCGTGGTCATCTCCTAAACAAAAAGCCCCCGCAAGGGGGTTTTTTGTTGTATGGGAACATGTGCCAATGGGGTAATCTAATCGCCACCTTCTTCCAAAATGTCTGGCGAGGCTTGCCCGGTATACACCCGTGTATAGGCATAAAATACCGTCATCCAAATGGCACCCAAAAACAACAAAAATAATTCCAACATGGTGAAGGGGATGAATCTGAACAAATAGGCGATGAGCGCCCCATACGGCAATATGCCGATGAGCAATGAAAACCGCTTAAACAAGCGCGGATAAATAGGCAACCAGATATTCACACCCAACGAAATCAGCGAGGCTGTCGAAATGCTTATCCAGCCACCCAAGCGATGCCATCCCAGCCACGGTTCCCTATCGGGAAACAAGCCGATGAGCATTAACCCGCCACACAATCCCCATAATAGCCCCCGTAACCCATGTAACCGCCATGGGTCAGATTTCCAGCGCGATGTCACCAATTCCATTTGTAAATTGAGCGCCACCGCCAACGATACCGCGCTGATGACAAATCCCGCAGAAAAAACAAATCCCCATGGTTCAATACTCAGCCGACTAAGGGCAATTGACCACCACGCATCGCTGGTTGCCAGTGTGATAGAGGCGCTAATGCTGATAACCATGCTAAACGCGGCAATCGCCATCCAGCCAATCGGATGTTTTATCGGGTGTTTTACGGTCTGTTTCATGATAATTTGGCTCCACTTTCTTTCTAACAATACAACATCATCACCACCCTGCCCCCTTATTTCTTTTGCCTCAACTCTCCAATAAATCGGGGCGGTGTTCCTTAATATACCCGCCTGTGATACCAAAAAAGAACGACACCCATATCGCACCCACGATGATGAGCATCAGCTCCAACGCCGAAAAATTGTAAAAATGGAAAATATAATGTCCAATTGCCAAAATGATGGCTAAAATCCCAAACGCCCCAGACGGATAACTGATATTTTCTGGGAAAATGGGCAATAAACGCGCCGTCACAAACGAGGCAATGATAAACGCCAACGCCGCCACATTAGAAAAAATCTGATGTAAGACAAATTGTGGCGTATTGGGGATAAATGGGAACAAACCCACGCCTGTTGTGCCAACACATAACGCCAATAACAAGGCATGTAACCATTCCAAACGGGGTGCATCAAAATACTTGGCTTCGCGCATGACCATCAGGTCTAACATGCGGTCTTGCAACACCGCCAATAAAATCAGCCCTGCGATGATGAACGCCATATTGAAGAAGATACCACCAACATCCCCACCCAAAAAGCTGATAGCCCGTGTCCACCAATCCAAATCGGGGGTGACGAGGATTGCCAATAAAATGCCACCGCCAAAAATGCCCGCCGCCAAAAATAATAACCATGTCTGCCCGCGCCCAGAGATAAAATAGGCGATAATATAGGTAAACCCGCCTGTATAGCCAACGCATACGATGAGTACCAACCAATCGGGGAAGCTGGCATCGCGTAACCATACCCCAATCACCGAAAATACCAATATGCTCGATATGGTGGCGGCGATACCCGTAGCGAGGGCAATCGCCAAACGGGTGAGCCATTTGCCTGTAGATTGTAGACGCTGTATCCGCGCCCCCGCCGATTGACTGACGAATGTATAACGCCGATACCCCAATGCCGTGACAAAAAATGATACGATGAATGTGATTTCGATGAGGAACGAGGCGAGCGAAAAATTATTATATTGAATATAAGGAATGTCCAGATGCCCGCGCGTGCGGATAAAAAAGACAACCCCCGCAATGGTAACAGCAAAAACCGTCCAGCCGAGTGCAAAATCTCGGCGCTCTGTGATAGGTTGATTGAGGTGGAATCTGTTGTTGAATCGCTGCATCGGCACACCCTTTATATCACAAATATCAAACTAACCACAAACATACCGCAAATGTGGAGAGATTGCAATCAATTTACATTAAGATTTTTTTACTTTTTTTGGAAAAATTATGTCATAAATACAAAAAATGGGGAGGAAAATTCAAAATATGGGGGAAAATAATGGTTGCTAGTACATAAAGACGGGTATGACTGTAAGGGCGCAACATGTTGCGCCCCTACACCCACCCCTACATGCGGTTTTCTCCCCTTCTCCAGACTGGAGAAGGGGTCGGGGGATGAGGTTAAAAAAATGGTATCACCGCATCAATTATGAGACAAGCCAATAATGGGGCTTTTGTCTGATTAGCCAGATGCTTTAGCTTCTGGCGAGGGTGATTTGGCGGGGATAAGTATTACCCGCCAATTCTCACCCTTATGGGATTTTGCACACACCCATATCATCACAAGCGGCTTCTTCTGCCTCAATTTTTGCCAAATCCACACCAAGCAGGCGGTTAATGACATAGCGATTTTTGGCGATGAAGCGATACACGCGCACCCCCAACCAATCCCCCACAAGGGGCAGGCGCAAAATTGCCCAAAGGGGCAATCCCAACGGAACAGCGCGAAGCATCCGCCGTGTGCCATAAAATCCCGCAAAAACGCGCCCATCGGGGGCGATAACATGAATTTCGCCCATGGCTTTGTCGTGGTCAATGGCAGGATAGCGGTCGCGTGTTTGTGGCTGATGCAAATCTAAAAATTCCACCCGCCCAAACCAATCCAGTGTGCGGATGAGGCGACGGGTGGTGTTACAAATCACACAATGTCCATCATATAAAGCTGTTATCATCGAAATTTTAGGCGCGGATACCCCTGGCAGAAGGCTATGAGATGAGCGCCTGCTCTCCTTTCGTGTAAGTGTAACCGTCTGATTTATGAATAGTTTTGAAAAAACGGTGGCTGATGCCCTGTATGGTTTCTGTTGCGGTTATGATATTAAAACTCCCACTCGCACGAACAGCCACTTTACCGACATACACACCCTCTTTTTTACCCGATGTGACTATCGCCTGAGCTATGTCACCCGTCTGAAATCCAAAATACATCTTTTTACGTTGGCGTGTCGCACGCGGAAAACCATATCTATCGGGTTTGGTCATTTGACGATTACCCCTGCCCACCGCTTTGATGAGTAATGGTCGGTGATTAGGACTAACATATACCATTTGACCACTTTCACCAACACACACTGCATCGAGCCAGTGGGTTTTGGGGTAATCTTGTATTGTGCGATTGTATTTGGTACGACCACCTGTACCAAGTTCAATCGGTAAGCAAAAGTGTTGCAATGTTTCATGTAATTTCCAGCGTGTGGAATTGACAACAGACGCATCTTTGAGGGATGCTTTAGCCAATTTCTGCACATTTGGATGACCAAATTCGTCGGCGGTTTGGTTGCCTTTTTTCTGATTGCAGGATTGACACGCCAGCGTTAAATTGCTCACACGGTTACTTCCACCTCGTGATTTGGGGATGATGTGTTCAATTTCGAGTGGCACATTTTTTACTGCACAATAGACACATTTCCGTCCAAATTTTTCGAGTAGATACTCCCGCACTTCATAACCCCACAATTCGCCTTGCTGATACTCAACACCGCTAATTTCAGGATTGACCATCGCCTGTATATCGAATTTGACCAATTCCATCGCCAAATGTGTAACAGGTATGTATTTCGTCAAACGCATTATCCATGTCTGAATGTTATGCACACGGCTCATCAGTGACGGTGCAATCCGACCATTGGAACGTTTTCGATTGTCAAATCGTGCTTGGCGATAGCGTAATTTGCGTGTTCTTCGTCCTCTGCGTAATTGCCTACGACTCAATAACCCGTCACGGATTTGTTGACCACGATGAGTTAATTCACCTGCCCATACACAACACAATCCCCGTTTGAACTCAGCGACAATCGCTATCCCTGTTGTTTGGCTACCAGGGTCTAGCTTGACCTGAACAGGTTGTGTGTCACCACCTTCGCGGTCTTTTAAGATAATCGTAAATGGATGGCGGCGATACACTGCCGCCTTCCCCAATTTCAATAACTCCCTCGCCCGTGCGGGATTGCAGGGCATGAGCGGTTTTTTGTTTTTGTCGAGTACAAATACACGTTGCATCAAAAGTTACCTTTTGGTCTCCGCTTGCGCGGGTTACGGTCACCTCGTCAATGTTATCGGATGGTTTTGAATGTGAACGACACTGGCTTACTCCCATTTCGACCTGTTTAATCGTTCACCGCAGAGTTCGGAGCTGGTGAAGCACCCCGAAGTGCCTATATATTCACCCATAACGGAGCCAGTCATTGCTGACTAGCTGAGACTGGTAAGCATTGATGGCTCCCAAGAGCCATCCGCCTTTCGGCGTGGGGATACTTACGCATCACTCGCTTTTGGTTGGCTAAGGTCTTTATGAATGTACCCAACGGCATCACCAAATGTCTTGAATATAGGGGTTTGGATGCCACCAAATTGGGGCAATGCCAACATATTTGCAGACAATTTCGCCATTTGATGCGTGCCAATAAATAAGGTCTGATGTTGACCGACTGTAGGTGCTTCTTGTTCTGAGATATTACCTAATTCTTTGAATGCGCCCATAATCGAATTAAAATCTATGGTGGCGTTGGTCACATCCATGATATGAAAAATTTTGGGTTGGTTAAGCGTGGGCGCTGTCGAAAGAACCTGCAACATGGCAGTAACAATATCATCTTTTTCGAGTTTGCCCGTATATTTGACATATATCACAGGCATATTGGATAAAATTTCAATTGTATAGGGCATAAAATTCACCATCACCTTTGCCATAATTCCGTTATAATCAGCATATCAAAGTTTTATTGGGATTAGATGAAAATTTCTCAATCTGCGCGATTTCACAAGGGATGTGACCATGACTAATAAAGTTCAGGCGGATGACCGCGTTAAACGATTGAACGCCAGTGATGATGAATATGAATACGAAGAAGTGACCGAAGCACGCGGATTTTCTGGCTGTGGATGGGGCTTGGTCGGTGTCGTCGGTTGTTTGGGGATTCCATTGGGTTTGATGATATTCATCTTCATCGGCGGAGCCAATATTATCGGCGGGATTTTTAACGGTATTGGGCAAATTTTTAACCCACCGCCTCCTGTTTATACCACGGTATCACAAAAAGCTGTTTTAGAGAGTGTGCGTGAATTGTCTGATTTGACGACGGTTGAATTTAACTTTTCACAAAATATCACTTCTGAGCGTGAACTACCACCCATCCTGCAAGCCCTCTATTCCGATAGATTGGTGTATTTTGCAGTTGGGCGGATTCAAGCAGGGGTCAATTTGAGCGACCTCAAAGAAAATGATATTATCATCGAAGGCACAACCCTCACCATCATCTTACCAAAACCGCGTATCGTAGATTGCTTCATTGATGAAGGGCAAAGCGGGGTTATTTCACGCGATACAGGCGTATTTGCCAGCCCTGCGCCCAATATTGAGAGCGAAGCTCGTAAAACCGCCCTCGTCCATTTCCGTGGGTTATCCATTGAAGACGGCATTTTGGTGCGTGCTAATGAAGAGGCACAAAAGACGATTCAGGCATTTTTGGATTTATTGCCGATGGAAGGGGTAGAGACCGTCACCGTCATCACCCAAGAGGCAATCATCTCTGAACTCGTGTATCCATCAAGTTGTACCCCCTGATAAAAATGGCGCGATGGCACGGATGGCTTCGTCTATTCCAATCCCATCGCGCTCCCAATCCCATTCCTGCCCTATTTCTGCAACACCCCCAGTCGGCAAAACAATCGGTTTCCATAATGCCAACGCATTGGGCGTATAGGGTGCATAGCGTTTTGGCGATGAAGGACCCAATATCATCACCGTTTTTGTGCCTGTCGCCGCCACCATATGGGTTAATCCGGTATCGTTGCCAATATATGCCCATGCCGATTTGCCCACTGCTCCAATCTCCATCAGGCTTAATTTGCCCGTCAGGTCATGATAGGGGATGTGCAACTGCTCAATCACCGCATCTATAATCGGTCTATCGGTTTCTGCGCCGACAAAGACAATAGATACGCCATATGTCTCATGCAACCACTCGGCAAGGCGGGCAAAATGACGGGGTAGCCATCGCTTACTGCTCATCACCATCCCCGGATTTGCCCCACCTGCGGGATTAATGACGATATATGGCTCAGGAATATCTGCCAGAGTCGGCTCAATTTGTGCTTGGATAGGCGCAGGGATGGCAATATGGGTATAAATACCTTCTGTGGGAATGCCGATGGCACTCGCCAAGCGCAAATAAATTGATGCTTCGTTGATTTCTTCGTTGGGATGAACAGGGACGCGCACCGTATGGGCAAACCCCCGCCCCAAACTATCCAACCCAACCCGATGCGGAATCCGCGCCAGCCATACGGCAAGTCCTAATAGTGGAGAACGGTCTGGGAGGAACGCCATGTCACATTTTTCGTGGCGTAATTGCCTAACCAAGCGCCACATCCCCTTAACCCCTTTGGCAGGATTGGCAGATTCGCCCACATCCACAAAGGCATTAATGGCGGGATTATCGGCTAATACCCCTCGTGACCATCGCCCCACCGCAAAAAGGATGCGTGCGTGTGGATAGGTGCGCCGAATCGCCTCTAGTAAGGGGGTAGCCATGACCACATCACCAATGCAACATGGTTTTAGGATGAGAATTGTGCGGGGATGCTGTGGCGGGGGTGATTGCCGAACTATCCCCCCCAATAGCCGATAGAGACGCGACATGATTAGGGGGCTTCGGTTGGAAATGTGTCAAGTAAAACAGGGGTATTATTGAACTCGATAAAAGGAGTCGGCGTGGTGAGCGTATAATCAATGATAACAGGTTGATTGGAATTCGTTGTGATGACGACGGCAATGATGATGACGACAAAGACCGCTACAAATAACCCGATAATTTGCCCTAGTGAGAGTGTGCGTAAAAATTCCATGGTTAGCCCTCTTAAACTAAATCGCTGAATATCCCTATTTTAGCAAAGATAGTAAAAAATTACTTAGCCAATAATGGCTAAATATGTGTACAATATCGGGGTAAAAATATTTTTTATGAGGAGTGGAAAAAGATGCGGTTAGGACTTAACTTAAATTATTCTGGTGCAAAAATGGAATTGCCAATGGATATTATCCATGAGGCAGACCGACTGGGCTATTATACGGTGTGGTCAGCAGAGGCATATGGCTCTGATGCGGTATCCCCTTTGGCATGGATTGGGGCATTGACCAAAAATATTCATCTTGGGACTGCGATTATGCAAATGCCCGGACGCACCCCCGCCAATACCGCTATGACCGCCATGACGCTTGACCAACTCTCTGGCGGGCGCATGTTGCTTGGGCTTGGATTAAGCGGACCGCAGGTAGTTGAAGGCTGGCATGGTGTCTCTTATGGCAAGCCACTGGTCAAAACACGGGAATATGTCGCCATTGTCCGTAAAATTTTTGAGCGCAAAGAACCCCTTGTCCATGAAGGCGAACATTATCGGATTCCCTACGCGGGTGAAGATGCCACAGGCTTGGGCAAGCCCCTCAAGAGCATTTTACATGGACGCGCCGATTTACCCATCTATTTGGCATCCATCGGACCAAAAAATGTCACCCTAACCGCCGAAATTGCCGATGGTTGGTTGCCCATCTTCTTTTCGCCAAGTGCGTATGATGCGGCATATAAGCCATTTTTGGAAGAAGGGTTTCAATTGGCAGGAAATGGCAAGAGCATTGCTAATTTCGATATTTCGCCAACGGTGGCGGTGGTCGTGGATGATGACCTGGAAACGGCATTTAACCAAGTAAAACCGATGTTGGCGCTGTATATTGGTGGGATGGGCGCACGGGGCAAAAATTTCTATTTTGACCTCGCCTGTCGGTATGGCTTTGAAGAAGCCGCCGTCAAAATTCAAGATTTATATTTGGCGGGGGATAAAGGTGAAGCGATGATGGCTGTCCCAGACGCATTGGTGGATGAAGTAGCATTATGTGGCACCCGCGCCCGTATCAAAGACCGCTTGCAATTATGGAAAGATAGCCCCATCACCACTCTGAATATTCCCGCATTGGACATAAATGTTGTCCGCATGATGGCGGAATTGGTTTTATAATCATAGGTATATATATCGTGTTTCGTAAGGGCGCAACATGTTGCGCCCTTACAGTTTACATTAGTCGTAATCTGGAGAAAAATTCGTGACCCAAAAATCGCTCATTGTTATCCCTGTTTCTGCACCTGTCCAACAAACCCAATTTGACCTCATGGACACCCTGATTTCTGCCATATCCGCAGAAGGTGAACAGTTACAAACAGGGGATGTGGTCGCCATCAGTAGCAAATATGCCGCCATCAGTCAGGGACGGATTGTGGCGATGGATGCGGTACAGGTTACTGCCCAAGCAGAAGAAATTGCGACCCGCTATCATATGAACCCGCACCTCACCCAATTGGTTATCCAAGAAGCAGACCATATTTTTGGGGGAATCACCCACGAATTTAACGGCGTACAGGTGGGCTTTTTGCTCACGCATAAAAATGGCGTTATTTCGCCCAATGCGGGATTAGACCGTTCTAATATCCCCAGTGGGCAAGTGGTTTTATTGCCCAGTGAACCGTATGCGCTGGCAGAATCTATCCGTCAGGCGATTTATGCCCGTTTGGGGGTAAAAGTCGGGGTGATTTTAACCGATAGCTGGTTAATGCCCGGTCGCTGGGGGACAACAGGGGTGGCAATTTCGACAGCAGGCTTTCACCCCATCCAAGATGAACGCGGTAAGCCAGATTTATTTGGCAATCCCATGATGGTCACACAACGCGGTATCGCAGACCAAATTTGTGCCTGCGCCCAAATGGTCATGGGAGAAACAGCAGAAGCCCGCCCCATCGCCATCGTGCGTAACACAGGGGTTATCATGACCGATGACCATATTGATGTAGAAGATGTGGCAATCCCATGGGAAACCTGCATTTATGTGGGATCGCTGACCAAAGGGGCGCTATAACATCATTTATGGCAAAAGCATAAAACAGGTTGCGCCTTTACAAAAATTGCCTATTTTCGCTGTGTAGTGGCATGATATATCATGCCACTACGAACAATGAATACCCTATCATAAAAAATAAAACACCCTCATTACTTCCCCATTACTTTGTACCCGTTTGCAACAGTCCTTAATTGGGTTAAAATAAAGCAAATTATTGATATTGAGAGAAAGTATTTGACTCATGGCAGATAAATCGAATATTGCCTATCCCGATGTATTTGGATATATCACCGATGCCGAGCGCATCACCGTTGGGGTGGTACAAGTTGCCCTCGCCACACGTCCACGAATCGTTCAGGCAGGCAGACAATTTGAGGTCATCCTCCTCATGCAAAATGCCAGCGATTCCACCGCCGATATTACTGTCACCCTGCAATTGCCAGAAAAAGACCATGCAGGCAAAAAAGGGCGCTTTATCACAGGACAAGATAGGCTAGTGGTTGGGCTTGGGGCGGCAGAAGTTGGTTATGCCGTGATGCCCATGTCCACCATGCCCGATTGTGCCATTGGCGAAAATTATATCATTGGCATGGATATTTCGGTGAAGGTGAGCAATCCCAAAGCCAATCGTGTTCGCCCAAATAGTGGTGGGGCGCTGTTTAATCCACAAAAAGTTGCAGACGACGTTAAAACCAAAATCGAAGACCTGAAAAAACTCAAATTTTCCACCCAAAAACGGGGATTTTTACGTGGTACAGTTATTGAAACCCAAATTACAGTGATGGAAGGCAAACTCGCCAAACCACCGAGCTTTAATCCGCAATGGGTGACATTATGGACACTGGAAAATCAAGAAGATAACGACATCCTCCTCGAAAAATATGCCGAAATCCTCAAATTGAAGGTGTTGCCCTCGCTCAAAAAAGAGGCACTCTATCCGCCAATTTTAGAAAAACTCAAAGAGACATTCCGCAAAGCAGGCTATCCCCTATCGCCCATTGAAGCCAGTTGTGCGGCACGCCTTATGACGCTCATCCTCGAATTTGCCCATCCCCATTCCAAACATGGTAGCATGACGGCAGGCGAATTTGATGTATCGGGCATGTTCAAAATGCGCGAAAAAGATAAAAAAGCCCGTGTATTAGAAACAAGCGAAATTGCTATCGCACTCCCCAAGTGGCTACAAGGCTATTTGCGGATTTTGGTGCAAGATGAGCGCATGGGCGGGGTTGCTCCCAAAGCGATTCCCCACTTTTTATTTGATGATTTGATGACCGATGCGTTGAGCTATGCTTTCCGCCTTGTACAACGGGATAGCGGTGAAAATTTGGGTTCAGAAGAAGATATGAGCGAATTTGCCCAAGTTATCATCGAAAAACTCAAGACCAAAGGCGAGATGAATTTTAGCTATGCCTATTTGCCATTGGTATTGGGCGGGGTCATCGTCACCGACCAAGTGCTGATGCACACCGAAAAATTGGCAGATGTGATGAAAGAAATGCGGACGATGGTCGAAGAACGCGAAAACGAGCGTGATGATGAATCTGAAGCCGTTTTCCGTATGGCAGAATTTGTCTTAGCGCAAACCCTCAAGAAATATGGCATGTTAGATAATCGGATATAGGGCAACTTTGCTCTGTAAATAACAACTTAACGATAAAATAACTGTTTTTACCTCACCCCCCTGCCCCCTCTCCAAATTGGAGAGGGGGAGAAAATCTGTTTTGAGTGTGGGTTTAAGTCCCCTCGCCAGACTGGAGAGGGGATTTAGGGGTGAGGTTAATTTCTTAATTTGCCCTATATGGCAGAACTAATTGGTTGCCCATCCCCCCAAAAAACCGCAATCAACTAGACAAATTCTCTTTTCACATCATACACTTGATGCTATGCTAAGGATTGCGAAAAATGTTGGATATAACCGAAAGACCCTCATGCCAAATCAATCACCCGATATTTTACTCATCATTCTGGATACACTACGCCGTGACCGCGTATCGGCGTATGGTGGCACACAGACCACCACACCCTTTTTGGATGCCTTCGCAGAAGGCGCAACCCTATTTGAACGGGCAATAGCTCCCGCCCAATGGACAGTTCCGTCTCATGCCTCGATGTTCACGGGCGTTTATCCCAGCACCCATCAGGTCACACAAGCCAATCATCGGCTTTCTGGTAGTTACCCCACCCTTGCAGAAATTTTGCAAGTCGGTGGCTATAAGACCGTTGGGTTTTGCAATAATCCCCTTGTCGGTGTTTTGGATACAGGACTTACACGCGGATTTGATGAATTTTATAATTATGCTGGTGCGGCAGTCAATCGTCCGCAAGATGTTACTAAAAGCCGTGTACGGCAAACCGTCTCGCGCACATGGGGCAAATTTGCCACCCGTGTGAGCAATACCTTCGCCCATTCCGACTTTTTATTCCGCACCTCATTGCACCCACTCCTCACACCCATCTGGACACGCAGTATTCACTATAAAGGACACACCCAAAATTCTGTAGATGACCTCATCGGTTATTTGCAAGCCCAACATGCCGATAAAGAACGCAAACCCCTCTTCACCTTTTTGAATTTGATGGGCGCACATACCCCCTATCGTCCCCCAAGCGATGCCATTAAACAAGTTGCACGCGATATTTGGGATGACAAGCAAGCCTACGCCTTTATGCGTGATTTTAATGCCGATGCCGCCCGTTGGGCATCACCTGTATCTGACCCACTCAGCGCCTTTGAGCAAGCTGTCTTAGACGGATTTTATACCGCCGAAGTCGCTCATCAAGATGCCCATGTGGGGCGTTTATTGCGCTATTTAGAAGATTCTGGGATGTTGGATAACACAACGGTCATCATCGCCGCTGACCACGGCGAAGGACATGGCGACCATTTATTTTTTGGACATAGTTTTGTCGTCTATCAAGAATTGGTGCATGTCCCCCTCATCATCCGCGCCCCCAATATGCCTGTCAAACGGGTGACGACACCCCTCAGCACACGGCGCATTTTCCATACCATTTTGGAACAAGCCAATATTATGCCACCACTAGCAGAAGATGACCCCAATGGAGATATTCAGGGTCTATCGTTGGCGCGTGCGACCACTGGCATAAAAGATAGTGAAGGGGGGATGGCATTTGCAGAGGCATTCCCGCCAAATACGTTATTGAATGTCATCAAACACCGCAATCCTGCCCATGTTGAGCATTTTCGCTTGCAATTGGTCAGGCGCGGGGCGTATCATGCCGACCATAAATTAGCCACTGTTGGCGATTCGGTTGAGGGGGTGTTTAATATTGCCCAAGACCCCGCCGAAATGCACAATGTCGCCGATGAAAACCCCATCATCACGCAACAACTCCACGCCAATTTGACTAAATTTGTGCGCCAATCAGAATCGCGTCGTGCCGATGTGCCACAATTTGGGCGCGAGGATGAAGCCGTTTTAGAGAATTTGCGGGCATTGGGGTATATCGAATAAACAACCCTCACCTATGGGGGCATATTAAGAAACCAACCTCACCCCTAAATCCCCTCTCCAGTCTGGCGAGGGGAAAAGGACATGATATATCATGTCCCTACAACCCACCTACAAAATGATTTTCGCCCCCTCTCCAAATTGGAGAGGGGGCGGGGGGGGTGAGGTAAAATCGCAATTTTGCCGTTAAGTTGCTACTCATGGGGTGCAATCAAGAAAAGGCATTTATCATGCAAACATCCTTATTTCCCAATCAACTTCGTTATTTATTAGCCATTTATATCGCGTTGGGCATCCTCTATTTATTCGCCACACCTGTTTTAGAAGCCCCAGACGAAATTTATCATGTGGCGATGATAAACCATGTGGCAAATACGGGCGAATTGCCTGTACAACGGCTTGGCGTGGAGACCGATTATAAGCAAGAAGGTAGTCAACCGCCCCTCTATTATCTCATCACAGGGGTTTTGACCCGTTGGATTGACCGTAGTGATTATGACCAACTACGCTATTTTAATCCGCACGCCAATATCGGGCAGGCGGAACTGATGGGCAATAAAAATCGGATTATCCATATTCCCACATCCGCGCAAAATATGGTCTATGTGGCACGATTTTTTAGCCTGTTATGTGGGGCTATCACTGTTTTTGCCGTATATCAATCGGCACGCCAATTCGCCCCAAAAATCACCCAATTGCCCCTTTTTGCCACAGGATTGGTGATATTTAACCCGCAATTCTTGTTCATCAGCACCGCCGCCAATAATGATATTTTGGTGGTGATGTTCAATACACTGTCGCTATGGCTCACCCTAAAAACCTTGCGTGAGGGATTTGATACGCGCCGTAGCGTGATTTTATCCATTTTCATCGCACTTGGCACCATTAGCAAATTAAGCGGGTTGGTGATGGTGATAGTGACGGCGCTAACGGGGTTGTATGTCGGCATCAAACGGCGCGATGTGCGCGGACTTATTACCCTTGCTGTGTTGATGGCGGGGATTTGGGGCATATTGGGCGCATGGTGGTATATTCGCAATATCACCCTCTACGATGAATTATTGGGCACAGGCATGATGCTCAAATTATTTGGTGGGCGGAGCGCACTCATGCCCGATGAATGGATTCGCACCATGCTCCATGAATTTGGCGGGTTGCGTTGGAGTTATTGGGCAGTTTTTGGCTGGTTCAATATCATCACATGGAAATGGATTTATACCGTCATTGACCTGTTATCGCTGGTGGCGCTGGTCGGATTTATCCCCTTTATATGGAAAATTCGGCGCGATGGCGATATGCGTGAAAGTACCGCCATTGCGGGCTTCATGCTTACACTTGGCACACTCAGTTTTTTGAGCTGGACAACCCAGACCACAGGCTCACAAGGGCGGTTGCTCTTTCCATTCATCGCGCCTGCGAGTATTTTCTTGTCATTGGGATTTATGCACCTCAAAATCCGCCCACAATGGATACTCGCGCCATTGGTGATTTTTGCCGTCACGCAGCCGATATTTATCATCAGTCCCACCTATGCCAAGCCACCCATAATTGAGGCGTTGCCCAATGATGCTATCGGTGTTGGGGCGACATTTGGTGATATTGAATTGGTGGGGTATCGGTTAGACCCGCAACGCTGGAATGCAGGAGATGAAATTCCCATTACGCTCTATTGGCGACCACTCACTCAATCACCCGAAGATTATACATTGGCAATTACTGCCGTTTTGCCCGACTTGTCTCCTATCGCCTCCATCAATACCTACCCCGGATGGGGAAGCCTTAGCACAACCACATGGGCTACGAATGGGCTTTATGCCGATACCTATTGGCTACGCCTGATAGATGCCCCATCCCTATTTGGTGATATTCGCTTACTCATCCGTTGGTGGAATTATCCCGATGGTGATTATTTGGCGAATACTACCTCTGGCGATATATTTTTATTCGCGGGAGGCATCAATAGCGCCCCACCGCCAGAATTGCCGAATATGACCACCAACGACAACATTATTTTTGCCAATATGTTTCGTTTGGTGGGCTATACCCTTGTGGATAACACCCTCTCGCTACTATGGGAAGTGGTTACTGTGCCAGATAACGCCTATACGGTGTTTGCATTCGCGCTGGCTGATAGTGACAATGGGCGTGTGGTGGTGGCGCAAGGAGATAACATCCCGCCCATGTCCACCCAATATTATCGGGTTGGGGAACGATTTTTGACGGTGCATGAGATAACCCCTGTCGAAAATGCGGATTCAGGGACATATCCGCTTTATATCGGCTGGTATCGAGAAAATACCCGTTTATCATTTGATGCACCCGATAATATGTACACCATAGGGGAAATTATTCTGCCATAAAAATTTAGGATAGGTGGGGTATATATGTGTAAGGGTATAATATATTGCACCCTTACACAATATTATTGACAGGAATAAAAGATTACTCGGCGACTTGCCACAAGCGCACCGTGTTATCGCCACTAGCGGAAGCCAGCAATGTACCTGCGGGGTTAAATGCAAGGGATAAGACAGGTTTTTCGTGTCCCATCAACACATTCACGGCTTGTTCTTTGGTGGCGGCGGTATCACTAAAAACTTGGTGCAAATACCATAAGCGCACCACATTATCACGTCCACCTGTGGCGATAAGTGACGAATCTGGGCTAATTGCCACGCAATCCGCGCCGAGCCAATGGGCATCTATACTGCCATATAACCCACCATCGAGCGCATCCCATAATTTGACCGACATATCTTTACTGGCAGAGGCGATGAGCGTACCGGGGGCATTGGTACGAATATCACGCACCCAATCGTCATGCCTACCAAAAACAGCGCCTGCCGTCTCGCCACGCACATCCCACAAGCGCAGGGTATTATCCCAACTACCAGAAATGAGGATATGCCCCCCCATCGCAAATGTGATACTAGTCACTTCGCGTTCATGACCTGTAAAAGTATGCAAAATCTTTTTTTCTTGCCAATCCCATACAATGACATTGCCATCTGCGCCTGCCGTAGCCATTGTTCGGTTATCTGGACTAAAAGCAACGGCTTCAACTGAGCCTGTATGCCCTCTAAGGGTGGCAATTTCGGTCACATTCTCTATCATATTGCTGGTATCCCATAATTTGATAGTGGTATCTGCCGAAACACTGGCAAGCACACGCCCATTGGGACTAAATGCCGCACCTTTAACATGCCCAGTATGTCCAGTGAGAATATATTTGGGATTTCCGCCAAATTGTCCCACATAGAGGCGCACCCCTTCTGCATGGGCAATCGCAAGTGTTGTGCCATCTGGCGACCATAACACTTGGGTAATCCAACCACACCGCACTTGGGTGAGTTCTACAAGCTGTTTAGAAGTATCTACAGAGATGACTTTCCGCATAAGAATCTTGTCCTATAACCATGCAAAAATATTTCCTCACTATTATGTCACAAACTACCTTATTAACCAACAAATTGTTATAATGGTCTTATGAAAATCATGTTAAATGCACATTTACTCTCATCACAACTTGGGTATCGTAGCGCAGGTATTCATGGGTATATTTATAATACCCTCACCCATCTTTTTCAACTTGCGCCCGATAATTGGTCGTTCACAGCATTTGTAGGCAAAAAAAACCCCCATACATTTGATGGCATATCACTTGCCCCTGCGGGATGGGATACAACATCTCCAATCAAACGGATTTTATGGGAACAAGCGATGCAACCCCTACATTTATCTGGTGGGGATTTGCTCCATTCGATGACATTTGTCTCGCCGTTGATATTACCTATCAAAAGTGTGGTCACGGTCTATGACCTCAGCTTCGTTCATTATCCACAAGTGCTATCGGCATCACGGCGATTATATTTGCGGATGTTCACCGCGCTCAGTTGTCGGCGTGCAGAACGGGTTATCGCCATATCACATAGTACAGCGCGAGATGTAGCGACCACCTTCAGCATTTCATCAGAAAAAATAGATGTCGCACCCTGCGGGTATGATTCGGCGCGGTTTTATCCCATAGATAAAAAATCGGTATCCGATTTTAAGCAACAAAAAGGCTTACCAGACCGATTTTGGTTATTTGTTGGCACATTAGAACCGCGCAAAAATTTGACTACCCTGCTAGATGCCTATGCCCTGTTGCCAAAATCACATCGGTTGCCGTTGTTATTGGGTGGTGGCAAGGGATGGCTCTATGATGATATTTTTGCGCGGATAGAACAACATGGGTTACAAAACGATGTCCGCTTATTGGGATTTTTGCCTGCGGATGAATTACCTTTATGGTATAACAGCGCAGAGGCATTTCTTTACCCGTCCGTTTTTGAGGGGTTTGGATTACCTGTATTAGAGGCGATGGCATGTGGTGTGCCTGTCATTATTTCGGATGCCTCATCGTTGCCAGAAGTGGGCGCAAAGGCGGGGATATGCCTTCCCCCACATGATAGTGAGGCGTGGCGCGATGGTCTGATGCGTGCTTTTTCAGATGCAACATGGCGGGCAGAAGCATCGGCATTGGGGATTAAGGAAGCCAGTCGTTATTCATGGCAAAAAACGGCAGAGGCAACAATTGCCAGTTATGAGCGTGCGCTCCAATCTCACTGAAACACAACTATAACAAAAATTTCAGGACTTTTCTCCCACTTATGCCAATATTTGTGTTACCATTAAGGTACAGTTATCATTTTTTATCATTTTTGAGGTTGACATCTAATGTCCACAGACCCCCGTTATATTGAAAAATGGGTGGGTTATCTTCAAGGGTCAGAACATGAAATGTGTATTGTGGCGGCAAAAAAACTGGGGGCAACCAAAGACCCCGCAGTCGTTCCACATCTTCTTCGGGCATTGGTTAATCGTCCCGATGATTTGCGGAGTGCTGTCATTCGTGCATTGGCTGAAATTGGAGATAAAACCGCCACAGCATCGCTAGTGGGATTATTAAAAGACCCCAATCCCCTCATTGCATCGGCATCGGCAGATGCACTTGGTATATTAAAGGATTCCAAAGCCGTGCCAAGTTTAGTACAAATTTTGGTAGATTATAAAGAGGGTAGTTCACGCCATTTTCAATTACATGGATTCAATCGTGGACTATTCATGGCGGCGGTACAAGCACTAAAAGCCATAGATACCCGCGAAGCCAGAACAGCACTCGAAAAATATAATCGCTAAGCAAAAAGCCAGATTCCTCTGGCTTTTTTGCTTCGCATTGCTATTAACTAAACTATCCCTCAAAGTACGAAAAGATTGTCTCTGTGATGGGTAATGGAAAATCTATGCCCCGATACACATAGCCTAATGCCGTATTCACACGCAACACAAAATTAATCGCTTTTGCGTTGGGGGCGACTTCTATCACCTGATAAAAATTGACAGCAGGAGCAGATTCCCACTCGGATTTGCCATCTACTACAAATTCCACTATATCATCGGGGGCATTGCGAACTTCCCATTGCAAGAAAATTTTGTTGGATTCACCTTCTACCAAACCCACCGCCACATAGACAAATTCGGGTTCTAGTGACCGTGTGTTATAACTCGGTTCTTCGGTAACGGTGGGTATTGCCCCACCGGGTGTCATCATAATAGCGGGGGTTAGGCTCGCCATCGGCACGAGTACCACCGCCACATCCTCACCCAATTCGACATCATTTTCTGCCCAAACAATTTGTCCGCCACTCATCCCATAACGCGCCACCGATAAATAGCTGTTATCAGATGGCAAGCCGATAAAAATCTGATTATCCGCTTTGACCTTTAGCCCATTCACCAGAAAATTTGCCACTTGCCCTTCTGGTACGTTGATAAACACCCCCGGGGGCATCCCAGAACAAGCGGTTTCGTGCGTGGCACTGATGTTAAAGGCTTGCATGGGGGCAAGGTATCCCTCTGGGATTTCTTCTATGGGGGGAATGGTCAATTCAACCCCGCCATATAAAATCAATTGCACCGATTCTTCGCTTTCTGTGGGCAAATCTGCCCGCACAGAAAAAACCGCCATACCCCATAATCCGCTATCTGGCGCAATTGGCGAAGCGACTAAGGTATCCCATTCACCAATCGGCAAGGTTTCACCGATTTGTGTAAAATCCAACACCGCATCATTTAGGCGTGCTTCAACCGAATCACTCGCAATACAAACCGTTTCATCGGCTTGATTTTCACAAATTTCCAATGCGGTTTGTTGCAATTCCACAAATTCAACACAAAAATCCTCTGAATCATCTTCTTGTGCCGATACTGATAAAATACCCACCGATAAAACAACGATGATTATCAGTCCGTAACGAAGGGGTTGTGCATATCTCAAGTTGAACATCAGATTCCTCTAATTCTCGAACAATTGCTTATCTTTAGGGTATCATGCGGATGATTCTGCTTCAATAAAAAAGTAAAAAATTGTTATAGATTCCATCAATTGTGCTATGATGACAGCAGTGCTAAATTACTACAATAGGATAAAAGATATATGCGCTTATTCCTTGTCGGATTGATGTGGATATTATTTTTCACCAGTATTCATGCTCAAGATACCCAAACAATACAATATGTCGCTAGTGATGAAAATTTCCCAAATCCAGAACGCGGATTTTATCATCAAGATGCGCCCATGTGGTTAAATCTGGAGACTGTTCCACAATCTGCCGATGAATTGCGCCTTTTGCGTGAAAATGGCATGAGCATGGTGCGTTTTTATTTCCTCATAGACGAATTTCGAGATGCGCCTATTTCTGATGAAACCCTGACTTATATCCAAGACCAATTTGACGCAGTACGCGGTGCGGGGTTAAAAATGATTCCGCGTTTTGCTTATAATTTTCCACAAGGCGGAGAATATCCCTATCAAGACCCAGATGCACCCCTAGAGCGTGTACTTGCACATATCACCCAACTGACACCCATTTTGCAGAATAATGCCGATGTGATTGCCTTCGTGGAAATTGGCTTTGTGGGAGCATGGGGCGAATGGCATAGCTCCACCAATGGCTTAGTCAATGAAGAGGGTGGCATCAATACCAATTCAGAGGCAATTATCACCGCCCTGCTAGAGGCATTGCCCCAAAATCGTATGATTGCCATGCGCTACATTCCCTATAAACAACAACTCTATGGCGACCAACCCCTCACCCCTGAACAAGCCTTTTCTGGCACGCCACAAGCGCGTATGGGGGCGCATAATGATTGCTTTTTGGCATCCAACACCGATTGGGGGTCATATCAAGAAGATGAAACGCTCCGCCAAGCCCAGAAAGATTATTTACACTCAGATAATCGCTATGTGCCACAAGGGGGTGAAACTTGCAATATTGGGGAAGATGCCCAACCTTATGTTCATTGTGATAATGCCCTAAAAGAACTTGCCTATTTGCGCTATAGCGTCCTGAATCGGGATTATCATGAGGATGTGCTGGCATTGTGGCAAGAAGAAGGCTGTTATGACGAAATTGCCATGCGACTTGGCTATCGGCTACGGCTGATAGAAACACAAATGTCTGCACAAATCGGCGCGGGTGAGCAACTTACTATGACCATTAAACTCCAGAATGATGGTTTTGGCGGTATTTATAACCCACGCGGATTTGAAATCATCCTCCGTTTATCAGGTGGGATAGAATATCGTTTTCCAATGGAAAATGTTCATGACCCGCGCCAGTGGTTGCCCGATTTAGGCGAAATTGAATTGCCCATCACAATTGATTTGCCCATCGATATGCCAGAAGGCGAATATGCTGTATTTATCAATTTGCCAGACCCATCCCCCTCACTATATGGTATCCCAGAGTATAGCATCCGCTTGGCGAATGCGGGTATATGGGAAGCAGAAACAGGTTTGAATTATTTAGGCGTGCAACCAATACGGGCAAATTGAGGATTTTATAGCATGACTATCTATTTTTATAGCGCCCTTGAATCACCTTATGGTTGTTTTTCTAATTTTTCGCCACATGGCTTTCAGATAAAAGGTGTGTACTATAAAACGAGTGAGCATTATTTTCAGGCGATGAAATTTGCCCATTCACCAGAGCATATGCAAGCGGTGATACGGGCTTCTACGCCAAAACTTGCCGCCACCATCGGCAAAGACCGCAAGCGCCCCCTACGGCGCGATTGGGAGTCGGTCAAAGACGATATTATGAGGCAATCCGTCCTTGCCAAATTTGAGGCGCACGCCGATATTCGTCAAATTTTGTTGGATACAGGGGATGAACCCATCGTTGAAAATGCCCCTCATGATTATTATTGGGGCTGTGGGACAGATGGCACAGGCAAAAATATGCTTGGCAAAATTTTGGTAGAAACACGGGCAATTTTGCGCCAAAAATATTCGCCTAAAGGCTAGATAGGCACTTCTCGCGTCATGCAATGAATTGCCCCACCACCGTTAATCATCACCGAACAGTCTAACGGGATGATGTCATACCCTTTGGCATATTGCTCATAGAGCCGAATGGCAGTGTCGTCACTAGCCGATTTATAAATCGGCACGAGGATTCTGCCATTCACCGTGAGCGCGTTGGTATATGACCGCCGAATGGGGTATACAATCCAATTGAAAAATAAAGGCGGGGTGGGCATCTCGATGATATGATATTTTTCCCCTTTGGCATTGGTCTGTGACCGAAAAATAGCGCCAACCTCATCTAACCGCGCTGTATCCCATTTTGAACTGGGTGTCGAAAGCATCACCGTTTGGTCATCTAATAATTTCATCAATAGGTCAATATGCCCTGTGCGTTCAATTTTCATATAGGGCGTGATGATGAGTTTGTCATAATCCAAAACGGTGTGCAAATAGGCTTCTAAATCGGATTGTGTGGGAAATTGTGGATTAGCTTTAAGCACCTTTGCAGTCATAAATAGCGTGCCAGCGCCATCTGTGAGCAAATTCCCGCCTTCAATATGCAAATTTAATGGGGTGAGTGGGGTTTGTGATTGTGCAGACCACCCCATGGGCATGGCATTATCCCGTCCTTGTGGATAAAACGGCAGATGGTCATAAATGGCTTTTACACCCCCGCGCACGCCCGCTTCATCATAGCCCAACATCGGACCATAATCGCGTATCCACACATCATCTGTCGGTAAAATTAAAAATTTGACATGATGGGCAAAATCCCCCAAAAAGTCATGCTCACCCAAATATGCCCATATCGCCCGCG
Source organism: bacterium (assembly GCA_033763335.1). GTDB lineage: Bacteria > Chloroflexota > Anaerolineae > Aggregatilineales > Phototrophicaceae. The sequence goes on from JANRKU010000080.1 coordinate 24,258, forward strand.
CCCACCACTCGCTGGGAACAGCAATATGCACCTCTGCCACAGGGATGATGCCAGCAACCATAGCCGCGTGTAGTGACCACAGGCGCGGATAAAACACGCACCAACTCATGAGGACGGCTTCGAGTGGCTCCCATTGAGCGATGAGGCGGATTTTGGTGGATGGTTGAGGGGGAATGGGGTTTTGTTGTGTGGGGAGAATGGGTGGCGTTATTTGTTCAATAAAATTTGGGGTGGCAGATGGCAATAATTTGAACCGCTTCAGGAATTGAGCGATTTGTGCCGATGTAGTCGGTGGGTGTTGGTCATGAAATACAGGGTATAAGGCTGGATAAACGGAATTGAATGCTTGCTTAATACCGATGGGATAGCGCCGTCTCCATAAAGGATAAGGGATATAACCAAACCGAAATGGAAATTCGCGTGCCATATGATTTTGCCTAATCGCTAAAACAGATAACCCAGTTCATCCTCAAGACCCCCTCTAAATGGTAGAGGTTAGATAATCTAACCCCTACAACCCTGCTCATAAATGAGCTTATTGAGATGGGGGATGTGGTCTATTGTACCTTATCTCACCCTAAATTAAAAAAGCCATCTCCCCATAATGAGGATGATGGCGGTAAAGGAATCTCACCAAAAACTAGTGTGGGGGTTTGGGTGAGCGTTTTTTGATTGGAGTCCGAAGCGTATCAGGTGAGGCGGTTGTAGTATTCGACCACCAACTGAATGTCCACAGGGACAAGCACTTCGCGTTGTTCTGGATAGCGGAGCATCGAAACACTGCGTGCATCTTTGTCTACTTGCAAGAACGCAGGTGGGGTAATGCCACCTTGGTCAATGAGTTCAATCAAATGCACATTATTCCGCATCTTGTCTACCAAGCTGATAACATCGCCTTCACGTACTTGGTAGGAAGGCAGGTCGAGGCGTTTGCCATTGACCAAAATATGCCCATGCACCACCATTTGACGTGCCGCCCAGATGGTAGCGGCGAAACCAGCGCGGTAAACCACATTATCCAAGCGACGTTCTAAGAGCGTCAACAAGTTTGCACCAGTACGACCGGGCATTTTTGCGGCTTTTTTATAGTAATTACGCAATTGGCGCTCGCGCACATTGTAAATGAATGACAATTTTTGCTTTTCATCCAATTGCATACCATAGTCACTACGCCGTCCGGAACGGAATTGTTTTTCTTTGCCGTGGTCACCGGGTGGATAAGCGCGTTTTTCAAGAATTTTCTGATATTTAGCGCGTGGGATAAGTAGTTCTCCGAAGCGCCGTTGTACTCTGGCTTTAGGTCCGTGATATGATGCCATAACCGAAAAATAATCCTTACTTTGTCTAGTCAAAAACGGGGAAAAGTAAAGTAACCCGCTTTTATTGGCTGATGGTCGGAAATAGGGCTTATTCTACACGATTTACCCGTTTTTACCAGTGTGGATTCTATTCAGAACTATCCAACAGCGCCCCGCCTCGCTATGGCAATCACTCGCAATATAATTTTCCTCAAATGAACGGCTTAATCCCTCCCCCACAGCATCCTGCCAACGGATGGCAAGCGATTTATTCTCAATTTTTAGCCCATTGATGTCATAGGGAATTTCGATGAAGCGATACTCATTTTGCGCGGGATTTTTGGCGGTTATTGGCTCACCATTTTCGCCCCGCACCAAAAAGTCACTGGCTGGAAAATCGGTGATGGGGGTGCTATAGGCGATGCCACGCGCTAAGGCTTCTACTCGTGGCGCATTTAAGTGCCACATCACCTCAATACGATTCGTCCGCATCCCACGATTCAAATCGTCTTGCAACGAATCGCCATAAAAATCGGGGATGAAGGCTTCACCTGTTGCGCCCAATTTATGCAGGTTAAAACGGGAATTTTTGTGTTGTAGCGGGTCAAATGTCCAACCAATTGTATCATAGCCATGTGCCAATGCCCAATCGCGTTGAGCGAGTTTGATTCCCAAACCAATCGCCTGCCGTTGATATTGTGGCTCAACGGCGGTTTGATGCGACCACAAATAATACTTGTCTGCGCCCTTGCGCCCAATGACAGCTAATCCATAGCCGATGACCTTACCGTCTAAAATCGCCCCAATGACCATGCCCCCCGCATGGATGACGGCTTGGAGCATATTCACGGCGATGATAGAACGCATATCGCGCCCCCACGCCAATAATTGGATGTCTATGGTGCGGTCTAATTCGGGTACGGTGAGCAATTCACGATATTCGATGGTCATAGGGGTTATCTCTTTGATGAATAGTGGCGGGTAAACAACCATCCGCCAAAAAACCGACATAATGCCTATTCTATCAGTTTTGCGGGATACCCCAAATGCGAATTGTGCCATCAGATGAACCAGAAACAATAAAGCGCCCATCAGGGCTAAAATCAACATTACTCACAATATCTGAATGACCAATAAGAGTTCTTAACTCTATTCCTATAGCTACATCCCATATTCGTAATGTTTGGTCTATTGAGCCAGAGACAATAAGTTGACCATCAGGGCTATAATCAATATCAATAATTGCGCTAGTATGTCCTTCAAAACTTTGAACTAGTAATTCTTGTTCAATATCCCATATGTTAATTTCAATTGGCTCTAATCTGTTATTATTGGTTGTACTTGTAATAAATTTTCCATCTGGACTGTATACGATATTCCAAATACCAAGAGTGTTTTGTATAAAGTGATGTTGACGTGTGCCTGTTTGTACATCAAAAATATAGATGTCATTTCCTCGCCAATATCCAAAAGCAAGTGATTTCCCATCTGGGCTAAATTTTAAGGCTGTAACTGGGGTAAAACGTACTCCGATTTGATAATAAAGCTCTGTATTTGTAGAAATATCCAATACACGTACTGTTCCTTCATTTGACCCTGTGCCAATAAAACCCCCATTGGGGCTATATGCAACCACACTAATTGGCTCTATATCTTCATGAAATGCTTGCTTTGTTTCTACGGTGTCAACATCTAAAATATGAACAGCCCCATTTCTAAATCCAGCGACTATAGATTGTCCATCAGGACTATAATCAATTGTGGTTATATCTTGAACAAATAGAGATTGGGGTTCTTTATCGAGATTGTTGACATCATATAACAAAATATTATTTTGTATTACAATTATCAAAGTATTGCCATCTGGTGAAAAAATTGCTTCCCGCACCTTGTCATGCCCTAAGATACCAAGTTGCACAATTTGGGTCACATTCTCGGATGTGATGACAGGATTATCTGATAGTTGCGCGGTAGTGGGTGTCGTTGTGCCGATGGATAACAACAAAGCTAATACGCCCAATAGCCAGAGTTTTTTCATGAGGAATACCCCTATTGGTGATATATAGTGGCGGACTAACAAGTGTGGTTGTCCACCACATCATTATATCACTTTGGCAACACCAAATTCATCGCCTCTAGCACATTGCGGACGGGCAATAATTCCATCCCTTTGGGCAAGCCGTCCATATTGCGCCGTGAACGGGGGATAATGGCTCGTTTGAAGCCGATTTTTGACGCTTCATTGAGCCGTAGCGCCAATTGGCTCACAGCACGCACCTCACCACTCAACCCAATTTCGCCTATCATCACAATATCGGCGGGGAGGGGTTTATCGGTATAGCTGGAGGCGAGCGCCATCGCCATCGCCAAATCGGATGCGGGTTCATCCACGCGCAAGCCACCGACCACATTCACAAAAATATCTTGTTCGTTCAATCGCAACCCTACCCGCTTGGTCAACACGGCGCTAATCAGCAACAAACGGTTCAAATCCACGCCATTGGGCGTTCTACGGGCATTCCCAAAGGATGTTGGGCTGGTGAGGGCTTGCACTTCGACCACCAACGGGCGCGTGCCTTCCATCGTGACAGCGATGGCAGACCCAGGCGCATTGACCACGCGCTCCGCCAAAAATACCTCTGACGGATTGGGGACTTCGACCATGCCCGCCCCTTGCATTTCAAATACACCGACCTCACTGGTCGCACCAAACCGATTTTTCACACTCCGCAACAAGCGAAAGGCTTGGAATGGGTCGCCTTCCAAATATAGAACGGTGTCCACGATATGTTCTAGCACCTTTGGACCCGCAATACTGCCCTCTTTGGTCACATGCCCCACCAAAAAGACGCTAATACCACTGGATTTTGCCAATGCTTGTAGCCGTGAGGCACATTCGCGCACTTGGCTCACCAATCCGGGGGAGGAATCGAGTTCTTCTGCGTATACCGTTTGGATGGAATCTATGATGAGAATCATGGGGTTTACCTGCTTCACATGCTCCAAAATGGTGTTCAGATTGGTCTCTGTGAGCAAAAATAAATCTTCTGCTTCCAATGATAAACGGTCTGCCCGCATTTTGATTTGTCTGGCAGATTCTTCACCACTGACATATAACACCGTCCCCGTCTCGTTGGCAAGGCTGGCGGATACTTGCAAAAGCAGGGTACTTTTGCCGATACCGGGTTCACCGCCGATGAGGGTGATGCTCCCCGGGACGATACCCCCGCCCATGACACGGTTAAATTCTGCCACAGGCACAAAAAGGCGTTCTTCCTCGGTCATATCCGTTTCGCGCAGGCGTTGGGGTTTAGAGCGTAATGTGCCAACGGTTTGCCTATCCTGCTTAACACTCCCCGCCTTTTTGACCTCTTCTATCACCTCTTGCATGGTGTTAAATTCGCCACAATTGGGGCAACGCCCCATAAAACTGGATGTTTGTTTGCCACAATTGCTACACACAAATTTTGAGCGTGTTTTTGCCATTATCTCATCCTAAAATTCAAATTGGGCAATTTCATCAACAAGGCGTAAAGTTTCTAAGCTAACATATATCACTTGTTTGACCAACCGTACAATATACCCTTCATCATCTAACCGATTGGGGTCAGTAATAACACCAGTATCATCATCTTTTGTAGTTTGATATTGTTTAATCACCCATTCTAACGCACTGTAATTTCCTAATTTATATCCGTAAGCGCGGGCAGGAATATCTGCGAGTGTGAGAAACTCATTCACAATAAGCTGAGTTTTATTCTTATTTAATCGCATTGCCTCTACCCGCAAATTTGGTCGTACTTCGGGATTTTCTATGTGCTTGAGTGAGTATTCTTGGGCTGTTTCATAATTTAAATGCAGGTGTGCTAATTCACGCCCTAATTGTGAAAAATTTCTGAAATTGCCCTGAATAAACGGGATATGAGGCAATGAGAGACGCAAATTTTGTGCATATTTTTCACGATAGATTGGGTGATGGAGAATGGCATAAATGCTATAAAAAATATCTTCTTTAGTAATAGAATTATCACTATAATGAGATTGATATTGTGATAATGCCCAAGGTGTAATATTGTCTCTTCTAGTTAGATGTTCAGTATCTACATCATAAAAAAAATTCTTCTGCCTCAAGTGATTATTTAATGGTGCATAATTATATAGAGGAAAGCATTGTGTTCCCCCATTAGATGAATTTGAATATTTGAGTTCAACAATGTGATTAGCAATCTGGCAGTAAAACATATCATGCCCTAGCCCACTTAAACAAATAACCCTGTTTTCTATTTCAGTCTCAGGTGAAGGAAATATACGCGGGAATTGATATGTTCGATTGATAACAAGCCAGTCAAAATAGACCTTTTTCTTTGTAAATGGACGATACATAGAGTCTCGTAAATAAATATCTGAAAAATCACCCTCCCTTAAACTTTTCAATCTATCTTTAAGACTTCCATCCCATTTTATAATAGCTTTTACAAATTGATTAATATCTTTAGGTTTACCAGCGCGGTTGTAACGATAAACCTCGCTATTGTAATCTTCAATAAACCGATTCATCCGTACTAATAAATTTTTTGCATCAAAATCATAAACAATACTATCTCTATTTGTTTTGATACCATTACTAAAAATCTCAAATATTGTTCCTTCGGTCGTTTTAGTTGTTGAGCCAATTGGTAAAAATTGTTGAAATTCGGGGCGGAGTCCTTCTGTAAGCCATAATTTATTTACTGGCATAATTGAAGTCCATGTTAAATTATTATAATGAATTGTTTGATTCAAGGATTCAAACTTTGTATCTTTATCTCCTGTTTCAGTGACTCTGTGATAATAAATCTTTGTGTTTCTTGAATTTATTACGCCCTTTTTATGTTTAATTAAAAAGGTAATTGCAACGCCTAGCTTAATATCAAATGCACTACTAACTTTTTCGCCTTTTTTTGACCTACTAATACTTCCGCCTAAATCTATGATATATACTGCATCAAATTCTTGTTCTAAATGATGCCGTACTCCATCTAATGATATAGCATCAATAAAACTGTTATTTGTGATAAATGCAATCACACCCTCATCATGAATACGATCACTTGCCCATCGAAAGGCTTTTATATAAGGATCATAGTTCGAGTTACGATAATTCGAGTTTGATGCTTTGGCACTAGCATAAGTTTGTGCTATACGGCGATCAATAACATCGTATTTACGATTACTATTGTTATCACTATCCTTTTTCTGCTTTGTATTATATGGTGGGTTTCCAATAATAACCGTCAAATCTGCTTCGCGTTGCAAATTAACACGAATTGTATTTTCTTCGTTAAAAGTTTCGAGTTGAGTACGCTTTTGGTCACTATTTTCTCCTGTAACATCTTCTGCAATTTCGAAAGTATCCACCAAACAAATACCTTCAAACGGGGCATATTCGCCAATTGCTTCAGAATAAGCATGTTCAATATTCATGCTAGAGATATAATATGGTAGGAGCATAATTTCATTGCAATGTAATTCGTGGGTATATTTATGTGGTAATGTGGAAGGTTTTATTTGCCGAATTTCATCCATAATACGTAAAATAAAATTACCTGTACCCACAAATGGGTCTAATATATGCACCCCTTTGTCGACTAATGAGCGCCCCCCAAATTCTTTTTGTAGAATTTCTTCTACACTTTTAACCATGAATTGAACGATTGATTGTGGTGTATAAACAATACCATGTGTATCGGCAACTTTTTTACTAAACCCTTGAAAGAATCGCTCATATATTGTATTCAAAAAGTCTTGTTTTTCATTATAATCATCAATTGTATTTGCTGTAATTTCGATAGCCTTATAAAAACGGTCAAGTCCACGCATAAAATTATTACGATCAAATGCCTTACTCGTAAGTGCCTGAATGACCAATTCAATTTCCTTGGCAATAATATTACGGTTTGTAAAATCTGAGTTCTTAAACACACCCCTAAAAATACGTTCTGTAAGGATATGCTGAATAAGCATTTCCTCTACTGCTTCTCTGCTTAGGCGTGGGTTGATTGCACGCTGGCACAAAGTATAGAATTTATTGAAGGCAGAGATATAGCTTGGATTAGTATGATACTGTTCTTTAATGAGTTTGGTGAGTTCTTGTGCCAATTGCGGTATATGCGTCTTAAACTCATTAATAGCAAATTCCCATTCTTCAATTGCGGGTGTTGTATAACTAAAAAAAGCATTCAGAATATTTATTAATGATTCTGGTGAATCCAACCGTACATTCATCACTTCAAAACCATTTTGATATAAAATAGCCTGATCTGGTGACTGAAATAAAATATTATCTTTAGGATAACCATCCGCAAATTTTTTCTTAACCTCTTTTTCTAAAGTATCTTGGGTATCTTTAGCTTCCCATGCCCCATATCGTAAGGTAGAAAGTAGTATAGCACCATCTAGTTTGATAGTTTTTCCACTTCTTAGATGAAGGATATGTTGTTCATTTAATCTATACCCAATTTGTTTAGCACAATATCCAAGCAATCTAGCAAAAGCAGGTGATACATTTCCTTCTGTTATCAAACCTAACTGCTTTTTTTCATGAACTGTCTCGTAGTAGAGTTGAATTTCCTTACTATTTGGTTTGAGATTTAATTTTTGCATATTCACACCTACTTAATACTATGATTTTAAGCAAATTTCATTATATCGCAATTTTGTACTAATGTATACAAGTATATCGAAATAAAAAAAGCGAGATGTGTGCGTCTCGCCTTTTTTATGATGTGCAGTGTGAAGATTATTCCCACACCGTTACGAGTGCGTCTAAATAGCGCATCCCTAACATGCGTGCGACTGATATGCGATGATGTCCGTCTACCACATAATATGTTCCGTTGACCAAAATCAGTTCTACGGGGGGCAGGTCAATGCCATTCATCATGGCGGTTGCTACTTTTGCCCAGCGTGGTTCAATATGCTCGCTGAGTGGATGAAAGTGGCTATCGAAATCATTCGATTTATTCACACTTCCACCAATCGCCATCACATCAACGGCTTGTGCGCCCAGATAATGTTGAGACATACGGGTCTCATCAGAAATATTCGGGAGCGCATTGGCTGTATTGCGTCGTTTGGATGTGCCTGCACGCAAAGCGCGTTCAAACAATCTACGGGCTTGGGGGTCTATGGCAGTAGTGCGCCCGATTTGGTTGTTGATTCGGTTTTGTAGTGGGCTTTGAAAATTCATGGTGCGCTCCTTTCTTGAATTTATGGTGTTTTATCTATAGGATAGAGGGTGTTCATCTCAGAAGCGTCTCAAAAAGCGTCTCATAATCATCACAAATCGTTTTGTGGTGTAAAATGGATAATATTGGTTCAAAAGAGTTCACAAGGCGTAACAAGCATTATGGCGCAATTACACATTTCTCTTTTAGGCACACCGCAAATCCAACTCAATAACGCGCCTATCGAATTAGAACGGCGCAAGGCGATGGCGCTTTTTGCCTATTTGCTTATCACCAAACAAGTCCATAATCGTGAAGCATTGGCGAGCCTCTTTTTTCCAGATGGAGACCAAAGTCGCGCCCTCGCCTATTTACGCAACACCCTTTGGACAATTAACAAGCAATTAGGTGATGGCTGGCTAGAGATTGAGCGCGACACGGTACGCGCCAACATCCATAACGGGTTATGGGTGGATGTATTGGCGTTTGAGGGGTATGAGGCACAAACCGATATGCAAGCATGGCAATCGGCGGTGGCGCTCTATCGAGATGATTTTATGCGCGGATTTTCGTTGCCCGATAGTGATGCGTTTGACGAATGGCAGTTTTTTCAGTCACAAAGCCTGCGCCAGCGATTAGGGGCGATATTAGAAAAATTGGTACGGGGATATATCGCCCAAAAACGGTATGAAGAAGCGATTCCTTATGCCCGCCGTTGGGTATTGATGGATAATTTGAATGAATCGGCACATCGCAACCTCATGCGCCTCTATGATTGGACAGGGCAACGTACCGCCGCCTTGCGCCAATTTCAGGATTGTGCCAATTTATTGCGTGAAGAATTGGGCATTGCCCCAGATGAAAAAACAAAATCGCTCTATCAAGCCATCCATAGCAAACAATCTACCAAACAAACCGTAGAAGTGATGGCGCTCACATTGACCACCACCGCCAACCCATTCCCAAAACCCACCCAAGATAATCTCCCCACCCCATCCACACCGTTCATCAACAGGGAACGTGACCTCACCGAAGTCACGCGATTGCTCAATGACCCTGCCTGTCGCTTACTCACACTCATCGGGCAAGGTGGCACAGGCAAAACCCGCCTATCGTTGCAAACAGGCGAATCGTTGCGCGGTGAATTTGAAGATGGGGTCTATTTTGTCTCACTGGCACCCGTCACCTCAGCAGAATCACTCATTGGGGCAATTGCAGAGTCGTTACGCTTCAGTTGTGTGAAAAGTGATTTACGCACCGAGATTTTTGATTATCTGCGGAGCAAAAAAACCCTGCTCATCCTCGACAATTTTGAGCATCTCCTAGACCATGCAGAACTCATCAGCGAGTTGCTCACTATATCCCCATGCACCAAAATAGTCACGACCTCGCGGGAACGGCTCAATTTGCGCGAAGAATGGATTTATGAGGTGGATGGTCTCGCCTATCCACACAGCGACCTTTCGGTTAAAGAGATGGAATCGTATGAAGCCATTCAGCTATTTTATCAATCGGCAAAACAAATCCAGCCCGATTTTGCCTTATCAGAAGAAAATATTGGGCATATCGCGCATATTTGCCAATTGGTAGAAGGCTTGCCATTGGGCATCGAATTGGCAACAGGGTGGTTACAAATGCTCTCACCAAAAGAAATCGCCCACGAAATTCAACGCTCCTACGATTTTCTGAGCGCATCGCTTCGCAATTTGCCACCTCGTCATAGAAGCATGAAAGCCATGTTTGAATCGTCTTGGGAGCGCCTATCGGCATCAGAAGCCTATACCCTGTGCCGATTAGCCATCTTCAGAGGCGGATTTGACCGCCCATCTGCCTCGCATGTGGCAAATGCAGAATTGCCCGTTTTGCTGGCATTGGTGAATAAATCTCTCATCCGCCGAACAGATGACGGGCGCTATGATATTCATGAATTGCTACGGCAATTTGCAGAAGAAAAATTGAGTGCAGATGCAGATGCCTATCAGACCACGCGCACACGCCACAGCCATTATTATGCCCAGCGCCTCGAAGCACTGGATATAGACCTAAAAGGCGCACGTCAAATTGAAACCCTCAATACTATTGAGCGGGATATGGGTAATTTTCGGGCGGCATGGTCATGGGCATGTTCGCAACACGCATTAGACTTGGTGAATCGGTTACATACCATCATCACACACTATTTTGTGATGCGCTCACGCGGGCAAGAAATCCGTGAATTATGCGATGAAGCCCTACATCACCTCACCAGTAATACCCCAGAAGCCCTTTTATTACGTCATAAAATTGAAGTCGTGCGGGCGCTTACCTTGCGCGATAAAAAACAACCGTTTGACCTTAATAACCATATTTTAGAACTCTCGCGTTATTTTGAGACCATACCCAATAGCCCAGATTTGGGGATGACCTTTATTTTTCTGAATAGCTTGATGATGTTTCCGATGCACGATTTAGATATGGGCGAGTATTGGATAAAACGCGCTCAAACCATTTTTGAGGGGATTAACGACACATCGGGCATTATTGTTTGTTTGCGCGGATGGGGTTGGATTGTACATGAGCGCATTAACTATGTTGAATCAAAGCGTATTTTTCAACAAGCCTATGCTTTATCCCAACAAAACAACGATACATGGAATGAAAGTGAGTGCATTAAAGCATTGGCAGAGGTCGCCTATACACTAGGCGATTATTCCCTCTCAGAAGAAATGGCATACGAAGGGGTTATCCTGAGTGAAAAAGTAGGCGATAGAAGTGGGGTTGCCAGTGGGTTAAGCGCCCTCGCCAATACACAATTCCGATTGGGAAAATATGATGAGGTAAAAATCATCAATGAAAAAGCCATCTCAATCTGGAAAGACTTGGGTAATATAAGCATGGTCGCATGGCAAACACAAACCCTTGCCCAATTATATAAGGTAGAAGGGCGTTACGAAGAAGCAGAAACCTTATTTGCACAGGTAGAGGCATTACACCTCAAAACGGAGAGTGGGTTATCTGGGGTAGCATGGGTGAGAGTGGCATGGGCGCGACTTAAATTTTTACGAGGCGATTTTGAGAGTGCAGAAGACCTACTCCATAACGCTATCATCACCTTCGAAAAAAACGACCATATTTGGGGGCGGGTTGCGGTAGATAATTTACGTGCCGAAATTGCCTGTTCACGCGGTAATTTGGAAGAAGCACGTATCCTGATTGACCGCGCCATTGCCGATGCAGATGCCTGCCAGTCTATCATGTTCCAAACACGCAATTGGGTGACATTGGGGCGGATTTTGGCAGAAAGTGGCGATATACACGGGGCATTATCATGGCTCGAAAAAGCCATCGCCCATCATGCAACATGGGCAAATGTGCGTGCAGATGCGCTACAATTGCAAACCAATTATCTGGTGGCATTGGCACGCGCATAATTCAATTTTGTTAGCAATAAAAAAGGAAAAATGTGATGTTAGATGTGATACGGTGTGCCTCTTGTGAGGGATATGGCTGGTTTGAAGATGAATTTACAGGCGAGGCTGGTGATTGTGATTGGTGTGATGGGGTTGGGTATGTGTATCGGGTGGATGGGGTAGATAAAAAAATCCCTAAAGCCGATTATGGCGCGGTTGCAGATACACTGGAACATCTCGAAGAAGCGCGTATGCGTGAATTGGGGTATCAAGGCACGGCAAAACACCCGCGTGACCAAGCTATCCGCAACCAAAAACCTGATGAGGGGAAATCTTAAAAATAAGGGTTTTGGACGGCATATATGCCGTCCCTACAATCTCATAACCGAATGTAGGGACATGATATATCATGTCCACCACAAAATACGCTTCAGCGATATTTTATCCGTCTTGTTGTGCTAAATTTTTATGAAAATCATTGATGAACATCAATGCCTGCGCCATATTATGCACAATGCGCTTGCGTTGTTCACCTGGTGTGATATTCATAGCAATACCCACCTGTTGTTCTTGGCTCACCGATTTGACAATCATCGCCACAGGCATACGGCTCAAATCTACGCGGGCATTAATCGCCATTGAGCCTTTTTGGGTCGAAATAAGATTGCTCATGGTGAATTTTTGCACATCACAAAAATCGTATACCACCCCACGTATTCCTGCTATTCCACGTCTTTGCACGGAATCAAATAACCACTTATACATCTGCATGGTGCTTTCTGCTGTCAATTCACGATGATAAGACACCAATATCACCTGATTCCGACTATCATACGTAATTTTGAGGGTGGGTGTATTGAGGGGTTCAATATCCGATGGATTTATTTGTGGGGGTGTATCAGACATAATAGACCTTCCTAAAAATAATTTTACTTTATTGATATTGAGTATAGTACAAATCAGTTTTTTGCACAAATATTACATCCTAATGTCCATCTATTGGTCCGATATGCTCAATTCGATACCCAAATGGATAGGTGCCGGTGGTTTGTGTGGTGAGCCGATAGGGGGTTTTGCGCGGTGGGGTATATCGCTTTATCAGGCGGAGCAGATGTAATCCATAATGTGACCCCATCCGAAACACGCTGGCAGGTTTTTCATACCCAAACGCCTCACGCAGAGGGTCATCCAACAGGCTATAAATCACTTGGCGGATGATGGGATGCAATGGCTTGGGATACCATCCTAGAAAAATGCGAATAGTCGCCTCCCCCACGCGCCGATTGGTCTCTGTATAACGAAAATTTGCCTGTTCATAGGCGATATTAAAGGCTTCAAATTCGGCATAGGTGGGTGGGATATGTTTAATTGCCATGCGCTTGCCAACTTCTGACCAAAAATAAAAACTAGCCTGCCGTTCAATATCATGAACATCGCGCCAGCCATAGCGTTCATTCCAGCGAATTGGCTCATAAATGAAGGTAGACAGCACATAGAGAAAATCATCGTTGCTGATAGCAAAGCGTCCATGTAACCGATTCATCTGCTTGATGGCGGCGCGTCCGCGTTCACTATCGTAACCATTTTCCACAATTTCTGCGATGATGAGGGCGGTATCATCATAACGGCGTTGTCCATAATGTTTGAATTGGGCGGTTTGGTCGAGCAATGCCGATATACTCGGAACGGCATAGGTGCGAAATAGGGCAAATTCGAGGGCGCGTTGGGTGAGCCATGGGTATTCGTATGCACCGACCATAAAGACAATTTGCTGGTTATCTTTTTGCGGGTCGAGTTGCTTAATCTGATTGAGAATGGCATATCTGGACATGAATTTTCCTTTGCATAGACTATATTCAGTGTAAACAAAAACGGGCAAAGCGTCTATACGCCCTGCCCGTTTCATATCACAGAGGGAAATTCGTGTAATTAGGCGGTGGCGGTTTCTTCTACACCAACTGCTTCGACATCGAGTGAGACCTTGATTTCTTTACCAACCAACCAGCCACCTGCTTCGAGGGCAACGTTCCATGTCAGACCAAAGTCTTCACGGTTGATGGTGGTGGTAGCAGAAAAACCGACGCTGGCTTTGCCAGTGAATGGATTCTTTTGTTCGCCAATAAATTCGACATCCAACACCACAGATTTGGTGGTGCCACGGATGGTCAAATCACCAGTGACTTTGGCGTGGGTGGGGTTAACCACTTCCACTTTGGTGCTTTTGAAGGTGATGTCTGGGAAATTGGCAGAATCGAAGAAATCGGCGCTACGCAAGTGGTTGTCACGGTCATTGATGCCTGTCCAGACGGTGCCAGTTTTGATGGTGGCTTCGACAAACGATGTGGCAGGATTTTGGGGGTCAAAATTCAATTTACCGCTAACATCCTTAAAACCACCGCGCACGGTGCTAATCATCATGTGACGAACAGAAAAATCGGCGTTGCTATGTGCTGTATCAAATACCCATTCCATTGTGAATCTCCTCTTTTGTTTTATCTTTAAGTGGACTCTAGTCCGTTTTAATTATCATACGCCAAAAAAGATGATTTGTCGAATAAGAGAAGTATTAGAAATTGGGAAAGATGTTTATGAGATGATTAATTTAGGGCGCAATGATAGATTGAGGTGATATATATACCTATAAGGGCGCAACATGTTGCGCCCTTACAAAACTTACCTATTATGGGGGTTTTAGTGGGTTTGGTCAGAGCCACACGGGGGGAGGATGAATTTATCTACCAATAGCACCAATCCATCCAAAATCCGTTGGACAGAATAACCCATATTGCGTTGAAAGCGGATAGTATCCACATGCAACATGGTATAGAGGGTATCTGCCAAATAATCAATATCGCCATAAACAGCCAATTTTTGGAGTACCATGCGGATGGTTTGTCGCCACCAAAAATGGGCGGGATGTTGAAGTGATACCGTCTCTGCGGAGACATCAAACCCGCGCAAAAGGGCTTCATTGCGAATCACAAAGCGGGCGGCTTGCTCCAAAAACCAGCATAATTGCTCGTATGGCGGGTTATTTTGGCGCAATTGGCGCAACGTGGCTTCTTGTAACTCGCGTTGGTCTTGGTCTAATAAGGCAAAACAGAGCGCCATTTTATTTTCAAAATGCCGATACAATGTGCCTTTACCGACACCCGCCGCTTGTGCAATTTGCGACATGGTAACTGCCTCAACACCATGCTCAACAAATAATTGCCGTGCAGTTTCTAGCAATAGGGCATGATTGCGGAGGGCATCTGCACGGGGGGGAGTGGTGGGGTTGATGAGGATGGAATCGTCTGAATTGTCCATGCTAAGGTATCCACATCGTCATAAAATCTACGCTATCTATCCATATATCGTTCACTGCCATTTCCCAATGCAAGTGTGGTCCGTTGCTACGTCCTGTATTGCCACTCACCCCAATAATTTGTCCCATGACAACTTCTTGACCTGTGGTGACATGCACTTGCGAAAAATGGGCATAAACAGAAAAAACGCCATATCCATGATTTATGATAACACAATTTCCGCGAATATCCATTAATCCTGCATAGGCAACCACCCCACTCCCCATTGCCATGACGGGTGTGCCAACGGCGGCACGCATATCCCATCCAGTGTGGCGTGTCTCGAATGTGCCGTTTAACACACGGAACGCCCCAAATGGAGAGGTAATATCGGCATTGATGGGATATTGAAAGCCATCTTCACCCCATAATTTTTCTTCTGTGAACACGGTAAATAGCCCATCTAGCTTGGCATATTCAACTCGTTCCAGTTCGGCATCCATCAAATAGGTTCTATCGGCGGCGAGGTTAAATTCTTGGCGCACAAATCCGCCGAGCGTAACGGTGAGTGGCACCAGTAGGGTGACATCGGGCAAATTATCTGCCCGTTTGACCGTGATGGTATAGTCCAATGTATCACGGGCGGGGGTATCGATATCTATCGCCAAAAATCCATAAAAGGCATCACCTTCTATGAAGAAAAATGGGCTTTCTTTTTCGCGGAATAGGGTTGTCGCACCAATAATGGTTTCCCCACTCAAACGGAGCAATCCCACACGCCCTTGTTGGAGCGTATTAAAGAAAATGTCGAGTGTGACATCTTCTGCCGTCACGGTTTGGGTGGGTGTTGGTCGTGGTCTGACGGCTGGTGTCGTGGGTTGGTCAGTTTGGGCATACACAACGGGAGATAGGGTCAATAAAACTAGGCACAGAAAAAATATCAGGGTACGTGTGGGTTTCATCATTATCATCACTATAATCAGCAGATTTTATATAGAATCACCTATTATGCGAGGCGGGTGCATTTTTAACCAGATGCACCCACATCATAGTAGGGAAAGCGGTGATTTTTATGGCGTGGTGGTCGCTTCGGCAGTTATCTCTGGTGTCACTTCTGGCGTGGCTTCTGCACGTATACGTTCAAGATACCCTTGCACATCGAACCGTACCGTATCGAGAATGGCTTGCAAATCGGCTTCTGCACCGTCCATCGTTTCGATTGGCTCGGCATACACGTAAAAGGCGAAATTAAGCCCTTCTTCATTAATGCTCACAAACCAACCGCGTGTATCTACTGTATTGGGACATGATACCACCGCAAAACTCGTGCCACGCCCAATTTTATCGCCAATGGGATATTCGCGTTCAACATCTGTCCCCAAATTACACTCAGATTCGACCAGCGCCAAGCGTAACAGACGCGCACCGTCCATAAATGGGTTAAAGACGACGTTCTCAGTATTCATTGGGTCGGCAGAGATGGCAATACTTTCAAATCCCCATAACAACACAATAAACCCGATGCCACCATTTACCTCGCCAACATAGACGGTGAAAGGCAATACTCGCAACCCAATAATATCTTGCACGACAATCGTGCCATTTTGTGACCGCCAACCCTCTGGGAGGGTGATGCTGATGGGCGGGTCTATTTCTTGCCCTTCTGATGGTTCAATGATGATATTGATAACCTCTGGAGTCGCTTCTGGGGTGATTTCTGGCGTAATTTCTGGGTCATCTGGTGATGGTGTGGCGGTTTGTGCGTTGAGCATGATGGGCAAGAGCATCATACAAATGAGCAACCCAACCAGAAAATTTATTTTTTTCATCATATAGCAATTACCTCAACCTGCGCGTATTTTATCCAAAATAGCTTGTAATTGAATAAGGTTATGCGCTTTTTGGGCAGAATACAAGGCTTTTGCACCATCGGTGAAATATTCATGATTGGTCACAAAGCGAATTTCAAATTCGTACCATGCCTCATCCGTCATCTTTGCACCGAATAATCCCAATTCTTTGCGAAGGAGCGTCCCAACCTCAAAAAAATCGGTACGTCCCAATGAATTCATATCGGCATCCGCCATAATTGCTTCTAAGAGCGTATTTGGGGATTGGGGCATTTTGGTCGCACGAATAATCCCGCTAATGACATCAATTTGGTCGGGGGAATACTCAAAATCGGGCAATACACGCCTGATGACATCTACACCGACTTCCTCATGGTCTTGGCGCTGATAGATGAAGCCAATATCATGAAAATAGGATGCTGTCTTGAGCAACAGCAACTCTTCGCCTGTGATACCGTGCCACTCGGCTAAATGATGGACAGAAATTGCCACATCGTCACGGGTATGTTGTAACGAATGATAGGTCAAAAAAGGGTTTAATTCTTGCGCCAGCCGTTGGAGTGCATACGCTTTCGCGCCATCATAATTAGGTTGTGTCATGAGATAGATGATTTCTACTATATTTAAGGACAAAATGAGCATAACCTCATGCCCATAACATATTATGGTGAAATTTGTGTTTATGCACAACCAACTTTATCCACAATTGGGTGTGAGTTTTCTAACACGGGATGATGTTATGCTATAATTCCCCCATTCTTATTGATGGATGATTGGATAAATAGTCTTATGCCTCGCATACTCATTGCCTCACTTGACCAAACCCGCCCATTAGCCCAAAAATTGCTCGAATCGCTCGCAAAATATTATCAATCCATCGGCATGTTGTCCGATGATAGCCAAACCGCGTCACAATCTATCCCCGTTGCCGATATGCTCCTTGTGGTCATGAATCAGGACTGGGCGACTGATATTGCCCAAAATCCCACACAATTCACCGCCATTGCCGATGCGCTACGCCGTAGCGATTTGCCCATCATGGCAATTTTAGCCGATGACACCACCATGCCCCCTGTCACCGCACTCGCACCCGACCATCGCGCCATCGCCTATATGAGCGCCGTGACCATTCATAGCGCCAGCGACTCGTTTGATGCCGATGTCCTCACATTGGCGCGTCAAATGGCGGGGTATATCAAAGAAACATCACCAGAAGGCTATAGCGCCCAAACAGGGCGGGCTATCACACCCAGACAAAAAGCCATTTTGCCATTTAACATCTTCATCATTGGCTTGGCATTATTATTGGGCGTGGCAATCATCGCCTTACCGCGCTTGCGTGGCACAATCAACCCCACCAATGCCCCCCTCACCACGCCCCGTTATAATGAAACCGTATCGGCACGGCTCACCGGGCGCGATTTGCAACTCGGTGTGGCGGCGGGATTGAGCAATGAGGCAGACCCACGCGGACAAGAGATGCTCAATGGGGTGCAATTGGCACTCATTGACCATCCAACCCTGTATATTGGTGATAACACCCACGCCGTAGATTTATTGGTGCAAGACACAACTTGTACGGCGCTCGGTGGCATTGATGTCGCCAATACCTTCATCACATCACCAGAAATGGTGGCTGTCATTGGCGCAGAATGTGAAGAAAGCTGTGCTGGCGGGGCGACGATTTATGACCGCGCAGGCATGACCACCATCAGCCCTGCTTGCACAGCCCCCATCCTCACCCAAGACAATCACCCGAGTTTTTATCGGATTGTGCCATCACAAGCCTATACTGCGGTGGCATCGGCACAAACCGCACTCGCCAATGGCTGGAATACGGTGGTCATCGTACATGATGAACAGGTGATTGGACGGCAACTCGCTACCGATTTCCGCGCAGAATACGAATTAGGGGGCGGGTCGGTGATATTCATCCCCATCGAGACGACCACCTTCAACATGACACGGCTTGTTGAACAAATCACAGAGGCAACCCCACAAGCCGTCTATTTTGCGGGACGCGCAGAAACCCTGATTGACCTCCGCGCACAATTATCAGCAAACATCCCCCTCATCGGCGGAATTTTGCCACCAGCGACCATCACCCTGCCCGATAATATCATATTTGTGCAACTGAACACGCCATCCACGCCAGAAATTGAATCGCTCCGTGCGCGGTATATCGCCCAATTTGGCACAGAACCGACCTCGCTCATTTTTGCCTATGCCTATGATGCAACCATCATGCTCCTCAACACGGTTGAGCAAATTGCCACGGAAGAAAACGGTGTCATCCAGATAGACCGCCTCGCCCTATGGAATACATTGCTGGCATACGATGGAATGGGCGTGACAGGGCGCATTGCGTGTGCGGGTAAACGCGATTGTGCAGAATTGGCATACTCGGTTTATACTACCCAAAATGGTCAATTAACAACTTTTGGCGGTGACTAATGTACGACCCAACACTCGATGATTTTATTGCCATGCTCAAATCGGATAATGCAGGCGAGAGGCGCAACGCCGCGTGGATGTTGGGCAGACAACGCGACCCATTGCCCGTTCCCGCGCTCATCGCTACCCTCAACGACCCCGACCAAGATGTCATGTTGCGCGTGATTGAATCGTTGGGCAATTTGCGCGATGAACGCGCCGTCATGCCCCTCATATCGGCATTAGGGCATGATTCGCCTGTTATCCGCGCACAGGTGCTACAAGCATTGGGCAAGCATAAAGATTATCGGGCGTTGCCGAGCATTATCCCATTTTTAGCGGATACCAACCCAGAAATCCGCGCCGCCGCCGCCCAAGCCCTCACCGAAATGCCCGACCAAAGCGCCATACCCGCCTTATTACGGGTGTTTTTGGCGGATGATGAGCATGTGGTACGGTATTTGGCACGACAAGCCCTGTCGCAAATTGGCGGGGACGTGTTGCTCAAGGCGTTGCTGATGGAAATCAACGGCGACCATCCCCCACAGGTCGTCATCGAAATTTTAGAAATTTTGGCGGGCTTGGGAGATAAAACCGCCATCCCATTCATTCAACCCCTGACAGGGCATAGCGATGAATTTGTGGCAGAAACGGCGCATTGGGCGCTTAGGATGTTGAATCGGTGAGGGAAAATCTTTTTCATCCCCTATCCCCCTGCCCCTTTCCCCACTGAGTAGGGAAAGGGGAGAAAAGCGTCTCTGAGCTGAGTTTTAGCCCCTCCCTAAGCCTTTGGGGAGGGGTTGGGGTGGGGATAAAAAGCCTAAAATTCCATTTTAGCAATCTCATCCACCAGTCGCAGGGTCTCTAGGCTGATATGCACCACCTGTTTGACCAAGCGCACAATATAGCCCGCATCATCCCCACGATTCGGGTCGTTGATAATGCCACTGCGTTTATCTTCGCTCACCCGATATTGGTCTATGACCCATTCCAACGCGCTCCGATTGCCCAATTTATAGTCGTATACACGGGCGGGGATGCCTGTCAGCGTCAAGGATTCATTCACCACCAATGCCGATTTATCTTTATTCAAGCGCATGACCTCAACCCGCAAGGACGGCGGAACTTTGGGATTTTGCACATGCACCAGAGGATATTCGGGTTCATGTTCGTAATTCAGGTGCAAATAAGACAGGTCACGCCCCAATTTGGCGAGGGTGTGAAATGCGATTTTATCATCAAAAGCGCCCCTATCCCCGACCCTTTCCCCACTTTGTGGAGAAAGGGAGAAAGCATTATTACCCTTATCACTGCTTTTTTCCCCCTCTCCATGCAATGGGGAGGGGGCTAGGGGGTGGGGCGCATCTTGGGGCGCATTGAGACGCGCTTCTACTATCTCCTCAATTTCCCTTATCACCCGTTCTGTATCATTCAAAACGGCATCATTGCTAAACCGAATAACCCGCAAGCCCAAACTCTCTAAAAACGCTTGGCGGATGGCATCTTCTTCTTGTGTATAAAAATGAATATCACCATCCACCTCGACCACCAACCGCGCCTCATGGCAATAAAAATCCACGATAAAACGGAATATCGGATGTTGACGGCGGAAATATGCCCCTGCCACCCGATTTTTACGAATAAGTTCCCATAAATGGGATTCTGCAGGTGTGGGTTCATGACGCATTTGACGTGCCAATGATTTAATCATATTCGCCCATAATGGCAGTGATGGGCGCGGGACGTGTGGTAAATCGCCCCCATCACTGCCTTGTTCCCCCTCTCCATGCAATGGGGAGGGGGTTAGGGGGTGGGGCGCATTACCCCCAAAAGCGCCCCCATCCCCAACCCTTCCCCCACTACGTAGGGGAAGGGAGAAAGCATTATTACCCCCGTCATTGCTTTGTTCCCCCTCTCCATGTAATGGGGAGGGGGCTAGGGGGTGGGGCGCTTTAATAAACGGCACCCGTGGCAACTCCCGTTTGAGATTTTGCGCGTACCGTTCCCGATACACAGGATGATGCAACAGCGCATAGATGCTATAAAAAATATCCGACTTGGTGATGCTACTATCGCCATAGTGTTTCTGATATTCCTTCAATGCCCAATCGCTGATGTTATCCCGCCGATTCGTCCCATCGGGGTCATAAATATATAGCGGGAAGCATTGAAATCCATCAATAGATGTAATTGTTAAATTGGGAATACAGTTAGTCATCATTGTTGCCCATGAGGCACGACCACCAAGACTTGGCACACAAATTACCCGATTTTCATTCTCTGTAGTAGGTTTTGGGAAAATTATATTAAATGATGAGGGTCTATCTATGAGGATTCTATCATAATAAAGGTAACGCTTAGAAAACGGGCGATAAATAGATATTCTAAAATATTGCTCGCCAAAGTCTACATAATCTGCTTTTTGAACGTGCAATTTAAGTGTTGAACTCCATTTGAGCAAGTCATATTTTACAAATCCATCAATATCTTTAGGCTTATTAGCGCGTTTATAGCGGTCTAACTCTCCATTATAATCATCTATAAATTGTTTTATACGCTGTCTAAGAGAGTCTAATGATAAGTCATAAACCACATCATCACGGTTAGTCGCTACCCCCAAACTATATAGCTCAAAAATGGCTTGTCCACTTCCCTTTTTGGCTTCTTTTGACCCTAATGGCAAGAATGTTTCATAGTCATCATTCATGCCATCTGTTAGCCATAGCGATTTTGCACTAGGGTTCATTTTTTGCCATGAAACCCCACTCCAATTCACAAAACGCTCTAATTCATCATACTTTTGCCATCTACGCCACCATTCATCCATACGGGTGTAATACACTTGCCCATTACGTGTTTTTTCATCGGCTTTTCGGCGGATTAAGAAGGTAATACACACCCCTACCTGAATCCCAAACACATTATGGGTTGTGCCAGAGAGTTTCGGGTTTTTCCGCACATTGCCACCCAAATCTAACACATAGACTGCATCAAATTCGTTTCCTAAATGCTTACGCATCCCATCAAAGGCAATATTATCTATAAAACTATTATTGGTCACAAAGGCGATAACTCCTTCATCCCCAATTCTATCACTCGCCCACCGAAAGGCTTTCACATACGGGTCATATAATTTATTGCGTAAACTCGCATTGGATGATTTGACATAGGTTTCGCCAATCCGTCCATCAATAATCGGATATTTGCGGTTTTTGTTGTTATCATTCTCATTCACCTGCCCCATGTTATATGGCGGGTTGCCAATAATCACCGTGAGGGGTGCTTTGCGTTGGCGCTCCACCCGTTCCAAATTTTCTTGGGTAAAGAGTCCCATTTGGCGGGCTTCTGCCAATTCAAACGTATCTACCAAGCAAATCCCCTCAAATGGCTGGTAATCGTTCATGGCTTCATAATAAGCATGTTCAATATTCATGCTGGCGATATAGTAGGGCAAGAGCATAATCTCATTGCAATGCAATTCGTGGGCATATTTATGTGGGAGCGCATCGGGTTTTGTCTGGCGGATTTCTTCCATGACGCGCAATAAAAAGTTGCCCGTCCCCACAAATGGGTCTAGGATATGCACCCCACTATCTGCCAATGAGCGCCCAAATTCGCGTTCTAGCAATTGCTCAACACTTTTGACCATAAATTGCACAATCGGCTGTGGGGTATAGACAATGCCGTGTGTATCGGCAACATCAACGCTAAATCCCTGAAAGAATTGCTCATAGACGGTGTTCAAAAATGCCTGTTTTTCGTTATAGTCGCTGATGGTGCTGGCGGTGGTCTCGATTGCGCCATAAAAATGATTCAAGTCGCGCAAAAATTCTTCCCGATTCCACGCAGAACGGGTGAGGGCATCCACGACTTTTTCGATTTCTTTGGCGATGATATTCTGGCTGGTGAATTTATCGTTGTTGAACACCTTACGGAAAATGCGCTCGGTGAGGATGTGCTGAATGAGCATTTCTTCTACGGCATCTTTGCTCAAATTGGGGTTGATGGCGGCACGACATAGGTCATGGAAGGTATCGAAGGCGGTGGTATAATCGCGCCGTTTTTTATATTCGGCTTCGATGATGCTATCCAATTTTTGGGCAATTTCTGGCACGCGGGTCTTAAATTCTGCCACCGCCCGTTCCCATTCATCATAAACAGGGTCGGTATAATCAAAAAATAGCGTGAGGATGTCTATCAGGGCTTTTGGCTGGCTGATATTGGCGCTCATCACCTCGCGTCCGTTTTGGATTAAAATCGCTTCGTCTGGTGATTGAAACAGGATGTTCTTGTTGGGATACCCCGCCTCAAATTTTTTCTGGATTTCTTTTTTGAGCGAATCGGCGCTATCTTTGGCTTCCCATACGCCATAGGTCAATTGAAATTCGTTCAAAACCGCGCCGTCAAAGCGGATGGTGCGCTTGCCCACTTTGGCGGTATGTTGTTGGTTCAGGCTATAGCCCAGCGATTTGGCGCAATAATCGAGCAATGTGCCAAATATGGTGGCGACATTGCCTTCTGTCCAAAATCCCGCTTGGCGCTTTTGCGCGATGTCTGCGTAATAGGCGGTGATGGGCTTACTGGTCGGTTTGAGTTTGAGTTGTGGCATTGGTTATCTACCCCATACATGAGACCATATGATAGGCATATTATAACCAAAAAGTGAGGAAATGTCTTTTATTCAAAATGCGCCCCAAAAGCGCCCCCATCCCCGACCCTTCCCCCACTACGTAGGGGAAGGGAGAAAACTGTCTCTAGGCTAGGTTTTAGCCCCTCGCCATTTGATGGTTCACTGCACGACACATGTAATAAGGGGGGGAAAATACGATATTTATAGGTTCAAATAGATGCAATTCTTGCCTGCCGACGGGCGGTGAACCACCCGTCTGTGCCTCTGAAACCCCGTGAACGGGGTTGTTTTGCCTATTTTTATCATAAAAAATCGGCATGTCGTAGGGGCATGATATATCATGCCCGATTTTTAGGGTTGGTTACGGCGGGCGCAATGTATTGCGCCCCTACACCCATGCCAATCTATCCCTGAAAATAGGCATATCAACCCCATTTATGGGGTTTTGGTAATACAGGCAGGTGGTTCACCGCCTGCCGTAGCCGAGAAATTAGCTATTTTTATCGCACCAATTTTCAAATATTAATTGTGTCATGCAGTGAAATTTGATGGGGAGGGGTTGGGGTGGGGATAAAATCCCTAAAAATCAAACGTCCCTTCCACCGATGGGTCTACGCCATCCAGTGGCTTGACGGCGACCAATTGCGACATATTTTCATCGTCACATTCGTGTAAAATTTGCCAACCCTTAAAATACAGGGGTAACTCGGCAATTTCGAGCAGGTAGGCGGGGTTAAAGGTGGGGTTATCGGTGTGGTGCTTGGTGTTGAAGGTCTCATAAATGATGCGCCCACCATTCACCACGCTGGCGCGTAATTTGCGAAATAGCTCACGGTTCAGATAACGGAACACACACACCACATCATAGAGTTGGTCGTCAAAATCGGTGTCATCCAAATCCACTTGGAGCAAATTGGTGTTGCGTAATTGTCGCTTGTTAATTTCGTCCTGCGCCCTGCGGAGTGCCACACGGCTAATATCCATCATATCTACTGTATAGCCCTGTTCCGCCAACCATAGACCATTTTGCCCAACCCCGCACGCCACATCCAACGCCCGCATTTTTTGTTTGGGGCTGAGGGGCGGGGTGTACATCAGCAGTAGCGGGTCTGGTGCGGGATAGTCGCCCGTTTTTTGGTGATATTGGGCATCCCATTTGGCGCGTTCTTGGGCAGACATGATTTATTCCTTTATCTATAAGGACACAGATAGGAGCTATCTGGTATCCCGTAAATTGCTCTTTTTACCTCACCCCCTGCCCCTATACTCATTTATAGGCGGGTTGTAGGGGCGCAACATGTTGCGCCCT
Organism: bacterium; assembly: GCA_033763335.1. Taxonomy (GTDB): domain Bacteria; phylum Chloroflexota; class Anaerolineae; order Aggregatilineales; family Phototrophicaceae. Next base: position 49,659 of record JANRKU010000080.1, read on the forward strand.
TATGTGTGATATTAATTCGATACAAGGGAGGGGCGCATTACTGTTATTTTCCCCCATAAATCGGCAAATAGGCGAGGAGCGCATCGGGTACGCTGTTCATCGCTTCAATATCGCTGGGCAGGCGGGGCGCGGTTGGGTTACGCTGATAGCGGTGATGTGCCATATACGCATCGCGCAGGGTGATAAAATCGGGTGTGTTCCAATTGCCCGACATTTTGAGGCAATCCATAAAAACGCGGATATTACTGGCTATCCCGCGTGACCAATCGGGTTGTGTGGGGGCGAGGAGTGCTTTGGCAGAGGCAGATTTATCGCCCATGACCTTAGACACTTGCCCTATCATTTTATTCATCATGCGCTCAATCTGGTTGGGATTGACCCCTTTTGCCATTTTTTGCACATCATCGGGCAATACATTCATGGGGATAGAATCGGATACAGGCTTATCTGTCGCGCCTTCACCACGCAAAATGGCATTGTGCAAATCGGTGATGGTATAGCCTTCGCGCAGATGAGGCTGTAGGGCAGAGAATGGCTTGGGTTTTTGGTCTACAAACACATGGGCATCGGCATTTTCATCGGTGATGTGAATGTGTAAGACCAATCCATCCGCAGACAGTCGCGCCGATAAATCCAACGGAAAACTGCCAATGAGCCGAATCCATCCCATGCGCGGTGAACTGAGAAAGGTCTTTATCCCTTCTGAATAAACCTTCCCCGTGAGTGCATTGAATGGGTCATAATGGGTATACCCCATATCATCCAAATAACCAATTAATTTTCGCGCAACAATATCTTGACTCAGGCTAGTATAAAAATGCAGACTGTCCCATTGAATCGCCATGTGTCTCCTCACGGTAGTAATCGCCATTGTCGGCGTAACAAATAATACTGCCAGAATCTATAAAGCCAGCCTCACGGCAAATGCGCCTATCGGCTTCGACTTCGCCAGAGGTGAATACAATCCGCTTATTTCGTTGTGCGGCGATAGCAATCGCCTTATGTTGAATCAATTTGAGCGTCTCACTATCCCTAAATTGGTGCATCACAGCCAATGCACTAATATGCGCGGTTTCGGCATGAAAGGTAATCCGTGCAACACCAATTGGCAGTTGCTCTAAGTATAGAATAATATCCGATTGATTGCCCAAGGCAATATCGCGCAATGCCCGACCAATATAGACAGGCTCAATGCCATGTGTCACCACATCATAATGGGCATTGCGCCAAACATACCACCACACCGCACTTTCTTGTGGGTTGTGTACCAGCTCAAAGCGTTTATCTTCTAATGAAGGGATGCGAGGCAAGGTCTCATCGGGGTCTATGGTATAGGTCATAATCGAAATTTCCCGTTCTACCTTCAGTCCCAGTTCACGCAGGCTTTTGGCAAAAACAGGCAAATATAACCCTTCCACATAATAGATGCGCTTTTTACGCTTGAGCGCCTCTAGCCGTCTTAAGCCATTTTCGACATCTTGGGTGGGAATCCACGCCGTATTTTTGCGCGGGGTGATGTAATTCAAATCGGGCATGGTGTTGTCTGGATGATATAACACATCCACCAACCCCACTTTTTCGCTGATAGCGCCCAACGTGAGATGGGTATAATTCAGGTGTTCTTGCACCGCACGCAACACCACCCGCGATTCTTTTACCTCATTATCGGTCATAGCCCATGGCAACTTTCCTAAACAATCAAAAGTGTGTTAGGAATAATCATATCATATGCCATGATTCACAGGATTATACCCCTGTTTGTGAAGCGATAGAGTTTGGTTTTAATTTGTTACAAAACAAACTGGAATAGCAAAATCGTCATCAAAGAGCCAATCACGACACCGCCAATCACTTGGGCGGGTGTATGCCGATTCAATTTAATGCGTGCCACGCCCACAATAATAATGAGGGGTGCAATCAATAATCCGATTGTCCAACCAAATAATGTGCCACAGGTAATGGTCGCGCCCGCGATACAAAAGGTATGAACGCTAATTTGCCATATCATGGTGATGCTCAACATCACTGCCAACTGCACAAAACTGAATAGGGCAAAAGCAGGCATAACGCTACTGGTGGCAATCAGGCGCAATACGCCAAATGCCAACCCGCTCCCAATCATCGTCACCAAAAATGGCGCGATGCGTTGCTCGCGGATTTCTAAATGCAAATCGGTAATCGCACCCCGTTTGACCTGTATGGCAATAAATACCAATGGAATCAGGCAAACCATCCCAATATATGTGAATGCCCATAGAAATCCCTGCCCACTATTCGCCGCATCTCTAAACGCAATCGGAAAGGCTAAAATTGCCCAAACGACAGGGGGGCTAAAAATATCGGAGACGACACGCTCCCATGAAATATCATAATCAACTGTACCTATTCGCATAACATCCTCTTGCATAACCACATAACTTTTTTCAACATGCCTCTAATATAGCACAACCTGTTTTAAGAGTGGGTAAAATGTTGTATACATTGGCAAATAATCATAAAAATATGGCAATCGGATTATATTGGTTGACAAATTTTTTAGTACAGGCTAAAATAAAATATAATTACGTAAAAATATGATTTTCGGAGGGCAAAAAATGGACAGGCGAATACATCGTTCCATATCTCGTCGACGTTTCCTTGGTGCAGGGGCGGGCGGGGTTGCAAGTATGCTTGGAGCGGGTTTATTAGGATTGCCTACTCAATCACATGATTCCATCTCACAACCACATCCTACTCCAACAACACATGGAGAAGGGACAACAGCTCATAACAGTATGATGCGTCAAATGTTAGTAGGCGCGGTTGACCATATGCGTAATGGATTTGACCCTATGAAATTGCTCGTAGATTGGGATTATGGCACAATCACGGGTCAAACAGAGACGGGGCAATCTATCCGTGAATATACTATATCTGCTGGGGATATAGAAATTGAAATTGCGCCCGGAATTTTTTTTCCCGCATGGACATATAATGGACGTGTACCAGGACCCACTATTCGCTGTTCAGAAAATGACCATCTCCTCATCAATTTTGCCAATTTTGGCTCACATCCCCACACCATGCACTTTCATGGATTTCATCGCGCAGAAATGGATGGCGTAGATGGCGAATATCGTGGTGCAATTGCCCCTGGTGAACAATTTACGTATGAATTTGATGCCGACCCATTTGGATGTCATCTTTATCATTGCCATGCTACCCCACTTAAGCGACACATCCATAAAGGGATGTATGGGGCATTCATTGTCGACCCATTGGCAAGTCGCCCACCTGCCCGTGAATTGATGATGATTATGAATGCGTTTGATACTAATTTTGATGGTGGCAACGAAATTTATGCCGTCAATACGGTGGGGCATGAATTTATGCGTCGCCCAATTCCGCTTAAAGTCGGGGAGTTAGTACGTATTTATCTCATCAATATCGTCGAATTTGACCTTATCAACAGTTTTCATCTTCATGCACATTTTTTTGATTATTACGACACAGGAACTACCCTCCAACCAACATTACGCATGGTTGACACCATCATACAGGCACAAGGGCAACGTGGTATTTTAGAATTTCGTCCACGTTATCCGGGTCGGTATATGTTCCACGCGCATATTAGTGAATTTGCCGAACTCGGTTGGATGGGCTTTTTTAATGTGGTTGCCGAAGCCGATTATGCTGCAGCATTGGCAGAAGTGGGATTAGACGTAGAATGGGATTTTAAGAGCATGAATGGCAACACCATCAGTCAATCGGGAGGGCGTTAAAATGACAGACCAGACATCATTAACAACCGAACCAAAGCCTATTCCTGGGATAACATGGTTACTGGCATTAGTACCATTGCTTCTACTCGGTATTGTCATCACCTATCTGGTTGTCACAGAGGGCGGACTGACAGAGCTATCTGGACCACCGGTTGAACAACTGCTGATTGAGCGCATTGTATTGCCAGAAGCAGGCATCATTGAAGTGCATGTGATTAATGATGGTCCGCAAGAAATGACCATTGCACAAGTACAAGTAGATGATGGGTATTTTATGTTTGAAGCAAGCCCTTCTACAGTCATTCCGCGTTTAGGTAGTGCCACATTTACCATTTATTACCCATGGGTAGAAGAAGAGGCACATCGGGTCGTATTGGTATCATCGTTAGGCGCATTGTTTGAGGGTGAAATAGCTGTAGCAGTGCCAACCCCACAATTATCAGGGTCACTCTTCATACAATTTGGCTTAGTAGGCTTGTATGTTGGGATTGTTCCGGTTGGATTAGGCATGTTGTGGTATCCTTTCATGCGTCGCCTGAGCAAACAGGCAATGAATTTTATTTTGTCATTAACCGTTGGGTTATTGGTATACCTTGCTATCGGCACATGGTTGGATGCCAACGAATTTGCCACCACAATTCCCGCTTTTTGGCAGGGTGTTCCAATGGTGCTGTTTGTGGCGCTCATCTCACTCGGTATCCTCTTAGCACTTGGCAACCTAAAAAAGAGTACAGAAATCAGCGCATTAGGGGTTGCATATCGAATCGCCTTGGGAATTGGGTTACATAATCTTGGCGAAGGATTAGCTATTGGTGCGGCATTTGCATCGGGCGAGGCGGCATTAGGCACATTCTTGATATTGGGATTTACCTTACATAATATCACCGAAGGGATAGGCATTACCGCCCCAATTGTACACAATAGACCACCCTTCACTCATTTAATATTGCTTCTTATAGTGGCTGGTAGCCCTGCCATTTTAGGCGTTTGGATAGGGGGATTTGCCTTTAATGCGGTATTAGCAACTATTTTTCTGGCAATTGGGGTTGGTGCAATTTTACAAGTGGTTTGGGAAGTGGGAAAACTGGTGGCAAAAGAGACGCATAAGCTCAACCTACCCTTTGTCAATTGGGTTAATTTGAGTGGATTCGTGGCAGGATTGGCACTCATGTATTTCACCGCATTTATGGTTAAATTTTAGGTCGTTAGAGAAGAGATAACAATGGAACACGTTAACACATTACAAACGGAGTCACCATCAGCCCAACGGGTGCATAGCAATAAGGCAATACGTATTCTCGGCATCGTTATCATGGGATTTTTGACGTTGGTGACAATTGGAGTGGCTTATATTTGGTTTTCGGGTGGTGATGGAACTCCTAGTACATCCATTAGTGCGCCATCATTAGTCCTCTTACCCAACGATACACGAACATTATTTACTATTGTCCCAGATGAATCACAAGTACGCTTTATGATTGATGAAATACTGCTCAATGTACCCAAAACTGTGATTGGCACCACCAATGAGGTAGCAGGTGAATTGCTTGTAGATTTTAATTCACCCGCCAATTCTCAACTTGGCACAATTCGGGTCAATGTAAGGACATTGCAAACCGATAATGAGTTTCGCAATCGTGACTTACGTGGGCAAATTTTACAATCAGATCGAGCAGAATTTGAATTTGCAATTTTTACCCCTATCACTTTGCTCCAATTGCCAAAAAGTATCACATTTGGCGAGCCATTTGATTTTCAAATACAAGGCAATTTGACGTTACATGGGGTTACACGAGAAATTATCTTTGATGCGACACTTACACCCATAAGCCAAACACAGATTACAGGAAGCGCATGGACAACAGTCAACTATCAAGATTTTAATATTACGATTCCGCAAGTACCGGGGGTCGCCAATGTATCCGATAATGTACGCCTAGAAATTGACTTCATCGCATTACCAAAAGAAGAATAATCATAAAGCATGGGGATATTATGTAATGTCTCCATGCTTCCCCCACAATATACATGATTTCTAATATCATTCTAACACTTATTATGCAATAATGCGGTTAAGTGCATAATATGGAATGATTGAAAAAAGCGCACATCTATGCTAAACTTACACAAAAGGGTCACAAGAATTCACAAGGCTTCATTAGGTCGCCAAAGGAGAAATGCCATGCACATTGGCGGGCATTACGAGCTATTAGAAACAATTGGTGTGGGTGGTATGGGGACGGTTTTTCGGGCAAAAGACACCCAAACAGGGATGATGGTCGCCATTAAACACCTTAAACCAGAAGCGGTTGCTCATGATGCCAGTTTGGTACAACGCTTTAGCCGAGAAGCAGAAGCCTTGCGCCAGCTTGACCATCCCAACATCGTGAAGGTACTCGATACTATTCAAGAAAAAAATGAACATTATCTGGTCATGGAATTGGTCAATGGTGGCTCATTGGGGATGAAAATCCGCGAAAATGTTAAATTTAGCATTGAGCAAATCCTCAGACTCACACTGGAGTTATCCGATGCGCTCAGTCGCGCCCATCACCTTCGCATTATTCACCGCGATATTAAACCTGCCAATGTGCTATTGGCAGATGATGGCACACCGCGCCTAACCGATTTTGGGGTGGCACGGTTGGATAGTGAAGAGCGCATGACACAAAGCGGTGTGACAATTGGCACACTCGATTATATTGCCCCAGAGGTGCTTAATGGGGTTGTTGATGACCCACGCTCCGATATTTGGTCATTTGGGGTGATGTTATTTGAATTGCTCACAGGGCAACGCCCATTTGTTGGAAAAAATGTGAGCCAAGTGGTCAAAGCCATTTTATTAGACCCCGTACCCGATTTAGAATTGATGCGTCCAGAGACACCCATCGCCCTGATAGACCTGCTTGGGCGCATGTTGCAAAAAGACCCCTCCCAACGCATCAGCAGTATTCGACTGGTCGGCGCAGAATTAGAGGCGATTTTGGCGGAATTGCTCGGCGGTGCGCCTGTTATTCCGCGCATTATCACCGAAACACCCCGCCCTATCAGCATTAAACATAATCTCCCCGCCGAAACCACTGCCTTTGTGGGCAGAGAAGCCGAATTAGGCGAATTACGCCGATTGGTGCTATCACCAAAAATTCGCTTAATATCGGTGATTGCACAAGGGGGCATGGGCAAAACACGCCTCGCCTTACAACTCGGTAACGAATTTGCGGGGTTGGTGGATGTCAGTGAATTTAATACTGAACAACGCACCCAATGGCGACACGGGGTTTATTTTGTGGCGCTCGCCCCTCTCAATAGCCCAGATGACATCGTGCAAGCCATAGCCGATGCACTTGGTTATGTATTCAAAGAAGGGCAAGATAACACAGCTCAATTGCTCCATTATATGAGTGATAAACAACTCTTGTTGATACTCGACAATTTTGAGCATTTGCTCAATGGCGCTGGTTTGGTGGATGACATCCTCACCAATGCGCCACACATCAAAATTGTCGCTACCTCGCGTGTACGTCTCAATTTGACCAGCGAAAATTTATTCACGCTAGAAGGGATGGATTTCCCCGAATGGGAAACCCCAGAAGATGCCCAAAATTATAGTGCGGTCAAATTGTTTATGCAGAGTGCAAAACGCGCCCGCCCCGATTTTGAATTGCGTCCAGAGTATTTGGGTTATGTGGCGCGGATATGCCGTATGGTGCAGGGGCTACCCCTCGCCATTTTGTTGGCGGCGGCATGGGTCGAAATGCTCACTCCCAAAGAGATTTCAGAAGAAATTAGCACCAGCCTCGACTTTTTAGAGAGCGAAATGCGCGACTTGCCAGAGCGCCATAAGAGTATCCGCGCCGTTTTTGATTATTCGTGGAATTTGTTGGATGAAGCCGAGCGACTCGCATTTATGAATTTATCGGTGTTCATTGGTGGATTCACCCGTGATGCCGCACAAAAGGCAGTAGGGGCATCCTTGCGCGTATTGACGAGTCTGGTCAATGCCTCACTCATTCATCGTCATCCCAATAGCGGGCGCTACGATGTTCACGAATTATTGCGCCAATATGCCGAAGAACGCCTCAAAAATAGTGGGCGCTACGACCAAGTGTATGCCAATTATGCCCGTTATTACCTGCAATTTATGGCAGAACGCGAAGCCGATTTACAAGGCAAACGGCAATTGGGCGCGTTGGATGAAATTGAAGCCGATTTTAAGAATTTCCGTCAGGTATGGCGTTGGGCGGTGATGATGGGGCGTATTGACCTCATTACGCCTGCTATCGAATCATTTCACCTCTTCGGACTGATGCGCTCCTATCAAGAAATGGGCAAAAAACTATTCACCAGCGCCCGTGAGTGTTTCACACAAGATACCCATCCTGCTTTATGGGCAAAATTAACAGTGCGGTTTCCGATGGTGGATGAAACCATCAACGACACTTATCAGACCTGTTTAACGATTGCCCGTGACCATCATGACCGCCTCGAAGAAGCCTATTGTTTGCGGATGTTGGGCGTATCACTGGCACATCATGACGAAAATGTGGCGGATGGGATGCCCATCTTAGAGCAATCACTCGCCCTATATGAGCAATTAGGGGCAGATTTTTATGTCGCGCAAGTGATGGATGATATGGCGTATGCCTATACAATAGTGGATGATGGTATCAATCATCTCAAATATGGCGAAGCCAGCCTCGCTTTGCGCCGTAAAATTGGGGATGTTGTCCGTACAGCCGATGTCATCATGAATTTGGCGAGTTCCCACGTTCTAACTGGCAATTTTAGAGATGTTATCACTTATTATAACGAAGCCGAACAAATTTATCGTGCGACCCACAATCGGGGTGGGCTTTCGCGCTCATATGGCTTGCAAGCATACGCTCATTATCAATTGGGCGATAAAGATATTGCCTATCAAAAAGCTCAACAGGGATATGATATTGCCGTTGAGGTTCATGATATTGAAGGTCATATTTTTACGGCAAATATGCTCAGTATATGGCATATTGCCTATGATGATTTACAAAAAGGGAAAACCTATCATGAGGAAGTGAAAGCGCGTATATCGCGCATAAATTTTCCACTTATCCCCAATGAATTTGTCGAGGCGATGATTGCCTATCGGGAAAAACGCTATGATGTGTGCTTTGAATTTATCCGTATGCGCCTACGGATGGTCAAAGAACAAAATCGCCCCAATGCAGGGTTAGTGGCGGCGATGCTTTATTTGGTCATCCAAACAGAAAAAGGGCTGGCTGTACATGGAGATTTGGAACGCATGAGTGGAGCAGAAAAATTCATCAAAAATGCCTACGATGGGTCATGGATAGACCATTGGGGACCCTACCGCACTACACTTGATACCCTCAAAGCCAAATGGGGAGAAGATACCTTCAACACGATTTGGGCGCGGGGAGATTTTAATACGATATTGCCCACATTGTTGGACTGGGCAGATGAATTATTATAAAAAAGGGCAGGTTATTTGTTAGCCTGCCCCCAAAACGATTATGATTGACCAAATGTCATTTTGACATCTTTACTGGTCAAGAACAAGAAAACAATCAGCAAGGATAAAAGCGCAAATAGCAAATTTAGGATTGAAGCGGCACCACTAATTAGCCCCAACACTTGTAAGGCAAAATAAAATCCATTCATAACGATGGTGAGCATATATGCCCATTTTGCCTTCATAAAAATGCCGACTGCCGCCGTGAGCAACGCGATACCTGCGATAATCCCCAAAATGCCGTATATATTGGCAATTCCTGTTGCATCAGCAATAACCCGTGTGTCTGAACTGGTTGCGCCTAATTGAGTGACAGCACTATTGAGTCCTCCCAATAAACTCCCACCCAATAGTGAGATAATGCCCGCACAACTACTCAGTAAAAACAGAATAATCATATAAACTGCGGCAAGTACCGCTATGGTTGTATTGCGTTGGGGAGGTGGTGGCGGTGGATAACCATAACCCCCACCTTGTGGTGGTTGTTGCGGATAACCGCCTTGTGGGGGATAGCCTCCACCTTGTGGTGGTTGTTGCGGATAACCGCCTTGTGGTGGTTGTTGCGGATAACCGCCCTGTGGTGGCTGTTGCGGATAACCGCCTTGTGGTGGTTGAGACATAATATTTGACTCCTCTGTTATGTTAATGCACACGATGTATATAAAAATGTCAACCACTATAGAGAATAACATATCAACAAATAATTGCAAATTTTATATTTATAGTACACTAAAACACCCATAATAGAACATTGCTTTAAGACATAAATATGATTGTTTTTTCATAAAAATTAAATTATCATTAAAAATAAGCAACCAAATAAGTTCATGTGAGGGAATATCATGCCAGAAACCGCACAAAAAACCTTGCCCGATACGATTCCAGCCAAGACCACACAAGGTCCAACATCGCTAGGTGGTGGTGTAACACTCGAATGGTTTAATAATGGCGACATGCTTAGTTTTGTCCTCACGGATTGTCGGCGTGAAACGGTTGATGCCTATATCAATACCAACATTACCCTACTCAATCATTGGGATTTATCTACCCCGATGAAGATATTGCATGATATTTCCCACGAAAATGTCAGCCTAACCCCCTATTTTCGGCAACGGCTAAATGAAATTATCCCTGTTATCAACCAAACAGGGGTACATGGAACTTCTGCGGTGGTGATGAGCAAGGGATTTCTCGAAACTGTCATCGCATTTTTTGGCAATGCGTTTAATCGGCGCACACCCAATTTTAAGCAACGCTATTTCACAGACCACACAAAAGCCCTTGCTTGGTTAAATACAGAACCTGCCCCTTAAATCGCTGTCTAAATCTCTCTTAACAATTCTTTTTTATTAAGGGAGATTTAGCTGATGCCAAAAATGAAGAAAACCCCACATTTTGCATTTTGTGTTACATCAAAATGCTGTTATAATTCACCGCATGAGTTTAAACAAATGATAATGTAGTCTTTTTTATAAGGAGGGTGCGACCTTGGGTGTACTGTTAGAGGTCAATGACCTTGAAACTCGTTTTTATACACAAGAAGGCATCGTTTATGCGGTTAATGGTGTTTCGTACACCCTAAACGAAGGCGAAACCTTGGGTATTGTGGGTGAGAGTGGTAGTGGCAAAAGTGTTCATGCACTTTCCATGCTCGGACTCATTCCAATGCCCCCAGGCAAGATAGAACGTGGTAGTGTTATTTTTCAGGGGCGCGACTTGCTCAAATTGAGCAAAGAAGAGATGCGCCTTGTCCGTGGGGCAGAAATCGCCATGATTTTCCAAGACCCCATGACCTCGCTTAACCCCGTCCTCACAGTCGGAACACAACTGACCGAAGGACTAAAATTGCACTTGGGAATGAATCAGGCACAAGCAGAACGTCGTGCCGCCGAATTGCTCGATATGGTCGGCATTCCAGACCCCCGCAAACGCTTGGCAAATTATCCCCATCAATTTTCGGGCGGTATGCGTCAACGTGTTATGATTGCCATCGGCTTGTCGTGCAATCCAAAATTATTGATTGCCGATGAACCAACCACCGCGTTGGATGTGACCATTCAAGCCCAAATTATTGAGCTGGTCAAAAGATTACGCGATGAACTCAAAATGGCAATGATTTGGATTACCCATGACTTAGGCGTGGTAGCCGGTATTTCTGATACCATCCAAGTGATGTATGCGGGACGGATTGTGGAGCGCGGACCCATTAAAGCCGTGTTCAATAACCCCCATAGTGCCTATACACTCGGTCTGCTCAATTCGCTCCCCCGTGTAGATGCTCAAGGGGATGGAGAACGCCTCACCCAAATTGAAGGCACCCCGCCCGATATGCGTATTGAACCTATTGGCGATTCTTTTGCCCCACGCAACCCACTCTACCGCACGGAACGCTGTTTTACAGAAACTCCCCCGTTACGCCAAGTAGAAGATAGCGCACCCGGTCATATGGTGGCGGCATGGTACGATTTGCCCGCCCTTCGCAAGAAACACGAAATGGAGAAATTAAAACATGGAAGCTAAAGTAGCCACTTCCACACAAGAGACGAACCAACAACGTGAAGTCATCTTGAGTGTTCGCGGGTTGAAAAAATATTTCCCAATCACCTCTGGCATCGTGGTACAACGGCAAGTCGGTGCTGTAAAAGCGGTAGATTCGGTAGATTTTGATGTATATAAAGGCGAAACACTAGGGTTGGTGGGCGAATCTGGGTGTGGAAAAAGCACCACAGGGCGTACCGTGTTGCAACTCTATCGCCCAACAGCAGGGTCTGTGATGTTTGAAGGCAATGAACTCACGACCTTACGCGGGGATGAACTCCGTGCGATTCGTCGTCGGATGCAAATCATCTTTCAAGACCCATTTGCGTCATTGAATCCACGTATGACTGTTGGCAATATCGTTAGTGAACCCCTTGTCATCCATAACGTGATGAATAAAAAAGACCGCCGTCAATTTGTAGAAGAATTGTTGGTCAAAGTGGGGTTAAATCCCTTCTATATCAATCGCTACCCACACGAATTTTCGGGTGGGCAACGTCAACGTATTGGTATTGCGCGGGCGTTGGCACTGAATCCATCTTTCATCGTAGCAGATGAACCCATTTCGGCGTTGGATGTGTCTATTCAAGCGCAGGTGGTCAATTTGCTCGAAGATTTACAAAAAGAATTGAACCTCACCTACTTATTCATCGCCCACGACCTCAGCATGGTGCGTCATATTTGTGACCGCGTGGCGGTGATGTATTTGGGTAAAATTGTCGAGTTGGGACCCACCCACAAGGTGTATGACAACCCACTCCATCCTTATACCCAATCATTGCTATCGGCTGTACCTGTGCCAGACCCCAATATCGAAGAAAAACGCCAACGGATTATTTTGGGTGGTGATGTTCCAAGCCCTGCCAATCCCCCCAAAGGGTGCAATTTCAACACCCGTTGTCCAGTAGCGATGGATTATTGTTATCATGAACCAGACCCAGAATTAATTGAAATGGAACCCGGACATTTCGTTGCGTGCCATCGCGTGACGTGATTCTGATAAATACCAATAAAAAAAAACATCCCCGTTTGTAGGGGATGTTTTTTATTCTTCAAAAATATCTTTTATGGGCAATGTGAAATTCGGCAACAAGTCTGGTGCTTCTAGCACATCATTCATCCCCAACACACGCGGATTATGCCCTATTTGATGGATTTCGACCTGCTTTTCTTCGGTATCCACTACCCAGACAATCGTCCCCGCGTTCAAATATCCCGAAATTTTGAGGCGTAAATCACGTAATTCTTTTTTGTTATCACTATCGGATATGACCTCTACGGCTAAATCAGGTGGAAAGCCATTGTATCCTTTTTTATCGGCATGGGCTTGTTTCGCATACGATACAAATGCCACATCTGGCACATAACGGTCATCCCCAATTTTATAGCCACCTGCTTCACCTGTTAAAAATCCAATTTTATGGGTACGCAAATAGATGAATAAATATCCGACAAAACGACCAGCAATCACCGAAGGATAAAAAGCTATGGTTTTCGCGCAAATTTCCCTACTAATCAATTCAAATGACACATCACCTGTTTGGATTTCTATCCATTCATCAAATTCGGATGCGATCATTTTTGTTTATCCTCATTGTCTATTATGCCTTGTTGTTTTTAGGGCGGATATACGAGGCTAAAGCCTCTAATCCGCCCGTACACAGCCTAAAATCCCCATGACCTGTACGGGACGATTAGCGCAAAGCGCGTATATCGTCCCTATATTTCACACGACCACACCATTAGCGTATCATCACACGGCTACCATTACCGCCCTTTTCGACCATAATATGCACAGGGAAGCTATCTCGCAATTCGTCAATATGGGTAATCACCAGCACCATCGCAAAATCGTCTTGAATGGCGGTGATGGCTTCCACCAATTTCCCGCGCCCATTTTCGTCTTGTGTGCCAAAGCCCTCATCAATGAACAGTGTCCGCAATTGCGCCCCTGCCCGCCGTGCCAATAATTGGCTGAGGGCAATCCGTAGCGCAAAATTGATGCGAAAGGTCTCCCCGCCAGAATACATCTCATAACTGCGCTCACCGAGTTCATCGGCAATTTCGATTTCTAGCGCATCTTTTATGCCACCAGTGACCTTTTCTTCTTGGGTTTTGAGGCGCAAGTTCATGCGTCCATCGGTCATACGGGTGAGGAGTTCATTGGCACTATTTTCTAATTCTGGGATTGCCGCCTCAATGATGGTCAGTGGCACGCCATCCTTGCCAAAGGCTTTGCGGAGTTCAACATACACCCCTTCTTCGCGCTTGGCAGTGTTCAAATAGCCTTGTAGCGTCTCTTTCCGCGCCGCTTGGTCATCGAGTGCCTTCAGTTGTTGGCGGGTGGTATTCAATTTTTCAAAAGCGGTGCGCTCACGGGTGGTTTGCATCCGCACTTCCTCATCCCGCGCCTTATATTCGGCTAAAAGGGCATTGAGACGGGCAATTTCAATGTCTAACGCATCCACTTGGGTCTGAATTTCGGATTGGGCTTCGAGTAGGCGTTCCTCTTGTGCCACACCATCCGCAATGAGTTGCTCCATCGCAGGGGCAGAATCGAGTGCGATTGCCAATTTGGTATGCAAGCCTTCATAAGTGATATGTTGCTCAATGGCTTGACGGGCGCTATCGTGCGTGGATTCATCATAGCCCAACCCACTTTGAGCATTATCCAATTGGGCGAGTTGTTGACGGGCATCATGGGCATAATCGTCCGTCTCCAATTGGGTCATCAATGCCTCTAATTGGGGGATGAGCGCATCCAATTGTGCTTGTGCTTCGTTGACAGTGGAAGACCGTTCTTCTAATTTACCCAATTGGGTGGTCACTTGTGATAGGCGTTTTAGGTGCTTATCCAATTGCTTGAGAGTCGTTTCATGCAATTTGATGGTCTCTGCCATTTGTGCTTGTACTTCTTGGTGTTTGCGATAGGCTTCGCGTTTTTCTTCGCGTTCACTATCCAATTGTGCCAAGAGTTCTGTGAGATGGTCTGCTGTGAGGGGTTGCCCACATAACGGGCATAGGGCTTTATCTCCATCTGATGAGAGCGCGTCTATGCGGTCTGTGAGGGTTGTCCCCTCCTCTTTGAGCCGTTCTAGCATCGTTTTGGATTCGGCATATTTTACTTTGGCTTCGGATATGGTGGCAGTCAGCGCGACTTGCTCAGATTGTTGCCCCATCAGTTCATCATAATCGGCTTTGAGTGCCTCTAATTCTGATGATACATCTTCTGATAGCACGACACGCAAATCGGCAATACGGCGTTCTAATGCGGATAGTTCCCCTTGTAGGCGGGTTTGGGCGGTATTCAGTTCATTCTGTAGCCGATTGCGCTCATCTTTGAGCGAGGATAACTGCTTAAATTTTTCGTTAAATGAGCTATCTGCTTGACGGGCTTCTTGGAGGGCATTATAACCCGCCTCGATGGTCTGGCGCATGGATAAAATTTCTTGATAGTCATTCAATTTTTGCCGATTATTCGCCATCCGCGCACGGACTTCTGCCAATTGGCGCACAAAATCACGTAGGCGACCATCACGGTCTGCACGGTTATTTTGGGCATTCCGTAGGTCATTGGGGGTACTTTCTACCTCTTTGAGTCGTTGACGCGCATTTTCTAGGGCAATATTTGCCTCAGCGTGAATTTTTTCTGCG
Organism: bacterium; assembly: GCA_033763335.1. Taxonomy (GTDB): domain Bacteria; phylum Chloroflexota; class Anaerolineae; order Aggregatilineales; family Phototrophicaceae. Next base: position 65,124 of record JANRKU010000080.1, read on the forward strand.
GAGAGGAAATCTTGTTGCAACGCGGGGCGTGTGGCGAGTTCACGGTCTATCTCGCGGATTTGTATCTCCAACATGGTAATTTGGGCTTTGGCTTGGCTGGCGCGTTCTTTGGCAACTTCCTCATAATCGCGCCATTGGTCGAGTCCCAAAATATCTGCCAAGACCTTTTTCCGTTCAGCAGGGGCTTTGGTGGTGAAGGAATCGGCTTTGCCTTGTTGCAAAAATGCCGAATTGGTAAACGTGTCATAATCCAGCCGTAACAGGGCATTAATACGCGGTTGGGCATTGCGTAGCCCACTTTCCATCACGGCAAAAAATCCCTCTGGTTGTTGGGCATAGAGGGTCAAATCGCCTGTGCTAGTTTTACCCTTAGACCGACGACGCAACACACGATAGGCAACACCCTCTTGCATAAAATCGAGTTGAACAGACATATCTGTCTGACCCAAATGCACCAAATCTTCGTCACGTTTGCCACGCGCCCGCCCCCATAACGCCCATGTGATGGCATCGAGGACGGATGTTTTTCCTGCACCATTCGCCCCTGTAAGGCACGCCAGATGAATCCCATCAAAAATGAGGGGTTCTGGGGAACGGTATGGGAGAAAATTTTTAATTTCGAGCCGAATCGGTATCATGCCAGTTTTGCCCTTTTAAGTGGTTTTGCAGGTGCTTTTGGTGTTTTCATACGTTGATGATAGGCAATCCATTCTATCAGCAAGACCAACACTGCGAGTAGTGCAAACAGCCCCCATAGTTCTTGTTGTCCAATTTCTTCTTGTTCGGTGGTTAACAGGGTTGTGCCTAAAATCTGGAAATCTTCAAGGGCAACAGGGGCAATATCGCTCTCTTGGCGACTAAATAAATTCACAGCAAAGGGTTGGTCGCCGATAACATCGTTGCCTTCGAGCAATTCGAGTTGATAAATGCCTGTGGCGGCTGTATCGGCAAAAATCACGGTTCCCCCTGTGATGGGCAATGAGGCTTGTTGGGCATTATTCGGCGGGGTGATGCGGATGGTATCCGCAGATAAGGGAGGTGTGATGGGAATCACATCTCCCACCTGTGCGCTATCTATCAGCGTTAAAGCGACGCGTGGCGTGAACCATTCCAGCAGATTCGCCATCAACACAGGGTAGCTGATTTGTAGGGGCAAATCCGATTCGCGTAAATCAAATGGCAAAATGGTAATTTGCCTGCCATCGGTCTCCCCTGCATATAAAATTGCCCCGCCTTGAACGGCTAATAGGGGTGTCGCCCATGATACATTCGACACTTCGCGGAATCGCAAGAGATGAAATTGACTCATCTCCACAAAGCGAACACGCGGGTCGTTGGGCAATAAGACAATCGGCGCGTCAGTTTGGGTATTTTCTGCACCGATAGTGAAATATGTCGTGCCATTGGGTGGATTGATAAAAAATAAATCGCCTTGTGGGAGTGTTTGTGGCATCATACCATCAAAAATATACACATCATAATCACTAGGCAAGCCTAACGCACCATCCGTCCGCACCGTTTCGACATTGGGCAAACTGCGTAGCACCTGCTCAATGTATAAATTGCCCTCTGTGACCAATAACACACGGCGCGATGCCGATGCCCCAGACACCGCATACGCATTATTATCCACCGAGAGATAATCTTCTGTAATGGCGTTCACCGATTGGCTGAGGCTGGCATATACGGTCACAAATTCATCGGGCAAGGTGGCGATGATGGGCAAATTACTCTGAGGTGGGATTTGTACCGTTTGTGAATCGAATCGCTCACCATCTACCCACAGGGTCAACACCATCCGCGCCTCAATTTGCCCGTAATTAGTGATTTGGGCGAATAATTCTGGTGGGGCATTGACCAAACGGCGGGTCGCAAGGGCGCTAATGCCCACATTTTCTGATGATGTCCCCACAGGCAAATACCGCACGGTCACACCAAGCCCTTCTAGGCTGGTATTGTCTGGCAATCCACCATCGCCAATAATGACCAGTGTTTGCTCTGTAGCGATGCTTTTTCCTGCCGCAAGGCTTAGGGCGGCATCCCAATCGGCTTGGGCAAGGCTTGGTCGCGCATTTTGAATGGCAGTCCGCAATTGATTATGGTCGGTGCTGGTAGCAATCAACACCTCTGGAATTTGTGCCACGCGGATAATCGTCATGGCATCGCCTTCTGGCAAGGTATTGATGATATTCCCTGCGAGGCGTTTGGCGGCTTCAAACCGTGAATTACCATCTACATCAATGGCATTCATACTGGCAGAGGCATCTAATAGCACCGTCACTTGCCCCGCGCTGACGGCTGGCACAGTGAGATAGGGACGCGCCAACCCAAAGATGAGGAGTGCCAATATCAGGAGTTGCAGAAAAAGTAATATATTCCGCCGTAATTTTTGCCATGGGGTGTTGGCTTCGGAATCTTGTAGCACTTGTCGCCATAAAAAGGTGCTAGAAATGGTGACTTCGCGCCGACGCAGGCGGAGCATATAGAGCAAAATGATGGGGACTGCCATCAATGCACCCAAAAAACCGAGTGGGGTGAGAAAGTTCATAAGCAAAAGCCTCTACTATAAAACCTCACCGTAAGGGCGCAACATGTTGCGCCCCTACATCCTATCTGGGGGTGTAGGGGCATGATATATCATGCCCTAGTACCTTATAGATGAGGTCAAAAAATAATTCATTTCACAATATTCAATTTTCGCAAATCATAGAGTAGCACCCGCTCCAACGCCGTATCGGTGCTGACAAACAGGTAATGCACACCCCGTTTGGCACAATCGGCGCGGATTTCATCACGCCATTCCTCAACACGGCGGATATATGCCATTCGCAGGGTCGCATCTAATGTGACCTCTTGTGTTGTACCAGTTTCCACATCCACCAAGCGCAAATCACCTGTGAGGGGGGGCATTAATTCTTCTGGGGAGAGGATGTGTATCAATACCACCTCATGCCCTTTCCCTAATAACACATTCATGCCATCCACATAACCCGATGGCGAAAACATATCGCTGAATACAAAACACAATCCCGCCCGCCCCGCCCGCATGGCATATCCGCGTAGCGCCACATTCAAATCGGTAGCACCATCGGCAGTAAGCCCTTGTGCAAAACGCAATAAGCGGATGCTTTGCGCCCGTCCGCGTATGGGTGGCAAAAAAGAATCGCCAATAGCGTTGAGCGCCATCATGGTCAGGCGGTCATTGGTGTTGAGGGCGATATACCCCAGCGCGCTCGCCAATTTTTTGGCATATTGAAATTTATTGAGGTTGGTAGATGGTATTATGGGCGTGGTGGCTTGCTCATCGGCATAACGGGGATTGGGGAAATTCATGCTGGCGGAATTATCGAGGAGCAGATGAACGGCTAAATCTTCTTCATCTTCCAGCACCTTGATATAGGGGCGGTTGGTGCGGGCATAAACATTCCAATCGAGTCGGCGCAGGTCATCGCCCTGTGTGTAATTGCGATAATCGGCAAATTCGATGCTCGTCCCGCGTTTATTGGAACGGCGTTCCCCTTTGATTGCCCCGCCACGCACTTTATTGGCGATGAGCATGAGGGGGTCTAATTTTTTGCGAATCCCATCATCTAGCAAAAATTCTGTGGTCATGTGTTCATCACCTCACCGCATGTTTGATTATGTAAGGGCGCAACATGTTGCGCCCTTACGTTCCACAATTAGCCCTATTGTATCGCAAAGTTATGGGGAAGTGATGGACATCCGCTACGAGAGGTTTGGCAGTTTTATCACTTCGTATGTCTCTGGTCGTCTATCTTCAAAGACGGGGATGGTATTTCGCACTTCTTTGATGCGGTCTAATTCAATTTCGGCGGTGAGCAATTGCGGTTCTTCACCCGCTTCGACCACAATCCGTCCCCATGGGTCTACAATCATGGAATGACCCCCATAGACGGTATCGCCAATTTTACCAGCCGTATTCACACCAATCATATAGCATTGATTTTCGATAGCACGGGCAATCATCAACGCCCGCCAGTGTTCAATACGGGCAAGGGGCCATTCGGCAGGGATGACGACCATTTCGACATCTTCTAAGGCATAACGGCGGAATAATTCGGGGAAGCGCAAATCATAGCAGATAGCCAGCGCCATTTTTCCCCAGGGCAAATCGAGCGTGAGGGGCGATGAGCCTGCTTGCAAATATTTATCTTCTTCCATAAGGCGGAACAGATGAATTTTGCGATACACCCCCATCATACGCCCATTGGCGGCGAAAAATGCGGCGCTATTGCTCACTTCTAGCCCACGTCTTTCGAGCATAGACCCAACCAAGCTCACTTTATTTGCGCCTGCCAGCGCCGCGACTTGGGCAAATAACCCTTCATTGAGGGCATCTGCATAATCTTTGGCGCGGTCTAGGGCATACCCCGATGACCATAGTTCTGGAAAGACGACTAAATGTGAGCCACGTCTGGCGGCTTCGAGTGTCCATTTTTCCATTTGAGCATGATTACGTTTGACTTCACCCAAGTAAATCGGCATTTGTGCCAATGTGATGGTTAATTTTGCCATAGTATTGTTATATCCTTCAAAATAAATTTTGCGTTCATTGATAATGACATCATATCATGCCTGATACCCTTATAGGAATTAGCCTTATTGCCTATTATCGGGTGTATTTCAGCTTTGGGGCGGACATACGCTTCGCTAGTCAGCCCTTACACAAAACACACTTTTTGGGGTGTAATGGCAGACTAGAGGCTTTAGCCTCGTATGTCAGCCACAGATTTCCCCTAGAGTGAAATGCACCCTTTACCCGCGTGGGATGATGGCAAATTCACGCCATAATCTCACTATATGGGCGAGAATATCCTCGCGGGGCATATCTGAACGGATATGAACCTCGCGGATACCCGCTTTTTTGCGGATTGCCCATTCACTGCTCAATTCTGCCAATGCCACTGCGCGGTCATGTGGGGTGTGATATTGTGCGCCCATATTGACATGCAACCGATGAAGCATCGCATCTAAATTGACTGTGAGGCAAAATACCTCACCCGTCTCTAAAAACCGTGTGAGATAATCTTGTTGGCGTAAAGTGCGCCCTGTGACATAAATAACTGCCTGACGGCGTAACAATGCCTCAGATACCATATCTGCTTCTAATGATTTTAGCCGATTTTCGCCAAAATTTGCGCGAATCTCGTTGATGAACATACCTGCACGGTCAGCAATAGCAGAATCTATGCCAAAATAGCTCATTTTGAGTTGTGTCGCCAATTCTCTGCCAATACGTGATATATCTATTCCAATATACCCCGTTAAAATGAGATTGCGCTCAGAAAATGGCAATAACATAGACATAAGCAATTAGCCTTTACGCCAATCGGGATACCAATCATCCAAAATAGATGGAATTTCGGTGAGGCTATATACTTCCGCGTCGGGCATAATTAGCCCCCCCGCAAAGGCACGTTTTTTCTCTAATACACGCATAATGGCTTTCATGCCAACACCTTGCGCCCCGCCAATATCGGCACTCGGATTATCGCCCACGAATACGGCTTCATGGGGCAAAATCCCCAATTCTGCCAATGCCTTGTTAAATACGCTCGGATGTGGTTTAAGATACCCCACATCGGCGGCAGAATAGCGACATTCTGGGAAATATTGCAACAAGCCATGTTGCTCTAATTCAATGTCACGTAATTTCATCGGTTGAAAGGCATTGGTGATAATCCCTGTCCGTAGCCCATGGTGACGGAACAGCGCGAGTGCTTCTGGTACATCTGGAAAAACCTTCACGTATGGAACGGCTTGCCAATCATACGCATCTAAACATTCATCCACATCCCATTGAACGGGGGCATAGCCCATATCTTGGGTTGCCATCGTGAGGATTTTGACCAAATGTGGTGCGACATGGGTGTTACGGGCATTATTCCATGCTTCGCGGGAATGACGAAAAAAGGATTTGACAAATTCATCAAATGTGCCACGCGGTTTGCCAAATTGCGATAAATAGCCATATACCCCCATCAGACGGGGACGTTCTACCAGTTCCCAATCTTCAGAGAAATCGCCCCAGTCAATGAGGGTATCATCTAAATCAAATAAAATTGCTTTGAGCATCGTGTTCCTTTAGCGTTTTGTAATCGGTGATTGAGCGCGGATGGTAAGCAAGGTTTGGTCAATGCCTACCTTATAGTTAGGATAACGCAATGACCATCCTAGCATATTTTTTGCCTTGTCATTGCTGGCTTTAATCCCCATTTCGAGCAACGGCGCGGTAGATTTATACACACGCGGACGCTCAAAAAATGTCACCATCGTTTTGCGTCCCACCAGACCAACTTCATCGGCTAAATAGGCAATAAAATCGGTGGGGGTGACAGGGGAATCGTCTACAATATGAAAAACCTCGCCCAATGGTTGGGTTTGTGCGGTCAATATAATGGCATTCATGAGGTCTTCTGCGTGTGTCCAACTGGCGAGTTTGGCTTCTTTGCCGCCTGTATAAACAGGTCGCCCCAAATTGAGCGTATTGGTCACTTGTTGAAGCGATGTCGTATTGGCACTATAAAGATGCCCGACTCGCAAAATGGTTGCGGGCAATTCTGCATTTTTGACGGCGGCTTCGGCTTTGCGGAGCGCATCCACCAAGGGATTGGTTGTACGAATAAACGCGGTGGATTCATCGGCTTCGGTGACATCCCCATAAATGAAAATATGACTGGTATGCAGAAAAAATTTAACGCCTTGTTGTTTGGCGGCTTCTGCTATTGCTTGGGTGCTGGCGATAAGTTCATCGGTCTCATAATTGATATTGCCAAATGGCACAGAAAAACGAGTGAGTGGCGAAAGGTGAAGCACCACATCGGTATTTGCAACTTTCATCATCCCTAAAATTTCGCCTGTACGGGTGGGGTCTATCAGGACGGGCAAAATACCATCGGCACGGAGCGCCGTTGCGCCATCGCGTCCCGTGGCAATGCCTGTGACCTTATGCCCTAATGTCACCAAACGACGCGCAATTTCGTGTCCGATTGGGGTATTTGCGCCTGTAACCAGCACATTATAAGTGTTTTTTGAGGTAATATCCGCCATAGTCTGTTTTATCCTTGTGGTATCTGCCAACATCTTCTAATTATGCCACCAGAAGGGCGCATTAACAACCTATGCCGTTGTATATCCTCTCCAAAATTGGGATAATATGGTCATACACGAAAGGATTTTATACTTATGGAAAATTATCAAAAGTTAGTCGAAAAACTTGCAAAAATTAATGCCTTACGCAACTCATCGGCTGTGTTGGAATGGGATTTATCGGTTTATATGCCTCCTGCTGGTGCAGAAGCCCGTGCCAATCATTTAGCCGTTTTGCAAGAACTCGCTCATCAGTATTTTACGGACGATGAAACAGGCAAGCTCATTCATGCGGCGCAGATGGAAGTCGAAGGGATGCCTTATGAATCGGATGAAGCCAGCCTTGTGCGGATTGTCGCGCTCGATTATCAAGACGAAATCAAACTCCCCGCCGATTTGGTATCTGACCTGTCTCGTGCCACCACCAATGCTCATCATGTTTGGGCAAAAGCGCGTGAAGATAATAATTTTAGCGCCTTCATCCCCGCCTTAGAACAAATTATGGCGCTCAAACATAGAACCGCAGAGTATTTGGGATACGAGAGCAACCCCTATGATGCCTTATTGGGCAATTACGATAGAGGCATTAATACGGCAATGCTGAAAGCCATTTTTGATGGTCATAAGCCACAACTCATTTCCCTTATTGCCGATATTGGCAAAGTGGCAGGGCGCGTGAGTGATAGCTTGGTGCATGGCTCATTCCCCGTAGATGCACAACGCGCATTTTCGTTGCAAGTCCTCAATGCCATTGGCTTCAATTTTGAACGGGGTCGCTTGGATATTGCCGTTCACCCATTTGCCATCAATTTTTCGCGCGATGATGTGCGCCTCACCACCCGCTACGATGAAAATTGGCTCAATCCTGCCCTCTTTGGCAGTATGCACGAAGCGGGTCATGGCATGTATGAGCAAGGTGTCGCCCCCGCATTAGATGGCGGTTGGCTGGGCAGTGGCACATCGCTTAGTGTACATGAATCACAATCGCGCCTCTGGGAAAATTTGGTGGGACGTAGCAAAGGCTTTTGGACATGGGCGCTCCCCATCTTTAAGCAACATTTCCCCCACATGGCGCATGTGACGCTGGATGAGCTATATAAGGCAATTAACAAGGTGGAACGCTCTTTCATCCGTGTAGAAGCTGATGAAGCCACCTATAACCTCCATATCATGTTACGTTTTGAACTGGAAAATGATTTGCTCAATGGGCGTGTGGCAATCAAAGACCTCCCCCGTGAATGGAATGGTCGCTTTGAGCAATTCTTTGGGATAACACCCCCAACCGATGCGCTGGGTGTTTTGCAAGATGTCCATTGGTCGGCGGGGTTGGTTGGCTATTTCCCAACCTATGCGCTTGGGAATTTGCTCTCGGTGCAATATTTTAACCAAGCGGTGAAAGACAATCCGAGCATCCCCAGTGAAATCGAAGCTGGCAAATTTGACACCCTACTCAAATGGCTACAAACCAATATTCACCAACATGGGCGCAAATTTAATACGGATGAATTGACCAAGCATGTGACAGGTGAAGGCATCAACTCCGCGCCATATATCGCTTATTTGCAAAAGAAATTTGGCGAGATATACGGGCTATAAAACCGTTATAGTGAAACAAATACGGTATTTGGGCTGTGGCTGACATACGACCCTAACGGGTCTAGTACAGCCACTACATCCCCCCAAATAGGCATGTCGTAATGGCGGACTAGCAAAGCATATGTCCGCCACAGATTAAAAATATTTTACACCGTCCTTACTAACCCTAAATTTGACAAAATAAACGTGTTTTGTCATTCTCATTTCACATAAGGCGTGTGATTATCCAAAAGGAGAAAAAATGACCTTCAAACAATTGCATGAACAAGCAGAACCCCTTCTCATTGGCAATGTTTGGGATGTGACGAGTGCTAAAATTTTTGAAAGCCTCAATTTTTTGGCAGTAGCCACGTCTAGCGCCGCCCTTGCCCATACACTGGGGTATGAAGACGGCGAAAACCTTCCTTTTGCAGAATTGGAATTCATCGTCAAGCGGATAATATCGTCTATAACGATACCCCTATCGGTTGATATTGAGGGGGGATTTAGTCGTGATGCACATGTCATCGCAGATTACATCGAAAGGCTCTTTAATCTTGGTGTTGTCGGGTTAAATATAGAAGATTCATTCATGCGTGGCAAACGACAACTCCTGCCTGCGGATGAATTTCAAGCCATACTGACCGTCATCAAAAATGATTTGGCAAAGAAAAATATTGATATTTTCATCAATGTTCGGACAGACCCGTTTCTTATTAAATTGCCCAATGCCCTTGAAGAAGCGATAACCCGTATTCACCTCTATGAGCAGATTGATATTGGTGGCATTTTTGTGCCATGTATCGAAAAAGAGTCTGATATTTCGCACGTTGTTGGAGCAACCAAATTACCCATCAATGTTTTATGTATGCCCCAATTACCAGATTTTGAAACCCTAAAACGGCTTGGCGTAAAAAGAATCAGCATGGGAAATTCTATCCATTGGGCAATGTATCAACAGTTTAAGAAAACAGTTTCGAGCATTGTCTCAGAAAAATCATTTAGCCCTGTTTTCGACGGAAATTAATCAACAAGAATGGCGATTTATCAAAATCGGTTATAATGTGCATAAATGGGTGTAGGAGTGATTTATAAATGGTTCTCGAAGCGCAAAAACGCATGACCAGCGCCGAATTTGATGAATGGGTTCATTTACAAGACGCACATGATGATATTTTTGAATTTATTGGTGGGGAGATATTTCAAATGCCATCTAACGGCTTTTCGTCTATGATTGCCACACGCATCATCATTCGCATTGGCATTTATCTCCTACAACATGATATTGGCTATCTGACAACCGAAGCAGGTGGATACAAAATTGGGGATGAACGCTATGTGCCAGATGTGGCATTTGTTTTGTATCAAAAACAAAAACAACCCAATAAAAAAGGCTATAACGATGTTGTGCCAGATTTAGTTGTAGAAGTCGTATCCGATAGCATGAATAAGCGAGAATGGAACGCATTAGTGCGTAAAATCACGGGTTATCTGAATGCAGGAGTCATTGTTTGGATAGTAGACCCAGAAGAAAAGACCATTGAAATTCATCAATATGGCTCAGAAGTTAGGGTATTAAGCATCACCGACACACTCACTGCCCCGACCCTACTACCCGATTTTACCCTGCCTTTGCAAGATGTTTTTGTCATAACAACGAATGATTAAGGTAATTTGACACATCCTTAAAAGCGGATTAAACTATGGGTATGTGGAGAGAACATAAACCCGTTAGGTGAGGAAAAAAATACATGATGTTGAAATTATCTCTACAACTCAATAAAAAATTACCCTAAAACACGCGAGCGCAACCATGCCGCGTGTTTTTTTATTCGTTATAAATCGTTAGTAAGTACAAAGGAGATAACATAATGGATTACAGTTTAATCGGCAAAATTCAAAAAGCTAAACAATATGCAGAAGAACCAGAACGGGTAACATTTGTCAGCTTTGCAGTGGAATTTAGAGGGGATAATGACACCTATACCGTCACCCTCAGTTCCGAAGGATGGCATTGCACCAGTGCAGGATTCAGACGCTATGGCATCTCCCCCCAAATTATGGCGATGGAGCGCATGTTTGCCCCCATGCTCAAGCGTGAACCCCTCCATTATGCGGATGGGCAAAATGTGGTGAGCGATGTGGATAAAGCCACACGCTATTCCAAAGAACCAGAACGGGTACGCTTTTTGGCATTTGAAGCCGATTTTGAAGGCGACCATAACACCTATCATATTAGCTATGAAGATGGCAAATGGGATTGTGATAACCCCTATTTCCAAACACATCGCATTTGTAGCCACACCATGGCGATGGAACGCCTTTTACAAGGGATGGTCAAACCTGTTTCCTTAGAACACAATATCACCGAAGAATCTTAGTCTTATATCCCCTATAAATTACCTCTGTAAGGGTGCAATATGTTGCGCCCTTACAGTATTCCTCGCTTCAATACAGCACCTTTATGTGTTCTATATAAGAAATGTATAGATATTTCCTAAAAAGCGAAAGTTTTAGAGGAAATATGCGTCATAATAAAGGGTGTATTGCACGTCATCATAAGGAATTCATACGATGATTATCGGGACACGTTACGAAGTTCAAAAACAAATTGGCGTTGGGGGTATGGGGACGGTCTATAAGGGACTCGATACACAAACAGGAACTGTGGTTGCCATCAAACAACTCAAGCCTGAAGTGATTCGTGCCGACCCGCATCAACTCAACCGATTCATCCGCGAAGGCGAATTGCTTCGCCAACTCAACCATCCCAACATCGTCAAAATGTTGGATGCAATTGACCATGAAGAAAATCACTATTTGGTCATGGAATACGTAGCGGGTGGGTCTTTACATGAAGTGTTGCAAAAAAGCGCACGCCTATCCCCACAGCGCGTCTTATATACTGCGTTAGATGTGGCAGATGCCCTCACACGGGCGCATCGGCTCAATGTGTTGCACCGCGATATTAAACCCGCCAATGTGCTACTGGATGCCGATGGCACACCCCGCCTGACCGATTTTGGCATGGCACGGGTCGAAAATGCCAATGCCGCCATCACCGAAGAAGGCACAATTGTCGGCACGCTCGCCTATTTAAGCCCAGAAGCACTTTCTGGCGGGGATGTGGATGAGCGCAGTGATATTTGGGCATTTGGCATTATGCTCTATGAAATGTTAGCGGGGGAACGTCCTTTTAATCTAAACAACCCTGGTCAATTGATTAATGCTATCCTCACCGCACCTATTCCAGATTTGGAACAATTGCGCCCCGATTTGCCTGTATCGCTCGTAGACCTCATCAACCGTATGCTCAAACGGGATGTGCAAGCGCGTATCCCCAGCGTGCGCCTCATTGGTGCTGAACTAGAATCTATCATACGGGGTGGGACGACCACATCCATCCAATATGTACCATCTGCCGATGAATCGGATAGATTTGATACCGATAATTTTACGCCTCTTGCCCCTGCTACGAGCAGAATCACCCCACCCCATAACCTACCTACACAACCAACCACATTTGTGGGGCGTGAAGATGAAATTGAAGCCGTAGAAAAATTGGTGAATAGCGAATCTGCCCGTCTCATCACCCTTGTGGGTGTCGGTGGAATCGGAAAAACTCGGTTGGCGTTGGAAGTCGCAGAACGATTTGTCCGCCCAACCCATGACAGCTCCATGCACAATCTCCTTTTTTCTGACGGGGTATTTTTTGTGCCGCTCGCCCCTGTTGAAGACGGCGAGACACTCATCAAAACCCTCGCTGACCATCTGAAAATGACCTTTGCAGGGACAGATTCTGCACGGGCGCAATTGCTCAATTATTTGGCAGAAAAACGCTTGCTCATCATCCTAGATAATTTTGAGCATTTAGCCTCACAAGCCGATTTGCTCTCAGATATTATGAAATCTGCGCCAAATATCAAATTATTGGTGACATCCCGCGAGTTATTACGCCTGCGCGGGGAACAATTGTATGAAGTGCCATCCATGAATATGGCAACGCTCGACATGCCGTTAGAACTGATAGAGGCTCATTGCGCCACCCAACTTTTCATCCAATCGGCAAAACGGGTCGCGCCCAATTTTGAATTTGATGAGACCACTGCCCCCCATGTTGTGCGGATTACCAACATCGTCGGCGGGTTGCCATTGGGGATTGAATTATCTGCCGCATGGCTCGAAATGTTGCCCATTGAGGAAATTAGCGATGAAATCGAAAAGAGTCTCGACTTTTTAGAGACCGATTTGCGCGATGTGCCAGAGCGTCAACGCAGTTTACGCGCTGTATTTGATTATTCGTGGAATTTACTCACAGATGATGAACGCGAAGTCTTTACCAAGCTGTCTATTTTTAAGGGTGGCTTTGAGCGCGAAGCGGCGCATAAAGTGGCAGGGGCATCGCTCCGCGCCCTGACCAGTTTGGTCAATAAATCGCTCATACAACGCTTCCCCAATGGGCGTTATGGGCTTAATAAGGTGTTGAGCCAATATGCCGAAGAAATCCTCAAAAAACGCCCTGATATTCACGAGGTAAAAGGGAATCATGGCATGTATTTTGGCGAATTGCTCCAAAAGGCAATCCCGCTATTTAATACACGCAAAGAAAAAATGGCAATTGAGATGATAGACACTGAATGGGATAACATCCGCCACGCCCTAAATCATGCGATGGAAGCAGGCATGTGCGATGAGGTCGGGATGGTCTCTTATTCCCTGTTGATGTATTACGTCAATCGTAGCCTGTTCAAAGAAGGACGTGATATGTTCCATCGGCTCGCCGAGATGATGAAAGAGCATCGTGGCGAGGATGACCTCTATTGGCGTATACGGGTATATCAAGCATGGCTGATGAGCCGTTTGGGAGATTATTCCGATTCGTGGGCATATGTCGCCCCTGCCGAAGCCTATTTTAAGAAAAATAACGTCCTCACTGATATGGGCGAGACGCTCAATTTGATGAGCTATGTCAAAATGATGCAAGGCGATTATGCAACATCGGTCGCGTATGCCGAAGAAGCCATGACCTATAGTGAAAACGCCCCACAAAAACACCTCACATGGTATATGTCGCATGGCAATTTGGGTTATGCCGAATTTTTGCGTGGCAATCAACAAAAAGCACTTGCCATCTATGAGGAAATCATCAAGCGTATTTATGCCACAGATGATTATTCACCCAATGGTGTTGCCTATATGCTCAACAATAAAGGCGAAATTTTGCGGGCAATGGGCAAATATGACGAGGCACTTGCATTATTCCAAGAAGCCTATGGTATTTTTGAAGCACACAACATCAAACGTGGCATGGCATTCACTCTCAACAACATCGGCGGTGTCGAAATTGCTAATGAGAACAACGAGACTGCCCAACCCTATTACCAACGGGCATATGAACTCAATAAAGAAATTGGCGACCAAAACGGGATAGCCCATTCGCTTTCTGCATTAGGCAATAATCAGATGTATTTGGGAAATCCCAAAGAGGCTAAAGCCTATTATGAAAAAAGCCTGTCTATCCGCAGAAAAATTGGTGAATTGCGCGGTATTGCCGATTCTCTAACCGATTTGGGGCGTTTATATGGGTTGCTCAACGATTACCAAACTGCCCTCAAAAATTTTAAGGAAGCAGAGGCAATATATCGCCAAATTCAGGAATTAGACGGATTGGGTAGCGCCCTCGTGAGCATTGCCTCGACACATGCCATCTTAAATCAAAAAGAGGATGCCTATCGGGTAATGGATGAGGTGACGGCATTAACAAGTCAGATTGGCAATAATTTTGCTAATCTCATTATCGCTTTCATCAAAACAGAATTCGCTATCATGGAAAATCAGTTAGATGATGCCGAAAAGATGTTAGAGGGCTTACTGATTTATCGGGATGAAATCAGTTTTACATTCAAATTGCTGTTATTAGGCACAAAAGCCGAAATTTTGACAAAACGTGGCAATCTTGAGCAAGCACTGGAAATTTTGATGGTATTCCATGCCAATTCAGAACGCGCACAAGGCTTCCTGCGGATGTTTGCGCCATTTGCACTCCAACAAATTAATGCCCTAGATGCGACTTTGCAAAAAGAAGTGCCATCAGAAATTCGCCAACGGGTCGAAAAAAGCACCAAACAAGGGTCAGTGGATGCCCTATTCACAAAATGGTTTGAAGTGACAGTCTAAGCAAAAATATCGGCAATCTTGAGGCGGAAATTGGGGAATAGGCTTTCCGCCTCAAGGGTGTCGTTTATACCCAATGTTTTAACATCTTGCCCCCGTTGATAAATATCTACTGTCTTATCATCAGTATCCACCACCCATACGATAACACCAGCATTGATATAACTATTGATTTTTTTCAACAATTTTTTCCATTCAATACTATTGTCTGTGTTGGATACGACCTCTATTGCCAATTCTGGTGGAAGAACATTATATCCCCGTGTGGTTAATTCGACTTGTTTGGCATACGAGATATAGCCCACATCTGGCACAAAGCGTTCATCCGCCACTTTGTAACCACCATCTGCGCCTGTTAGATGACCAATGTTGTTTTGTAGTAAATAAACCCCGATGAGTATTCCTATTCGCATCCCAATTTTAGACGCATACGGATTTGATGCCACTTCATATACCTCCCCATGGATATACTCATATTGTACATCGGTTATATTGCCAAGTTCAGCCATCCATGCGTCAAATTCGGCTACAGTCATGGTCTTTTTGGCTTGCATTTCTAGGGTCATATCATAGTTACCTCGTCAAACTATTTTTATCAGTATAGCATAATCATATCAATCCCAATTCAACCACATGCTCTGTGGCGATATGCTCCAGCGCAATCAACCATACACTCCACCCCACCGCAATATTGGGGATAATATCCCCTGTATTCAGCCGTTTGCGCCAAATTTTAGTGCGTTCTATGCGCTCTGCGTTCAATAACATCGGGTTGGTGAACATTTCATAGACGGTGGTGGTCGTTTCTATGGCAAAGGCACGCATTTTATCCCATGACCACGTTTTTTGTTGCTCGGCAAAATAGGCATTAAATCCATCAATTGAGCCAAAGGTCGGCATAGACCCATCCAACGCCACATACCCGTCCAAACTGGTCATGAGGCGTGGGTGTTCCAAACCAATGAGCATATCGCTGGCACTGAGGATGATAAACCGTTCCCATTCGGCAATATGCCCCGCAATTTGCAATACGGTGCGGTGGTCATCGCCAACGGTCACAGGGGTGAGTGCTTCGGCTTCCGTCATGGTCTTGAGCCGATTCACATAATGATTCATCGCCTGTGTATGCAAATTTGTCATGCCTGCATGACGGTCTTTGGCGGGAAGCGCCATAATCTCATGAACTTTGGGATAAAATTCGTCTGGGTGCATCATAAAAGCCTCTTTTATCGTCATCATGTTAATCCCATAATATAGCCCATTATATAACAAAACAGACCCCCGTTTGGGGGTCTGTTGATTGTATTGATGGTCTAACGGCGGGGGATTGCTCCCCCACCATCAGAATTATGGTCTCCACTTGGGAGGAACGTTACCATAACGGCTGGCGTTCTCTTCAGAGGGGCTGTTTTGGGCATCGCGGTCAATTTCGAGGTCATCGGTCAAGCGCGTTGCATCCACGTCAGCGTTGATGGGTGGCGCATCAATTGGGAGCGCATCCACTGAGAAGACGTTGGTGTTATTCGGATTTTCATCCGTCGCATCAACTGATGATGTAAAGACCAACAATGTTGATTCGCAATACCAAGTCGGTGCTGTGTCTTGAACATCTTGATAGGGGTCGCCCACGTTGTTGGTCAACAAGCGGGTCAATCCGGTTTCAATTTCATAGACAAAGATGTCGTTGATACCATTCACAACATTCGATTGATAGGCAATCAATTTGTCGTCTGGTGAGAAGACATGGTTGGTTGCATTACCACCGATTTCAGAGACACGGGTCGCGCCTGTACCATCAACATTCATGAAGTAGACTGCACCTTCACGGCTACGGTCGGTTTCGGGACGTGGGTCGTCACGATATGAACGGAACACAATCTTGGTGCCATCATTGCTGTACATGGGGTCGTGGTCATCACCAGAGCCATCGCTGAGTTTGGTGATTGCATTGCCGTTACCCAAGTCAATTTCGTAAATTTGCCACAAACCACCTTCGCGGTCACTTTGGATGAGCAATTTACTGCCATCTGGCGACCATGACGGGTTAATGTCGTTGGCGGGATTGTTGGTGACAATGGTGTTCTCGCCCGTGAGCAAGTCGAATACACGCACTTCCCAATCGCCGTTATCGGTGGTGGTTTCGTAAGCCAATTTCAGACCATTTGGTGCCCATACTGGGTCAAGATCCATGGCGAATTCGTTGAAGGTGATACGACGGGTGTCGTCACCAGTGACGCGAGCCACGTAAATTTCCCAATTCTTGACACGGCTACCTTCTTCGGTATCGCGTGTTGAGGCAAAGGCAATCCACAGTCCATCTGGTGAGCGTGATGGGGCAATGTCATAGACATCGGGACCAACACCTTGTGACAGATTTTCTGGACCAGTCAAGCCATCTGGCAATTCGCCAAGGCGGAAGAGTTCCCAATCGCCAGTCTTATCGGTGTGATAGACGAGCCAGTCGGGGCAAATCGCGCCACCGATTTCAATGGGCGACCAATCAGTAACGCCAAGTTCTGGGTCTGGGTCACACATATCGAGGTTGATAAGAATTTCACCTTCTGGGGTTTCGATTGTTTCACCACAGACAGGTTCTTCTGGTGTATCGGTTGGGGTTGGGGTTGGGGTTTCTTCTTCAGTGACATAGCAACCTTCGTTATCGTCATACGACACGAGTGTATCACCATTGATAAAGACGCTCAACGTAACCTTGCGCGAAATAGAGGTCACAGAGGTGACTGCAAATGGTAGTTCACCAACGATACCGTCTGCTAAGATGTTACCTTCGTTATCCACAATTTGATATGTGGCGACGGTGAACATTGGCTCACCACCTGCGTTCAAGATTTGTCCACCATAGACACCGTTGGTGCCAAGGCAGGTCAATTCTGGGACATAGATGGGTGGTTCATAGCAGTTAAGGTCGGTTCTTTCGGCAGTGATAGAGCCTTCACTACCTTCACCAAAGGTCACAATGAGGGTGAGCTTACCATATTCACCAACAAGTGGTCCAACGGTGGTGGGCAGGGTTTTGACACTACCAAAGGCAACAGTATTACCGTTTTCATCTTCAACAACATATTGTGGCAACGCACCAGTGATGGGTGTACCGCCAATGTTGCTGATTTCAAAGAAGAAGGTACCATTTTCCACTTCGTCACAATAACCTGTTGGTTCATAGACGGGTGGTTCATAGCAACCATCGTTGGTTGTGCTTACAGGTTCAACATCGTCACTGCTCACCGAGACACCGACATATTGATATGTACCCACGTATGTACGGGTAAATGGCAATTGTGCGTTTTCGATGAGGTCTGCCGCAGTGCCGCCACCATTCACAAAAGCGAAGTCAACCAGGATGGTCACACTGCTGAGGACAGGTTCGCCACCAGTATTGACCACAGTCACGACGAATTCACCGTTGTTTTCGGTACATTCGACGGTTGGGACATATACAGGGGGTTCATAGCACCCAGTGAGTGGTTCTGCTTGTGCGCTAATATAGCCTTCGGTGGTCTTAATTGTCAACGTCACGCTACTGAAACGACCAGTGATGCTGGATGGCAGGTCACTAATATTGCCAGAGGTGACGGCGGGTGTTGGATTACCGACGACATCAATTGTGAAGGTTGGTTCTTCACCGGTAATTGGCGAACCACTCACGAGTTCGATGCTAAAGCCGAACACACCATTTTGACCTTCTACGCAATATGCGGTTGGAGTCCAAACGGGTGGTTCATAGCAGTCAATCGTGATATCGCCTTCGACTGTGATAATACCTTCATCAGTGGTTACGCTCATGGTCAAGCCATTTTCGTATGTCCCAATGATGGGCATATAGCCAGCCAATTCACTCATAGTGCCAGTAATGGTTGTGAAACCATCGCCAGTGATGGTGAATGTGGGTTCACCACCGTCAACAGGTGTACCGCCGCCCGTTTGTGACAAGGTAAAGTAGAAGATACCATTGCCTTCTTCGGTGCAGTAGCCAGTTGGGGTGTATTCTGGTTGTTTGTAACATTCGGCGTTATTTGCTTCTGAAACAACTTCGCCGCCGTAGCTCACTTGCACAACTACGTTACCATAACGACCAGCAGGTAGTTCTTCATTGAAGGGCAACATGGCATTGGTCAGTTCGACAACACCTTGTGAAGTACCATCAATGAACACTTCGTAGCTTGGGATTGTAGAGACGATTGCGCCACCAACATTGCTAATGGAGATAATGAACACACCATTTGCTTCGGCACAATAGACATTCCCAATCAATTCGGGTTCTTTGAAGCAGTCATCAGTGGTGGTCACTTCAACGTCTTGAATACCGCCTGTACCGCCCGACAAACGAATGGTCAATGGTTCGTTTTCACTCGTCACAGACAATGGGGCGAATGGAAGAACCACATCACCAGAAGCAACTTCGGTACCGTTTACATCCGTAATCACGTATGTTGGGAGGGTCACGCCTTCGATGACGCTACCGCCAATATTGGTGATGGTGAAGGTGAATCCACCGTTTTGGTCAGCACAGACACCTGCGGGGACCAATTCAGGGGCTTCGTAACAACTAATGCCATCTGCTTGTTCCGTGATGATGCCTTCTTCGGTGCTGAGGGTCATCGTCAGGGTTGTATATACACCTGTAATAGTGACAGGCAATTCACTCACATCGCCAGACAACACTTCTGCACCATCTTGGTCAACAATCACGAAAGTAGCCAAAGTGGTGATAGGTGTTCCGCCGATATTGCTTGCACCAAAGTAGTAAGAGCCGTTGCTACCTTCAGAACAATAGGCAATACCAATATATTCTGGTGCTTTATAGCAATCATCGTTGGTATCGGTTGCCACTAAGGTAAATCCACCCATCAACACATTCACAGTAACCGAGGTTTGGTTGGTGAAGGTTTCAGAGTATGAACCAGTGTATGGGGTACGAGCGACTAAAACGGTATCGCCAGCGCCAAGCACTTCGTAGGTGATTGCAAACGCATCGCCTGGGAGGGGTGCATAGCCATTGTCAGTAATTTCGACAATGAAGGTGCCGTTGGTTTCGCCTTCATCACAGTACACGTTAGCATAGTATTCTGGGGCGGTATAACATTCAGAAACAGTCTTTGGTTGAACCGTAACGACATCCGATTCTCCACTCACAGACAAGGTGAGATAGGAATAAGAGCCAGTATAGGTCTTTCCTGCGAGCAAATCTGCCAACGGACCAGTTTCAACTGTTGTGCCGTTTTCGTCAACGATGGTATAGGTCAGAGCGCCAATCGGTGTACCACCAGAGAGTGATGCACTGAAATAGGTATTACCATTGGTTTCTTCACAATACCCTGTTAATTCAATAACGGGGGCTTCGTAACAGCCTTCTTCTGGACGATATCCAACTTTCACATGCTGTCCTTCAACATCCAAGAACAAGTTATTAGATGTGCTATTGACAGTAAAAGTGAGTGGCAAGTCGGTGTTAACGAATGTGCCTGTGGCAATTTGGGTAAAGCCATCAAAGACATAATAGGTGCCTGTGCCAAAGATGACACCAGTGATGGTGAAGCTGTACACACCGTTAGACACGCATTCGTAATCGGGTTCGACACCGGGTGGTGTACACAGGTCATCATTCAATTGTTCACTATCAACCAAGATACCAGCAACATATAGTGAGACAACGCCGCCGTTTGGATAGGTCAAGCCAGAAATACTGAAAGTAGATTGACCTGGGGTTGCGTTTCCACCTTGGTTGGCAAGGATGCCAAATGCCCATGTGTAGCTGACAGCAACGGTATTAGCGTTGTTGACGCGCATGGTGTAGGTAGATTCGTTTTCCCAGCAGATGGAGTCGAGGGTGAGTTTGTAACAGCCAGAGACACTTGCTGTTGCGCCTTCATATCCATCAACACTTAGGCTTGCGTTGCCATTGCTATCGGTTAAGACGGCAATGCTAGAGGAGCTTGTGCCTGCGCTTAAAGGACCAACAAAGCCAGTTGTGGTGCTTGCACCAGTCGCCGTCCAGCCATTTGGTTCGCTGAGGTCTGCACCATCGGCGGGGACATTCACAGTGAAGAGTGCGCGACCAGTACCATATTCACAGATACCAGAAACGGTCAACACAGGTTTGCCCAAGCAATTTTCGACAAGTGCATTGGGTTGGCTACTACCGGGGTGTCCGGGGCGTTGGGTAACATTCAAACGGACGGTTTGACCAGCATATTCTGGGAATGTGAGTGTTTTAGTCTCACGACCAGCCAATATAATCTCGCCTGTTGTCAATGTGGCACCATTGGCATCGGTCAAAACCCATGGAGTTGGGGCAGACATGGCATTTTCACCAGTGTTTTCAACATAGAAGGTAATGACACCCTTCAAACATTCACCAGTGACGCTCACGCTAGATTTATCCCAACATTCAACGGTACGGGTCAATTCACCCAAACCTTCGACATTGAAAGTGACAATGTTGCCACTCATTTGGCGAACAGTAAAGACGGCTGTGCGATTTTCTGCATTCAAGCCAGAGATGGTGCCAAGCGCAGTGGATGACCCATTGACACTATAGCTCACAGGGTAGCTTGAATTTTCTGACATCGCTTGACCATTGAAGGTCACAGTAAAGACGGCATTACCGTTATTTTCACAGACAGCAGTCGCATTAAAGCTCTCAGATGCGCCAGCCGTAATGAACACGGTGCGTGGCACGATACCTTGTTGGCTATCTTTAGAGAACTTCATACGGACGATGTAATTGCCTTCGCTTTGATAGGTATGGCAGACTTCGCCGTTATTGGTAACGGTGCCTGTTGAGCCATCGCCAAATTCAAATTCAGAGACGACCACACCAGCAGAAACTTGTGGCAAGAAGCAATATTCCAAGCCGCCCTTGGGGGTGACATTGAAGGTTGCATTCGCATCAACCACAGCATACAAACGGACTCTGTTTGTAGAAGTGGCGACCAATCTGCCATCAGTCACACGCAAGCTCACAGGATATTCACCTGGGGTGCTATAGGTGAAGCATGGGTTCTTTTCGGTGCTGGTAGAGCCATCATGGAATGTCCACAGCCATTCAGTGATGAGGGTTTCATCAATGTCGGTGGTTGGGACAAAGCAGATTTCACGTGGGGCGAGTGCTTCCCATGGATTGGCAACAAAGGTGACGTTGATTTCACTATAGTTGACAACCTTGATATTCACAGATGCCCGTTGGGTACGGATAACGCCAACACCTTCGACTTCAACAGTGAAATCGCCTTCTGTATTAAAGGTATAGGTGAAGGTGGTTGTGGTGGTTGTGCCAACTTGTGAACCAGCGACAAACCATTTGTATGGAGGAGCGATGTCGGTGGTCGTGGTGAAGGTAATAGATTCACCAACGAAGATGACATAGCGGTCTGCATCCACAGAAATGCTTTGTTGAGCGCGTGCAGAGAAGTCAAAGCTGACATCACATGCCGTGCCTGCGGGTTGACCATTGCGGGTTGGGGTAACAACCAAGCGGACGGTTTGTGGGGTTGTTTGGGTAAAGGTATAGTCAAATCTGTTGTCAGAATCAACCAACGTCCCATTCAAGTACCATTGATAACCCATCGTGCGACCATTTGCATCGCTTAAGTTGACGGTAAATGTTGAGGATGCGTCAACAAAAATATTGGCGGGTGAAACAATGCTACAAGTGAAGCCATCTGCTTCCACACTAATCGTCTTGGTCTTTTCGCAGGCGAGGTTGCCATTGAGGAAAACTTGCGCCTTTAGAGTGACTGAGCCAGATGTTTGGAAGAAATAGCTAAAGTCTTTCGATGAACCCGCTTGTTCAACATCATTGACAAACCATTTATAGGTTACGCCAACTATGCCAGAGGGTGCAACTTCGATGCTATAGGTCTTGGAATCGTATTGTTCAATTGAACCACTTCCAGAGATATTGAAGCATTCAAGTGACGATTCAGATACAGTAACAGTCTTGATAATGATACACGGTTCGCCAGCCGATGCAGTTGCAACGACTTTCAATTCATAAGTACCTGCGGCTGACCATGTATTGGTGAAACCGTATGAGCCGTCATTTTGAGTGCTAGTGCCATTGACGAACCATTCGACACCGGTCACAGTACGATTACCCAACTTAGAGCTATCAACACTCATGTTATAGGTAAGGGTTTGACCGAGGTATGAGCTAAAAGTACCGCTCATTGAACAGAAGGTTGTGCTACCAACACCAACGCCAATACCTTGTTCAACGGTACAAATCAGGTTGCCAGCCAAACGGACTTCAACCTTAATGGTTTGTTGACCACTGGTATTAAACGCATAGTTCAAGCTACGGTTATTTGTACCAACTGCATTTCCATTGGCAAACCAGCTATACGCAAAGGTTTTGCCACTGGTATTGCCAGAAATAGCGACACGATATTCGTTACTCACGAATTGTGTGGCGCTACTTGGGAAGCGGTCAAAACGACAAGTGTATTCTTCAGCAGAAACAGTCACAGTCGTTTCTTTGATACAGGTTGTCCCATCGCTGAGTGTACCAGTGACCTTAACCGTATAAGTTCCACTCGCGCTAAATGCGTAGGTGTAGTTATTGGTCGTGGTCGTATAGCTCACTGTGACACCACCCGTTGGGGTGAATTCCCAGAAGTAGCTAACTACGGTACGTCCATTGAGGTTAGTAAAGCTCTTTAATTCATACTTGATGCTTTGATTAAGCAACGAAGTAGTAGAACCGCTCAAAGTACAGTTTGCCGCATTGAGGGTTAGGGTCACACTGACTGAACCAGAACAGACCACACTACCATCAATCAACACTTCCACATTGATAACAGTTGTGCCTGGTGTAGTGATGCTACGGACATAACTATTGCTTGTGGAAACTTCTGTACCATCCACCAACCAACGCACGGTGGCAGTACGTCCCGCCAATTGATTGCTGTTGAGGCTGACAGAGAAGGTGTTATTGCCATAGGTGGCGGTGGTGCTACCACTGATGGGGCATGTTATGCTGGCATACACGACTTCGACCGTCACGGCGGCGGCTTCAGATGACCCACCTGGACCTGTCACTTTTAAGTTAATGACGTAAGTACCGGGTGCGCTATAGGTATGGTTTGGATTGGCGGTATTGCTAGAAGTGCCATCGCCCCAAGTCCATTCATAGGTATCAATTTGACCCGTGCTTTGGTTGGTGGGGGTAACAGTTTCGCCAACATTCACGGTGGTCTTGCTGACAATGAACGCCGCCACTGGGGGTTGAGCGCCTTGTGCAACCGTGATGAGTTGTTGCGATGTAGAGGTCTCACCACCAGGACCGGTCACTTTCAATGTGACGATGTGTGTCCCGACTGCCAGTTCTGTACAAGGATTGGCTTCGGTAGAATCGAATGTGCCATCGTTATTGAAATCCCATTCGATAGTTTGAATCGTGCCATCGCTCACATTGGTGAAGCAATATTGGTAGTTCGCTCCAACTTGATTCCCCTTGACATAGATGAAGCGTGCTTTTACCGCCGCACCTTGCCCAGTGATAACAACTTGGCGCAACGCATTGGCACCATCGCCATCGGGACCCAATACATCAAGTGTAACGTTGAAGATTTGTCCTGCGCTACCGGTAAAATCAACTTCGATTGGACCAGCGCCATTGACATCACCACTAAAGACCACGCCACCCGCAAAATTCCATGTGTAGGTGGTGATTGGTCCGCCAGTGTTGACGGCGTTAAAGGTGACTCTTAATGGAGAAGCACCCGAAACGGGGACTGCATCAATGGTCACAACAGGAGCAGGTGTATCGAGGACAGCAGTAATGCTACCACGGGCAATCACGGTATTCGCGGTTGGGGTGGCAGAATCGGTAACAGTCAATTGAATGTTATAAGTGCCTGCTTCTGGCAATTGGAATGAAGGATTGGCTTCACTGCTCGAATTGCTATAGCCGTTAGGACCTGTAATCACCCACGCATAAGTGAAAGCAGGATTTGTCCCCGTCACATTGCTAGTGAGATTTAAGGTTTGTGGGAATGCACCACTGGGCAGGTTGCTGGTGAAGTTAGCCGCCAATGAGCTAGAAGATGCTGTAGCGGTGCTAATATCAACGCTACCACTCAATGGACCAACACTGGCACCATTTGGACCCGTACATGTCAAGGAGACATTGTACACGCCTGCGGTGTCATAGACTTTGGTCACGCTTTGTCCAGATTGGACATCACCACCACCAAAATCCCATGAGAAGGTATCTACGCCCGTGGTATTAATCGCTTCCCAAATCACGGTGACTGGGAGCGTATTGCCATTGGGTGTACCAGTGACTTCACAGGTAGCTGTTGTAACAACTACAGCAGTAAAACTTACATTACCCGTAACGACGGGCAAGGCATTGCCTAGGTCATCGGCACAAGTAAGTTGAATGGGGTATTCACCGGTTGCATCGAAAACACGGCTGACAGATTGACCGCTTGCGGCGACCCCTGCCAAATCCCATGTGAATACGCTTACATTTTGGACATTAATGGCATTAAATGTGAAATTGCCATTGCCATTATCTACAATTTGAAGCTCGCATGAGCGAACAACTGCGGGTTGGTCTGGTGGTGGAATGGGGCAACCATTGCCATCAACGCCAAAACCTGCATCGCCTTGTGTGGGGCAAGTATCGCTGGCATTCACAAATCCATCGCCATCATCATCGTTGACGGTATTGGGATCTGGTAATGGACAGCCATCGCTACCAAGACCAAAACCTGCATCACCTGCCGCAGGACATGTGTCTACGTCATCGGTGACACCATCGTTATCGCTATCAACGGGGGCTGGTGCTGGATTGGGGCAACCATTGCCATCAAAGCCATAGCCCAAATCTACTGCGCCAACGCACTCGGCGGGTTCTTTACTATCATCTACACCGTCACCATCCGTATCGGGATTGGGACAGCCATTAAAGGCGGCATCGCCAAAAACGTCGGGACATTGGTCTGTACCGTCGTTGGGGACACCATCTGCATCTGTGTCATCAGAGCGGGTTTCGCGTGCTGGTGTTGGAGAAGGTTGACTGCTGGGTTCTTCTGTTGCGTTTTGGGCGACCACTGTAGCATCAACCGATTCGGTTGTGACTACGTTAGTGGGTTCTACGCCTTGACGATTGTTCAGAATAACCAGTGCGCCACCTAATAACACCACACCAAAAACCAAAATCGCTATGATTTGATTTCTTGTGAGTTTATTCATTGATTGGCTCCATAGAAATACTTAAAAATAAATTGTGGGACAGAATAAAGTCTGTCATGCGGACTCGGTAAAGGGTGTACGCGGCTAAAGAGATAGTTCCCTCTAAATTCCCGATTTTTCGTCCCACAGAATGATTGTTTTGTGGGGGTATCGGGTTTGGCATGTCAACCTCCTTCCTGAATCTACTAAAGACGATGAGTGGCATTTATCCACACCATCAGTGTATCGCACTAAAGAGTCGTTTGAGATGCTTTATAAAATATTTTTTATCAAATAAGTCCCCTCCTGAGTGGATACCAACATAATTGTAACAGTTATAAAAATCTTACACAACTATTTGTCTAGCTGTTGCTTAAACATGAATTTTGTAAAGTCCCAATGCCAGAAATACTCACACTGACCACATCGCCTGTCTTGAGATAGCGAGGTGGTTTCATGCCCTTACCTACGCCTGCGGGTGTCCCTGTGAGGATAACATCGCCCACTTCGAGCGCAAATGCGGCAGAAATATACGCAATGAGGTCTGGGATTTTATGAATCATGAGGCTTGTATTGGTATTTTGCACCTGCTCACCATTTACAGATGTGGTAAGCGTGAGGTCGTGTGGGTCTGAAATTTCATCACGAGTGACGATAACAGGACCAAACGGGCAAAATGTATCCATGCCTTTGGCACGCGCCCATTGACCATCATTTTCTTGCAAATCTCTAGCAGACACATCATTGGCAATGCTATACCCAAAAACATGGTCATAGGCATTTTCTGATTTGATATTACGCCCCGCCTTGCCGATAATCACCGCCAATTCGCCTTCCCAATCCACTTTTGTGGTGATGGCTTCTGACCAGCGAATGGTGTCACCTGTTCCAATGATGCTACTGCTAAATTTGCCAAATAAAAACGGCTTTTCTGGCACAGCATTCCCCATTTCTTGGGCATGGTCGGCATAATTGCGTCCAATACACACAATTTTGGGTGGGATATAGGGAGATTGAATTTTCACTTTTTCTATGGGATAGCGATAGGCGTAACTCATAACAGGTTTTATGCCACTCCGCATTAACCCAAGCATATCGCCCGTCCATGTGGTGGCATAAACGGTATCACCATCTAAAATCCCAACCAAATTGTTCCGATATTCATCCGAAAAGCGGATTAATTTCATAAAAAACTCCTTAGTAGACATATAATGGACGGCATATAGCCGTCCACTCCCAATCACAATCATCATAATATAAAATGCAAGGGTATGATATATGGTTAACGCGGTTCTAGGTGTGCGCCTGCCAATTTTCCCCACAAACTATCTGGAAAATCGCGCCACAATTGATAATAGCCGTTGATAGCATTTGGGCGGTCTCCGATACGGTCAAAGGCGAAAGCACGGAAATAGCGTATTTCTAAAGAAGTCGCTAATGCGCTATTTTGGCGAATGGCATTATCGAGGATGTTCAATGCCGATATGCCATCGTTGTTGATGATAAGCGCCGTCCATGCGGTAGCGGGTACATCACCAACAACCAATTGTGGATTATCATTATCACGAGTAATTGCAGAGGCGAGTTTTTCGACCACATAGGTGGATTCACCCAATGGTGCAAATGCCCACTGACTAGCCCCTGCAAGGGCAAATGTCGCCACAAGGCGGTCTGCACGCCCTACTTGCGAGACAGTGACCACAGATTCTACAGGCAACCCGATAGCTTCGAGTTGTATTCCCACATCACCAGCGCGTGAAATGGGGTTTTCTGCCAAAATCCGTGTGATAAGCTGGTCAATATCACATACCCCATTATTGAGGCTTAAATTGGCACATGCCACTACTGCCGATTCATTTTGTGCGATAGCGTCTTGAAAAATGGCAATTTGGCGTTGTATCCCCACTGGCAAATTCGGCGTATTATTCAGGCTGATGACACGCAATGAGGCATTGGTTTTTTCGCCATTGAGCCATTCCAGCATGGCAGTAGCAAGGATGACTTGTGCATACCCTGTTTCATCGGAGGCATGTCCCAATAAAAGGGTATTCACCGCAGTGAGGGCATCTGCTGGCGGTTTTTCATAAAGGGGTTCTATGGCGACCATCTGACAGCCAATGGTATTGAGTTGCAAATAAGCGGGGTTGGTATCTTCTACAGGACGGAAAAAATTGGATGACCACACCCAATTCACACCCTTAGACCGATAACATCCCCATTTTTCCGATTCCACCTCATAGCGCACGACTTGGAGCAACCCAGAAGATAAGCTAACGGCTTCCCCAAATTCAATTGGTGCGAGCGCAAGGTCTGTCATGGTATTATTTCGCCAACCATAGACCACCAACCGATTATTTGCGCCTGCATAATCGAGGCTGATGAGGACTTCATCCAAACCATCGCCGGTATAATCGCCAGTGGCTAATAGGTCTATTCCCAAAATATCGTCATAAGGAGCGGCAAAGACATCGGCGGGCATAGGGGCTAAACTGCTACGGGTATCGCCTCGCGTAATAATATAGTCGGAATATAGCGCAGGTTGGGCATCATCGGCGGGATACCGCAAATGATATAGGGTATCTGGGAAGGCATCTCCGTCTATATTCAATGTAGCGACATCATCAATATGAAAATTGCCCAATTGACCTGTTTGTAATGCCGCAACAGCCAATGGACGCGCCACACCGCGCATATCTACACTCCCACGCGGGGCGGTGAGCATGGCATTAAATAGGCGTTGGCGCGTGATGGCATCTTGTGGGGCATTGGGGAATCGCCACGCCAATTCGTATTGGATGAGGTGTACTGCATCATAAAATTCTGCTGAATTCTCGCCACGCCCCAATAGGCTGATGAACACCTCTAAAAATTGAGGCGCAGTCCATAGGCGCAAGGCATAGCGTTCTGCGGGCAAATTTGGGCTAATCTCAAGCGGGTCTGGTGGGAGGGGGGTGTTGGTGACAAAGATTTGGGCGGTGCTGATAGATGGTTGGGCGAACATCGCCCCCATCAACACCAGCACACACCCCATCAAAAGCACGATTGAAATACGGAGTCGTGTGGTCATTACAAATGCCTCCTTATGCCGTTTGTTTGGCAGGGGCGAATAGCAAACCTAAAAATGGGGCGATGGCAACGGCAATCACACCGCCCATACTCACCCAAAAGCCCAAGCCGATGAATTGTGTCATGGATGTGGCAGGAAAACCTTGTGCATTCAATTGTTGGATAACATCAGCACCCGTGGTGCGGGTATTAAATACGAACATGCTATTGATGGCAGTTGTATAGAAATAGGCACATGCACCCACGCCAGCCAACCCAAATAAAATACAGAAAAACCATATCCAACCATTGGGAGCCATAAATAAGAGCAATCCCAACAAAAAGGCAAAACTCCCCGCCACTGGCACAGCAATCACCGAAAAATCTATTGTTTGCGTGGGGTATTTTAGTTGTGCCAAGCCTAAATTAATGACAGAGCGAATCGTATCGGGGTCTGTTGGTATGCTACTCAAGTCTACACCAGCAATCCCCAAATCGGCTGATTGTTGAGCGATAGCAGAGGTAATCGCCTCCATCACAAGCGGGTCACTGAGTCCATCCAGTATCACATCAATAATCCCACCAATCCCAAAAGCACGTAGGATGTCTTGTGTACCCATCATAAATAACATGGTATCCATACCACTGGCATTGGTGCGAATACCCCGCAACCCATTCAGACCACGCCGAATAAGGTCGCCTTGTGACCCCATCGCAGACAATTGGCTTTCGGCTTCACGCACAAAACTATTATTCAACAAGGTTTGAAATTCAGATAATGACCCACCAAGTGTTGTGAGGTTCTCGGCGTTCACATTTATGCCAAATGCAGATAAATCGGCAATTGGGGCTAAATCGGCAGGATCTACCTGAATCGGTATCCAGCCAATATCTATCCATGGAAGGGCAAAAAAGCCGATGAGCGTGGCGGTTGCACCAACAAAAATGATGAGCGCAAAAAATTGTTGAATACCATTTAATTTGCGTGATTCTGAGCGTTGGCTTGTAACACCATCCATCTGTCTCATTTCTTTATCAGACGGCATGAGCAAGCGTTGGGTATCGGCTTGGCTCAGACCTGTGATATTCACCGCCAAGCCCATCGTATACGAATCATGCAATAGGCGCGGATTGCTCTTAAATGCCTTTTTGAGCATCTCTATCGCTTTGGTGTTATTGCCCCGCACATTCCAATCCATCGCTTGTTCAACATACGACTTGGCGCGTTCTTCTGCAACAGCAGAAACTTGAATATTCGATGGCAATGGCACATTTGGCTCATCGCTCTCATAGCTCATGGCGTTATCGTCGTCATCGTCATCATCAGCATAGAGGCTGTTATAACGGGTATAGGAGCTATCGGCTTCTTCTTCCTCATAGAGGTCATCTTCATAAATGGGGTCTGGTTCTGGCTCTGGGGCATTTTTTTGGATATATGCACCTGCTTTTTTTGCCAGCTCACGAATTTGGGGGTCTTTATCGGTTTTATATACCCGCGCAAGGTGGGGAAGCGCCTCTCTATCCAGCGATTTTGCCAGATATGCGACGGCTTTTTTGCGCTTATCGGGGTCGTTACTCTCTAGTGCTTGGAGTATGCGTGGGTCTATCATTTTCGCCTCTCGGTTCACTTATAACAGGGTTATTTTAACGCATAACGGGGTTTTATGCTTGTTATTTTGCGGGATTGACAGATATTATGATAAATTTTATTGTGAATAAAAATAATTTCAGGAGCAACACCGATGATTCGACACATCATGTTATCATTGATATATGGTTTGATGATAATTACACAAGGAACACCTATGCCCACAACACGAGTTTTAACCGATATTCCCTATAACACGGCGGATGATGCCCATCCGCGTCAACAACTCGATTTATATTTGCCCACCACAGACAATTTTCCTGTCGTCCTCTATGTACATGGGGGTGCATGGGTAGGCGGGGATAAAAATTTATATGCCAATATCGGCAATACCTTAGCAGAAGCAGGCTATGGGGTGGCGATTATCAATTACCGCCTCTCACCAGAATTTACCCACCCCGCCCACACACAAGACGGGGCGCTGGCGGTAAAATGGCTTGTAGAGCATATTGGCGACTATGGTGGCGACCCAGACACATTTTTCCTCACGGGACATAGCGCGGGGGGGCATATGGTGAGCCTGCTCACACTTGACCCGCAATACTTAGGCGCGGTAGATGTGCCGTTGGATGTGATTAAAGGGGTTATTTCGTATAGCGGGTTATATTGGATAGATGACTGGATTATGAATTGGGCGGGCAATGCCTTTTCTGCCAGTGAAACCGAGCGTCAAGCGGTATCACCAATTCATCTGATAGAGGATGCTGTCGAAGAGAGGGAAATACCCCCCTATTTGATGATTGCCTCAGAAAATGATTATCCCGAATTGATTGTCGAGCAAGCCGATATGGGCGCAATATTCGATAAATATGGAGTCGAGTATACCGCGCATGTGATAGATAACCGTGACCACTTTGGATTGGTGACAAGTATCGGCGCACCCAATGACCCCACCACGCGCATTATTTTGGCGTGGCTGAATGATTTGCGGGAAGCAGAATAAATCATGCCTCGCCTATTTATTGCATTACACCTACCGCAATCAGTCAAAACGGGATTGTTGCGCCTCAAGATGACCATCCCTACCGCCAATTGGTCAAATGAAAGCCAATATCACCTCACTTTACGCTTTTTGGGTGATATACCCGATGTCGCTGTGAGTGTGATAGAAAAGGCATTGGCGGATATTCACGCACACCCCTTTGAGATGTCATTACGGGGTGTGGGATGTTTTCCTGCCAATATCAAAAAACCGACCCGTGTGCTATGGGCGGGGTTATCTGCCCCACAAGCCCTATTTGATTTACAACAAGCGGTGGAATTGGCGATGATAGATGCTGGATTTGGCAAAGAGGATAAGCCGTTTAACCCACATATCACAGTGGCACGGCTCAAAACCGATGTGCCATTGCCTGCGGTGGAGCAATTTCTCAAGAATAATCACGGTTATGAGAGTGAATCGTTTTCTATCACGGAATTTTCGCTGGTAGAGAGCCTATTATCCCCTAGCGGGGCAAAATATAGCGATAGGAAAATATTCAAAATCGGATAGGATGTAGGGGCTTGCCATGGCAAGCCCGCTATAATCCCAAATAAAAATCGGGCATGATATATCATGCCCCTACACATCAAATAGGCAGGTTTTGTAAGGGCGCAACATGTTGCGCCTGTCTATTCCCCTATCATCCAAAACGTCCAGAGATATAATCGGCGGTTTCTTGCTCACGGGGTGAATTGAATACATCCGATGTGGGCGCAAATTCAATCAATTGCCCCCAACGGGTTTCTTTTTCACCGATAATTTCTTTACGGATGTTGTAGAAGGCGGTGAAATCGGACACACGAAGCGCCTGTTGCATGTTGTGGGTCACAATGATGATGGTGTAGTCCTTGACCAATTCGCGCATGAGTTCTTCAATGCGTTGGGTGGCGATGGGGTCTAAGGCGGAACAGGGTTCATCCATCAAAATCACTTCTGGCTCAATCGAAATCGTGCGGGCGATGCACAAGCGTTGTTGTTGCCCACCCGATAGCGCCATCCCCGATTTTTTGAGGTCGTTTTTCACTTCATCCCACAAGGCGGCGCGGCGTAGACTTTGCTCAACGATTTCATCCAATGTAGATTTGTCTTTGACACCCAATAAACGCGGACCATAAGCGATATTATCATAAATGCTCTTTGGGAATGGATTCGGTTTTTGGAACACCATACCAATGCGACGACGCACTTCTACAGGGTCTACATCGGGTCCATATAAATTTTCGCCATGAAACAAAATTTGCCCCTCGACCCGCGCACCGGGTACGAGGTCATTCATGCGGTTATAGGCGCGTAGGACGGTACTTTTGCCACAGCCCGATGGTCCAATGAAGGCGGTGATTTTGCGCTCATAAATGGGCATGGTGATGTCATGTACGGCGCGATAACTGCCATAAAACACATCTACCTGATGTGTATCGAGGGCGACTTGTGTGCTAACGGTTAAATCTACAGACATGGTTTTATACGCTCCTGCGAGAGGCTCTTTGACGTAAAGTAATGGCGATGGCATTCATAGAAAGCAACACGGCTAAAAAGAGGATGATGCCTGCTGCCGCGATATTGCGGAATTGCGGGTCAGATTCTCGAATCCACGAAAAGATTTGGGTGGGCATGGCGGCAATACTGGAAAACGGACCCGATGGCACAGATGTGGTGAAGGTGGCGGTACCAATCACCAGCAGGGGTGCAGTTTCGCCGATGGCACGCGCAAGGGCGATAATCGCCCCTGTGATGATACCGGGCATGGCGGTGGGCAAAATTGTCCGTGAGACAGTTTGCCATTTGGTCGCACCCAGCCCAAAACTACCCTCGCGCAATGAGGATGGCACAGCGCGGAGCGCCTCTTGGCTGGCGCTGATGATGACGGGCAAAATGAGCAACGATAGGGTGAGCGCACCCGATAAAATCGTGCGTCCCGCCACATTGGATGGTGTGCCAAAAATTTCGCCACTGGTGATAGGCGCAAGGGCATTGACGAATAACGCCAGACCCAACATGCCATATACAATAGAAGGCACGCCTGCCAAATTGCGAATATTCACCTCAATAATTTTGTTGATAAACGAATCACTGGCATATTCTTCTAGGTAGACAGCCGCGCCTACCCCCAATGGGAAGGCAACTAACACGGTGATGACCATCAACCATATTGTCCCCAATAAAGCAGGATAAATGCCCGATGTAGAAGGTGTCTTGGTCAATGCACCCGTGATAAAATCGGCAGATAGCCACGAGCGCCAGCGTAATTCTGTCCCAAACTGCAGGGCATCCTCCACACGGGTCTCAATTGCGCTACGGCTCAAGAGGCTTTCATCCAAATTCCAGCTTTCTAAAATGACCTCTTGAATAACCTTTTCGTTGATGAGTGCCAGCATTTGCTCTTGCGACAAATTTGCGATGAGCAATTGAATCCGTTCAGTCGCAGATAAGTCGTTGATAGCGCGTTCTTCCCACCCTTCTGGGATAACACTTCCATCTATAGAGATGCGTAAGGGAATACCATTCATCTCGCGCACATCACTCAATAGACTCAGATTTTCATAGACCAGTTGCAAAATTTCACGCGGGATGGTGTTTTCGATAATTTTACCCAATTCTTCTGAAGGCAATTCTTCGATGGTTCGGGTATTGGGGGTGAGGATAAGCTCCCATAACGTTGTATTTGCGACCAATGTCGCCACAGTTTCTTCTGTTAGTTCGGCATCGCGCAGGGTGCGACTAAGATTTTCGATGCCATCAATGCGCGTCATGACATCTGCTACAGGCAACACAGCCAAATCATTCAAGGAAATTTCGGCATCGCGCTTATTCGATACTTGGTCAATCAGGGTGTAATACAAATAAAGTTGTGATTCTAGGGTAGCACGGTCTGGTTCTATACCCGCCTCACCAAAAAATCCACGTAGGGTTTCTTCTGGGAGGGTCGCCAAGCGACTTTGTAGCTCAATCGGTCTTACAAGGTTATCTGGGTCTACGGCATAATTAATCGCCACCAGCCCAACCGCCTGATTAATCACACTGGCGATGAGGATAATCAACACCGCAAAGGCGATAATGAGCGATGACAAATAAAATAGGCGAAAACGCTCACCACGCGCATTCCGTGTTTGGACACTCGTCCTAAAAATACCGATTTCAATTCGATTACTCATTAATACACCTCTCGCAAGCGATTTGCAACGATGCTACTGCCAATATTGAGCAACAGGGTCATCAAAAATAATGTTGCACCCACCACAAAAATACTGTTGTAATCAATGGTGTTATAGCTTAAGTCGCCACCGCTAATACGCACAATATAACCTGTCATGGCTTCTGCCCCTTCAAAAACATTGAAGGTGAATTTTGGCACAGAACCTGCCGCAAGTGCCACAACCATCGTCTCGCCAACGGCACGCGATGCCGCCAAGATAATTGATGCCAAAACACCAGAAATGGCGGCGGGAAAAATCACTCGTACTGTGGTTTCGAGTTTGGTCGCGCCCAATCCATACGAGGCTTCGCGCAAAGCGCGAGGCACAGCACGGAAGGCTTCTTCACTCAATGAGCTAATCATCGGCACAATCAAAATACCCACCACAATCCCCGCCGTGAGGATATTTTGCCCTTGCACCACATTGCCAAATATCCCTTGCAACATGGGCGATACAAACGACACAGCAAAAAACCCAAATACCACTGTTGGCACACCTGCCAAAATTTCGAGGATAGGCTTAAGGGTATTCCGTACTTTGAGCGGGGCATATTCACTCAGATAAATCGCCGCACCCAACCCCAATGGCACAGCCACAATGAGCGCCACAAAGGTGATGAGTACGGTTGCCGTGACCAATGGCAAAATACCGTATGCACCGTTTTGAGGCACCCATTCGGTAGCGGTCAAAAATTCGCCAAATTCGACTTCATCGGCAACGGATATGGCTGGATAAGACCCATCTGATTGGACATGTGCATAGCCATTTGTGTCTTGTAAACATCGCTCAACAACGATGGCATCCTCTGCAACACTGTCTACCCGCATTATCTCAACGCCAATTTCAACAATGTCATTTTCTTTGAATGCCCGCCCAAAGGTTGGCAGTAAGGGGATTTCGCTAAATTGATTGGGGGCGCAACGCTCAATACGGACGATTTGGTTGGTAAAAGATGCAATACGCCAATCGAGGTCTTGATATTCAATGCTATCGCTCACCTTGACCATCGTCACAGGCAAGATTGACCATGCCACTTGAGAGGTGCTATCAGGGACGCACGAAGCAGTAACCTCATTGCTCGTCACCGATTCGACACGCCACAACAAGTTGTTATAATCAAATGTCTCGCCCTCAGACAAGGCTTGTGCCAAGCGACGGGGCAAATCACCCCGATTAAAGGATTGAGAGACGGGGATAACACATTGAATGACGGCATTGGTGCTATTAAAATCAGTCACACGGACTGTTTGTTCTCTAAATTCAAATTCATCGCCAATCTGAATATAGGGGACATTGACTTGTTCCCAAGTAATTTCCTCTATAGATTGAACCGAGGGCAACTCTTGTGTGAGTGTAACTTGTTGCTCACTCATGCTAAAAATAAGTGTGCCAGATGAATATGCTAGGGGGGATGTATTATCGAGTCCGCGCTCAACCTTAATCGTGCGCCGACCACGGTCAACCACGCGCATCACCTCGCGCAATTCGCCTGTCCCCATTTGGATGAATTGAGATTGTTGAAATGGGGTTCGTTCATCGTCAAACGCGATTAAAAATTCGGTCTGATTTGAGTCAATTGGCTCGGCGAGGACGGCATCTGCAAAAGCACTCATCGCTTCGGTATCATCTAAATTGATGGCTTGGCTAAGTGCATCATCAACGACAGGTAACTTAGCGACGATATAAGCACGCGAATCAAAAAATAAAAGGGTTTGACCACCTAAGATAACGACAATGGCAATGGTGGTAAAAATTGAGAAAAAACCCATGATAAATAA
Source organism: bacterium (assembly GCA_033763335.1). Classification (GTDB taxonomy): domain Bacteria; phylum Chloroflexota; class Anaerolineae; order Aggregatilineales; family Phototrophicaceae. The sequence goes on from JANRKU010000080.1 coordinate 101,829, forward strand.
ACTGATTGTGATGATACCATCAACAGGGCGTACCCGTTTTTTGATGGCTTGTTCACCACTTTGTTTTTTGATGAGTGATTTTCTCTCAGATGAGGAGTTCACAACTTGTTCCATAAAGACTGCCTCTTCCCCCCGATATGGAGAGTGAATGCCTATTCAACACAATAAGGGGGCGGGTTACCCCACCCCCAAAAAGGAATTGCTATGGTAAAAATCAGAATTACATGCCTGTGTCGGTGAGCGCGAGGATGATGAGTTTCGACACGCGCAAGCTGAGTTCGCTGGCGGGGAAGTAACCGACTTCATCAATCACTTCATTGACAGTGCTGAGGTAGAAGGAAATGAATTGACCAACTTGGGGTTTTTCGCTGATGATACCAGCATCGCTGTAGATGAAGAGGGGGCGAGCCAATGAGTAGCTACCGTCTTCAACGCTCACAGCATTGGGGACAACGCCGTCAATGGCGACCAAACCAAGGGCATCGCCTTCGGCTTGATAATAGGCATAACCAAAGAAACCGATAGCACCAAGATTGGCTTCGATACCAGCCACCAATTCGGTGTCCAGTTCGCTGGTGCGGGTTTCGGTAGCGGCTAAGATGGGGGCGCTGTCTTCGTCGAATATTTCTTCAACAAAGAAATCGAATGTACCGCTGTCGGTGCCGGGGATGAAGCGGAGGATGGGTTCATCTGGGAAGCCTTCACGGACATCTGCCCAGGTCACGGCGGTGGAGAATGCCAATTGCAATTCTTCAAAGGTCAGGTCGGTTGCCCAGTCATTGGCGGGGTTCACAACCACAGCTAAACCATCGGTACCAACGCGGAATTCGATTGGCAAACGGGGGGTAGCAAGGGCGGCACAAGATTCAATTTCGGTGTCACGAATGGCACGGCTTGAATTGGCAATATCGGTATCGCCAGCAACGCAGAAGCGTTCAATACCAGCGCCAGAACCAATGGTTTCGTTTTCGATGGCACCAGTGTAACCAGCGGCAACAAATTCGGCTTGGACGGCTTCGCTCAAAGGAGCAACGGTCGAGCTACCAGCAGATTTGATGTCACCTTCAACGAAAGCGGCATCCACAACTGGCAAGTCCACAGGAGGAACCAACACAGAATCAATGACGTGAATCACACCGTTAGAAGCGGCAATGTCAATCATGCCCATATCAATTGTAGCGCCGTCAACCATGGCAACCATGTTTTCCACGTCAACCATAACAGACAATTCGCTACCAGCCATGGTCATAGCAGAAGCCATGCCATTTTCGTCCAACATGCCCAACAAATCGGTAGACATGACCACGCCGTCAACGACATGATACATCAACACGGTGTCGAGCAATTCGGTATTGCCCAAAACATAAGCGACAACGAAGTCTGGAAGGGCTTCGAAAGCGGCGTTGGTTGGGGCGAAAACGGTGAGTTGTGCTTCTGGATTAGACAAGTTTTCCAAAATTTCGGGGCTGGCGGCAGAAACTGCGGCGAGCAAGGTGCTGAATTCTGGATTGCTGGCGACAATTTCGGCGATGGTTTGTTCTTGTGCGAAATTGGCGCTCACAGCGATGAGCATTGCAATTACCAAACTAAAAAGGAAAAAACGTTTCATACGGATGTTTGCTCCTGATACTAATGGTCAAAATAGAAGAGAGCCGTTTATTTGCCCTCACACATGAATAGTACCCATATCAAGTTAACACTTTTGGCGCGGGGCATTAAACCTTATCCCTTAATATAGTTAACGATGGTTTAAGGGCAGAATAAGAGATTTTTTCCCTCATCAAACACCCATGAACTGCTCATAGCGGGTTTAACCGATTTTCAGGCAATGCTTACTCGTTACAGAGACAATTCTCACATCACTAATTACAAGGGAGTTTGTCATTCATGTCTAGCCGTCAGATTATCGTAGAAAACCTCAAAAAACGGTATGAGGGTGATTTTTACGCCGTTAATGATGTATCGTTTATCGTCAGTGCAGGTGAAATTTTTGGCTTTTTGGGTCCTAATGGTGCGGGAAAAAGCACGACCATCACCATGCTAACAACCCTCAGCCTCCCCACCAGTGGCAAGGCAACGGTTGGCGGGTACGATATTGTCACCCAAGCCCAGCAAGTCCGCCGTATCGCGGGGGTCGCGTTGCAAGATATTGGATTAGACCCTGTTATGCGCTCTATGGAGCTTTTAGTCACACAAGGGCAATTATTCGGAATGAGCCGTATGGATTCGATTAAACGCGCCAAAGAATTATTGGAATTGGTGCGCCTAAGCGAATTTACAGACCGCCCTGTTGGTAAATATAGCGGTGGGATGCGTCGCCGTCTCGATTTGGCAATGGCATTGGTGCATAAGCCAGAAATTCTCTTTTTAGATGAACCCACCACAGGCTTAGACCCTGCTAGTCGTCGGGATGTATGGACAGAAGTGCGTCGCCTCAATGTGCAAGAGGGCATGACGATTTTTCTCACAACCCAATATCTCGAAGAAGCCGATGAACTCGCAGACCGCATCGCCATCATCAACGCGGGTAAAATCGCCGTAGAGGGGCAACCCGCCCAATTAAAAGCAGGGCTAGGCGCAGAATCTATCAATGTCACCTTTGCCGATTTTGCCACCGCAGAAAACGCCCGTAATGCCCTCAAAGAGATGGTAGACCGCGCCCAAATTGACCGCAAAACCTTGCGCCTCTATTTGCAAAATGCCGCCTATGCCATTCCCAATGTGGTTAACAAATTAAACGAACTGCAATTGCAACCCCTTTCGCTCACACTCACCCAACCAACACTGGATGATGTGTTCCTGCAAGTCACTGGGCAACGCTTTGTTGAAGAAACCGAAGAAGAAACAACTGGCGAAGCAGTCGCCTAGTCATCAGGAGAAAAAAATATCATGACCGCAATTACAAAAACCGTTTCACAAACCACAGCAATCGTCACCGATAAATCCAAAGGGATGCCCCTCTGGAAACAAATCACCATGATGACATGGCGCAATTTGGTCATCATCCGCAGAACACCCGCCTCTGTCATCCCAGGCTTAATCATCAGCGTGTTCTTTTTATTCATCTATGATGCTTCTCTTAGTGGCGCATCGGTGTTTCTCTTGAAGCCCGGTCAATCGTACCTTGCCTTCATCCTGCCAGTGTCGCTGATTAGCGCCTCGCTTAGTGGGTCTGGTGTGGCAGGACAATATATCGTCCGCGATATTGAAAATGGCTATTTCGATAAATTATTGCTCACACCCATCAGCCGTATTGCATTGCTATCGGGTCCTGTGTTGGCAGGGGCTATTATCCTCGCCTTCCAAACTGCCCTGATTTTGTTCGTTGCCACCCTCATGGGATTGCAACCCGCCACAGGCTTTATGGGATATGTCGCCGTGTTGCTCTTTGGTGTGTTGCTCGGCACAGGCTTCGCGGGTTTTGCGGTATCGGTCGCATTGTTCACAGGGAGCGCCGCCGCTACCAGTGGTGCGAGTTTTGCCTTCTTCCCGCTAACCTTCCTAACCGCCACCTTTGTGCCACTCGATTTTCTCAGTGGCTGGCTAAAAACTGCCGCCCAATTAAACCCCATCACCTATGTGTTGCAAGCCAACCGTGAGATTTTGCTCAATGGCTGGAATTGGGAAGCCATTGGCTCTGGATTGATTGCGGTTGCCATTTTGGGGCTTATCCCCTTCGGCATCGCCCTATTCTCCCTGCGCCAACGTACCACCCGCAAATAACCCAAATTTATCCCAACATAATCCAAATAACCCCGCTATGGGGTTATTTTTGTTTTATCCTCATGTTTGTACGATAACCAAAATACGCATAGTATCAAGTTTTATGTACAATTATGTACACGCCACTTGTTTGACGGTGTGACACAGTTTCTTCTTCTTTGGTTGAAACGGTGTCACCCGAACAGGCATAACCACTGATGCCCCTATCCCGTCTGCTCTCACATTCGGGAATACTTTTCTCATGATGTTCATCGCCCCATTCACATCCGCATTGATGACCCGTCCATCACACGCTTGAAATAACCCTCTGTGAATGCGCTTGCCTTTGTATGTCTTGTGCTTCTTCACAGGTTCGTCATCCAGAAAACTGCATTTCGAGGTGTAACTCTCTTCGGTTAGGATGACTTGTATCCCTATTAACTCTGCCTTGTAGGTCAATATTTTGATGAAAATAGCGTGCGGAATTTGCACAAAGTTCTGATTCGTCACATGCCCCAAATCAATTTCCTGTTTCCACCCATCATTTTTGCCGATGACCAATACCCCAATCTGATTTGCTTTGAGGTACTCGACAATTTCATAGCTGGAACGGTGTAAATAATCATAGACACGCTGATTGCGTCTGAAGGTCAGTTGATTGATTTGGTGGGATGTGTATTGCCCTTTGGGAAGGCGCGATTGCATCTTGGCTTTTTGTTTGTTGTAGCGGTGATTGAATGCCTTCAACGGTCTGCCGTTAACCAGAAGTGGACATAAGTCGGGCTGGTTTGTGGTTACAGTCGCTAAATTGTTCAATCCAATGTCTATCGAAGCGATTCTATCGGTGTGTGGAGATGGTTTTTCATCGGAGACGGTATAGACCACCTCAACGGTATAATGGGAATGATGCGGGACGATACGGACTTGATTCACATTGGTCTGTTTGGTCGGGATTTGAATCGGTAACTGCGAGGGTTCTACCAATCCTTTCTTGAGGGCGGGTTTGCCGATGGCTTGGATGGTGTAAATGAGCAGATTGCGTCCCTTTTGCTTATGTTTGTAATGGGGCAAATTGGGACGACCTGTGAATTTCTCTGGGTTTTTCTTGTAGGCTACCAATGCTTTCCAGATATTCCACCAATCGGCAATGACTTGCATGACCACCCATTGCGATACTTTGCTGGGTAATGCACGAAAATCAGGATTAGTTTGCATCTTTTTGTGCAGGACTTGGTTAGGTAGTGTTTCATCTGTAGCAAAAAAATGTTGACGGAGTTCATACAAAGTGGCGTTATATAAATTCTTGGATTTGAAACAAGCGTTATCAAGGGTTGCCCAAAAGGGATGACTTTTGGTGATGATATGTTGTTCAACCAGTTGCATAGCCAATTTCCTAAATATTCATAACCCAATACGATTCTACCCAATTTTGCACATATAACCAAATTTTAGTGCTGTACAAATTTGTACAGCACTGTCTATAGTTGTCTATAAAATAAGCTAACGTTGATGATACAATAGAACTAATAATCATCCATTTTATGTTATGCGAGGGGGATTTATGTCCGATTTGCCCGATTTACATTCTAGTTTGTTGAATATTGATTTAGCTATCGTCAAAATTATCGCCCGTTTTTGGAAAATGGATGTCCCCGTTGGCATCACCATCCAAGAATTAGCCTCAAAATTAAGTTATCACATGAGCAATCCTGATGTGGGGGAGGTTGTATGGGGAAATTTGACCGATGAGCAACGACAAGGCTTACAAACCTTTTTGGGGTCACAGGGCAAGTTGCCACAAGCCATGATGGAGCGCATTTTGGGCAAAATCCGCAAGATGGGCGAATTACAAATTGAGCAAAAAAAACCGCATGAAAATCCTGCCACCATCGCAGAGGCACTTTACTATCGCGGACTCATCTACGAGGCATTTGAGCATGTCGCCAGTGGACCGCGTGTCTATTGGTATATCCCCAAAGAACTCTCCCAATCGTTGCCATCGCATAAAACAGGGTATGCCAATTTAGAATCGGAATCGGGCGCGTTTGTGGACGATGATGATGATGACGAAGGACACACCATTGAACCCCTAGAAGGTACTATCACCCCGCGCCTAACAGCCGATACCAGCATTGTGGATGATGTGACCGCGCTACTCGCCTATATCCAAGTGCGTGGCGGAAAATTAGATGGGGTGCGCCTCGCAGAAGATGACCATAAGGCATTGAGTCCGCAATTGCTCAATGATGACGAATCCCGCCTCACCTTTATGCTCTCCCTTGCCATTAGTGCCGATTTGGTTGAGGTCAATGAAGGGCATTTATATGTCCGCCGTACCGAAGCGCGTAAATGGCTCGAAGAAAAACGGGTTAGCCAATTGCAAGCCCTCATCACAGCATGGATGAAAAGCCGTCGCTATCGGGATTTATGGCATGTCCCCGGATTGCACCCCGAAGATAATAGCTGGGAATATCATCCCAACGCGGGCAGAGAGGCATTACGTGAATTTTTGCGTGATTTTACCCCGCGTGGGGCATGGTGGTCGCTCACCGATTTTATTTCTGCTATTAAGGAAACAGAACCCGATTTTCAGCGTCCCAACGGCGATTATAACCTATGGTATATCCTCAACGATGATGATGAATATCTCAGTGGGTTTGAAAATTGGGATGCAGTCGAAGGGTCACTGCTCGAATTTTATATCAATTGCCCCCTCTATTGGCTCGGTATGGTGGATCTGGCTGATGATGCGGTGCGCCTCAATGCCTATGGACGGGCATTTGTGGGCTGGGAAAATTTCCCAAATACACCCGACCAAGAAGACCCCATGCGCCTCAATGCCGATGGCACGATTCAACTATCGCGCAAAGTGGGGCGTATAGACCGTTTTCAGGTGATGCGCTTCACCTCATGGGAGGGCAAAGCCACCGCCACCACACCCTATACCTATAAGCTGACCCCAGAAAGCATCCGTCGTGCCAATGAGCAAGACATCACCGCCGACCATATCACCACCTTCCTCAAGCGTATCACCAATAACGCGCCATTACCCGCATCGGTGGCAAAATTACTCATGCCACCGTCTACCAGCGCCGTTTCGAGTGTGACCTTAGAACGCCTATTGGTGTTACGGACGACATCGCTTGAGGTGATGAATTTTATTTTGGAGACACCCGCCACCCGCCGTTATTTGGGCGCACGGTTGGGTGATTTGGCGGTGGTTGTCCGCGCCGACCAGTGGGAAGCCCTACGGACGGCATTGGATGAAAAAGGCATTATGTTGGAAGTGATAAAGCCTTAATCACGCAAGATAGCTATTGGCTTGTTCTATGATTTTTTTCTGAATATCATATACTTCTTGTAGCTTCTTTTGTAAATCATTATCTAAGCTAATCAATTCGTTAGTGATTTGTGATGACGGATTAGGTATTTGAATACGGTTTAATTCAGAGAACGGGAGACTTGCCCTAGCCGACCCTAGAGAATAGTTCATAATTACTCGCATGTAACGCTCAGTTTTTAAGATAGCGACAATGTAAGATGGTGTATAATCTTTATTATGAACTCTTACAACAACATAGGCAGGACTAACTAGGGCATTATCTAGGTGGCTAGGTACAACACCTATGCTACCAATATTAACACGATACGGGTTATAAACTATATCGCCTGCTTGAACTTTTTTATACGCTTGGGTGGCTTTTTCACCTAAAATAGTTTCATCCAAGAAAATGCCATTTTGAGATACTTGTAAAAGGTTATACTCCTTTTTTGGACTTTTTCTTGGATCTACTTTTGTTTTTACCTCTTTAATAACACTTTCATCGAGATATACCAATTCCTGTGATGATTTAGGCACGTCATTCATATAGTAGAATGGGCGCATATTCCAGTTGCCACTAGATTCTATTTCCTCGCGTGATACAAGATTAGCTTGACTATTAATTAATTCTTTATCATCATATACGCTAAGAAGTTTTTTCAAATCACTACTTCCTGCAATTGATTTTCTTTTTGTATTCAATTCAAAACCATCATTAAGAACGACAAAATGATAGCTCTTTTTGAATTGTCCCCCTTTTTTGAAGTAGAGGATATTGGTTTTTGTGGGTGTATAGGGCATAAATACCCCTCTGGGCAATGAAATTACCGAAAATTCAGCTGATTGCCTTGCGATTAGTTCTCGTGTTTTTCCCACATCACCATCTTCATATAAAACCGATTCGGGAACGATAACTGCCGCACGCCCGTTTGGTTTGAGCGATTCCCAAATGTGTTGTAGACAGACAGCATCTGCATTTCTGGATGGTATGGGATAAAATGAGCCAAATTCTGTTTTTTGTGAATATGGGATATTTGCCAAGACAACATCATATAATGCTGAGACAGGTTTTGATAATGTATCTACTTGCTCAACATTAGTATGTCCATCTCCAAAAAGAATCATGTTCATTTTGGCAATTCTCGCCGTTGATGTTATTTCTCTGCCATAAAGAGATTCTTGTTTGATGACTCTCACAAATTCCGAATTATTTGCATCTACACGAACACTTAAATATTTAAATGCTTCAAGTAGAAAGCCACCTGTTCCACAAAATGGATCATATATTTTTTCGCCATAGTGAGGTTTAACTAAATTGACCATTGTCCTAACAATATGACGTGGCGTGAAATACTCCCCTAAATCCTTATTGCCATTTGTAACGCTCTTGAGAAAATATTCAAAAGCATCACCTTTCACATCTGTGTCGGTAGCAGTAAAGTTAATTGGATTTATCAAGTCAACAATTTCTTGTAATGTTGAAGGATTTGATATTTTTAATTGCGGGTCAAAAATATCACCATACTGATCTTTCATGCGTTTCCATACAGAGTCACGCACAAAGTCTAGTAATCGTTGGTCTTTATATTCTACTGTGAAATCACTCCAGCAATACCTTTTCTCAATCGTCCTGTTTCTACCACTATGTTCATTTAATTTTTCAGACTCATCCACTAGCTTAAGAAATAATATCTCTGCAAAAGCAGAAAATCGCTCAAATCCTTCGCGTAAACCATCTTTTCTAAGTTGATTATTTATTTTTTTAAAGATATCCAGTAAATCATCGCGTGAAAAACTAACACCTTTAGGTGTAGAAAGGATTTCCGCCCCTTCATGAATAAATCTAAGGATAGTCTCTTCATCAACAAATTCTTGAAGTTCTTCACCATCTATTTTTAATGGACGATTTTGGCTAATATGTTTAGCAATAACAAAGGTGTCATTAAAAGCAAAAACTATTGGCGCGTTAATTGCTACCGCATATTTTTCTGCTTGCAAAATCGCCTCATCAAGACTTCCACCTGGCTTCTTTGCTTCAATAATTGCCAAAGGAATATCTGACCCTGTTTCATATAACACATAATCAGGTCTACCACCTTGCAAAAGTTCCTTTTGTTTTTGTGTTTTTGCCTGTTCCTGAAACACATTACATTGAGGATTTTTTTGATCGAATTCCCATCCATAATTTTGCAATCTAAGATTGATTTGGCTTCGGGTATGTGCTTCTAATGGGTTTGTTTTCATTGCAGTGTCCTAAAAAACAGATTGGGTTTATCTTTATAGTGTATACAGATGTTTCATTTTGTCAAATATAAAATTGTTTGTTTTTCTATTTAATATACAGGCGTTCTGTCGCCAACCGTGCGCCGATGATATTGCGTGCGGTTGCGCCAATTTCCAATTCTGCCAATGCGCCCGTCACATATAACCCGTCTGACCAGCATAACCCTTTATCCACCACAGGATAACCATCTGGCGCGAGGGGCAGGTCATGGCGGGTGATGGCATCTGCTAACCATGCGGGAATCGGCGCGTAGGTAGTGAAGCCTGTCGCTAAAATTGCCCCATCCGCAACAAAATCGCGCCCATCCGCCGTGACAAGTCGAAAAGGGACATGGTCAGCATGGATAATATCGGTGATAACATGCCGAATCATCCCCATACCAATCGCATCGCGCAACGCATCGGCAATATCATATGGCACAGACCCGCGATACCGCGCCTGTTTTATCAACAAACGGCGTGTGGAGAGGTCATTTGTGGCATAAAATTCCTCCAAGCATAGGCGCGTCACCCAACACGGGTCACTATCAAAATCGTGTATACGAATCGGATACCGCGTGATGAGGGTCACATCCACACCATTTTCTGCGAGTGCGAGTGCCGTTTGTGCGCCACTAATGCCCCCACCGACCACCACCCACCCCCCATTTTGTATATCCGCACGATTAAATTTTTCATCCAACACATGATAAATGGGCATATCTGGTGTTGCCCATGTGGGGATATTCAAAAAGTTGCTTGCGCCCATCGCCAATAGCACCCGTTTGGCATCTATCGGGGCATGGTCGGTATGAATTCGCCAGCCACCCGCAATTCTTTCCATGCCCTTCGCCATGCCGTGAATATGCGCTTTTTCCAAGTCAAAACGGGTGATGAGCGAGTCGCTATGCGTGTTAAATAACGATAACGCGGGGCGCTCATATAAGGGAATGGGGTCTGGAAATGCGGTTTGTGTCGTTTGGGTGAATGTCCGCAGATGAAACGGGTCATCATGCAGGTGATGTGCGCCCGGTGAACGCAAATGCGACATGCCCACATTGGCGGTCATGTGTTTCCAGCGCCCCAATAGGTGCGGATGTGGGTCTAATATCCCGATTTGGGCGGGGGATAGGCGATGCTTGCGGATAAAATGCAAAGCATGTGCTGTGCCATGTATCCCGCCGCCGATGATGAGCCATTCGAGCATGTGTGTGTCCTTTTTATAGTGTCATACCCATTCGGGCGCAACATGTTGCGCCCTTACATATCTTTTTTACCACGTAGCCAGCCCAATGCCATATCTGCTAATTTACCAATATCCGATTTTGGAGCATTTTTGGCGATGGTCGCCTCAAATTGGGATTGGAGCATATCGGGGTCTATCCCCCCGTGTTCGGCAATCACCACAATTTGCGATATGGGCGCGGTATTCCCCCATTTTTTGCCCCATGTGATGCTTGCCCGCTTGCCGACCACCTGCAAAATGCCCATCGTATCGGGGTCATCCAACAAGTATAAAATCCCTTTGGCACGATATACCGATTTGGGCAATCCATCCACCAATCGGCGCACGGCTCGTAGCGATAATAATTCGCCAGATTGCCAATGCCATGTGCTAAATATCAAGCTATGGTCATGATGATGATGGTCATGGTCGTGGATTTCACCTTCGACGTGAACGTGAATATCGGCGGATTCGCGCCCTGCCAATTTTTCATACGAAAATGTGCCTTGTCCGAGTAACAATTCCATCGGCACGCGCCCATAGGTCGTTTCTAAAATACGGGCATTGGGGATAATTTTTTGCACCCATTTTTTTACTGTGGCGCGTTCTTCATCGGTCACAAGGTCAATTTTATTGATGACGACAATATCCGCAGACCCCACTTGTAGCACCGCCATCACCTCATTTTGCCGTTCCAATGTGAGGATTTGCTCGGCATCAATCACCGTCAGGACGGCATCCACTGTTATCAGTTGGCTGAGGGCGGGTTGACGGAATACCATCGCAATTTCGAGTGGGTCAGATACCCCACTGGCTTCGATGATGATGTATTGTGTTGGAATGTCGCGTTGGGTCAATTTGACCAGCGCGGCGATTAAATCCCCGCGTATCGTGCAACAAATACAGCCGTTAGATAGCTCGATGGTATCTTCTTCACGGGCTTCCACCACCAATTGGGCATCAATATTCACCGCGCCAAAATCATTGACCAATACCGCCACGCGCAAGCCATGTTCCGCTTTTAGGACATAATTGAGCAAGGTGGTTTTGCCCGCACCCAAAAAGCCTGTTAAAATGGTCACGGGAATGGGATTTGCATGAGTCATCATTCGTATCTTCCTTCATGGACATGATATATCATGTCCCTACGTACCGTTTATTATCTATCATCATACACGGACACCTTATGGATATTCAACTCGAAACACGGCTTGTTTTGCAATTACAAGAAATCGCCAAGAAACAAAATCGTGATATATCGGCATTGCTTGTAGATGCCATTGCCGAATATGTGGAACGCCAAACCGATGAAACTGCTTTTCGCGCCCGTGTGCGCTCACTCATCACAACCCATAAATGGCTTTTGGATGAATTGGATAAACGCTAATGGCTGATGTGCGCTATCTCAATATTGTTGAACTCATCCTCATCAACGAGGAACTGATTGGCGGGCGCTCACAATTGCGCGATGTGGATTTGTTGGAATCGGCAGTATTGCGCCCGATGACGAGTGCATTTGGGGAAGATGCCTATGCCACCATCCACGACAAAGCGGCGGCGCTCTTTCATTCACTATCACGCAATCATGCCTTTGTGGATGGCAACAAGCGCACATCCGTCCTCGCCACCATCCTATTTTTAGAAATGAATGGCTATGCGGTGACATGGGATGACGAGCAGGCACTCGAATTTGTATTGCAGATTGCACAAGGCGCGACAGATTGGGATGTGATTGCCGATTGGTTACGGACGAATAGCACACCTATCTGAATTTGGGGCTATTTGCTGATGTGCCGATTGGTTATAATTAGCCAGAATTGACTAGTCAATATTGACTAACTATAAGGAGAAAAAATGATGGATTTTATACTTCAACTCCACTCAGGGGTGCGCTGGTTGGTCGTTTTGATGACCATCGTCGCATTTGTGTGGTTACTGGTGCGCTATGTGCAAAATAAATCGTATGACAAACGCACACACGGCATTGTCGCTGGCTGGGCGGGATTGGTCGGCTTGCAATGGATAATCGGTATCATCCTCATATTGGTGATGGGGACATATACAGGCACACAATGGTCACACGCGGGTATTATGACACTCGCCTTAGCGGTAGCACATGGCTATGTCGCCCTCAAAAAACGCCCCGATAAAACCCGTTTTGTCGGTGGAATGGCGAGCATCATCGGTGTGATGGTGCTGGTATTCGTCGGCGTGCAGATGGTCAATGGCTGGTCATAAAAATGACGATATGGGCGCACAATTTTGTTGCGCCCATTTTTTAATGAAACAACACCGTTCCACGCATTTCCATGTCATTGAAGGCGAATATCCACACCGCCATCAGCATCAATCCGAGTACCACACCGCCCCATATCAGCGTGGGGAGCAGTGCATCCCGCCGAAATTCGCGCAGGCTAATGGTTTGCACCAATGCCATACTCCACACAAAGCCACCCATCAACGCCACCAATTGCACCACCCCGATGACCCCAAAATCCACCCCGCCCAATGACCAATTTGGCGTATTCCCCAAAAAGGTGATGTTGTGGTCTAGCAGAAAAAATTGCACCGTGGGGATGATGGTGAACAATCCCGATAGCAGGTGAAAGGCATAATGCGCCATCCATATCCCAAACCCAATTGGGATAAATGCGGGGGCAAAATTGCCGATGATGAGGCGGATATTACGCCCATTTTGGGGCGCGGACGGCATATATGCCGTCCCTACGGGTACGGGGTGGGGCTGACTTATTTTCGTCAAAAATCCCGCCAACAGCATCACCCCAATGGGCAAAATAATGCCCCCAACGACAAAAAGCATGCCGAATACGACCAATTCGATGGTCGCATCTGACCATCCGAGCGCGGGTAATCCAAGCCCATTCGCCAGCGCCCCCATCAGGTCATAGACGGGCGGAATCATGCTGAAGGCGTTTAGTAATCCCCAAAATGCCAGTCCTATCAGCAAAAAAGAGATGTCCCAGCGTTTGCTCCATGCGGTGGCATCCGATAATTCCCGCCCGAATCGGCGTGTCATCCAGCCGATATTATCATGTGGGCAGGCGCGGACACAATCCAAGCACAGGGTACAATCCATATTCGATTTGATTTGCGGGGCAAAGAGTTCTGTGCCACATCCGAGCGTCCCTTTTGGGCTATGAATCACCTCTTTTTGCGATATTTCGCCGTTGATAGTGATGCTATCCAGCCGAATAACGGGCGCAGGGGCATAACTGCCGTTGATACATTCTTTGCCCACACATGTTCTGCACACATCCCGATTTTTGACAGAAATTTGGGCGGGGGATAGCGCAGAATACACAAAATTGAATGTCCCCAACGGGCAGACATATTTGCAAAATGCCGATTCGGTGAATAGCGCCTCTAATGCGAATGACAGCACAAAATAGGCGACAATCACCCATGCAGTCAGGGCGGGATTTGCCCACATATCCCAATATTCATACAAGAAAAATATCAGCAACAGGCTAAAAATTGCCAACCCCTTATGCCGTAACAGTCGGGGAAATCGTTTGCCCCGCTTGGATAGGCGTTTGGCGAGGGTACGCGGGAGGGTGAAGGGGCATCCCATACAAAAAATATTGCCCATGACGATTAAACTGAGGATGAGTATGCCTCGATAATGCACCCATATCCCCACCGTTGCCAAATTTTCCGGCGCGTGCTGACTGCCTGTAAAGCCATCATAGACCAATAGCAGGGCAATGAACAAAAATGGGATTTGGAGCATCAAGCGACCGTAGCGCCACTGTGCCATCTGCTTAAAAAATGGGAATTGTAGCAAATCGGTCATGGATTAATTCCAAAATCCAGCTTGGGTTCTTCTGTCATATCCAACAAACAATCTGGCACAGCTTCTGTGGAATTATCATCGGGTGTGGAACAATCTTCAATCACATCAAAATTAGGCATGACAACGGCTACCCCTGCCACACTCGCTTGATAGGTGGCGATTGTGCCATCTGCGAGTGTCACAGTGACACTTATCACCCAATCCCCTGCCATATTAAAATTGAAAGGAATTGCATAATACCCTTCTACCCCTGCGGATGTGGTCTCTGCGAAAACAGGTGTCATACCTGCATGGGTCATATCCCCTTTTATCTCAATTTTTTGCGCGTCATTGATGGGGGCATTATCGGATGGGTGACTGAGGCGCACAATAATGGTCGCATCGCCCACATTGGGCAAAATAGGGTCGGTGCGGATAGAAATCCGCACATTGGGGTTGTCAGATTGAACGGCGGAATTTCTGCATCCTGCGATGAGTAGGACGAGAATCATAAGCCAGAGGATTTTTTGCATCATCAACATCACTTTCTAGGTGAAAAATTGCACATGATGCTATTTTATATCCAAAACACCCCTTAGCGCCATGATTCCATTACTAGATTTTCCGCTTTGACACATCCCCGCGCATGGGATAATATAAAGGTCATTATGGTGGTATTCATATAAGGATGGGTTGAGATGCAACAAGAGATGAAATCCTTTTTTGCGGTGGCGCTCCTAACCGTGTTTGGCATATTGATGACCAATAACTTGGTATTGGCAACTCCTGTGGCAGAATGGGGACTTGCTGGTGGGCTTTTTGTGTTAGCGGCTCTTTTTGTGGTGTGGGCATCCTTGCCAGAACGCGCAGAAGCCTCTACTGACCTCGCTTTGAATGAGGATATTGCCCCCAAAGCCCAAGAATGGATTATCTCCAAAGATGTGTTGCCCGATGGCACCAAGCGCGTGCAATTGGTCGGCAATGAGGCGCTCCCATTCGATACATTGGCAGAAAGCGAAGCCAACGCTTAGGCTTGAAAAAGGGGGATAATACCCCTATAATACATATCTTGTATTTTTTGGCTCCCTAGCTCAATTGGCAGAGCAGTTGACTCTTAATCAATAGGTTGTGGGTTCGAGTCCCACGGGGGTCATATCGTTTTATTTGAAAAACCAGCATGTGCTGGTTTTTTCTTTATCCATTGATAATTCAATTCATGTAGGTTCAAAAATGCCAAATCTTGTTGAGCCAATTAAACAGACACCTGAAAACCCAAAGTCTATCTCTGAAGTAATTCAAGACATAAGAGACGCGCATCATTATCTTGTTTCGCTTGGCAAAGAAGCATCACAAACAGCAAGCCAAATAACGACCATAGATGAATGGGGTTCTCTGGTCAAACGTACTAAAATTATCATGCCTGAAGGCAATCGCCCCAAACTCATTTCATCAGAACATGAAAGTCATTCGCTGATAGAAGTAATTAATCAATGTGCCACAATGGAGCGACTTATAGATGCTCTAAATTGGGCTATAGATGCGTTACCTAATTATTATCTTTTACGGTGCAATCCAACAACGAGTAGTGAACGAAGCGATAATGACCATGATATTGTCCTGATTAATCCCAATAACGGACAATTATCATTATTTGAAGTTTCTGATGTGACAAGAGGTAGCGACAGCAATAGAAAAGAGTTCAAAGACCTAGCGAGTTTAGGGATTCAATTGGGGAGTATGAAAACATATATGCAAAGTAAAAACCTATTTGTTAATCGTTTATTTATGGTCGTTTCGATAGAATTTGGTAATTACATCTTAGAGAGAATAAAAAGAAGATATTATGATAAAAGTCAGCCCTACTTCCGTTATGATGAACCAGTAAGACAAGGCAATACCTACATCTTTGAGGTCAAAGAAAGATAAGCCTTGCTCCTACGGGGGATATATCGGTTTATTTATCGTTATAATGGCTATTCAGCCTTCTCATCATTATCATTTCCCCAATCATAATAGTGATAAATGATTGGTTCAATATCCTTACCATCGAACATCGGGAATAAATAACGCGATAGTGACGGGTGATATTGCGCCACCCACAGCGCAAATTCTTTCCGTGATTCTTTTGGGGCGGTATCAAAGACCTGCCTAACATCATTTTTTACCTGTGCGATAATTGCCTGAATATCATGAATCCAGCCCCGTGTCTCATCCAGAAATTCATCGGGAATCGTAGCCAGTATCCCCTCAATCGTGCCATTTTGCATCGCTTTTAGCACATTTTTGAATGTTAGCGATATGATGAGCTTATGCAGTTCCAAATAACGCAGACTTTTGAACTTAAAGCGTTGCCCATCGGCAAATTCGACCACATA